>NZ_BAAKJA010000004.1:0-372546 GCF_059703705.1 Pseudazoarcus sp. NS36 | reverse complement strand
TCAGAAAATCCAGAATCTGCTCTTCCGTAAAACGCTTCTTCACTGCCGTCTCCTGTTCGGACAACGGACTCTACTAAGTTCAGCGTGGTACTGAAAACGGGGAGCAGGTCACGGCCACCCGTTGCAACCGAAAACCGAACTCCTACGGAAGCATAGCCTGAAAGGCGTACAACTCAGTGAAAAATGCGACATGCTTTATTCAGATCAAACCCTGCACCAACGAAGGCACCGGCAAGGAAACTAAGGGCAGCTCAACGCAACCACAGGCCGCTCCAGAAAGCCAGAATAAAACTCTCTAGTTCTATTCATATCACACAACAGCCTTTCTCTAATCCGCCGAGTATTTTCATCAGCCGAGAAAGTATTAAAGCTTTCATAGAATAAATCGCACTTTTGCCCCCCACTTAAGCTTAGCTCAGCCAAGGAGAGAATCTCATCTCTCTCGAAGTATCGCCTGGCCCAGTAGTGATAGAAGTATCCAAGCCAGAACCCCATCGCGACATCACGATCCGAGACATACGGCACAGAACCTTCGTTATCAATAATGAAGCCCTTCCCTGAGTCAGAAATAAGCATATTCTTCGGATTCGGATCCATATGGCAAAAACCCTCTTCCAGCATCGACTGAAAAATACTCAAAACCTGGCCAAGAACCCACTCTCGTGCCTCCCCCCCAGCCAAATGTGAATCTACAGTTCGGCCCGCCAGGAACTCTTGCGTAGAGAACTCTAGCTGCGTACTGAATAAACCATCGATCCGCTGATAGGACAGTGGGCGCGCCAAGATCTGGCTATTGGGCGAAAATTTGCAAAGGAAAGCGAACTCCCCGAATAGTCCGTAAAACCCTTTTCCGTTTATTCGTTTGAACCTCAGCGAAAGCCCAGCCTTCCAGTGACGCGGCATAGATAGCTTTGCCAAAAAAGAAGTATCTCGAGTCAAACGAAGTACTCGCTTGCGTTTTTTGTGAAAAATTAATTCTTCAACGCTATGCGAAGGGGGCGCTTTTGAGTCATTAAACAGCCGCCAAAGCTCTGCGTCAGAATATTTATGGCTAGGCGTCATCTCGACCGATCCAAGATGCTTTTAGCATCACTTTTAAATTAGGCATAACAGAATAAAGCATGACATCCACCGGAATGTCAACACGCCAAAAGACCCAGTTGCGCGCTAGTTCTCACTGAAGCCTTATTAAGAGCATCCTTGGCAGCACTGCCTCACCAAGGCACCTAAAGGCTGTTCCAGCTCAAACATTTCCGGAGACAGGGATATCGCAATAAGATATGAGTTGGCGCCGCTGAAAATACACCCACTGCATACAACCAGGGCATCTTAGAGGCCCTGCCGCGAGCGTAGTGATTCACGCCATAAGCCTTAAAGGAGCGACTTGAGGAGATAACAGCAACAGCTTGACCTGGATGCAAGTGAAACACCCACTCGCTAGCCAGAATTCGTTCGAAAAAGCCTCTCTGAAATAGCCACGATGACTGTTCTCGTTGGAGCCATTTTCGCGAACAATTGGATTACATATCGCCCGAGCATGACGCTGTGCAGCAGCGTCGGCGTTCATGCTGACACCTCTCACGGAAAGAGGCTTCCGAGCAGCTAATGAACAACGACATAACGCTTAAAACGGACCATCCGAAGACAAACTTTCTAAGCACCAGTGTCTTTTATGTCTAAACATCAACAGTCAGTGCTATTCACGGGCTAGTACTGACAGCCATCACAAGAGCATTGCACTCTGCGACGAATGACTGAAAAGCCCAAAAAAGGCATTTTTCCGCTGCGACAATCTCTGAAAAACAATACGGAGAGCTGCATTTTGATTTCAGCAACACGACAGCCGCACAACTTCTCGCCCCATCGTACTGGAAAGCGCCAAGGACGTAGTCGCAGTCACGACAAACCAATAAGCTTCAGCATTGGGCGCCACCACTCTTCCCGTTTTTTCGGCTGACGCAGAGGAGCCTCTAGCGCTTTCGCAATCCGCGCCCCGACCCGATAAAAAGAAAACTCCTGCTCCACCAGCGCCTGACCATTTGCAGCAATGGTTTCTGCCAACGCCGGGTCGCCACGCAACAGCGCCAGCTTCTGCTGAAACTCGTCCGGCGTGCGGTAAAGCACGATATTGCGCATATCCTCGAATCCCAGCGCGCTGTTCTCGGCAGCCCCTTGATCGTAGGCAATGAGCACGCAACCGCAGGCCATAGCCTCGAAATTCTTGATCATGTACTCGCCCATGCCGACATCGGCACTGACGAAGAAGCGGATGCGATTGAGCATGGCGCAATAATCGGCTCCGGATTCGGTGCGCACCACCATCAGTGGCTCGCGCTGGCCGATCGCTTCGAGCATCTTGCGGCGTTCGGTATAGGCATCATTCTTGATGCTGCCGACGAAACCCAGCTCGATGTCGCGCTCACCACCGCAATTCTTCAGCAGAGCCTGATCGTAGCCCTTGGGGGCGAAGACCGCGTCGGCACCCTCTTCACGCAATTGCCGTGCGACCTCACTTCCAGAGCTCAGCACGCGGGCCGCCGGCAGGCGCCGGTAATGTGTAGAAAAGCGTCCGCGGTACTTACAGGGGAAATAGTTCTGCCAAGCGTCGTGCTCAAGGATCACCAGATTCGGCACACTGCGGATGAATGCAACCTGCCGGATCTCCTTTTTGAAACGCAAAAAAAAGATGATCCGGTCGTACTTCGAAGTATCGACCTTCTCGCTGAAATAGCGCTTCAGCTTGGCCTGCTCATCGTCCGACAGCCAGCGCAGGTCACAATCGGTATGCGCCGCCACGCTCTCGTACAGACGGTCGAGAATGATGCGCTGCTCTTTCTGCACAAGAAAAAGAACTTTCATCAGGGCGCTTCCGGCTCACAAGGCTCATCGAATGGGGCAAAGCCCTGGGCGGATATCTGCCAGCCTTGCTGGCGGGCCAGATCAGGATAGGACGACAGCCGTTCGGGCGTCAGGGACTTCCATGCAGCACCCTTCCATTTCATGAAGTGCAGGTAGGGAAAGCGCCGCCTCTCGCCCGGAACCGGCTTGAGAACCCCTTGGCACCATGTCCATTGCGCAGGAAAGCGGTGCGTGCCATCCACCCACGGCAACTTGGCCTCGGGCGTGGAATAGGCCTCGACAAACTCGGCGCGACGGAACCATGGATTCAACATGCGCAGCCACCGGGCAAGACTGTGGGGCCAGTTCTTGTAACGGATGAAGATGCGGCTGAATGCGCCTTCATCCATGGCGACATGCTCCTCATCCGACAGCAGGACTTTCCAATCGGGAATCTGCATGAACAGTTCGCGCATTTCGCGCGTGTTCCTAACCAGACAACAATGACCCGAGATGCGGCGTACATGTGTCGACAACAAGTCCTTCGCTTGAAGCCGCTCTGTACTGAAGTACCCCCGCAGGTCGCCGTACACCAGATCGAGATCACCGAATGCCCAGAAGTCGTAGCCGCCAAGCTCGGCTTCGTGAACGTAACCGAGTGCGGGCTTCAGATCACACAGCTTGTAGGGACTGCCCGGATGGAAATCGATGCCCAGGCGATCCGAGACGCGCGCGCAGTAATCGTCGTAGGAACACTCGACGATTCGCACGTTCGGCGGGCAATCTTCGCGCGGTCCGCAATCACTGAACAGCAACCAGTCGATGGTCGGATTCGCCCGGCAACTGGCCAGAAAGAACGGCATCCAGAACGGCCACGCTCCGAAGTAGGGAATGACAAAGCAGATGCTTGGAGGCATGGTTCTCTGACTCATGCGGACAGCCCCTGTCCCGTGATCGCTCGCACCGCCGGAAGCGAAAAGAAGCGCGCCCGCGCTGCCTCGTCAGAGAACGCGAGCAGCCGCTGATGGCCACCGTGCACTGCCTGCGCACGCTCGTCCGGCGACCAGGCGGCGCGCTCGACGATCCGTTCGGCCAGCGCCTGATGGTCACGCAGGGCGAACAGGCCACCGGCCGCACCCAACACTTCCGGCGCCCCGCCGCAATCGGTCGCAACCACAGGCACCCCAGCTGCCATGGCCTCCAGCAGCACCATGCCGAAGGGCTCGTGATCGGATGTCAGGGCAAACAGGTCGAAGGCGGCGAACATTCGCCACATCTGCGGCACGCTCCCCAAAAATACAACACTGGCCTCAATCCCTAGCTGTGCGGCCAGTTCTCGCAGGCTCGCACGCAAGGGCCCATCCCCGGCGATGACGAGCAAGCTGCCATGAGGCAAACGTGTTTGCACCCGGGCAAACGCGCGCAGCAAGGTCGCCTGATCCTTGTCGGGGTGCAAACGTCCGACGTTTCCGACGAGAAAGGCATGCTGCGACAAGCCCAGCGCGTCCCGCGCGGCCTCGCGCCCAAGCTGCCCTGAACGCATTGCCGACAAATCGATGCGGTTGTGCAGGGTCTCGATGGCCTCATCCGGCCAGCCGAGCCGACGCCGGATGTCATCTCTCACCGCGTCGGAGACGCCCAACAGCGACAGCCGCTTGCGAAAGCAATTGACGAAGGCGCGCCGCGACCATTGCGCATAGTCACCAAATGCATGATGAACTCCGATGACCGGCAGATCGCAGCCCAGGCAGGCCACATAGACGGGCTTCGCCCGATGCGCAATCACGAACTGATAATCACGCTCTGCGACAATGCGACGGAATACCCGGATCGCGTCAAGCTTCAGCCCCGCCACCTGCCGGCTCACGAAGCCCATGAAGCGAACCTCGTCAGCGGCGGATATTCGCGCCACATCGGCATCCTCGGCTCCGGTCAGATAAACCGTGGCGACCCGATAACCCGTCCCGTCAAACAATGCCGCGTATTGACGCGCCACATCTGCAAACGGAGCGTAGTGGCTGTGACACAGCTGAAGCACCCATCGCTTCGTCATACCGGAAATGGATAGTCAAAGTAGTCGAAATCCTCGCGATGACGCGCCGCGACCAGCCTGAGCGTGGACGCATCGAGGCCCTCAGGGAAAGTCCCTTCGACCGCTGCCCTGTTGAGATGGGGCACTGGCGGCAACACCGGAAACTGCCGCTGTAACGCATTCCACTCTTCGGAGAAATTCTCCAGCCGACCGACACAGGAAGGGATGACCCCATGTTTGTCACACAAAAACCAGCTTTGCGAACGCAAATGCCGGTCAATGTGGCGATCGTCCAGCTCGCTCACCCTCTGGACAAAGGCATTGAAGTCCATGTGATCGTAGATGCCGTGGCAGCCGAAAATATTCCTGCCCAGAGCGCCGCCCGGCCGGCGCACTTTGTTCTGCCAGGCCGAAATCAGACGTACCAAGGGGTCACGCACGAATGCAAAAACGAACAAACCCTCTTCAATACGACGGAGAATCACGGCCTTGTCGACATGCGCAATGTGCCGCGCTTCGAAATCCGCAAAACTCGAGGCCTCGGCCCTCAGGGGAAGTTTGCTCAGCGATGCCCGAATAGACTGGGTTGCCACCTTCGGGAGTTGAACGTAGCCAAAGCCATACGCCGGGAAATCCCAGAACTGTGGCGTCTCCCGCGTGATCTTGTAGCGCTTGCGCGCATCACGAAAGACATGGCCCAGCATGCTGTTCACGGCTGGTCGTCCTTCACCACCAGCACATCTTCCATCACCAGATACTGCAGATCCGACCCGAAGAACATGTTCAGCGCATCAGTTGGCGAGCAGATCATCGGCTCACCGCGGCGGTTGAGTGAGGTGTTGAGCACCACTCCGTTGCCGGTGAGTTTCTCCATCTCGACCATCAGGTCGTAGTAGCGCGGGTTGTATTCACGCTTGAGGACCTGGGCGCGGGCGGTACCGTCTTCGTGCACGACTTCGGGCACGCGCGTCTTCCATTCCTCCTCGACCTCGAAGGTGAAGGTCATGAACGGCGCCGGATGGTCGGAGCCGAACATGCGCGGGCCGACGGTGTCGAGCATGCTGGGGCAGAACGGACGCCAGCGTTCGCGGAATTTGATCTGCTCGTTGATGCGGTCTGCCACGCCGGGCGCGCTGGGGCAGCCAACGATGGAGCGGCCGCCGAGAGCGCGCGGGCCGAACTCCATACGCCCCTGGAACCAGGCCACGGGATGACCATCGGCCAGCAGCTGGGCGATGCGCTCGGGCACCTTGTCGATCAGCTTCCATTGCGGATTCGACGGATGGCGGGCGCAGGCGGCGATGACGTCTTCGTTGCTGTAGGCCGGGCCAAGGTAAACGTGCTCCATCTTCTCGACCGGCACACCGCGCGCAACCGACACGTAGGACGCGGCACCCACCGCCGTGCCCGAGTCACCCGATGCCGGCTGCACGAAGAGTTCTTTGACCTCGGGGCGGGAGATGATCTTCTGGTTGAGCTTGACGTTGAGTGCGCAGCCGCCGGCGAAGGTTATGCGGCCGGTCTCGCGCAGGATGTCACCGAGGTAGTACTCCATCATCTGCAGCGCGAGATCTTCGAACAGCTTCTGCATGCTCGCGGCGTAATGAATGTAGGGGTCATCGGCGATGTCGCCATGGCGCATCGGGCCGAGCCATTCGATCAGCTTGGGCGAGAAGTAGAAGCCCTTACCGTTTTCCTTGTAGCGCCGGAAGCCGATCACATTGGCGTAGTCGGTGTTGATGATCAGCTCGCCGTTCTCGAACTTGGCCAGACGCGAGAAATCATGACGCGCGGCATCACCGTACGGCGCCATGCCCATGACCTTGTACTCGCCGTCGAGCATTTCGAAGCCGAGATATTCCGTGATCGCGCCGTACAGGCCGCCGAGCGAATCAGGGTCGTAGAACTCCTTGATCTTGTGGATCTTGCCGTTCTCGCCCCAGCCGAAAAAGGTGGTGGCGTACTCGCCCTTGCCGTCGATGCCCATGATCGCGGTCTTCTGCTGGAAACCGGAGCAGTGATAGGCGCTGGAGGCGTGCGCGAGATGGTGCTCGACCGGCAGCAGTTCGACCTTCTTCAGATCGAAGCCCAGTTGCTGCAGGCACCACTCAATGCGGCGGCGGTAGCGGTTGAAGCGGCGGTTACCCGTCAGGATCGCGTCGAGCGCGCGATCAGGGGCATACCAGTAGCGCTTGGCGTACTGCCAGCGCGCCTTGCCGAACAGGCTGATGGGGGCGAACGGGATGGCGACCACATCGACGTCGGAAGGCTGGATGCCCGCGAACTCCAGGCAGAACTTGGCGGACTCGTAGGGCATGCGGCCCTTGGCGTGCTTGTCGCGCACGAAGCGCTCTTCCTCCGCCGCCGCGATGAGCTTGCCGTCGATGTACAGCGCTGCCGAGGGGTCGTGATTGAGCGCGCCGGACAGGCCGAGTATGGTCAGGGACAAGGCGGACCTCTTGAATCGGCGCCCAAGGCAGGCGCCTGTGGAAAACTGGTACGAAATTATAACCCGCTGACCAGCCCCCCCGAGTCGCCAGCAGGCGTGCGCCCGAGCAAACCAGGCACCAACGGGGCCATCTGTCGACCCAGCCACAGCGAGCCGTCGAACGACAGATGGTTGTAATCCCTGAACAGCAACAGGCCATCGCGCCGGCCATAGCAAAACTCGGCATCGCACATCAGCGACGCCGGATCAAATTGCGACAGTTGTGGCCACGACTGCAGCAGAGCATCCAGTTGCGGACGAAACGCGGACTCATACGCCCGGCCGAGCTCCCGCGCAACGGTGCACTCTGGGCGTGGCGTGCGGTTCACGAAGCGGTTCGGTTGCCAGGTCACGCACTCACGGGCATGGAAGGGCAACTCCGGCACCGCATGCAGGAAAACCACGTGCTTGCCCGCATCACTTAGGCGCCGGAGGCTTTCGGCAAGGCCGTGCGCAAACACCTCGGCACGCGTCAACTGATCACCCACCGGGACGTCCGGAAGCACTAAGGTTTCGTCGCTGACATGGCCAGGCGGATCGTCAATATCGCGCCCGGTGGCATAGGCCATCCAGCGCCCAGCGAGAAACACGGAGGTGATCTCCGGAGCACTCACCGCGTGATCGATCGCCGCAGCCACCGTCCGGGGGCAGTTGTTGAGGCGCCCGTCCTTGAGAATGGCCATGCCATAGATCGGCGGGCAACCACCTTGATAGAGCTGCATCAGGTTCTCTCCCTGCTCCTGCAGCGCCCGGCTCAAACCCCAGAAATAGTGATTGGCATGACTATCGCCAACCAGCATCGCCGTCGGCGCTCGTGCGGGGTCAGCAATCAGGCAGCTCCCGGGCGTACCCGCTGGCAGCCATCGCTTGCAGTCCTCGGACTTGCGGAGTTCATCACCCCACTCCATCGCCGCGGCCTCCTGCTTTGCCTGCGCATCTTTCAAGCGGAAGTCGAGCCCGTCGCGGTTGTAGGTACTCCAGCCCTGCGCGCCGACCACAACACAGGCGACAACCAGACTGACGACTGCCCATCGCCCGCCGTACCGCCGCACCGGCATCTCCAGCAAGCGGCAACTGAGCGCCGACAACACCACCGCTAAAGCCACTGCCAGCGCAAGCACTGCCGGCCCCGCCTGCTCCCCCTGCACAATGCGCACGAAAGAAAGCAGCGGCCAGTGCCACAGATAGAGCGGGAAACTGATCAGGCCGATGCCCACCAGCAATGGATGCGCCAGCACGCGCCGCCCGATCCACGATTGCGCACCTGCGGCGATCAGCAACACCGCCCCGACGACCGGCAGCAGCGCCCAGGCGCCGGGAAAGGCGCGCGTTGAGTCCACCAGCACAACCGCTAGCGCGATCAGCGCCATCCCGGCGGCGCCTGCGAGTTCGGGCAACCAGCGTGGCGCAGTAGCGAACGGCGAACCTCGCTGACGTAACACCAAGGCCAGCAACACGCCGGCAAGCAACTCCCAGGCGCGAGCGAACGGCAGAAAATAACTCGCCGCAGGTGCTAATGGAGTCATCACGATGCAGACCCCAAGCGACAATACTGCGAGCACAACGCTCACCACGACCAGATTGAGACGCAAGCGCCAGGCAAGCACGAGAACGGCCGGCCAGACGATGTAAAACTGCTCCTCTACGCCGAGCGACCATAGATGCAGCAAAGGCTTCAGTTCCGCCGCGGTATCGAAGTAGCCGGTTTCCTGCCAGAACACGAAATTGGCAACGAAACCCAGACCGGCAACGGCATGCTTACCCAGCTGCGCATACTCGCCAGGCAGCAGCACGACCCAGCCGATCAGCAACGCACCCAGCACCACAAGGACCAAGGCCGGAAAGATCCTGCGGATACGCCTCGCATAAAATTCGGCGAAGCTGAAGCAGTCCGCATCCAGCGCCTTCAGGATGATCGACGTAATCAGGAAACCGGAGATGACGAAGAAAATGTCGACGCCGACAAACCCTCCCGGCAAAACAGCAGGGAAGGCGTGATAGACAACCACGGCCAGCACAGCGACAGCGCGCAGGCCGTCCACGTCTGGACGGTACGCAAGATGCGGAGTTGCTTTTGTCATTAAGGTACCCGCACTGCGCGAGCGATGGCATTTAGGAGGGGAGCGAATTGTAGCCGCTTCCGAACAGCAGCATGAGACAACACAACCGGAATCCCCCTTCGGCAAGCGATCAGTCCGGGATGCCTTATGTCATAGACGTGAGAAGTCAAGAGACACCGGTCAAATGATTCAACGGCTCGCATGACACGCTGAAATCAATGCGCCTCATCCCAGTTATCTCCCGCACCCACCTCGACCAGCAGCGGAACCTTCAGCTCGGCCACGCCGCCCATCAGGCCGGGCAGTTCGGCGCGGATGCGCTCCAGTTCGGCATTCGGCACTTCCAGCACCAGTTCGTCGTGCACCTGCAGGACCAGGCGTGACTTCAGCCCCTCCGCTTTCAGCCAGCCCTGAACGGCGATCATGGCTTTCTTGATGAGGTCCGCGGCGGTGCCCTGCATCGGCGCGTTGATGGCGGCACGCTCCGCCCCCTGGCGGCGGCCGACCTGCTGGGCACGGATGTCTGGCAGGTAAAGGCGGCGGCCGAACACGGTCTCGACGTAGCCCTTGTCCTTGGCCTCGGCCTTGATGCGCTCCATGTAGTCGGCCACGCCGGGATAGCGCGCGAAGTAGCGGTCGATCCAGCCCTGTGCGGCGCCGCGCTCGATGCCAAGGTTTTTGGCAAGGCCGTGCGCGCTCATGCCGTAAATCAGGCCGAAGTTGATGACCTTGGCGTAGCGGCGCTGCTCGTTGGTGACTTCGGCGGCGGGGGCGCCGAACACTTCGGAGGCGGTGGCACGGTGTACGTCCTCGCCCTTGGCGAAGGCTTCCAGCAGACGGGCGTCGTCCGACAGATGCGCCATGATGCGCAGCTCGATCTGGGAGTAGTCGGCCGAGACGATGACATGGTCGCGCGGGGCGATGAAAGCGGCGCGGATGCGGCGCCCCTCCGGCGTACGGATGGGGATGTTCTGCAGGTTGGGGTCGGAACTGGACAGCCGTCCGGTCACGGCGGTGGCCTGCGAGAAGCTGGTGTGCACACGGCCGGTCTTCGCGTTGACCATGCGCGGCAGCTTGTCGGCGTAGGTGCTCTTGAGCTTGGCGAGCCCGCGGTGCTCCAGCAGCAGCTTGGGCAGGGGGTAGTCATCGGCCAGCTGGGTAAGCACGTCTTCGTCGGTGGAGGGCTGGCCGGTGGCGGTCTTCTTGACCACCGGCAGGCCGAGCTTGCCGAACAGGATTTCGCCGAGCTGCTTGGGCGAACCGAGATTGAAGGGCTGGCCGGCGAGCGACTGCGCTTCGAGTTCCAGCTCATGCAGACGGCGGCCAAGCTCTTCCGAGTGCTGTGACAGCAGGAAGGGGTCGATCAGCACACCGGTGCGTTCCATGTCGAACAACACCTGCAGCGTCGGCAGTTCGATGTCGCGGTACAGCGCGGCCAGCTGGGGTTCGCGCGCGAGCTGGCCGGCAAAGCGGCGGTGCAGGCGCAGCGTGATGTCGGCGTCTTCCGCGGCATATTCGGTGGCACGGTCGATGGCCACCTCGTCAAAGCCGATCTGCTTGGCGCCCTTGCCGCAGACCTCGGTGTAGGAAATGGTCTTGACGCCCAGATGACGCATGGCGAGCGAATCCATGTCGTGCGACTTGTCGCTCTCCAGCACATAGGATTCGAGCAGCGTGTCCTCAACGATGCCGCGCAGCACAATGCCGTGGTTGGCCAGCACGTGCGCGTCGTACTTGAGGTTCTGGCCGAGCTTGGCGCGCTTGTCGGACTCGAGCCAGGGCTTGAGCTTCTGCAGCACCTCGTCCAGCGGCAGCTGCTCGGGCGCATCCGCGCCGCGGTGCGCAAGCGGCAGATAGGCTGCGCGGCCCGGCTCGACTGCAAACGACATGCCGACGAGCTTCGCCAGCATCGGCTCCAGACTGGTGGTTTCGGTGTCGAAGGCCGTGAGTTCGGCGGCCTCGATCTTCGCCAGCCAGGCGTCGAACGCCTCCCAGCTCAGGATGGTTTCGTAATCGCGGCCGGGATCCTCTTCGGGCGCCTCTTCGGGCGCAGCCACCACGGCGTCGGGCTGGCCGTCGCGGTCGAGATCACGCAACCAGCCGCGGAACTCCATACGCTCGTAAAGCTTGCGCAACCGCGCCTTGTCGTCGCCGCGGGCAGACAGGTCAGCAGGCTTGAAGGGCAGATCCAGATCGGTCGCCACCGTCACCAGCCGGCGCCCGAGCGGGATGAAATCAAGGTGCTTGCGCAGGTTCTCGCCGACCTTGCCGCCAACCTTGTCGGCATTGGCCACGATGTTGTCCAGCGTGCCGTACTCGGTGAGCCACTTCACCGCCGTCTTGGGGCCGCATTTCTCGACACCCGGCACGTTGTCCACCGTGTCGCCCACCAGCGTCAGGTAATCGACGATGCGCTCTGGCGGCACGCCGAACTTCTCGGTTACGCCGGCCGTGTCGAGCACTTCCTCACTCATGGTGTTGATCCAGCGCACACCGGGCTGCACAAGCTGCGTCAGATCCTTGTCGCCGGTCGAGATGACCACGTCCCAACCAGCCTCGACGGCCTGACGCGTGAGCGTGCCGATGACGTCGTCGGCCTCCACGCCATCGACCATCAGCAGCGGCCAGCCCTCGGCATCGACCCCCTCGTGCAAGGGCTCGATCTGGGCGCGCAGATCATCCGGCATGGGCGGGCGATGCGACTTGTACTCGGGGTACCAGTCGTCGCGAAAGGTCTTGCCCTTGGCGTCGAAGACGCAGGCGCGATACTCTGCCGCGTACTCGTTTTCCAGCCGCCGCAGCATCGACAGTACGCCGCGCACGGCACCGGTAGGCTCACCGGCGGAATTTCGCAGGTCGGGCAAGGCGTGGAAGGCGCGGTAGAGATAGCTGGAACCGTCTACAAGCAGCAGCGTGGGCATTTCTGGAATTCCTTGGCGGAGAAACCGCCGCCCGCCGCACAGGTCAAAAACGTGTCGGCGCAGGACGACGAAAACAACAAGAGAACCGCATGACGGCGAAAGAGAAACTCCCTCGCATGGTGCCCGGCAGCGACGCGCACAGCTTCAACGCCCGCGAATCCTGGCGGATTTTCGGGATTATGTCAGAGTTCGTGGAGGCCACGGAGCGGCTCAACGCCATCCGCCCGGCAGTGTCGATCTTCGGCAGCGCGCGCACCCGCGCCGACCACCCCTACTTCAAGCTCGCCGAAGACATCGCGCACCAGTGCTCGGATGCCGGCTTCGCGGTGATCTCCGGCGGCGGCCCCGGCATCATGGAAGCGGCCAACAAGGGCGCCTTCCACGGCAAGAGCCCGTCGGTGGGGCTCAACATCCAGTTGCCGATGGAGCAGCACGGCAACCCCTATCAGGACATCTCGCAGACCTTCAAGCACTTCTTCGCGCGCAAGTATTGCTTCGTGAAGTTCGCCGCGGCCTATGTAGTGCTGCCGGGCGGCTTCGGCACGCTCGACGAACTGCTCGAAGTGCTCACGCTGATCCAGACCCGAAAGACCCGCAGAATTCCGGTGATCCTCGTGCATCGCCCGTTCTGGGAAGGCCTGCTCGAGTGGTTCCGCGACCGCCTCATCGAGGAGGGCATGATCAACCCCGACGACATGGACCTAGTACAGATCATCGACGAGCCGGCAGAGATCGTCGCGGCCATCTTCAAGCACTACGAGACGCGCGGTTTCGAAATGCTGCCGGAAGAACACGAGCTGATGCTGAACCTGTAAGCGCCCGGCCGGCCCGACCGCCTGGCGCGTAAGGCGCTAGAATGCACGCATTGCACGGAGACTGACGATGAACCGCTTCCTGATGATCCTGCTGCTGGCCGTTTCGCTGCCGGCCGCCGCCCAGATTCTTGAACCGCTGCCCCCGCCGCCCCCGCCGCCGGAGGGCATGACCGACGATCCGGTCGAGCCCGAAGTCACCATTCTTCAACGCGGTGGCGACGAGATCCAGGAATACCGCATGAACGGCAAGCTCTACATGGTCAAGGTCACCCCGGCGCATGGCGTGCCCTACTATCTGGTCGACCAGAAGGGCGACGGCGTGATGATCCGGCGCGACCAGCGGCCCGAGCTGTCGGTGCCGATGTGGGTGATCAAGTCCTGGTAAGTCACTGCGGATCGCTCGCCGATGTCGGTATTCACACCCGTCACCCATGACGACCTGGCCCGCTGGCTCGACGGCTTTGCCGTTGGCCGACTGGTCGAGTTCGAAGGCATTGCCGCCGGCGTGCAGAACAGCAACTTCTTCGTCACGACCACCCTCGGTCGCTACGTGCTGACGCTGTTCGAAGCCATCCCGCGCGCCGACCTGCCGTACTACCTGTACCTCACCGCACATCTGGCCCACCACGGCCTGCCGGTGCCAGCGCCGGTGGCCAACCGGCACAACGAATATCTGGGCACGCTGTCGGGCCGGCCGGCGGCGCTGGTGCGACGCCTTTCGGGCAAGTCCATCACCGAAGCCACCCCTGCGCTGTGCACGCGTGTCGGCGCCATGCTCGCCGGACTGCATCTGGCCGGCCAGTCCTACGGCCGCCGACAGCCCAACCCGCGCGGCGCGCAATGGCGTACAGCGGTCGCGCCGAACGTGTTGCCGCACCTGCCTGCCGCAGAGGCCGAGCTGCTGCAGGACGAACTGGCCTGGCAAGCCCGACAGGACTTCTCCAGCCTGCCCCAGGGCGTGATCCACGCCGATCTGTTCCGCGACAACGTGCTGTGGGACGGCGAGCTCATCGGCGGCGTGATCGACTTCTATTTCGCCGGCAACGATGCCCTGCTGTTCGATGTCGCAGTCACCGTCAACGACTGGTGTACGATGACCGACGGCCAGCTTGACCCCAGGCTTTGCGACGCCCTGCTGTCCGCCTACGCGGCCGAACGCGACTTCACCGAGGCCGAACGCCGACTGTGGCCCGCCGCGCTGCGTGCTGCGGCACTGCGTTTCTGGCTGTCGCGCCTCGAAGACAAGCACCTGCCGCGCGGTGGCGAGATGGTGCAGGTCAAGGACCCCGATGAATTCCGCGACGTCCTGCGGCACCGGATCGCCACAACACACTCACTTCCCGCCGTGGCCTGAGGCCACCGCAACGACAGGAACGACGCCCCTCACGATGCAAGCACGACGCTTCCCCTTTCGACGCGGCTGGCAATGGGTTGCCGAAGGCGCCCGGCTGTGGCGCCGCAACCCGGCCCTGCTGATCTTCGCGTCCTTCACCTATTTGCTGCTGTTGCTGCTGATCAGTGCCATACCCACCATCGGCCAGCCGCTGGCCTATCTGCTGATGCCGGCCATGTCACTCGGGCTGCTCAACACCTGCCGCGCCGTGGACATGGGCCTCAAGACCGGCCCCGACATCCTGTTCTCGGGCTTCCGGCCCAAGCTGCTGCCCAGCCTGATGGCCATCGGCGGCATCTATTTCATCGCCACAATGCTGGTGGTGTACCTCACCATCCCCTTCGACGACGGCGCACTGATGCGCATCCTGACCGGCGCCGAACGCTTCGACCCGGAAGGCGAACTGCCCGACTTTGGCAACGCCCTGATCGCCGGCAGCCTGATGTCGCTGCCGGTACTGGCCGCCTACTGGTTCGCGCCCATCCTCGCCGGCTGGTGGCGGGTACCGGCCGCCAAGGCCATGTTCTTCAGCCTCTACGCCTGCCTGCAGAACTGGCGACCGCTACTGGTGTTCGGCCTCACGCTGTTCCTGATGCTGGGCTTTGTGCCGCGCATCCTCGTCAGCCTCGCAGCCCTCGTCGCGCCGCTGTTCTCGACCCTGATCACACTGGTCCTGCCGCTGATTCTGCTGCCGATCACCTTTGCCAGCTTTTACGCCAATGCGCGCGACGTGTTCGGCTGGGAACAAGATGCGCCGCCCGCCGGCTGAAGCCGCACCGCTCGGGCTGTTCGGAGGCACCTTCGACCCGATCCACACCGGTCACCTGAGGCTGGCCGAGGAAGCGCGCGAAACACTCGGTCTGGCCGACGTCAGCTTCATCCCGGCCGGCACGCCGCCACACCGCGACGTGCCGCAGACACCCGCCCGACACCGGCTTGAAATGGTACGCCGCGCGATTGCCGGCAATCCGGCATTCTCCTGCGACGACGCCGAGGTCCGCAGTGAAGGCCGCAGCTACACCGTACTCACGCTGGAGCGCCTGCGCGCGCAGCACGGCAAGCGCCCGCTGGTGCTGCTGCTTGGCGCCGACGCCTTTCTCGGTCTGGCGGGCTGGCATCGCTGGCAGGAAATCCTGCTGTTTGCCCACATCGCGGTGGCCGGCCGCCCCGGACACGCCCCTGACATCCTGCCCGATGCACTGCAGGCTGCACTGGGCGACCACATATGCCACGATGCGGCCCGCCTGCACGCCGCACCTGCCGGTGCAATCGTGCGTTTCGACATGACCCCGCTGGCGATTTCGGCCACGGAAATCCGCGCAATGCTGCGCAACGGCCAGAGCCCGCGCTATTTGCTCCCCGATTCCGTTGTCGACTATATTGCCGCCCACTCCCTTTACAGCAGCCCCTAATGGACCTCAAGAAACTCGAAAAGACCGTCGTCGACGCGCTCGAAGACATCAAGGCGCGCGATATCGAGGTCATCGACACCTCTCGCCTCACACCGCTGTTTGACCGCGTGGTGGTCGCCAGCGGCGACTCCAACCGCCAGACCCGTGCGCTGGCCCGCCACGTGCATGACAAGGTCAAGGAAGCCGGCGGCGAAGTAATCAGCATCGAAGGCGAAGAGAGCGGCGAATGGGTGCTGGTGGATCTCGCGGACATCGTCGTGCACATCATGCAACCGGCCATCCGCAGCCATTACAACCTCGAGGAACTGTGGTCGGCCTCGCCGTCCCGCCGCCCCGCGCGCAAGGCCTGAGCCTGCAATCCGGAGCAGCGCGATGAAGTTGCTGCTGGTCGCCGTCGGCACGCGCATGCCCGGCTGGGTGGAGGCCGGATTCGACGAATTCGCCCGCCGCATGCCGCGCGAGATGCCGCTCGAACTCGTTGAAATCAAGGCCGAACCGCGCACCACCGGCAAGACCGTGGACGCCATGCAGGCCGCCGAGGCTGGCCGCATCGAAGCCGCCCTGCCGGCGCGCTGCCGGCGCGTGATCCTCGACGAGCACGGCCGTGATCTGAGCACCATCGCACTGGCCGCGCGGCTGGAAGTCTGGCGCGAGGGGGGCGAAGACATCGCACTGATTGTCGGCGGCCCCGACGGCCTCGCGGACAGCATCAAGAAGTCCGCCAGCGAGTCGATACGACTCTCCAGCCTCACGCTGCCGCACGCGCTGGTCCGCCCGCTGTTGGCCGAAGCGCTGTACCGTGCCTGGAGCGTGACCCGCAATCACCCTTACCACCGGGAATGAAATGAACTACCCCCACGCTCACTACGTTCGCTGCCCCCCGAGGGGGCTCAGGTCTCCTTTGGGACGGCCCGGCAGGAGGCCTGGGAGCCCCGCTCCATGAGCCGACCCCGCATCTACCTCGCCTCCCGCAGCCCCCGCCGCCGCGAACTCCTGCGCCAGATCGACGTGGATTTCGACATGGTGCTGTTCCGCGACGGCGAGCGTACCGACCTCGACGTGGACGAAACGCCGCACGCCGGAGAGGATGTCGAAACCTATGTCGCACGGCTGGCGGTGATGAAAGCCGAAGCCGGCGCGCGTCGCGTCACCATGCGACAGCTCATCCGCCGCCCCGTGCTGGGCGCGGATACCACGCTGGAAGTGGACGGCGAGATCATCGGCAAGCCCGCCTCGCGCGACGAAGCCGTGGCCACGCTGGAGCGCCTGTCCGACCGCAGTCATCGCGTACTCACCGCCGTCGCCCTGTCCGACGGCAAGCGCACCGAGCACATCACGAACATCAGCGAAGTGCGTCTTCGCGAACTTTCGCGCGATGAAATCCTCCATTACGTCGCCTCCGGCGAGCCCATGGACAAGGCCGGCGCTTACGGCATCCAGGGCCGCGCCGCGATCTTCGTAGCCGACATCCGTGGCAGCCACAGCGGTATCATGGGTCTGCCGCTGTTCGAGACTGCACAGCTGCTTGCACGCTTCGGCCTGCCGGTACTTTGAACGTTGTTCGATGAGCCATTCACAAGGCGCGCCCGGCGCGCCTTGTGAATTTCCCATTGGGCAGCGCTCATGAGCATCGAATTCCTCATCAACTGCACGCCGCAGGAAACGCGCGTGGCCGTCACCGAGCAGGGCGTGGTGCAGGAACTGCACGTCGAACGGACGGCCAACCGCGGCATCGTCGGCAACGTCTATCTCGGCCGCGTCGTGCGCGTGCTGCCGGGCATGCAGTCGGCCTTCATCGATATCGGGCTGGAGCGCACGGCCTTTCTGCACGTGGCCGACATCTGGAATGAACGCGCCAACGGCGAACCGGTACGTAGCATCGAACGCTTGCTGGCCGAAGGCCAGAACATCACCGTGCAGGTGCTCAAGGACCCGCTCGGCACCAAGGGCGCGCGGCTGTCGACGCAGATCAGTCTGGCCGGCCGCATGCTGGTGTATCTGCCGCAGGACAAGCACATCGGCATTTCCCAGCGCATCGAGGACGAGACCGAGCGCGAGCGGCTGCGCGAACGCCTGGGCGCACTGATCCCGGAGGACGAAACCGGCGGCTACATCGTGCGCACCATGGCCGAAGCGGCGACTGACGAGGAACTGGCCGCCGACATCGACTACCTGCGCAAGCTGTGGGCCGAGATCCGGGGCCGCGCTACCGCCTCGCACCCACCCACCGTGCTGCACCAGGATCTGGACCTCGCCCACCGCGTGCTGCGCGATCTGGTCACCGACGAGGTCGGCCGCATCCTCGTCGACTCGCGCGAGAACTATCAGCGCCTGCTCGCCTTCGCTCGCGAGTACAGCCCCAAAGTGCTGCCGCTGCTGGCCCACTACAGCGGCGAGCGCCCGCTGTTCGACCTGCACAACGTCGAAGTCGAGATCGAGAAAGCGCTGGCGCGCCGCGTAGACCTCAAGTCCGGGGGCTACCTGATCTTCGACCAGACCGAGGCGATGACGACCATCGACGTCAACACCGGCGGCTTTGTCGGCGCGCGCAACTTCGATGACACCATCTTCAAGACCAACCTCGAGGCCGCCCAGACCATCGCGCGGCAGCTGCGTCTGCGCAACCTCGGCGGCATCATCATCATCGACTTCATCGACATGGAGAACCTCGACCACCGCAACCAGGTGCTCGAAGAACTCAAGAAGGCGCTGGTGCGCGACCACACCAAGATGAGCGTGAACGGCTTCACCGGCCTTGGCCTGGTCGAGATGACGCGCAAGCGCACACGCGAGTCACTCACCCACCTGCTGTGCGAGCCCTGTCCCACCTGCGAAGGCCGTGGCGAGGTCAAGACCTCACGCACCATGTGCTACGAGATCCTGCGTGAGTTGCTGCGCGAGGCGCGCCAGTTCAACGCCAAGGAATTCCGCCTGCTCGCCGCACCGAACGTGGTCGACCTTTTCCTCGACGAGGAATCGCAGGCGCTGGCCATGCTGTCCGACTTCATCGGCAAGAAGATCTCGCTGCATCCCGAGGCGAGCTACACCCAGGAACAGTTCGACATCGTGCTGCTATGAAGGGCATTGATCCGCTGCTCGGCATACTGGCCTCGGGTATCGGTCTGGCGGCTGCCCACGCCGGCGGCGTCACACTCGATCCGCTCAAGGCCGCAGCCGCATTGCTGCTCGCCGCACCCGCCTTCATGGGCTTTCGCCGCACGACCTTGCGGGTGGCCGGCGAAACACCCAATCCGGTCACCGAGTTCATCTTCGCACTGCTGCTGCCGGCGCTCTTCCTGCTCGTGCTGACCAGCGGCACCGATCACTTCGTGCGTGGGGCCTGGAGCTGGAGCGCCTTCGCGGCCGGGCTGCCGTTTGCCCTGCTCGCCGCCTGTGTGCCGCTGGTGCGCGGCTTCGAATCCCGCACCGACGATATCTCCACCGGCCGCAGCACGCTGGCAGCGGCCATCACCCCGATGAATGCCAAACTGTGGCTGTTCGGCCTCTCTTTGCCGGCCTATCTGTGGCTGGTGCTGCAGATCGGTCGTGACGCGCTGCCGCAGGCCTGCGGCGCAGCACTGTTGTCACTTTTGTTCTCGCTGCGCGCGGTGCGGGTGCTGCTGGAAGATTTCGATGACGCAGCCGAACTTGCGCGTGCTTCGCGTTTCACCGCATTCGCCGCAGCCAGTAGCGGCGTGTTGCTGATCGCCGGCTTCCTGCTTGCCGATCGGCTCCCCTTGTTCTGAACGGATTGACGCCATGATCGGACGCATCACCGGAACCCTGCTCGAGAAATCCCCGCCGCAGATCGTCGTCGACGTCGGTGGCGTCGGCTACGAGATCGACGTGCCGATGAGCACCTTCTACGGCCTGCCGGCCACCGGGCAGAAAGTGTCGCTGTTCACGCAGTTCGTCGTGCGCGAGGACGCCCACCTGCTGTTCGGCTTTGCCAGCGCGGACGAGCGCGAAGCCTTCCGCCAGCTGCTCAAGGTCTCCGGCATTGGTGCGCGCACTGCGCTGGCGGTGCTGTCCGGCCTGTCGGTCAGTGATCTGGCACAGGCCGTCACGCTGCAGGAGACGGGGCGTCTGGTGAAGATTCCGGGCATCGGCAAGAAAACGGCCGAGCGTCTGCTGCTCGAACTGCGTGACCGACTCGGCAAGGCCCTGCCCACGCTCGCCACCTCCGGCGGCATGCCCATCCCGTCACCGGCCAATGATCGCAGCGACATCCTCAACGCCCTGCTCGCGCTGGGCTACAACGAGCGCGAAGCGCTGGCGGCAATGAAGGGACAGGCCGAAGACGTGTCCGTTTCCGACGGCATCCGTCAGGCCCTGAAGCTGCTGGCCAAGGCCTAGGTCGGGTTCCGGGCACGGAATTGCGACGCTATCGCGTTTCAGCCCTGCGTCAACGCGACCTGCGAAAGCGAACCGGCTAAACTCCGGCCATGATCGAAACCGACAAACTCGGCTCTGCCCCGCGCCTCGTATCCGCTGCACCGTCCGACCGCCAGGAAGACGCAGTCGAACGCGCACTGCGCCCCAAGCGACTGGCGGAATACGTCGGCCAGGCCAAGATCCGTGAGCAGCTTGAGATCTTCATCTCCGCCGCGCGCAATCGCAACGAAGCGCTCGACCACGTCTTGCTGTTCGGCCCTCCCGGCCTGGGCAAGACCACGCTGGCGCATATCGTGGCCGCCGAGATGGGTGTCAACCTGCGCCAGACTTCAGGCCCGGTGCTCGAACGCGCTGGCGATCTGGCCGCGCTGCTGACCAACCTCGAACCGCACGACGTGCTGTTCATCGACGAAATTCACCGCCTCTCGCCGGTGGTGGAAGAAATCCTCTACCCCGCGCTGGAGGACTACCAGATCGACATCATGATCGGCGAAGGCCCGGCCGCGCGTTCGGTCAAGCTGGATCTGCCTCCGTTCACGCTGGTCGGTGCCACCACCCGCGCCGGCATGCTGACCAATCCGCTGCGCGACCGTTTCGGCATCGTGTCGCGGCTGGAGTTCTATACGCCGGATGAGCTGCGTTATATCGTCAGCCGCTCGGCAAAACTGCTCAACGTCGAAGTCGAGGACGACGGCGCCTTCGAGATCGCACGTCGCTCCCGCGGCACGCCGCGCATCGCCAACCGCCTGCTGCGCCGCGTACGCGACTATGCCGAGGTAAAAGCAGGAGGCCGCGTCACGGCTGAGGTCGCCGATGCGGCGCTGGAAATGCTCGAAGTCGACCAGCTCGGGCTGGACATGATGGACCGCAAGCTGCTCATGGCCATGCTAGAGAAGTTCGACGGCGGCCCGGTCGGGCTCGACAACCTGGCCGCCGCCATCGGCGAGGCCGGCGACACCATCGAGGACGTGCTCGAACCCTATCTGATCCAGCAGGGTTACCTGCAGCGCACCCCGCGCGGGCGCGTCGCCACGGCCGCCATCTGGCGCCACTTCGGCCTTGCGCGCCCGGGGCGCGACGACCTCTTCAACGGGGATTGAAATGCGCTTCTTCCTCGCCTTCGCGATCGTCGCATGCATCGCGGGCGGGGCCTGGCTTTGGCAGGCTCAGGATTTCTACTGGCCCGCGCGCGGCGACCCTTCGCTGGCGATGTACCTGTCCGGCGGCGCAACCCGCCTGCTCGGCGCCGGCCTGTTTGCAACCGGCGGGCTTGGAGTGATGGCCGTACTGCAGGCAAGGCGCGGGGGCATTGCCGGAAAGACCTGGCAATACGCCTACTTCACGCTGGCGATGATTGCTGTCGGCCTGATAGCTGCAGCAATGTGGCAAGGCGAGATTGTCCCCAACCCCGAATCAAACGTGGCACAGGACGCACGCTGAATCAGCGCTGAAGCCTGCTGGCCCGAGGCCGACAGGCTTCAGGACACCTGAACAACCAGCCCCTTGAGGTACTCGCCCTCCGGCACTGCCAAGCCGACCGGATGATCCGGCCCGGCCGAGAGGCGATGCAGGATGCGTGCATCCACGCCGGCATCCACCGCCGCGCCGGCCACGATCTTCTGGAACAGTTCGTGGCCGATGCCGCCGGAACACGAATAGGTCATCAGGATGCCACCGGGCGCGAGCAGGCGAAAACCGAACAGGTTGATGTCCTTGTAGGCGCGCGCGGCCCGGTCGGCGTGGGCCGCCGAGGGTGCGAACTTGGGCGGGTCGAGCACGATCAGGTCGAAACGTTCGCCAGCCCCCTTCAATTCACGCAGCGCCTCGAACACGTCGGCCTGACGCCATTCTGCGCGCGCAGCATCGAGCTGCGGATTCATAGCGAGGTTGGCACGACCACCTTCCAGCGCGGGGCCGGAAGAGTCGATCGACAGGACCGAACTCGCGCCGCCAGCAAGTGCTTGCAGGGAGAAACCACCGGTGTAGCAGAAACAGTTGAGCACGCGCCGTCCGGCAGCCAGCCGGCCGGTGAGCAGGCGATTGTCGCGCTGGTCCAGATAGAAGCCGGTCTTGTGACCGCCCACCACATCCACCCCCAGCCGCACGCCGTTTTCGACGATGCTCAGTTGCGCGGGCAACTCACCATAGACGCAGCCGGTGACCGGCCCGAGACCTTCCAACCCCCGTACATCCGAGTCGGAACGCTCATACACCGCGGCACAGCCGGTGGCCTGCACCAGCCCCGCGACGATGGCTTCGCGCCATTTGTCGGCACCAGCGCTGGTCAGCTGCAGCGCCACGACCTCGCCGTAGCGATCAGCGATAACCCCTGGCAAGCCGTCGGACTCGCCGTGAATCAGGCGTACGCCGTCCTCGCCGGCAAGCAGCGGATGAGCCTGACGGCGCGCCACCGAGGCGGCAACGGCGCGCTTGAAGAAGGCGTGATCAATGGTCACCTCCGGATCAAAGCTCCACATCCGCGCACGGATCTGCGACTCCGGCGACCACGCAGCTCGGCCAAAGAGCTTGCCCTCGGCACTGAGCACCTCGACCGTATCCCCCGGCCGCGCACGCCCCTCCAGACGTCCGACCGAGCCGGCAAAGATCCACGGATGGCGCCGCATCAACGAGCGCTCCTTGCCGGGATTGAGGATCAGACGAGCCATGGGATGTTCCTGCGGAATACGAAGGGCGCGAGTCTACCGTAGGTCGGCAGGCACAAAGCGAATGCCGAACTGCGGCAGCTCAAAGCGTCGCCCCCGGCCTGCCGCTATTTGCGCTTGGCACGCGGGTGCGCAGCGTCGTATACCTTGGCCAGGTGCTGGAAATCAAGGTGGGTGTACACCTGCGTGCTGCGGATGCTGGCGTGGCCGAGCAGCTCCTGCACCGCGCGCAGATCGCCACTGGACTGCAGCACATGACTGGCAAAGCTGTGGCGCAACATGTGCGGATGCACATGCACGCCCAGACCACGTCGCTGCGCCCAGCGCGCGAGGCGTGTGCGTACGGCGCTCGGGGTCATGCGCGTGCCGGTACGTGTGACGAACAGGGCTGGCTGATCACCGCGTACCCAGCCGGAACGCTCGGCAAGCCAGGCCTGTACGGCCGCAAGTGCCACCGAGCCGACCGGCACCTTGCGTGTCTTGCCGCGCTTGCCGAGCACGGTGACCATTGCGTCGGCGGCATCAATGCCGGCATCGACATCGAGGGAAGTCAGCTCCGACAGACGCAGGCCGGACGAATAGAACAGCTCGAACATCGCGCAATCGCGTACTTCCAGCGCGTCTTCGGGTGCGGAATCAAGCAGTGCGGCGGTCTGGTCCGGTGACAACGCCTTGGGCAGGCGCATCGGCGCCTTGGGCGGACGCACCGTCTCGACCGGGTTGGTGACCAGACCGCGATGACGCGTCATCCAGCGATAGAAACCACGCCATGACGACAAGGCGCGCCCGATGGAACGGCTGCCCAGGCCGGCCGCATGCAGTCTTCCGGCCATGCGCCGGATGTCATGCACGGAGAGTTCCGACAAGGCCCGCGGGGCCGCCAGCTCGACCAGACGGGTCAGATCGCGGCGGTAGGCCTGCAGCGTCAGCGGGGATGCGCGGCGCTGGCTGGCGAGCCAGTCGAGCCAGGCTTCGACGTCTTCCGGCAAGGGAGCGACGTCTGCGTGCGCCATGTCAGCCGAGCAGGCGACGCAAGGCCGCAGCCAGGGTTTCGCCGAGACGCTCGAGGAACAGGGTGCCCATGTCCGGGTAGAAGCGCTCGGCCTCCTCACTGGCCAGCGCCAGCATGCCCAGCGCCTGTCCGTCACAGCGCAGCGGGATCAGGGCCACCGAACGCAGATGGGCCGAAGCTTCGCCAAACCAGGCCAGCGCTTCAAGGTTTGCCGGGGCGCCGCAGTAGGGGCGGCGCATCTCGGCGGTCTGGAAACGCAGCTCTTCGCTGACCGCCTCGAACACTTCGCCGTCGGCCGGTACGGCCGCATCCCATACGCGCACGGCCACATGCGGCACTCGGAAATCCTCGTGCAGACTCTGCAGCAAAGCCTGATACAGGGTCGGGAACTGCTCTGCGGCGATCAGGGCGAGCACGAGGCGATGCAGCTTGGCGCCGATCTCGTCGTTTTCCTCACCGAAACGGATCAATTCGGCGAGTTTGGCTTCGAGCAGACGAATCTTGTCGCGCAGCGCATGCAGCTGACGCTCGGCCAGCGTGATGGCCTGTCCTCCGTGCGGGTGAGGCACGGTGACCTCAACGAAGATATCGCCGTGCTCGACGAGGAAATCGGGGTGTTCGCGCAGATAGCGCGCGACCTGTTCAGCATCCATCAAAGCACTCCTGTCTTGCAGCGAACATCACGCGTCAGGCAATGTGATTTCACCGTCGAATACGCTAACCGCCGGGCCGGTCATGAGCACCGGGGCAGCCAGCCCGTCCCAGGCAATGGACAGCTCACCGCCGTGCGTCTGGACCTGCACCGGCGACTGCAGCACGCCGCGCAGGATACCCGCCACAACCGCCGCACAGGCGCCCGTCCCGCAGGCCAGCGTCTCGCCCGCGCCGCGCTCGAACACGCGCAAGCGGATAGTGTGCGCATCAACGATCTGCATGAAACCGGCATTGACTCGCGCCGGGAACCGGCTGTGGCGCTCGATCTGAGGACCTGTTTCCGCCACCGGGGCGGTATCGACATCCGCGACGATCTGCACCGCATGCGGGTTGCCCATCGACACAGCAGTGATGGCGATACGCGAACCATCGGCAAGATCAAGCGGCTGCACGACCTCATCCGAATCGGAGACAAACGGCACACGTGCCGACTCAAGCACCGGCACACCCATGTCCACGGTGACCAGACCGTCGTCCTCCAGACGTGGCTCAATCAGCCCGCAGCGGGTTTCAACTCGGATGGTGCGTTTGCTGGTGAGGCCCTTGTCGTGCACGAAACGCACGAAGCAGCGTGCGCCATTGCCGCATTGCTCAACCTCGCCGCCATCGGCGTTGAAAATGCGATACCGAAAGTCGACGTCGGGCCGCGTCGCCGGCTCGACGACCAGCAACTGGTCGCACCCGACACCGAAGTGCCGATCCGCAATGGCTCGCACCCGCTCGGGCGGCAAGGCAACAGGCGCAGCAGTGGCGTCGATCACGACAAAGTCGTTACCGAGTCCGTGCATCTTGGTGAAGCGCAACAGCATGTGGAATCCGTGGATCAGGCCCGGGGGCGTTGGCAGGATTCTCACCTACGACGGGGTCACCGTCCAGCAAGGACTGGCGTGCCACGCTAACGCGAAGGGAAACGGGAAGTTAGCCGCCGCGGCCGGAGGCCAGTGCAACAAGGCGATCGGAGCCGACCGTTTCCAGCCAGGTACGCACACGCTTGGCATCCGCCGTGCGGGTCCAGGTGCCCTGCGAATTGAGCAGCACCATGATGACGGGCTCACCGCGCACCCAGGTCTGCATCACAAGACAACGACCGGCCTCACGGATGAAACCCGTTTTGGACAGACCGACCTGCCAGTCGGGATCGCTTACCAGCGAGTTGGAGTTGCCGAAGCGCTCCATGCGCGCCCCCAGACGGACATAGCGCTCGGAGGCAGTCGAGAATTCGCGGATCAGGGGATAAGACGCCGAAGCCGTAACCAAGCGCACCAGGTCGCGCGGGCTGGACAGGTTACGCGGATTGAGGCCGCTGCTGTCGGCAAAGCGCGTATCGCGCAGACCGAGCATGCGTGCCTTGACATTCATTGCCTCCACGAAGGCTTTGAGACCGCCCGGGTAGTTCCGTGCCAGCGCAGAAGCAGCACGATTCTCGGACGACATCAGCATCAGGTTCATCAACTCTTCGCGCGTAAGGCGCGTTCCGACGCGCAAGCGTGAGCCGGTATTTTTCAGACGGTCGATGTCGTCGCGGGTGATGGTCAGCGGCTCGGACAAGCGCTGACGCGCGTCGAGCACGACCATTGCGGTCATCAACTTGGTAATGGAAGCAATCGGTACTGCCTTGGCACTGTTCTGTTCGAACAGCACATCGCCGGTACGCTCACTGACGATCATGAAGGAGGCCGAACGCAGCTGCGGCAGATCATCGCGCTCAAGCGCGGCGCCGGGAGGCGCAGCAAGTGCAGCCGAGCAGACCATGCACAGGCCGAGGAATGACTGAACAAGACGCTTCATGATGCTTGCCACGTTGCTGAAGAGAACCCTGCGATTTTCATGGGGTTATTTTTGTAACAAATCCAGCAAGATAGCAAGCATCTTTTAAGCACGTTGCCAAAAAAACACGCAAACCCTGTGAATTTAAAGCTTAATTCCTAATCAGAAATGACCGAAGCCGCCCGAAGGCGGCTTCGACACCGTCAGCCTATCGCATGTCGCGCACGAGGTGAACCCGCACGAACACAGGGGGCTTTCAGACGACGATCAATCGCCGTATTTGGCGGCCTCTACCGAAGCCAACGCCGTCATGTTGACGATGCGCCGCACCGTCGATTCGGGCGTCAGGATATGCACCGGCTTGGAGGCTCCGAGCAGGATCGGACCGACCGTGACACCCTGACCCGCCGCATTCTTGAGCAGGCCGTAAGCGATATTGGCCGCGTCGAGATTCGGGAAGATCAGCAGATTGGCCTCGTCGCGCATGCGTGCGTTCGGGAACACATCCAGACGCGCACTCATGTCGAGCGCCAGATCGCCGCCCATTTCACCTTCCACGGCCAGCGTGAGGTGGTCACGATGCAGGATTTCCAGCGCCGCACGCATCTTGACGGCGGATTCGGAATCTCCGCTGCCGAAGGACGAATGCGACAGCAGGGCCACCTTGGGTTCGATGCCGAAGCGGCGCACTTCGGCAGCCGCGAGCAGCGTCATCTCGACAATCTGCTCGGCAGTCGGATCTTCATTGACGTAAGTGTCGGCCAGGAACAGCGTGCGACCGGTCAGCGCCAGCACGTTGAGCGCGTAATAGTGATTCACGCCCTGCTTGCGCCCCAGCACCGTCTCGATGAAACCGAGGTGCACCGGGAACATGCCGTAGGTGCCGCAGATCAGGCCATCACCATAGCCGTGCTTGAGCATCAGCGAGCCGATCAGCGTGGTGCGGCGACGCACCTCCTTCTTGGCATATTCGACCGACACGCCACGGCGCTCCATCAGGCGGTGATAGTCCATCCACAGCTCCTTGAAGCGCGGATCGTCGTCCTGGTTCACCAGTTCGAAATCGGTCTCCGGGCGCATGCGCAGACCATAGCGCTCGATGCGCTGCATGATCACCGCCGGACGACCGACCAGAATCGGCCAGGCCAGACCTTCGTCAATCACGGTCTGCGCCGCGCGCAACACTCGCTCGGACTCCCCTTCGGCGAAGATGATGCGGCTTGGGGCGTTGCGCGCTTCGGTGAACACCGGCTTCATGAGCAAGCCCGAATGCCACACCACGTTGTTGAGCTGGCCGCGATAGGCGTTCCAGTCGCTGATCGGGCGCGTTGCCACGCCCGACTCCATGGCCGCCTGCGCCACCGCCGGCGCAATCTTCACCAGCAGGCGCGGATCAAACGGCTTGGGAATGATGTACTCGGGGCCGAAACCACCGCCCTGCTCGGAATAGGCCGAGGCCACCACGTCACTCTGCTCGGCACGCGCCAGCTCAGCCAGCGCCTGCACGGCGGCGAGTTTCATTTCATCGGTAATCGCGGTGGCTCCCACATCGAGCGCGCCACGGAAGATGAACGGAAAGCACAGCACGTTGTTCACCTGGTTCGGGAAATCCGAACGGCCGGTCGCCATGATTGCGTCGTCGCGCACGGCACTGACTTCATCCGGCGTAATCTCGGGCTCGGGGTTGGCCAGCGCCAGAATCA
This sequence comes from Pseudazoarcus sp. NS36, assembly GCF_059703705.1. NCBI lineage: Bacteria > Pseudomonadati > Pseudomonadota > Betaproteobacteria > Rhodocyclales > Zoogloeaceae > Pseudazoarcus > Pseudazoarcus sp. NS36. Next base: position 344,333 of record NZ_BAAKJA010000004.1, on the reverse strand, counting down.
GCGGCTTCGCGGCCATGCGTGCCACCATCTCGGGCTTGAGCACACCACCTGCCGACAGGCCCATGAACACGTCACAGCCTTCGATCACCTCCGCCAAGCGGCGGGCATCGGTCTTCTGTGAGTAACGCTGCTTGAGCGGATCCATCAGCGTCGTGCGGCCTTCAAAGACCACGCCCTCGATGTCCGTCACCCAGATGTTCTTGCGCTGCACGCCAAGCTTCTCGAGCAGCGACAGGCAGGCCAGCGCAGCAGCCCCGGCGCCGGATGTGACTACCTTGACGTCCTTGAACTCCTTGCCGACCAGATGCAGACCGTTGGTTATCGCCGCTGCGACCACGATCGCCGTGCCGTGCTGGTCGTCGTGGAACACCGGAATCTTCATCCGGGCGCGCAATTGCTCCTCGATGTAGAAGCATTCCGGCGCCTTGATGTCTTCGAGGTTGATGCCGCCGAAGGTCGGCTCCAGCGCCGCCACCACTTCGATGAAGCGATCCGGGTCGAGCGCGTCCACCTCAAGGTCGAACACGTCGATACCGGCAAACTTCTTGAACAGGACGGCCTTGCCTTCCATCACCGGCTTGGACGCCAAGGGACCGATGTTGCCCAGCCCGAGCACTGCCGTACCGTTGGTGATGACCGCCAGCAGGTTGGCGCGCCCGGTCAGCTCGGCGGCCTGCCGCGGGTCTTCCGCGATCGCATCGCAGGCCGCGGCCACGCCCGGCGAGTACGCCAGCGAGAGGTCACGCTGGTTCGACAGCACCTTGGTGGGAGTGACCGCGATTTTCCCCGGACGGGGATGGCGATGATATTCGAGCGCGGCCTCGCGCAACTGCTTGTCCATGAAACCTCCGTGCGTGCGTGACCGGAACACTCGCCCCAGCCATCAAAAGATCATGCCACACGACGAGCGCCCCCTGCGACCCGCAGGGGGCGCTCGTCGTGTGGCGCCATGGCACAATCATAAGCACGCCGTCCGCGACGCTTCAGTCGTATTTTCCACAGCCACACCGGAAGCTCCCGCCCCATGCCTCCACCCCCGCCTCGCCTCGCCCGACGCATGACCGACATCGAGCCCTTCCATGTCATGGAGCTGCTTGCCCGCGCCCGCCAGCTCGAGGCCCAGGGGCGCAACATCATTCACATGGAAGTGGGCGAACCGGACTTTCCGACCCCGCAACCGGTCATCGACGCAGCCCAGCGCTTCATCGCCACCGGCAAGGTGCACTACACCCCCGCGGCCGGCTTGCCGCAACTGCGCGAAGCCATCTCCCGCCACTACCAAGACCGCTTTGGCGTGGACGTCGCCCCTGAGCGCATCGTCGTCACACCTGGCGCTTCCGGCGCGCTGACGCTCATCCTTGCGGCCTCGACCAACCCAGGCGACGGCTGGCTGCTGCCCGACCCGGGATATCCGTGCAACCGCTCTCTGGTGCGCAGCTTCGAAGGCGTTCCGCAGGCATTGCCGGTGAATGCCACTACACGCTTCCAGCCCACCCCGGCACTGCTCGCCGAGCACTGGCAGCCCGACACGCTGGGCGCGATCGTCGCCTCCCCCTCGAACCCTACCGGCACGGTGCTGGCGTCTGACGAGCTGGGCGCCCTTCATTCAGAGGTTTCCGCGCGCAAGGGCCTGCTGGTCGTTGACGAGATCTACCAGGGCCTCAACTACGCATCCGAGCCCTGCACGGTGCTGGCCAATACGCATTGCGCAAAGGCCGACAACCTCTTTGTCGTGAACAGCTTCTCAAAGTACTTCGGCATGACCGGCTGGCGCTTGGGCTGGCTGGTCGCACCGGCATGCTGGGCGCGCGAAATCGAAAAGCTCGCCCAGCACTTCTTCATCTCGGCACCGACGCCGGCCCAGCATGCCGCCCTTGCGGCTTTCTCGGCGGGCACACGCAGCATCCTGGAAGAGCGACGCGAGGTATTTGCACAGCGCCGCTCAGTGCTGTTGCCGGCGCTGCGCGAACTGGACATGCAGATCAAGGCCGAGCCGGAAGGCGCTTTCTACATCTACGCCGACATCAGCGCCATCGCCGAGGACAGTCGCCTCCTCGCCCACCGCCTGCTCGAAGAAGCCGGCGTAGCGACCACTCCCGGCATCGACTTCGGCAACAACCAACCAGACCGGCATCTGCGGCTGACGTACACCACTCGCAGCGAACGCCTGCTTGAAGCCGTCGAGCGCATACAGCGGCTCATCGGCAAGACCTGAAATGAAAAACGGCCCACAAGGGGCCGTTTTTGACTGCAGCAACTCGCGGGCGCGACTCAGGCGCCGGACGACTTGCGCAAGACGTCCTGCAACTGACGCTTCACGGACATCACGCGCTTGGTGTAGCGCATTTCCGGATCGTGCCGGGCACCGTTGTAATACTGCAGCGCAGCTTCCAGCGTGCCATAACGCTGCAGCCCCTCGACCAACACCAAAGTGCCGACCTGCACGTTAAAACGCGGGTCGAACAACACCGTATGGTCGTTCTCCGGCCCGATCTTGTCCATGTGCCAGCGCGGGATCACCTGCATCAGACCCAGTGCGCCGGCATGGCTCTTGGCCTCGGGATTGAAGCCGGACTCGACCGCCATCATTGCAACGATCAGTAGCGGATCCAGCGCAGCTTCGCGTGCGCTCTGCTCCGCTTCGGCGAAAGCCGGATCCAGTGCTTCGGACGATACCCGATAACGGCGCGCGACCCAGTCACGCACGCGCTGCATCTCAGCAGAGAGCTGCATTTCCTGTTCAGCCGCTGCTGCCTCTTCGGCTGCCAGCAGTGCTGCTTCGGACTCCACCGCCTGCGCGCGCAAGTGATGCCCACCCAGAAGCAGAACCGCGGCAAACGCTGACAGCACCAGCACCGCATGGGTTGCCTGCGAAAGATGCCGCAGGGAATTCTTTGCCAGCGTCGAAACGCGAGTTGCGTGATTCATGGTTCCTCCTACCCGCAATCAAGCACCCCGACCGCCCCAACTTCAGGGGCCGTTGTGCGCCGATCAAAGCACGCACAGGCGTTGATTACAGAGGTTGTCAAACCCGTCGCCGCAACCAGACAACGAGTCCCGCGGTGCGAGCGGCCAACTGACTGCGCCGACAAATACCGGCGCCGCACCTGTATAAAAAAACACGAAACAGTACGCTACGTGCACAAAATTTTTCGCACTATGCTGATTTGACTCGACTTTGTCAATCAGCCCGAACCCCGGGGAAACCCGCAGAGCGCAGCACGCTCCAGTCGAAGAACGGCCCTGGGTCAGTCTTTCGCCCCGGCGCGACATCAGAATGACCTACGATGTCACGAATCGGATAGCGTGCGCACAAAGCCCGCAACAGCTCCACCAGCCGGGCATATTGCTGAGGCTCAAACGGCAATGTGTCACACCCTTCCAACTCCACTCCGACCGAGAAATCGTTACAACGTTCCCTCCCCTGCCAACACGACGCGCCCGCATGCCAGGCCCGATCGTCAGTCGACACGAACTGCACCAGCTCACCATCGCGCCGGATGAAGAAGTGCGCCGAGACACGCAAGCCCGCGATCTGCGCGTAATACGGGTGCTCGTCGGGGTCGAGACAGTTGGTAAACAACTGCTCCACCCCCGGACCTCCAAACTGCTCCGGCGGAAGGCTGATGTTGTGGATCACCGCCATGCCCACTACAACGCCGTCAGGTCGGGCATCGAAATTGGGTGAAGCGCAGCGGCGGGTGGCCGACACCCAGCCCGACTCCGGCAGAACCTTCAGCGCTTCGTGGTCACACATTGCAATCTCTTGAATCACGGATGCTTTGCAACGCCAATGATGACACCGACACGCAACTGCCTGCTGCTATCATCGATCACCCCCCAAGCCTCTTGCGCGAGCGAACTGCCCCTCATCAATGCAGACAACGTTAACCACAAAACCACAGTTCGCGCCCCACATTGAGGGCTTGCGCGCCGTCGCAATTCTCATGGTCATTGCCTCCCACTCTGGCCTCCCCGGATTCTCTGGTGGCTTCATCGGAGTCGACGTATTTTTCGTGATATCCGGATACCTGATAACGGGGCTCCTACTCACAGAACATCGCTCCGGCAGAGTCCAGTACGTCCACTTCATCGGAAGGCGCCTGAGCCGCCTGTTTCCCTCATTGCTGCTGGTAGTCGCATGCTCCGGAGTCGCCGGGTACTTCCTGCTGCCAGCAGGAATGCTGTCCGATACAGCGCTAGCGGGAGCCGCTGCTATCGGATGGTACTCAAATCTCCACTTTGCCTTTGCCGGCCTGAACTACTTTGCCCCAGAAGCAGGCGGCAACATTTTTCTCCACACATGGTCGCTCGGCGTGGAGCAGCAGCTATACCTGATCTGGCCTCTTGTGATTTTGATCACGTTGCGGCTGGCGGCATCAAGGCGAGCACTTCATTTCACTTTCACAGGCATGTTTATCACAAGTTTCGCGCTAAACATGTGGTGGACTTCAGCTAGCCCTGAGTACGCGTTCTATCTCACCCCAGCACGTGCCTTCCAGTTCGCGGCCGGTGCACTGGCGTGGATGCTAAGCGAACAGTTGCGGGACAACAATCTGCGCTACGCCACCCCGCTCAGCGCACTCGGAGCCCTGCTACTACTTTCCGGCATTATCCTGCTTAACCCGAACACCCCCTACCCAGGGACGTGGAGCCTTTTACCGACCATCGGCGCCACCCTGCTCATTCTGTGCGGCAACAGAAGCGCGATCGTCGGCACCGCACTTGCTACAACTCCAATGCAGTTTCTTGGGCGAGTCTCATATGCCTGGTACCTCTGGCACTGGCCTGTCCTCTTACTGGGGAGCGAGCTTACCGACAGCGCCGCGCTTTCAACCAACCTTGCACTCGTTACAGCCGCCCTGCTACTGGCTGTTGTTACCCACCTTACTGTTGAGCAGCCTTTTCGCCTACTAGGGGTGCGCTGCACGCACCATTTTCGTCTGACCACCTGCTATTTGGCTGCGATCGTCTTGGGCTCCTCTCTGTTTCTAAAGCTGCACAAGCAGTTCGATGAATGGCTAAGGCACTCACCTGCCGAAATGGCCATAGCGGCCAGAGGCGACATCCCCCCCATCTATGCGCTCGGCTGCGACGACTGGTATCACAGCGCAACACTAAAAATTTGTAGTTTTGGCAACCCTGAGGCTGAGCGCACAGCCGTCGTTCTTGGTGACAGCGTTGGGCTGCATTGGTATCCGGCTTTTGAAGCAATATTTACAAACCAAAACTGGCGCCTGTTGATAATGACAAAATCAGCCTGCCCAATCGCCGACATACCGTATTTTTATCCTCGGATTCGCCGGGAGTTCAACGAGTGCTCAGAATGGCGAGCCACGGCCGTATCGCAGATTAGTGAGATCAGGCCGGACGTCCTTGTCATCGGATCGAGCGCTGGCTATGACTTCTCACCTGAACAATGGGAGAGCGGCTCACGCCGTGTTCTGGACGAACTTGCCCCGCAGATCGATAAAATCATAGTGCTGCGACCGACCCCCTTTCTGGCCGTAGATGGCCCTAGCTGTCTTTCGCGCACACCGCTGCCATTTGCTAATGAAGATTTTTTCGCAGCTTGCTCCGGCGTCGTTGCCCAAGAGAAGAATGAAGCCGCGTGGTCTGGCCTCACCAACGCCGCCTCCGCACATCTGAACGTAACTGTAGTAGACATGAACGATCGAGTTTGCCCTGAAAGCACGTGCAGGGCACAACAGAACGGCCTGGTGGTTTTTCGCGATACATTGCATCTCACAGCCAGCTATGCCCGCTCGCTCAGCACGGAACTGGCCTCCCGCATGGCCATTCACAACTCCCGATGACTCCTTCACCCCGCGGCCCAAGGGTGGCTTTGGTTACGACCTCTTTTCCTTTGTCGCCAGAGAGCTCCAGCGGCATCTTCGTCAAGCGCCTGGCTGATGCGTTGATCGGCGACGCCCAAATCACCGTTCTCGCACCGGATGGCTGCGGGACGGCAGTCACACACACGCCCTACCCTGTGATCGCTTTGCGTTACGCGCCCAAACGTTTTCAAGGATTGACGCACCAGCCCGGAGGAATCCCGGCGGGACTACGCGCCTGCAAGCTCAACTGGCTGCTACTTCCGCTGCTGTTTGGCGGGATGTTTTTCGCCACCCTGTTGCGCGCAACGCGCACGGATGTAATACACGCCAACTGGTCGCTGACCGGGCTGATTTGCGCACTTGTCGGGCGCATCTCCCGCAAGCCCGTGGTCGTCACGCTGCGAGGGTCCGACGTTTCGGGTCTGCAGCACTCGCGCGGCCGGCGCATAGTGTGCTCGGCCGTACTGAAACTGGCCCAGCATGTCGTCACCGTCAGCGAGTCGATGCGCGCCGAACTGCTACGCCTTTTCCCGACCCACGCGGCGCGTATCGAACACATCCCAAACGGCGTGGATGACGCACTGCTATCGCTCCCTGCTGCACGCCCGACAGCGGGGCCGCTGCGTCTAATTTATGTAGGCAACCTGGTCTCCAGCAAGGGCGTGCACGATCTTATTGTCGCACTTCAGGGCGCCGACGGCGCCTTCACCCTGACCATGGTCGGCGACGGTCCGGCGCGCGCCTCATTGCAGGCTCAGGTATCTAAGCTGGGGCTGGAACAACAGGTCCGCTTCACCGGCACCGTCCCACCCGATGAAATCGCCAACCTTCTGGGAGCACATGACGCACTGGTGTTGTTTAGCCACGCTGAAGGGCGCCCCAACGCGGTCGTCGAGGCCATGGCAGCCGGCCGGGCCGTCGTTGCGAGCGACCTGCCCGGCATTGCTGAACTGATCGACAATGGGCACAACGGCCTGCTCGTTCCGGTCGGCGACATCCAGGCGCAGCGCATCGCCCTGCAATCGCTCGCCGCCGATGCTGCTATGCGCGCCAGGCTGGGCGTGGCGGCGCGTGAAACCGTGCTCCAACTTGGTCTCGACTGGCATCATTGCGCCCAACGCTATCTCGCGCTGTATTCCAAAGTTCGCGGAGACTGACCACTGCATGTGCGGATTCGCCTTCCTGTTCGACCCCAATCGCGCGCCGGAAGCGCGGTACACCAGCGTAGACGCCGCGATCGCCGCATTGCGCCACCGCGGCCCAGACGAACAGCGCATCGACTCAGGCGAAGGCTTCGCTATCGGCCACGCCCGGCTGTCCATCATCGACCTGTCGGCTAGCCACCAGCCCATGCGCTCGCCGGACGGCCGGCATGTACTCGCCTACAACGGCGAGATCTACAACTACGCCGCGCTGCGACGTACGCTCGAACCGTACTGGGATTTCCGCACGCACGGCGACACCGAAGTCTTGCTGGCCGGCTTATGCCTGCACGGAACCGACTTTCTTGCCCGACTTGAAGGCATGTGGTCCTTTGTGATGTGGGATACACGCGAGGGCTCAGCCTTGCTGTGCCGCGACCGCATCGGCAAAAAACCTCTGTATTACTCCGTGCGCAGCGGTCGCCTGCTTTGCGCCTCCGAACTACCTGCCCTGCGCCACCTCGACGAGCATGCCTGGGAGCAGGACGCGGACGGCCTTGCCGACTACTTCCGCTACGGCTACTGCCTGCCTGGCCACACATGCTGGCAGGGCGTGAAGGAAGTATTGCCGGGGCACTGGCTACGCTGGCAAACCACAAGCGAGATGCGCCAACAGCCTTACTGGCAGCTACCAACTCCACCCGGGGACGGCCGCGAAGTCAGCGACGAAGCGCTGCGCGCAACACTAACCGACGCCGTTCAAAAGCGGCTGATCGCAGACGTCGAAGTCGGCGCCTTCCTCTCGGGCGGCATCGACTCATCATTGGTTTGCGCGCTTGCCCAGCCGTTGATGGACCGCCACCTCAAGACCTACACCATCGGCTTTGCGGACCCGGCCTTCGACGAAAGCCCTTATGCCGCAAGCGTGGCGCACTTTCTGGGAACCGATCATCACACGGCTACGCTGGAGGCCTGGGATGAAACGCGACTAGAAACCCTGCTCACCAAGCACATCGGCCAACCTTTCGCGGATTCATCCATCCTGCCCACTGCACTGGTCAGCGAACTCGCTGCACGCGACGTTAAGGTGGCGCTTTCCGGAGACGGCGCAGACGAATTCTTTGGCGGCTACCAGCGCTATCAGGCACGTGCCATCCTGCGTTGGTATACCCGGCTACCAAAAGCCCTGAGGGGACTCGCCGAACGCGCCCTGCTGGCGCTCCCAGAACCCAACGTCCACCACAGCCGCAGCCTGCTCAAGAAGGCCCACCTCTTCGTCGATGTAGCCCGCCGAGTAGCGGCCGAAACACCCTATACCGCTCCGCTGATGTTCCACCCGCAGGCTTATGCCCGATTATTCCCCGACCTCGCCAAACGCGGTTACACGGCAGCCGGCCTGCCCGAACAATGCGAACTCGACGATCTGAGTCGAATGCTGCATGCCGATGCGCTGGTCTACCTGCCTCAGGACATCCTTGTGAAGGTCGATCGCGCGAGCATGGCGCACGGTCTCGAAACGCGCGCCCCTTTTCTCGACCACAAACTCATTGAGCTGGCAGTCACCCGCCGTGGCAGCCGGCATCTGCGCCCCGGACTCGGCAAACGCTGGCTACGCAGTGCCTTTGCCGACCGTCTTCCACCCGACACCTGGAAACGCCGCAAGCAGGGCTTCGCCGTGCCCGTACACCAATGGTTCCGTGGCTCCCTCGGCGATCATCTAAATGCTGTACTGGCACGCCACGACGACTTCATCGACCCTATTGCAGCCCGCCGTCTGCTCGCAGAACATCGTTCCGGCTGTCGTGATCACGGATATCGTCTGTGGATGCTGCACGCCAGCCTCGCAGCCTTTTCCACATGAACGCCCGGCCACCGAAGACAATCACGCTGTTCATCCCCGATCTCCAAATGGGCGGCGCTGAACGGGTGTTCGTCACGCTGTCACGACAGTTCCTTCAACTCGGCCAAGGCGTGCGCCTGATCCTCGCCCGCAAGACCGGCCCGCTACTGGCCGAACTAGATCCGCATGTCGAAATCATCGACCTCACCGCGGGCTCGACCCGACCGGCCTGGCTCTTCGGCCTGCGGGCACTATGGCGTCTGACACGCGAGCTGCGCCGCAATCCGCCCGAAGCCATGCTGTCGACCCTCACCGGCGCGAACCTCGTCGCAATTGCTGCACGACTTTTGAGCGGCCGACGTTTTTCACTAGTAGTGCGCGAAGCCTCATCCCTGTCAAACGTGCACAGCCCATTCAGACGTCTGAGCATGCGACTGCTCTACCGCATGGCTGATCGAGTAATCGTGCTCACCCCCCACATGAAAACGCAGTTCACTACTGGGCTTGGGCTGGAAGCTGAACGCTTCGAGATCATCGGCAATCCGTTCGACGCGGAGCGCATCGAAAGCCTCTCGCGGGACATCAATGAACTACCTGACATCATTGCCCAGCAGCCCTACATCGTCGCTCTGGGGCGCTTGGTCCCGGAAAAAGATTACGCAACACTAATTCGAGCGGCCGCCAACAGAGAACTCCCTCGGATCGTCATCATCGGCGACGGCCCCCAACGATCTGATCTGGAGGCATTGATCAAAGAGCACGGACTCGAAAAGAGGGTGCGCTTGCTCGGCACACGTATCAACCCCTACGCATGGCTACGCCACGCGGCGGGGTTTGTGCTTTGCTCACGCTGGGAGGGATATCCAAACGCACTGATGGAAGCCATGCACTTCAGACTTCCCGTTGTAGTAACTCGCTATGACGAATCAGTGGTCAAAGACATCCTTTGCGACTATCCGGATAACCTTCAGACCATCACCACTGTCGGCAATGTGGGCGCCATCGCCGAAGCAATCGCCAACGTACCATTACCACCGCCCTCTCGCCCCACCCGAATTCACCACTCCGCTGACAATCCCGTAAGGCAGTACCTGGCGGCGCTAACGCCGCCAGTTAGGCGACCGACCACTGAGAGTTCGAATATGCCCCCCCCTGAAACAAGCCATAAACAAGAGCTCGAAAGCGGCGCTCGGTACGAATTCGGAGAAAACTGGCAACGATATTTGCGCCACCTGAGCGACGAGCGGATCGAACTCGCCACCGCCAGCCTGACCCGGACATTGGGGGTGGAGTCACTTGCTGGCCTGCGTTTTCTCGACGTAGGCTGTGGCAGCGGACTATTCTCCTTGGCAGCACGCCAACTCGGCGCTCAGGTGGTTTCCTTCGACTACGATCCCGCCTCGGTCGCCTGCACGATGGAACTGAAGCGCCGCCACTTTAACAATGATCAGCACTGGGACATTCAAGCAGGCTCGGCCCTCGACGAAAGCTATCTCGCTAAACTCGGCCGCTTCGACATCGTATATTCATGGGGCGTGCTGCATCACACTGGCGATATGTGGCGCGCTATCGATCTCGTGGCCGGCTCGGTAGCCAACCGCGGCAGGCTGTTTGTCGCCCTGTACAACCATCAGCCATACCTGAGCCGATACTGGCAACATACCAAACGGCTGTATAACCGACACCGCTACGCCCGTCCGTTGTTGGGCTTATTCAACGCCATATTTCTGATGTCACCTGGAATCATCAAACGCACTCTGTTTCCTCGCAAAGATTCGCGTGGAATGAGTTATTGGTATGATTTTCTCGACTGGATGGGAGGTTACCCATTCGAGGCCTCACGACCGGATGAAGTGTTCCGTTTCCTGAAGCAACGCGGTTTCGAACTCGAGGAGCTTAAAACTGTAGGAGGCGGACACGGGTGCAACGAGTTCGTGTTTCGGCGGGCAACTTGGCTACCAGACAAATAAGCGCTGGGCGATCAACCCGGCAACTGGAGCAACTCGCCGAACAACTGTATATAGCGCTCTGCAACCACCTCGATGTCGTAGCGCCCCGCAACCGTCGAACGCCCCAAAGCCCCAAGCGCAGAAAGTTCGGCGGAGGACATCGAAGAAGCCTCCACCAAAGCGCACTGCAGCGCCTCAATGTCATCGGGAGGCACCAGCCAACCGCCACTCTGCTCAAGAATCTCCTCCGATCCACTGACCCGTGTGGCAACGGCGGGCAAGCCATGTGCGCACGCCTCTAGCAAAACGCCGGGCATGCCCTCGAAACGCGAAGGCAGCACGAACAGATCAGCGGCAAGCAAATACTCGGCTACACGATCAGTCGAGACAGCCCCATGAAAGCGCACTCTCTCACGTATACCTATCGACAAAGAGAGCTGCTCAAGATCACGGCGCAAGGGGCCGTCGCCAACTAAGTCCAACTCAATTGCTCGCCCCCTCCGATCGACATCAGGCAGATTGGCTAGCGCCCTCAGCAGGACATCCACACCTTTCTGTGGCGCCAGGCGACCAACGAACAGAATCCGCAAGCACTCGTCGCCAACTCTGCGCCGCAGCGAACTCGCTGCAGGGATGATGGTGCCGTTGGGAATGCGTGTAATGCGCCCCGGCACAAAGCCGACACCCAACAGTTCGCGTTCAATCACCCGGCTGAGCGCGTTCACGCGGTCAGTTCCGCGCTGGATAGCCGCCAACATGAAGCGCCCCAATGCACTGCGCTGGAGTGCCGCTGCACTCGCGCCGTCCAGCACACTCTCAGCGCACGCAGTGCACGCCACCAACGGGTGGCGCAAGCCAAACACGCACTTCGCAACGCAAGCCACGAATGCCTGCTCACGTACAAAACGGCAGTAAATCACATCGTAGGCATGGCGCTCGACCCATAGCAGTCTCAATGCCGAAAACATATAGCTGACGCCGCGCAATAGCCGGGAGGATCGCAAGATTGGAAGCCGACGGATGCTCAATCGGCCTTCAGCTCCCGGCATATTATTGGGGCCTACAATGATCACTTCGTGACCTGCACACGCCCAGCGTTGTGCCAACCGCAGGGCCTGCACTTCAGCACCGCCAACAACCGCCGGCGGCACATCAGCGAGCACGAGAATCTTCACTATTCCCCCGACCGAAGAACACTTTCAGCATCATCGCCAACACAACATACTGACCAACCACCACACCCGCAGCCAGCCCCTCAACCCCTATCAGCCTCATCAAGGGCACGCCGGCACATAGGGTCGCTGCCAATCCGACACCCGCCATCGCAGGCAGGGCTCGCGCCCTACCCGATGCGATAACCCCCCGCGACAGCAGCATATGCAGGATGAACGCCGGTAGGGCAGCAGACATCACCAACAGCACATTCCTGACTCTGAAGAGTTCTTCCTGCCCTATAGCGCCCAAATTTCCCGCCAACAGGGGAAGTGCAATCGCCCCCGCGACAACGATTGCCACCCACAGCATGCTCCATAGCAGACCAGCGCCCAGCATCCTGCGCGTCAATCGCTGATGCTCGGACGCTGATTGCACCCGTGCGAAATACACCAGTGCGACATTGCTGATGCCCAGCGTACCAAGCGACGCGATTGCAACAAACACTCGGTCGGCCATCTCGAAGATCGATACGCTACCAGCCGCACCCCAAGATGCCGCCCAGCGCGCCACAAGCGGCACCATGCCCGCGATCAGCCCTGCAAGCAGAAGGTAAACTGCTGCAGGAGGGAATGACAACGGGGGGCCGCCGCCGCGCCAAACAAAGCGCACGCCTGCCAGCCGTGTGAGAATCACGCAGCGAAGTACATCCGCCAGAGCAATACCGAACATCAACAGCGCCAGTCGAGCGCTTTGGGGCGCCCACACCAGGTAGGCTAGCAGCGGCCCCCCCCGCAGCCCCCATGTGACACCTGCCGCCGCATAACGATGCTCAACGCCAAGAGCGGCTACCGCCGGCGCTGCAAGCAAACCGGCCACCCCTGCGAACCACACTGAGACGAGAACCAGCAGCATCTCCGCGACCGTGAAATACCTGCCCACGAACACAGCTGCAAGAACGCTCATCACCAGTGCCAACGCACCAGCGCGCATAGCGTAGGCACTCTGGTCCAACTGATTTGGACTATTCGCAAGCACCGGAACAAGCGCGGCAGATATAGCATTTGCCGCAGTGCCTTGAATAAAGAACGCGAACGCGAACGCCAGGAAAAATCCGTCTGACGCTGGCCCAGCTCCATGCAGGTAGAACACCACGAACGGCAGTGCCAGATTCGCCAATCGGCCAACAGCTTCGCCGGCGGACGATGCGAACACCCGCCGAAGTGCGGCGATCATCGCGTACGACGCCCCCACACGGCGATCACATCTCCGGCGGAAGCCAGACGATCCGCCGCCCACAGTAGAGACTGCAGGGCCCATCTTCGGGGACCAGGAACACGCCCCGCTCGCCTGGAGGCGAGGAAAGTGGTCTGCGTCTCCACGCTAAAACCACTTGATTCAAGTAGTGTCCTCAGCGAACTTGGCGTGAAGAAATAATGATGATGAATCGAATAAGCCGAATACGGATTGCTCTGCCCACGCCAAACGTTGATGCGGTCCAGGATCCCGTCAAACTGCAGGGGCACTTCGAAATACACCGGTGCTCCCGGCGCCAACAGTCCATGGAGACCTCTCAAGAACGCCCTGACATCCTGGACGTGCTCAAGCACATGACTGCAATGCAGTGCGCTGTAGATACGCCCTTCGTCAGGGAATCCATCGAGCTCACCGCACCAGACCTCGAGCCCTGCTGCCTTAGCCGTATGCGCTGCATAGCTGGAAAGCTCTACGCCAACACCGGAAACGCCTTGTTCACGTGCGGCAACGAGAAAATCGCCTGTTCCACAACCGACATCGAGCAAGCCCGAAGTGATCCCAAGCCTCCTGAAACGAATTGCCCGCTCGATATAGCAACGCAACATCTCGCGCTTTTGAGCCCCGTACGCGGGACCACCACCAGTCGACTCGTAATAAGCAAAATCGTAGAGTTGCGGCCCAACTGGCGGTGGGAACGGGGTCAACCAACGTGTCCCGCAGGATGAACAGCACATCACCTCACAGGGGTGCTGAACGGCGCTCAGCCCGAGAAAAGCACGCGCCCGCTCGTCCCTAGCAGCAACACCTGCACAGATCGGACATTCAGCCACTGCTGACGGCACCCACATTCAAAGCGAACACCCCATATTAATCCCCCTTCGGACCGGAGTCCTTGTAGGCCAGCTGGGTAATCTGCTCGGACACCAAGCCAATCAGGAAAGTCGTCAGGCCGGCAACGAGCAAAGTCACGGTAGCAAGCGAAAGACGGCCCTGAGCAACAAATGTAAATCCGTAATACGCCAGCCCCAGCAGCACCTGCAGCAGTGCAACCGGCACGAACAACTTGAGAGGCGAGTACAACGTACCCACGCGCATGATGATCAGAAAGAATCGCGCGCCGTCATGCAACAGACGAATGTGGCTCTTGCCTACCCGTGCTGCCGCATGGATAGGCTCATACGCGACGGAGTAGCCAGCGCGGAAGAAAGCCATCGTTGAAGTAGTTGGATACGAGAATCCATTGGGCAGCAGAAAGAGAAACTCGCGGAACTTACTTGCCCGCACCGCACGGAAGCCAGAGGTGAGGTCCGCCACGCGATGCCCCGTCATATAGCTGGCCAGACGGTTATAGCAGGCGTTAGCCAAACTGCGTGCAGCGCTGGCCTGCGATCCAGCCTGGCGTGCGCCTACGACCATGTCATAACCCTCATCCAGCTTTGCGAGCAATCGGGGAATATCGGAAGGATCATGCTGCCCGTCGGCATCGAGGAACACTAGGATGTCACTGCTGGCTGCGCGGGCTCCAGTTTTCACTGCCGCCCCATTGCCCCTTGAGTACGGGTGCCGCACAACCTCGGCACCCGACTCACGCGCCTGCTCGTCGGTACCGTCAGCCGACCCGTCGCTAACCACAATCACGTCAGCGTCAGGCACATGTTTGCGGACGTTGCGAACAACACTACCAATTGCAGCGACCTCGTTACGGGCCGGAATGATCACGCTGACACGGGCCATCATCTTTCCTCATTTGCGCAAAGCTACAGCCAAGCGTTATCGCACACTTCCGGATTGCTCATGCCGGCTGAGCTCATGCCATTTTTCAAGCTGCGCCCGCAGACCACGAATACGCTGCTCACTGAATCCATCAACATCCAAACGCTCGGCTTCATCCAGCGCGCGTGAAGCATCCTGAGGCAGCGCATTCACAAGCAGCGTTGCAGCAAGATTGAGCCACAACTGCGCTTGATTGGGGGCGCTGAGAACTGCCCTGCGCGCATACCATAACGCATAGGATGCGTTCCCAGCGTCCATGAACAACTGGGCCAATTCCGCATCAATACGCGCGCCATCGAAGGGACGAAGCGCCGGGTTGGCACCGATTGCATCATCCAGGGCGTACAGCAGCTCATCTTCAAAACTACAAAGCCGCGACCGTTGGCATCGAATTAGATTAATCAAGGCATCGGGCGTGGCAGACGCCATGGGAGGGGTACGCAAGCGTTGCTGCGTGCGCGCTAGCCACTCCTGTGCAACCTGGCGGCCAAGCCTGTTGTCTACAAGCAACAACCCGAGATGGGCCGATGCACCGTAATCATCGATCTTTGCGGCATGATCCAGATGCGTACGCGCAGCAAGCAGCAATGGCTCAGGACGCGAGGCCTCAGATGCCTGTCGTATCAACAGTGCACTGACCTCCACCCGGCTTCGCACCGAATCCGGGTGGCTCTGGACTTCATACTGCGCGCGACGCATGTCATCTCCCCAGTACGCTGCGCGCAAGGCAGTGGCGGCTGCCAGCAGCCCCAACAGCGCCACCGCCCCTACTCCCAATAACACTCTGGACAAACGACTACGCCGTGCAAGCCCCGCCAAAAGGCAGGCAACGATCAACAATGGCCCAAAAGACGCAAGATAGTTGCGATGTTCGTGCACCATTTCAAGACCAAAGACAGAGGACTCCAAAGCATGGGCCAGCAGAAAGAAGGCTACCCCAAAACCGACCACCGGCCACCTGCGCCAAGTCAACGGAACAAACAGCAGCAAAAGTGCGCCCCCGGCCACCGCCAATGCCGTAACCGGTGGTTCCCACAACGCACGGGACACCGCAAAATCATCGTGATACACCCCCATTCGCGAGATGTCCGGCCAAGCAAGCATGGAAAGGTAGAACCACAAGGCACGAGCTTGCGTCAGCACGCGCTCATACAGATCAAAATCCCGGTTGCTGTATGAGCCAAGTATCCATCCAGGATACGCAACCAACAGCATCAAACCGACTACGGCAGGCAGGATGGCACAAGTCAGATGCAGGCCAAACAAGCCTTGCCGCTGTCCGGTGCTAGCTGTCGCCAGACGGAAGACGAAGACCTCGATCAAGAGCAGATACAGCGGCAGTAATGCACCATTCTCCTTGCTGAAGGCTGCTAGCGGCAGACAGAGCACATATGCGCTGGAGATCAAGAGCCCGCCAGGCCGCCCGGCGATTTGCCTTTGCCGCCCCAAGGAATACAGAACCATCCCGAGCAGACAAAATAAGGCCGCCAGGCTGGCCATCCGCTGCACGACATAGAGCACACCCGTCAGCTGCAAGGGGTGCAGCAACCAGAACGCCGCAACCAGCAGGGCAACAAGGTCGGCATGCGGCAGCTTGTCGGTACGCTGCGCGACATCAAAGCGCCGAGCCAGAATGCGCGCCAGAGCAAAGACCAGTGCGCCGCATAACAAGTGAATGAATATGTTGGTGAGTTTGAAGGCAATCGGGCTCATGCCAGCTACAGCCTGATTGAGCGCAAAACTCAACATGCTCATGGGACGCCTGAGCGGCCCCGACTCAGAAGACCACATCGCGCGCCAGATGGATTGCACATCGAAGCCGGCGACGGCGGCAAGCCGCTCGTTATGAACGAGATTGGGGAAGTCGTCGAAAACAAACCCGCCCGACAAGCCGGGCACATATACAAGAAACGCTGCCAGCAGAATGCAGACAAGGACAAGGCGAATCAGTGAACAGGCTGCCATATGGTGCAATTGATTTACCGCGCAGAAGGCCGCGAGATCCAGCAAATGCTTGGCCCCCGACCGAAAGGCATGGGGAAGCGATTCTCAAAAAAAACCGTGCCGCCTTTCGGCAGCACGGCTCACACTCGTTCGGCCAGAAACATCAGCCGAGCAAACGACATCAAGTACGGCAGTCGTTCGGCAGGTATTTGTTTTCAACGGTGGTCTTGTTGGCGCCGACCGCGGTTTGCTTGGCGTTCGGATTGGGTGCGTTACCGCACACCCAAGCCACGTTGGTGGTCGGGTTCGGCATTGCATCCACCGCAACACGGAAAGTGAGGACCTTAGCAGCAATGGCAGCGTTGGCACGGTTACCGAATGTGATGTCGATACGGCCATCGTTCACGGCCGACACCTGAGTCACGTAGTTACCCTGGATACTCGCGGGAATGGAAATACCGATCGAGGAATTAGCAACAGCCGGACCGGGCAAACGACCACGTGCCGCAATGAAATCAGCGTAGCCGTTCTTGGCACCGGCAACGAGACTCATACCTTCAGACACTTGAGCACGGATCGTGTAGTCCTGATATGCCGGCAGCGCAACAGCAGCCAGAATACCGACGATCGCAACCACGATCATCAGTTCGATCAGGGTAAAACCCTTTTGAACCATCTTCTTCATTGAAATTCTCCTTGACTGGATGACGGAACTCCGCCTGAGCTTACACAAGCAAGAACAATGCCGAAAAACAAACAGCCCCTGCCATCTAATTATTACCCCCGTTTCCACGACTGAAAACCCCTGAATCCGTGAGGTTGCTGAAAGCATACACCACAGACCTTTCAACAAGTGCCGTCAACACATGACAACACCCCCCGAACAAAGCATTGCACTGTCACTTATTGACACCACTCCACGCCTGTATCAATGGAAGAAAGATCTGCCAGCGCATGCCTGGCAACAGCTCCGGATACCGCCCCAGCAAAGCTTCGGCCTTGACCTCGTTGCCATCCAACGTATGCACGAAGACCAGCCATTGCAGTACGAATGCCGAGAACCCCTCGAAACCAGCAACCGGCTGATCGAGCCAGTGCTCACCGAACGTTATGGCCGAGTCAAAATCTCTTGAGGCGGCCGCAACGACAAACTGCCACGCCGCCTCAGCACGCTCAGGCAACGGGCCGCAATCCAGCCATGGCGCCGAAACGAACAACTCGTTGAGCTCCGCTGGAGTCAGCCTCGCAAGGGTGATTTCAGCCAGATACTGGAGCCGATTGATAAAAAACTGCTCGTCGTACTCTGTCCAGTCGCGCCGGCACCCGTCTAGAAAGGCATTAAAGGTGAACACCGCCTCCTGCGTGGCTGGATAGCGCTCAGCATCCGGCGCTTCACGATCGAACATCAAATCACGCACCGCGCGCGCGCGGCGCAGATGATCCGCGCGCGGAAAATGCCCAGAGAAACCAGGATCAATATCGCGGGGCAATGCGTCTGAAATGCCCGCCCACGTCAGCAATGGCAGTTCGGCTGCAGGCATTGCGACGAGCCGCTCAGCAGATGCGTTACGAAACCGCGTGCGTGGCGCATTGAGGGACAGCACTGGAAAGTAATCGCTGTTAACCACGCCTTCGTGCAGGGATGCCAACGCACGAATCATGCGTGCGTCCGCGACCTGACGAAAGCGCAACTGCTCCGGATGTGTAATGCCGACCCGGACCAAGTCCTCCCCTAGCGCCCCGTTGAACAGGCGTTCGAAATCTGGCGCATCGGGAAGCGGCTGCATGCTTGCGACGATCAACAGATCCGTAGAGTTCGCCAAATAAGCATGGTAATCGGCAAAGGCTGGGGCCAGCGCTGCCAGCACCGAGCCGACCAGCTCGTCGTCGATCTCATAGAGCTGCAGCCACTGCACAAACACGCCATCCTCGTTGAGGAAGCGTGGCACAAACCGGTAGAACTCCTGGGAGAAAAGCGCCCCAACGCCGCTAATCCAAGGGTTCGAGGGCTCGGAAACAATCAAATCATACTTTTCAGCCTGACCCGAAAGGTGACTCTTGGCGTCGTCGATGATGATGCGCGAACGCGGATCGGAATAGGCGCGCTCGACGCGTTCGCCGAAAATGCGAGCACCGTCGATCATGGCCTGCTCGATCTCGATGGTGTCAACGCGCTTGACATCCGGATCGGCCAGCAACGTATGCGTAGTCAAACCAGAGCCAAAGCCGATTACACCCGCAATCCGGACGTCGTCGCGGTACGCTAGCGGCAAGGCCGCCGCAAGCACCATGGTCGGCTCATCCACTGCAGGCTCCCCCTCCCCAAAAACCAGAATCGAGGCGTCAACCTTGCCGTTGGTGGCGATGGCAGCGTAGCCCCCACGATTGATCATTGAGGAGACGCTGGTCGTTTTCCCGTCCTTGTAAAACAGCACCTCGGTCCCTTCCGGCAGGGACGGCTGGCCAGAGCGGTACACTCCCGAAGCAAGCTGCAGCGGGTCAAAGCGCACCATATTCAATGACAGCACGACCGCGACTAGGGCGCTTGCCAGGGCAAAACCGGTGCGCACGTATTCCCCCCGACCCGCCGCCCACAGGCGCAAAAGCGCGACCCCGACCAGCATGTCGACCAGCGCTGCCAGAACCAAACCCAACTTCAATCCCAGCACTGGGATCAGGAAGTGAATGCTCAGAAAGACCCCGGCGATCGCACCCAGCGTATTCCAGGCATATACGCGGCCGATCGAACCCTCGCCCTGACCATCGCGCAACAATGCCACGGTGAACAGCGGCAGTGTCGTACCGGCAAAAAACGCTGCAGGCATCATGATGACGATGGACACTGCTGCAGTACCCAACATGAACAAGTCGTAGCTGGCATCACTGCGGCCCAGGGCCTGCATGAGATAACCCACCCAGCTGAATGCATTGGCGTACAGCACCAGCGAAAATAAGGCGGCGAGGCCCATCAGCACTTGCAGCCAACCGACCAAGCGCATTGGATTGGGGTGCTCGTCAGCGTGGCGGCGCACCCACAGGCCACCCAGCGCAATGCCGGCGATAAAGGACGCCAGCATCAACTCAAAGGCATGCAGGGTGCTACCAACCGCTAGGCTGAGCATTCGTATCCAGATCAGTTCATAGGCGAACGATGCGGCAGCCGAGACAAAAGTGGCAACGAGAACCACACGCAGCAGGCGGCTCCGCTGCGCAGGCTCACCATGCTCGCTCGAGGCCGAGCGAGCCGGCCTCGCCACCTCGTTGCCACGTCCGAGCAACCAGGCAAGCCCTGCAACCACAAGATTGATGACTCCTGCAGCAATCATTGCTCCATCCAGACCCACGCTCGGCATGATCAGGAAAGCCGCACACAGCACGCCCACCGCAGCGCCAATACTGTTGGTGAAGTACAGCCCCCCCAGTACGTGCCCGTCTGCGCCGGGATAACGGCGAATAATGCCGCTGCTCATCAACGGAAAGGTCATACCGAGCAGAATAGTTTGCGGCAGAATCATCAGCGCGGCGAGCAACCACTTGTAGGCCGAGATCAGCCAGGGGTCTCCGAGCGCCGGAATGATCGTGTCGTAACTGATGCCGAGCAGCCCGACGAAGATCCAATGAAACAGCAGGGCAATCACGCCAATCACAGCCTCGACGACTGCATAGCCACGCACCAGATTTCCCCAGCGTTCGCCCGAACGAGCCACCAGCGCAGCACCAGCTGCCATACCCCCCATGAAAATAGCCAGGACCAGCGCCTGCGCATAGGCGGCATGCCCGAGAAACAACCCGAGGTAGTGCGACCAAACTGACTGATAGATCAGGCCAGCGAAGCCGGACAGGACAAAGACTAGAAGCAGGAGTCTAAGATGCAACCGGGGGTGCTCGTTCATGCGGTATCCAGTATCGTGATGTCGGAAGCGCTGGCGGACAACACTGTTTCTTGTGCCAGCCCCATGCCAAAGCTGTAATCTGCTGCGCCAAGACTTTACCGCAAATGAATGCCACGCATGCCGGCAATGCCGGCCCCGTCTCCGGAACGCAAATGATCGCAAACCCCACTCCCCGCATCGCCATCATCGGCCTCGGCTACGTCGGGCTACCCTTGGCCGTGGAGTTCGCCAGCCACTTTGAGGTGACCGGTTTCGACATCTCAACCAAGCGCATCGCGCGCCTGAAGAGAGGCGAGGACGACACGCTCGAGGTTACGCCGGAAGAGTTGCGCGCGACCTCCCGACTGCGCTTTACGGACAATGTGACCGAGCTGAGCGGATGCAACACTTTCATTGTCACCGTCCCGACACCGATTGACGCGCACAAA
The DNA here is from genome assembly GCF_059703705.1 of Pseudazoarcus sp. NS36. Lineage (NCBI taxonomy): Bacteria > Pseudomonadati > Pseudomonadota > Betaproteobacteria > Rhodocyclales > Zoogloeaceae > Pseudazoarcus > Pseudazoarcus sp. NS36. Next base: position 323,118 of record NZ_BAAKJA010000004.1, on the reverse strand, counting down.
CGGCCCGACCTCCGCCCCTTGTTGGCAGCATGCGAGACAGTCGGCAGAGCGCTCAAGCGCGGCGATCTGGTGGTGTTCGAGTCAACGGTGTATCCGGGCGCAACGGAAGAGGACTGCGTGCCGGTGCTGGAGGCGCGCTCGGGCCTGAGGCTGAACGATGATTTTGACGTTGGCTACAGCCCGGAGCGGGTGAACCCCGGTGACCGCGAGCACCGCATCGCCAGTATCCGCAAGGTCACATCGGGCTCGTCGCCGGCAGCGGCCGAGCGGGTAGATCGGCTTTACGCGAGCATCATCACCGCCGGCACGCACAAGGCTGAAAGCATCCGCGTGGCCGAGGCCGCCAAGGTCATCGAGAATACCCAACGCGACCTGAACATTGCACTGATCAACGAACTGGCGATCATTTTCAGCCGCCTGGGCATCGACACCCAGGCGGTGCTGGAAGCGGCCGGCACCAAATGGAATTTTTTGCCCTTCCGTCCGGGGCTGGTCGGCGGGCACTGTATCGGCGTCGACCCCTATTACCTCACGCACAAGGCGCAGGCGCTGGGCTACCACCCGGAGATCATTCTCGCGGGGCGACGGCTCAATGACGGCATGGGCGCCTGGGTGGCATCGCAACTGGTCAAGGCAATGATCCGTCGCCGCATTGAGGTGGACGGCGCACGGGTGCTGGTGATGGGGCTGACCTTCAAGGAAAACTGTCCGGATCTGCGCAACACGCGGGTGGTGGACATCGTTCGCGAACTGGGCGATTACGGCATTCAAGCCGACGTTTTCGACCCGCTCGCAGATCCGCACGGGGCGCTTCAGGAATATGGATTGGAACTGGTCACACAGCCCGAGGAGGGCGCCTACGACGGCATCGTGCTGGCTGTCGCCCATCGCCAGTTCCGCGAGCTGGGCGCGGCGCGCATGCGTGCGCTGGGCAAGCCTGCGCACGTGCTGTACGACCTCAAGTACATCCTCGATCGCGACGAATCCGACTTGCGGCTGTAACGCGCTACTCCATGCCCCACTTCTGCAACCGGTAGCGTAGCTGGCGCAGCGTCATACCGAGGCGGCGCGCGGCCTCGCTGCGGTTCCAGCGGGTTTCGTCGAGCGTGCGCAGGATGCAGGCGCGCTCTTCGGCCTCGTTGCCGGAACCGGCTTCGGGCGCAAGCCGCGATGCCACACTCTGAGGCGGAGCCGGATCCGCGGCGATATCCGCCGCAGTGACCTCGTCACCTTCGCTCAGCGCACAGGCGCGCTCCAGCAGGTTCTCCAGCTCACGCACGTTCCCCGGAAAGGAATGCGCGCGCAGCGCAGCCAGCGCCCCGGCCGACAGGCGCCGCGACGGACCGCCGTCACGCACAGCCAGCCGGGCAAGAATGTGGCTGGCCAGTTCGTCGATATCCTCGGGGCGTTCGCGCAACGGCGGCACGTGCAAGGCGATGACATCGATGCGGTAGAACAGATCCTGGCGGAAGCGCCCCTCGGCCACCAGAGCGGCCAGATCGCGGTGGGAGGCGGACAGGATGCGCACATCCACAGCTTCTTCGGCGTGCGCACCGACCGGGCGTACGGCGCGCTCCTGGATGGCGCGCAGCAGCTTGACCTGCATGGCCAGCGGCAGTTCGGCCACCTCATCAAGAAACAGCGTGCCGCCCTGCGCGGCGCGAAACAGGCCCGGCTTGTCGGCACTGGCGCCACTGAAGCTGCCGCGCACATGCCCAAAGAACTCGCTTTCCATCAGCTCGGGCGGAATGGCTCCGCAGTTTACGGGCACGAACGGCCCTTTCGCCCGCGGTCCGAGCGCATGGATCATGCGCGCGATGACTTCCTTGCCGGTACCGGATTCACCACGAATGAACACCGGCGCCTGACTGCGTGCGAGCCGCTCGACCTGTCCGCGCAGATGCACGATGGCCTGCGAGCGGCCAATCAGTCGGCGCTCGCCCTCCAACGCCGGCGCGGACTCCGGCCCATCAAGCTGCATGGCGTGCTGCACCAGCGCCCGCAGCGCCTTGAGTTCGACCGGCTTGGTGACGAAGTCGAAGGCCCCCAGCTTGAGGGCACGGATCGCCGTATCGACACTGCCGAAGGCCGAAATGACCGCGACCGGCAGGCCGGCGTGGTGTTGCTGAATACGCGCGACGATGTCGAGTCCGTCGCCATCCGGCAGGCGCATGTCGGTCAGGCACAGGCGGTAGCGCCCAGCGGCCAGGCGTGCGAGTGCATCGTCCACTCCGGCGGCCGTCTCGCAACTCAAGCCCATGCGCAGCAGCGACAGCTCGATCAGCTCGCGGATATCGTCCTCGTCATCGACCACGAGAACATCGGCAGTCCACGTCGGGGCGTTCATGGGCGGCTCCTTCCGCTCAACACGAAATGGGCGCCGGGATCATCCGGCGCAAGTTCCAGATCGGCACCGTTGGCTTCCGCCAGCTCTCGCGCAATGTACAGCCCGAGACCAGTGCCCTTCGGATCGGTAGTGTAGAACGGCTCGAAGACACCGTTGCGACGCGAGGCCTCGACACCCGGTCCGTCATCGCGCACGTGCAGCTCGACCCTGCCGGCGGCCCGACGCAGCGCGTCAATGCGGATCGCACCGGGCTGCCCGGAACAGTATCGACGCGCGTTGCCGAGCAGGTTCACGATGATCTGGTGAAAATGCGCGCGGTCGATGCAGAAAGTCACATCCCCGGCCACGTCGACGGCATAAATCGAACGTTCCGCCGCGCCCGCCAGCGTCAGTTCATCCACCACCCCGGCCAACGCCGATGCCAACGGCAGCGCTTCGCGCACCACTTCGTCGCGTCGGCCCAGCGCCAGCACGTCGCGCACCATGCGCTCGATACGGCGCGAGTTGTCCTGGATGATGCGCACCAACCTTTGCTGGACTTCGGCGCGCTTCTCCTCGCCGATCAGGTCGGCCGCCTGTGTGACCGCGGTCAGCGGATTGCGGATCTCGTGCGCCATGCTGGCCGTCAGACGCCCCAGCGCCGCGAGCTTCTGTTGCTGGATCTGCTTTTGCACTTCGTCGAGGTCGGTCAGATAAACCACCACGTCCCCGACCAAGCCTTCCGCAGGATCGGCTCGCACGGCTCGACAGCGCACAAACTTGCCGGACGGTTCCAACTGCAGCTGACGTGTGCCACCCCCCTCCGCGTCATGCTCGCAGCCGATCAGCAGCGCCGCGAGCTCCGGCAGACGTGCACCGGGGTGAGCCCGCTCCCCCAGCAGTGCCTGTGCCGTCGGATTGAGCTGGCGTACACGCCCCTCAGCGTCGAACACGAGTACGCCGTCGGACATATCCTCGATGATGCGTTCATTGATGGCCTGTTGCCGGTCAAGCGCCTCGCCACGCTCTTCGGCCAGGGTTTCCTGCGTGCGCGCCCGCAGCGCCAGCCAGCGCGCGGTGATCGCAATGGCGAAGAAGGCCACGCACACCACACTGATGCGGGCCCAGTCGTAGGCACTGGCCGTATCCAGATTGCGCCAGGCGTTCTCGCCCAGTACGGCCAGCGTCGCCAGTGCGGCGAAGAACACCGGCATGCGGCCTTCGGCGAGCACACCCGCCGCCGCCAGATACACCATCATCAGCACTGCCACGCCACTGGCCTGACCACCGCTGATTGCCATAATCACGGTCAGAGCGCCGATATCCACGATGAACTGCAGCCGGAAAAGCGCGGTCACGCCACCCATCAGGCGCACGGCCACGGGAAAACCGGACACGAAGGCGAAAGTCGCGTAGGCCCAGGAAGCAACGAGGAAAATGTCCGGGCGCTCTGCACCCAGCCCCAGACCAGCGCCCGCCACGACCAACAGGCCGGCAACGATCAGGCGGAAGGCATTGAAGATGCGGCGCGGGACCGCGCGCAGCGTATCGGACTGCGCTGGCGCGAGGGCCGTCATTGCCCGCGCTTGCCGAGACGCCGATGTTCGTCGCTGCAGAAGAACCCGGCATCGCTGCGCACACCCTCCGTCTCCGGAATGTGCACGCCACAATGAGCGCAGGCGAGCATGCGTTCCGGCGGAGGCCTTTTCGGCGCAGCCCCTGGGCGCCGCTTGCGGCGTTCGAGCGCTCGGCTCGCCCACCAGCCGACGATGAGAACAAGGATCAGGACTGCCAGCAAACGCACGACGCATATACCCCGGATAAGAGCCGGATCGAGTGTAGCACCGTGAAAGCGGGGCCTGCCGCAAACAGCGCCGTTTCACGCCCTGACGCGACGGTAGAATCGCACCATGCCCTTCGAACAACCCATCCCGACCCTGCGGCGCGACGGCAACGGTATCGTTGTGCTCGACCAGACCGCACTGCCGCATCACGTCGCCACCACACGCATCGAGACGCTCGAACAGGCCGCCCATGCCATTGCTCACATGCAGGTGCGCGGCGCCCCGCTGATCGGCGCCACCGCCGCCTTCGGCGTGGCGCTCGCCTTGCGTGAGGGCTGCGACGACGCGCGGCTCGCCCACGCTTGCAGCGTGCTCGCGGCAACCCGCCCCACCGCCGTCAACCTGCACTGGGCGCTGGCGCGCATGCAGGCGCGGCTCACGCCTCTGGCGCCGGCCGAACGGCTCACCGCAGCATGGGACGCGGCGACAGCCATCTGCCGCCACGATCACGACACCTGCGCCGCCATCGGCCGCCATGGCGCCGACCTGCTCGCCGATTTGGCGGCTCGGCGCCATGGTCCGCTCCGCGTGATGACCCATTGCAACGCCGGCTGGCTTGCCACCTGTGGCGCCGGCACGGCGCTGGCGCCGGTGTATGAGGCGCACGCACGCGGCATCGACGTGCACGTGTGGGTCAGCGAGACCCGCCCGCGCAACCAGGGCCTGCTGACGGAGTGGGAGCTGCGCGAGGCCGGCGTGCCGCACACGCTGGTGGTAGACAACGCCGCGGGCATCCTGCTGGCGCGCGGCGAGGTGGACGTGGTCATCACCGGCGCCGATCGCGTGGCCGCCAACGGCGACTCCGCCAACAAGGTCGGCACCTATCTGAAGGCGCTCGCCGCACGCGACAACGGGGTGCCGTTCTGGATCGCCGCCCCGTATTCGACCGTGGACTTCGCCCTGCCCGATGGCGCCGCCATACCGATCGAGCAACGCGACGCCGAGGAAGTGCGGGTACTGAACGGACTGGGTGCCGACGGCAATCCGTCCAGCCTGCGGCTCGCGCCCATCGAAGCACCGGCGAGCAACCTCGCCTTCGACGTCACCCCGGCGCGATTGATCGACCTCATCGTCACCGAGTGCGGCGCCGTTGCCCCGGCTACGCTGGCCGCCGGACGGCCGGGGAGCGCGCATGCCTGAAGACGCATTGCGCACAGAATTGCTGGCCGCTGCATGCGGTCTGAGCACCAGCGGCCTCAATGTCGGCACCTCCGGCAATGCCAGCGTACGCTGCGACGGTGGCATGCTGATCACGCCGACCGGCCTGAAGATCGAAGACTGCGCGCCGGACGACATGGTGTTCGTCTCGATGCAGGGGGAAGCCCGCGGCACGCGCGCGCCCTCATCCGAATGGCCCATGCATCTCGGTGTGTATGTCGACCATGCGGCAGCCGGCGCGGTACTGCACGCGCACGCGCCCTTCGCCACCGCACTGGCCTGTCGCCGGCTCGAAATCCCGCCTTTCCACTACATGATCGCGCGCTTCGGCGGCTCCACCGTGCGCTGTGCCGGCTACGCCACCTTCGGCACGCAGGCCTTGTCCGACGCAGTGCGCGAGGCCATGCGTGATCGCTCGGCCTGCCTGCTGGCCAATCACGGCATGCTGGTGTTCGGATGCAACGCGGACCACGCGCTGGACATGGCGATCGAGTTCGAAACGCTGTGCGAGCAGTACTGGCGCGTGCTGCAACTGGGGGAGCCGGTGCTGCTGTCGGAGGCCGAAATGGCCGAAGTGATGGAACGCTTTGCCGGCTACGGTCAGCCGCGCGACTTGCGATAGACCTTGCGCGCGCCCTCGGGGCGGCGCTTGAAGCGGCGGTGCACCCAGTAATACTGCTCGGGCATGGTGCGTACCACGGACTCGATCCACTCGTTCATGCGGCGCACGTCGGCTTCCAGGTCGTCGGACGGGTAATCCGCCCACGGCTCGCCGATCTCCACCACATAGCCCTGCCCGCCCGGCAGCATGCGCGTCGGGCACGGCACGACCGCCGCGCCCGCCAGTTTCGCCAGTCGCGGCAAGCCGGTGATGGTGGCGGCCGGCACACCGAAAAACGGCACGAACAGCACATCGCCGGTGCGGAAGTTCATGTCCGGCAGGTAGTAGAACGGCCGTCCGGCTTTCATCGCACGCACCGTCGCGCGCGGCCCGGCATCGCGCGCCAGTAGCAACTGGTCACCGAAACGGCTGCGACCGTGATGCAGCCAGCGGTCGAACAGCGGATCGCTCTGACGTGCGTAGATCGACACGATATCGAAGCGGCTGGTGATCGCGGTGCCACCGGCATCCAGTCCGACGAAATGCGGCGAGAGCAGGATCACCGGCCGCCCTTCGGCCTGCAGGCGGCGCACGACATCCTCGTTTTCGACATGCACCAGACGCTCCAGCCGCGCCCGGCTGCCCCACCACAACACACCGCGCTCGAGCATGCTGCGCGCCAGCACCTTGAAATGTTCGCGTGCCAGACCTTCGCGCTCGGCCTGACCCAGTTCGGGGAAGCACAGCTCCAGATTGACCCGCACCACCGCCCGACGCTGCCGCGCGACGCGATACAGCAAGGCGCCAAAAGCGCCTCCCACCGCTGCCAGCGCCGGCAGCGGCAACCAATGCAGCAACCACATCACGGCAATCGCCAGACGCGCGCTCACGACACTCCCTCCGGCTGTGGCACCCCGCGCGGCACCTTGTAGCGCTCGTAGCTCCACAGGTACTGCGCCGGACAATCCCGCACCATACGTTCGATTTCACGATTGATGGCCGCGCAGCGTTCGGCCAGATCGCCCGTAATCGGCTCGGCCGGCTCACGCGCATGCACGACCCAACCCTCGCCGACAAGCCGTTCGGCCCAGCACAGCAGCACACACACGTTCGGCGTCTCGCTCAGGCGCGCGGCCAAGGTCATGGTCCATGCCGGGCGCCCGAAAAACGGCACCCACATGCCTTCGCCGGCACGCGGCGCCTGGTCGGGCAGGATCGCCGCGATCTCGCCCGCACGCAGAGCCCTGGCCAGTTTGCGCACGCCGCTCACGTCAGCCGGCGCCACGCTCACCGGGCCACGCGCACGCCAGGACATAACCTCGCGCATCGATGCCTTGCGCGGCGGGCGATACAGTGCCGTCAAGGGCGTCACCGCAGCGGCCGCCTGCACGCAGGCCTCGAAACACCCCAGATGCGCGGTCAGCATCAACACGCTCTGGCCGCGCGCGCGCGCCGCCTCGAACAATTCGCGCCCTTCAAAGCGCAGCACTCGAGCGTGCACCTCGTCGAGCGGACGACACCACACGAAAGGCGGCTCCATCATCTGCCGACCTGCGTGGGCGATGGCCTCGTGCAGCACCTGCGGCGGCACCTGGCCAAACGCCTGACGCAGGTTTGCGCGCACGTGCTGACGATGTGTCGGCGACGACCACCACACCAGCCAGCCCAGCCATGCACCGAGTGCATGCAGCCAGGACAGCGGAAGACGGGAGAGCAGGCGAAATAGATTGGTCACGTAGGGTCGGCGGAACGCACTCGAGCAAGATCGGTCGTAGCGTGCGCCACAAGAGGCAGTCGGTTTGACCGCGGTTCAAAGCGCGTTATTATTGCGCAGCCGCCGAGTTAACACGACAACTTGCAGGGCGGCCCGGTCAGCGCGAACACGCGCGACCTACGAAATACTGCTAAAGCGTCGCCGCTCGACATCCCCGGAGCCGGCCACGCCGGAACAACCGGGGATTTTTGTTTTCAGGAGTCGCTCGATGAGCAGGGAATTCCTCTTCACTTCCGAATCGGTATCCGAGGGACACCCGGACAAGGTGGCCGACCAGGTTTCCGACGGCATTCTCGACGCCATCCTTGCCGAAGATCCGCGCGCGCGCGTCGCCTGCGAGACGCTGGTATCGACCGGGCTCGCCGTGGTGTCGGGCGAAATCACGACCAGCGCCAACATCAATTACCGCGAAGTCGTGCAGGACGTGATCCGTCGCATCGGCTATGACGATTCGAGCGTCGGCTTCGACTACAAGTCCTGCGCCATCCTGACCGCCATCAACCGGCAGTCGGCCGACATCGCGCAGGGCGTGAACGAAGGCGAAGGCATCGACCTCGATCAGGGCGCCGGCGACCAGGGCCTGATGTTCGGCTACGCCTGCGACGAAACGCCGTCGCTGATGCCGCTGCCGATCTACTACGCCCACCGCATCGTCCAGCGTCAGGCCGAACTGCGCAAGGACGGCCGCCTGCCTTGGCTGCGCCCGGACGCCAAGAGCCAGCTGACGGTCAAGTACGTCGACGGCAAGCCGGTCGCCATCGACACCGTCGTGCTGTCCACCCAGCATCACCCGGACATCTCGCACGCGCAGATTTCCGAGGCGGTGATTGAGGAGATCATCAAGCCGGTGCTGCCCAAGGAGCTGCTGGGCGACAAGGTGCGCTACCTGATCAACCCGACCGGCCGATTCGTCATCGGCGGTCCGCACGGCGACTGCGGCCTGACCGGCCGCAAGATCATCGTCGACACCTACGGCGGCGCAGCCCACCACGGTGGCGGCGCGTTCTCCGGCAAGGATCCGTCCAAGGTCGACCGCTCGGCCGCCTACGCCGCGCGCTGGGTCGCCAAGAACGTGGTCGCTGCAGGGCTGGCCTCGCGCTGCGAGGTGCAGGTGGCCTACGCCATCGGCGTCGCCCAGCCGGTCAGCCTGATGGTCAACACCTTCGGCACCGCGCGTATCGACGAGCAGCGCATCGAAGCCCTGATCCGTGAGCATTTCGACCTGCGCCCCAAGGCCATCATCCAGGAGCTCGACCTGCTGCGCCCGATCTATTCGAAGACCGCCGCCTACGGCCACTTCGGGCGGGACGAACCGGAGTTCACCTGGGAAGCCACAAGCAAGGCTGCGGCGCTGCGCGCCGGCGCGGGGCTGTAAGAAGCTGCCCCGACGCCCGCTATAATCCGCAACACCAACGGGCCGTTTCAGGCGTCTGCCTGAAACGGCCCGCAAACGTTCCACACACCCGGCTACATCATGCTCACCCACGCCCTGTTCTTCGCCCTCGGACTCGTCACGCTGGTGGTCGGCGCCGAACTGCTTGTCCGCGGCGCTTCCAAGTTCGCACTGTCCTTCGGCGTCTCGCCGCTGGTGGTCGGCCTCACCGTGGTCGCCTTCGGCACCAGCACACCGGAGCTGGCCGTGTCGGTCGGTGCCTCGCTCGGCGGCAACCCGGATCTGGCCATCGGCAACGTGGTGGGCAGCAACATCGCCAACATGCTGCTGATTCTCGGCATTTCGGCGCTGATCACGCCACTGCTGGTGAATGAGCAGATCATCCGCCAGGAAATCCCGATCATGATCGGCGCCTCAGTGTTGTTCGTGGTGATGGCGCTCGACGGCAGCGTGTCGCGGCTCGAAGCCGGTGCGCTGTTCGCGCTAGTGGTGGGCTACACCGTATTCCTGATCCGTCAGTCGCGCAGCGCCTCGCGCGAACTGTCCGACGAGTACGCCGCCGAGATGCCGGCCGACGCCAACTGGGACCGCCACTGGAGCGTGCAGCTGGGCCTCATCGTGGTCGGCCTGGGGGCGCTGGTGCTGGGCTCGGAATGGCTGGTCGGCGCGGCCGTGGCTTTCGCCCAGGCCTTCGGCGTGAGCGACCTCGTGATCGGCCTGACGGTGGTCGCAGTCGGCACCTCGATGCCGGAAGTGGCTACCTCGATCGTCGCCGCGCTGCGCGGTGAGCGTGACATCGCGGTGGGCAACGTCGTCGGCTCCAACGTCTTCAACATCTTCGCGGTGATCGGCGCCACCGGCCTGGTCAACGCCGGCGGCATTCCGGTGTCGGAAGCGGCGCGCGCCTTCGACCTGTGGGTGATGCTGGCCGTGGCGCTGGCCTGCGTGCCGATCATGATGACCGGCAGCGAAATCTCGCGTTGGGAAGGCGGCGTGTTCCTCGGCTACTACGCTGCCTACACCGCGTGGCTGGTGCTCTCGGTGCAGAACCACGCCATCGTGCCGGCCTTCTCGACGGCCATGCTGGGCTACGTCATGCCGATCACCGTCATTGCATTGATCGTCAGCCTGATGCGCCATCAGGACCGGGAAGGTAACGACGGCTGACCGCGCCCGCACAGTCGGGTATACTTCGTTCCGTTTCCGAGGAGCGCTGCAAGGCGTCGGGTTCCCGCCCGGCCCCAGGCTCGGAAGCCGCCATCAGGCGGCATCGCCACAACCGCGCTCGCCCATCCAACCTCGCCGGGTTGGTGCAGGGCGAGGGCACGAACTGCCTCCCCTTCCCCGCCCGGCCCATGCAGGAGCAAAGCATGAACGCTGTGGCTGATATCAAGGATTGCGTCGTTGCCGACCTGTCGCTGGCCGACTGGGGACGCAAGGAAATCCGCATCGCAGAAACCGAAATGCCCGGCCTGATGGCCATCCGCGAGGAGTTTTCCGCCTCGCAGCCGCTCAAGGGCGCGCGCATCACCGGTTCGCTGCACATGACCATCCAGACCGCGGTGCTGATCGAGACGCTGACCGCGCTCGGCGCCGAAGTGCGCTGGGCCTCGTGCAACATCTTCTCGACGCAGGACCACGCTGCGGCCGCCATCGCCGCCACCGGCGTGCCGGTGTTCGCGGTCAAGGGCGAGACGCTGGCCGACTACTGGGACTACACCCATCGCATCTTCGAGTGGTCCGACGGCGGCTACTCGAACATGATCCTCGACGACGGCGGCGACGCCACGCTGCTGCTGCACCTCGGCACCCGCGCCGAGACCGATGCCTCGGTGCTGTCCAAGCCGACCTCCGAGGAAGAGCGCGAGCTCTTCGCCGCGATCAAGGCCCGCCTCGGCGCCGACCCGAAGTGGTATTCGACGCGTCTGGAAAAGATCCGCGGCGTGACGGAGGAAACCACCACCGGTGTGCATCGTCTGTACCAGATGCACCAGCGCGGCGAGCTGCGCTTCCCGGCCATCAACGTCAATGACTCGGTCACCAAGAGCAAATTCGACAACCTCTACGGTTGCCGCGAATCGCTGGTGGACGGCATCAAGCGTGCGACCGACGTGATGATCGCCGGCAAGATCGCCGTGGTCGCCGGTTACGGCGATGTGGGCAAGGGCTCGGCGCAGGCGCTGCGCGCGCTCTCGGCTCAGGTGTGGGTCACCGAGATCGACCCGATCTGCGCGCTGCAGGCGGCGATGGAAGGCTATCGCGTGGTCACCATGGATTACGCCTGCGAGCACGCCGACATTTTCGTGACCGCCACCGGCAACTATCACGTCATCACGCACAACCACATGGCGCGCATGAAGGACCAGGCCATCGTGTGCAACATCGGTCACTTCGACAACGAGATCGACGTTGCCTCTCTTGATGACTACGAGTGGGACGAGATCAAGCCGCAGGTCGATCACGTGATTTTCCCGGATGGCAAACGCATCATCCTGCTGGCCAAGGGTCGCCTCGTGAACCTCGGCTGCGGCACCGGCCACCCGAGCTACGTGATGAGTTCGTCCTTCGCCAACCAGACGATTGCACAGATCGAGCTGTTCAATCATCCGGAGCGCTACCCGGCCGGCGTGCATACGCTGCCCAAGCATCTGGACGAGAAAGTCGCACGGCTTCAGCTGAAAACGCTCAACGCCCAGCTGAGCGTGCTGTCCGACGAACAGGCGGCCTATATCGGCGTTCCGCAGGAAGGGCCGTACAAGCCCGACCACTACCGCTACTGATGCACTGCGCCCCGGCCCGGCCGGGGCGCGCACGAGGACATCCATGCCCCTGGCCACGGTGCGCAACACCCTTGCTGACGACATCGAACCGCTGATCGCGCTGCAGCGTCGCGTCTACCCGGACATTCCGGCGTGGTCGGCCGAGCAGATGCGCCATCAGCTCGACATCTTCCCGCAGGGCCAGCTGATTGCCGAAGTCGACGGCGAACTGGCCGGTTGCGCCAGCTCGCTGGTCATTACCTGGGACGACTGGGGTGAGCATCATTCGTGGGACGAGATCACCGCCAGTGGCAGCTTCGACAGCCACAACCCGATGGGGCGCACGCTCTATGGGGCCGAAGTTTTCGTGAACCCCCAACTGCGCGGCAGCGGTATCGGCCACGCACTGTACGAGGGACGGCGCGACATCTGCCGGCGCATGAACCTCAAGCGCATCATTGCCTGTGGCCGCATGCCGGGCTACCACCGCTTCGCCGACCGCATGACCGCCGAGGAATACGCCAAACGCGTGATCTGGGGCGACATCAGCGACCCGGTGCTGGGCTTTCAGCTGCATGAAGGTTTCAGCTACTGCGGCATCGTGCACGGCTATCTGCCGGAAGACACCGAATCGCTCGGCAACGCTTCGCTGATCGTATGGCTCAACCCGGATTACGATCCGGGCGCCCCGACCCGCATCCCCGAGGAGGACAACCGATGATCGTACGCATCGCTGCGGTGCAGTATCTGCTGCGCCAGATCCACGACTGGTCCGGATTCGAGAACCAGGTCCGTTTCGTCATGCAGGCCGCGGGCGACTACCGCCCGCACTTCGTGCTGCTGCCGGAGATCTTCACCACCCAGCTGCTGTCCTTCATGGACACCCGCGAGCTGCCCGAAGCCGTGCGCAACATGCACGACTACACCAGCCGCTACATCGAGCTGATGCGCGAACTGGCGGCCGAATGGCGCGTGTTCCTGATCGGCGGCAGCCACCCCACCCTGCGTGACGGCCAGCTCTACAACACCGCCTATCTGTTCACGCCCGAGGGCGAGGTGCACGAGCAGGACAAGATCCACCGCACGCGCTGGGAACGCGAGATGTGGGACACCGCCGCCGGCGACCAGCTGCGGCTGTTCGAAACGCCCTACGGCAAGATCGCGATCCTGATCTGCTACGACATCGAGTTCCCCGAACTCTCGCGCATGGTGTGCGAGGCTGGCGCCGACATCCTGTTCGTGCCTTCATGCACCGACGACCGCCAGGGCTTTCTGCGCGTGCGCTACTGCTGCCACGCGCGCGCCATCGAGAACCAGGTCTATGTCGCCATGACCAGCACCGTCGGCAACCTACCGGTGCAGGGGCTGGGCGTGCACTACGGCCAGGCCAGCATCATCACGCCGTCGGATTTCCCGTTCGCACGCGACGGCATCGCCGCCGAGGGCACGGCCAACGTCGAGCAGATCGTGATTGCCGACGTGAGCATCGACAACCTCACGCACAACCGCGTCAACGGCACGACCATCCCGCTGTACGACAAGCGCAACGACGTGTACGACAACCCGGTCGAAGTCGTCGGAATCCGCTGACCTCAAGCGAGTGACGCCGCCGTGTCCATGAACTCCTTCCACGCCCGCAAGCAGCGGGCCGCACCGGGCCGGCGCGCCGAGCAGACGCCGGTCGACCACGGCGGCCTGCTGCGCGCCGACGCGCTGCTGGTCGAACGCGGCCTGGCCGCCTCGCGCACCCGCGCCCAGGCCGCCATTGCCGCCGGACGCGTGATGGCCGACGGACTTCCGGTCACCAAACCCGCGCATCTGCTGCTGCCCGAGTCGCACATCGTCATCGCGCCGGACGAGACCGAACGTTTCGTTTCGCGTGGGGGGCTGAAGCTGGCTGGCGCGCTGGCACACAGCGGACTGGGCCTCAGCGGGCGCACCTGCCTCGACATCGGCCAGTCCACCGGCGGCTTCAGCGACTGTCTGCTGCAGGCCGGCGCGGCCAAGGTGGTCGGCGTCGACGTCGGACACAGCCAGCTCGACCCCAAACTCGCACAGGACGCGCGCTGCATCACGCTCGAAGGTCTCAACGCCCGCGAGCTCGACGCCGCACGACTGGGCGCGCATCATCCGCCAGGCGGTTTCGACCTCATCGTGTGTGATGCGAGCTTCATTTCGCTGACCCTTCTGATTCCGTGCTGGCCCGCCCTGCTGGCCCCGCACGGGGATATCCTCACGCTGGTCAAGCCGCAATTCGAAGTCGGCCCGAAAGGCCTGGGCAAAGGCGGCATCGTGCGCGATGTCGCGCTGTACGCCGATGTCGAAGCCCGCCTGCGCGCAGCGGCTGAAGACTGCGGACTGGCCGTGCGCGACTGGTTCGACTCACCCATCACCGGCGGTGACGGCAATCACGAATTCTTCCTCTGGATGCACCATGCAAAGCACTGAACTTTCCGTCGAATTCTTCCCGCCGCAAACGCCCGAGGGCGCAGAGAAGCTGCGCGGCGTGCACCAGCGGTTGGCCGACGCACTCTCGCCACAGTTCTTCTCCGTCACCTACGGCGCCGGCGGCTCCACGCGCGAGCGCACCTTCAACACCGTGCGCGAGATCGCCGCCACCGGATCGGAAGCCGCACCGCACCTTTCATGCATCGGTTCAAGCCGTGCCGAGCTGCGCAGCATCCTCGACGAATACGCCGCCGCGGGCATCCGCCGCATCGTCGCGCTGCGCGGCGACCTGCCCTCCGGAGCCGGCGCCAGCGGCGAATTCCGCTACGCCAACGAACTGGTGGAATTCATCCGCGCCGAGACCGGCGACCGCTTCATCCTCGAAGTGGCCGCCTACCCTGAATGGCACCCGCAGGCAAAAAGCCCTCGCGACGACCTGCTGGCCTTCAAGCGCAAGGTCGATGCGGGTGCCGACTCGGCCATCACGCAGTACTTCTACAACCTTGACGCCTACACCCACTTTGTCGAGCAGGCGCAGGCACTGGGCGTGGCCATTCCCATCGTGCCGGGCATCATGCCGATCAGCAGTTTCTCGAAGCTGGCCCGCTTCTCCGATATGTGCGGCGCCGAGATCCCGCGCTGGATGCGCCGCAAGTTCGAAGCCTTCGGCGACGACACCGAGTCGGTGCGCGCCTTCGGTCTCGACGTGGTCACCGATCTGTGCGAACGCCTGATCGAAGAAGGCGCGCCCGGCCTGCATTTCTATTCCATGAACCAGGACGGCCCGACGATCGAGATCTGCCGGAGGCTGGGGCTCACCCAGCCCTGACAACTGCGGCAGTATTCGCCTCGACCGGCCGGGATTTCGCCCCGGCGGGCGACCTTCTTTCTTGTAGTGCAACAAGAAAGAAGGCAAAGAAGTGCCCTCTCCTCGCCGCCCCTTCGGGGTCCCTTCGCTACGAGCACTCCCGGCGGCCGGCCTTGCGAACTCGCTGTCGCTCAAACAGCAAGGCCGGAAGGCCCCGCCGTGAGCACTCTTCGCTCAGCGGCTCAGAAGGGAGGGGTAAACAAGCCGTGCCCAAATGTAGCAAACAGTCACAAGCTTGGCGGCTCACCTGGCGCCAATTTCCCCTCTGGCTCGCCGAGTGCAGGGTGGTTTCGCCGGGGCAGTCCGGTCCTGCTGTCTGAGCGAAGCGAGTTCAGGACCGGCCGGTGAAACCGCCCGGAACGAGGGAAGCCCGAAGGGCCGAGACGGCGGGGCACGTTTCTTTGCTTCCTTTCTTGTCGTGCAACAAGAAAGGAAGTCGCCCGCCGGGGCGAGTCCCGGCCAACGCACGCCAACACAACCTCCCACGATTCAGCAAGCAACCGGCCAGGAACGGCCAGACTCAGTGCATCCCGTGCCGCCCCATCCACGCCCGGAAGGCGTCGATGCCATCCTCGCCGCTGCGCAAACGCTTCATGTGCAGCGTGAGGTTCTCGACCATGGTGTGCGCCGCAATGGCGGCCATCATTTCCAGCCGCTCTTCGGCCGCCAGGCCGTGCTCGACCAGACGGCGGTCAAGATCACACAGGTGACTGGCCATCAGGGAACGGGCGTCGGCCTCGTCGATGGAGAGATCGCCCAGGTCGACCGGGTCCTCGGCCTCGATATCGGCGATCAGGTCTGCAAGCGATTGCGGGGTCATGGCCTTCCTCCTCGTTGCGATACGACTCTTCGACACGCGCAGCACAGCAAAGTGCAGCGGACGATGCTACTTGCGCCCTCCGAACAGCGAGCCGAGCACGCCGCGCACGATCTGGCGGCCGATGGCGCTGCCGATGGTGCGCGTGACGGTCTTGGCCGCGATCTGCACCAGACCGTCACGCTTGCCACCGCGCGGGCCGGTCGAGCCGAAGATCACGTCCGACATGCCGCCTGACGCCGCGGGCTTCTGCGCAGGCGCTTCGGCCATGCGCGCCTCGGCCTGCGCGCGCAGCAGTTCATACGCCGATTCGCGGTCGACCTCTTTCTCGTAGTGGCCGTGCAGCAGCGAGCTGCGCACGAGGGCCTCGCGCTCGCTCGCAGTCAACGGTCCGAGGCGTGAATCGGGGGCAATCACGGCGGCACGCTGCGTGACGCCGGGGCGACCCTTCTCGTCGAGGAAGGAAATCAGCGCCTCACCCACACCCAGTTCGGTGATGACCTCCACCGCATTGAAGGCAGGATTCGGCCGCATGGTTTCGGCCGCGCTCTTCACGGCCTTCTGATCACGCGGCGTAAAAGCACGCAGCGCATGCTGTACGCGGTTGCCGAGCTGGCCGAGCACGGCGTCAGGGACGTCGAGCGGACTCTGGGTTACGAAATACACCCCGACGCCCTTGGAGCGGATCAGACGGACGACGTGTTCGACCTTTTCCACCAGTGCCTTGGGCGCGTCGCGGAACAGCAGGTGGGCCTCGTCGAAGAAGAACACCAGCTTCGGCTTGTCGGGGTCGCCGACCTCGGGCAGTTGCTCGAACAGTTCGGACAGCATCCACAGCAGGAAGGTGGAGTAGAGCTGCGGCGAGTGATAGAGCTTTTCGGCGGCCAGCACATTGATGACGCCGCGCCCATCGGCATCGGTCTGCATCAGATCGGCCAGGTCGAGCATGGGCTCGCCGAAGAAGCGCTCGCCTCCCTGAGCTTCGAGATTGAGCAGGCCGCGCTGGATGGCCCCGACCGAGGCGGCCGAGATGTTGCCGTATTCGGTGGTGAACTGGCGTGCGTTCTCGCCAACGTGCTGCAGCATCGCGCGCAGGTCTTTCAGGTCGAGCAGCAGCAGGCCGTTGTCGTCGGCGATGCGGAAGACGATCTGCAGCACGCCGGACTGGGTGTCATTCAGGTTGAGCAGGCGCGAGAGCAGCAGCGGCCCCATGTCGGAGATGGTGGCGCGCACCGGATGGCCCAGCTCGCCGAAGACATCCCAGAACACCACGCTGTTGGCGCGCGGCGCGTACTCGGTGATGCCGATGACGGCCAGCCGTTCGAGCAGCTTGGGCGAAGCCGTGCCGGCCGCGCCGATGCCGGAGAGATCACCCTTGATGTCGGCCACGAACACCGGCACGCCGATGGCTGCAAAGGATTCGGCCATTTTCTGCAGCGTGACGGTCTTGCCGGTACCGGTGGCGCCGGTGATCAGTCCGTGGCGGTTGGCAAGCCGCGGCAGCAGGAGCTGGTCTTCTGTGCCGGCGCGGGCGATCAACATCGGGTCGGGCATGGCGTATTTCCTTCGCAAGCTCCGCCGGGATTCAGCGCCCGGGCTCTCCGCAGGCCGCGACGCAGGCCTCGTTGGCCGGCATGCACACCGGGCAATCCAGATTATTGCAGGTGCGTCGCTGGCATTGCAGCAGCGTATCACCACACTTGTGCACGCAGGTGTTCCAGCCGTCGCGCTGCGCAGACGGCTGGACCGGAATGCGCAGCGTCTCCCGCGGCTCACCCCGTGCGCAGGACGGCAGGTCGATCTCGCGGGCCGGCCCCGGCATGGCGCCCCACTCGGCCTCGGTCAGCATCAGGTCGTCCTGCAGACGCACGACGTAGCGCGGGCTCATCAATTCCGAGTGCAGGATGGTATCGAGCGCCCGGCAATCCGCCCGCCAGGCGTCGCCTACGGTGCGCAGGGCCGTCGCCTCCTGGCCGAGTTCGAGCCGCGCGCATTCGTGCGCATAGAAGAACAGACGCACATGATCCGGCAGCCCGGCTGGCACCGCAGCGTTATAGCGGATCACCGCCTGACCGTTCTCCATACGCGTCTCGAAAGCCTTGTCGAGCAGCGGATCGGCCACCGATCTCACCGCGTTGCCGTGTGCATCGGTACAGCCGTCGAAGACCAGTCGCACCTGCGCCGCGGCAGGCCCGACCAAGAGCAGGCACAGACCGGCCAGCATGCAGAACGTACGAATCATTTCCTCTCCCCCTGCGGGCGACCATGCCCGCTTGGCATGAATCTAACAGACCAGACGCCCCACGGCCGCAGTGGTGGCGCCAACATTGCGTCACAAACTGCAAGCAGGGTCCGCCATGCGTGGTTTCCGATGCGCATCGCGGTCCGCGAAGCAGGTCGGCTTCGAGGTAAAATCGCGCACTTTCACGAACCTTTCATCAGAGAGCAGCCATGGCCGGACACTCCAAATGGGCCAACATCCAGCACCGCAAGGGCCGTCAGGACGAGAAGCGGGGCAAGGTCTTCAGCAAGCTGATCAAGGAGATCACCGTTGCCGCGCGCATGGGCGGCGGCGACCCGAACTTCAACCCGCGCCTGCGTCTGGCCGTCGACAAGGCCAAGGGCGAGAACATGCCGGGCGACAACATCGACCGCGCCGTCAAGCGCGGCACCGGTGAGCTTGACGGCGTCAGCTACGAAGAAGTGCGCTACGAGGGCTACGGCATTGCCGGCGCAGCGGTGATGGTGGATTGCCTTACCGACAACAAGACGCGCACCGTGGCCGACGTGCGCCACGCCTTCTCGAAGCATGGCGGCAACATGGGCACGGACGGCTGCGTGGCGTTCCAGTTCAAGCATTGCGGGCAACTCATGTTCGCCCCCGGCACGAATGAAGACGCGCTGATGGAAGCTGCCCTGGAAGCCGGCGCAGAAGACGTGGTCAGCAATGACGACGGCTCCATCGAAGTCATCACCGCGCCCTACGAGTACACCGCCATCAAGGAAACGCTGGAGAAGGCCGGTTTCAAGGCCGAATTCGGCGAAGTCTCGATGAAGCCTGACAACGAAGCCGAGCTTTCCGGCGACGACGCCCTGAAGATGCAAAAGCTGCTCGACGCGCTTGAAGCTCTGGACGATGTGCAGGAGGTGTACACCTCCGCCGTGTTCGACGAATAAGTACGCCCCCGGCACAGCCCGCCTTGCGCCAATGCGCAATGTGGGCTGCGGCACTCACGCTTCACCCGAGGATTTACGCCATGCCTGGCCCCCTGCTCACCGCCGCGATGCCCATGCTGTTCGTGGTGCTGTGGAGCACGGGCTTCATCGGCGGCAAGCTCGGCCTGCCGTATGCCGAACCGCTGAGCTTCCTCGCCATCCGTTACGCGCTGGTGCTGGCGCTGATGTTGCCGCTGGTACTGCTCACGCGTGCGCCGTGGCCCACCGACCGACGCCAGTACCTGCACATCGGCGTATCCGGTCTGCTGGTGCATGGCCTGTATCTGGGCGGCGTGTTCACCGCCATCGGCGCCGGCCTGCCGGCCGGCATCACCGCCCTGGTGGTCGGCATGCAGCCCTTGCTCACCGCCCTGGGTGCGGGCTGGCTGCTGGGCGAGCGCGTGGTCGGGCGGCAGTGGATCGGGCTGGCACTGGGCTTTGGCGGCGTGGCGCTGGTGGTCATCGGCCAGAGCGGCGCGGCCGGTTTCGATGCGCCGCTCGGCGCCATGCTCATCCCCGCGCTGCTGGCGCTGGGCGGCATCACGGCCGGCACGCTGTACCAGAAGCGCTTCTGCCCGGCTTTCGATCTGCGCACCGGCGCAGTAATCCAGTTCATCCCCACGCTGATCGTCACCGCGCTGGCGGCTTGGGCCACGGAGTCCATGGCCATCGACTGGACCGGTGAATTCGTCTTTGCACTGGGCTGGCTGGTTGTCGTGCTGTCGCTCGGCGCGATCTCGCTGCTCAACCTGCTGATCCGCTCCGGTGGCGCAGTGAACGTAGCGAGCCTGTTCTATCTCACGCCGCCAACCACGGCGATCATGGCCTGGCTGCTCTTCGACGAGCGCCTCGCGCCGCTGGCGCTGGCCGGCATGGCGGTGGCAGTAGCCGGCGTATGGCTGGCGCGCGCACGCTGAACACCGCACAATCGGCCACATGACTTCGGCCTCCCAGATCACCGCCACGCGCATCCTCGGACTCGATCCGGGGCTGCGCATTACCGGCTTCGGCATTGTCGACCAGCTCGGCAACCAGCTGCGCTACGTCGCCAGCGGCACCATCCGCACGAAAGACGGCGAACTGCCCGGCCGCCTCAAGGTGCTGCTCGATGGCGTGCGCGAGGTCATCACCACCTATTCACCCGATCAGGTTGCGGTCGAGAAAGTCTTCGTCAACGTCAATCCGCAGTCCACGCTGCTGCTCGGCCAGGCCCGCGGCGCGGTGATCTGTGGCGCGGTGTCGTGCGACCTGCCGGTGGCCGAGTACACAGCGCTGCAGGTCAAGCAGGCCGTGGTCGGCTACGGCAAGGCGGACAAATCGCAGGTGCAGCACATGGTGCAGCGCCTGCTCGCGCTGGACGGCGATCCCAGCGCCGACGCGGCGGATGCGCTGGCCTGCGCGATCTGTCACGCCAACGGCTCCTCCGGCTCGCTCGGCGGGCTGGTCACCGGGCGCCGAGCAGGCCGGCTGCGCGCCTGAGGCGGTTCGCACATGTCGCGCCATATCGCCTTCGCCGTGCTGTGCCTGTTGCTGGGCTACGGCTTCTGGTCCAGTGCCGAATTCAAGGAGATCGCTGCCGGTGTGGCGGTGTTCCTGTTCGGAATGCTGGCGCTGGAACAGGGCTTCAAGACCTTCACCGGCGGCACGCTGGAACGCATCCTGCAGTTCTCCACCAACCGGCTGTGGAAGAGCGTGCTGTTCGGCATGGCCACCACCACGCTGATGCAATCGAGCTCGCTGGTGTCGGTGATCTCGATCTCCTTCCTGTCGGCCGGCCTGCTCGGGCTGGCGCAGGGCATCGGCATCATCTTCGGCGCCAATCTGGGATCGACGACCGGCGCGTGGCTGGTGGCGGGTTTCGGCCTGAAGGTGGACATCGCAGCATGGGCCATGCCGATGCTGGTGTTCGGCGTGATCTTCCAGTTCACACGCTCGACGACTCTCAAGGGTGCCGGACAGATCCTGCTCGGGCTGGGCTTCCTGTTCCTCGGCATCGCGTGGATGAAGGAAGGCTTCGAGGCCTTCGGCCAGGCGCTGGATCTGACCCAATACGCCATGACCGGCGTGCGCGGGCTGCTGCTGTTCACGCTGTTCGGCATGCTCGCGACGGTGGTGATGCAATCCAGCCACGCCACGCTGGTGCTGACCATCACCGCGCTGGCGACCGGACAGGTGACCTACGAGAACGCGCTGGCGCTGGCCATTGGCGCCAATATCGGCACGACCATCACCGCAATTCTCGGCTCGCTCGGTGCGAACGCGCCGGGACGACGGCTGGCCGCGGCGCATCTGGTGTTCAACCTCGGCACCGGGCTGGTAGCGCTGCTGTTCATCGGCGTGCTGGCAGAGGCCGTTGAAATCGGCGCCGAGCTGCTGGGCATCGCAGCGGATGACTGGACGCTGAAACTCGCGCTGTTCCATACCCTGTTCAACCTCGTGGGTCTGGCGCTGATGCTGCCGTTCACCGGCCGCCTGGTGGCGTGGCTGGAACAGCTGATCCCGCAGAAGTCGGTCAGCGTGGTCACCCCGAGATTCCTCACCCGACCGATGCTCGAAATGCCCGACGCCGGTCTTGAGGCGGTGCGCAAGGAACTGCAGCATCTGTTTGCCAACGTTTTTGACGTGATGGCGCTGGTGCTGCATACCGATCCGGCGCGCCTGCGCCGCGGCGAAGACCTGAACCTGCTCGACCAGCCGCCCGAACGCGTACGCGCGATCGACATCGACGACTACTACCAGCGCCGGGTCAAACCGCTGTACGGCGAAATCCTCGACTTCCTCGCGCAACTCCCGGTACAGGGGGTGCAGACCTCTCAGGCCTATGCGCTGCGCGGCGCCGGCCAGCAGCTGATCGAGGCGCTCAAGGATCTCAAGCACATGCAGAAGAACCTGCTGCGCTACCTGGGCGCGAACACCCTGCACCCGCGGGCCGAGTACGTCACCATGCGCCGCGATCTGGCCGTGCTGCTGCACACGCTGCACCGCATTGCCGGCGGTGAAGAGGCTGACGTCGACGCGGCACTGAGCAGATTGCAGGAGCACGCCCGAAGCAGCGACCTGGCGGCCAACGGCACCATCGACGGACTTATGCGCGAACGCCGCATCGGCCCGGAACAGGCGGGGTCGCTGATGAACGACAACAACTACGCCGTCGACATCGCCGACTGCCTGATCGCCATGGCGCGGGTGCTGTTCGCACCGGGGCCGGCACGCCACCCGCAAGCGCAGGAACTGCAGCCGCCGCTGCGCGAAGCCCTCGACGGCGTCGGTCCGCCGGCCTAGCCACGCATGCTGCGGGAACATCGCGGTACCCCCTGTTGTCTGCACCCGCTGGACACCAGCACAACGACACTCGGGAAGCACCCGGGAGACCAGGAGAGGACAAGAATGAAGACCTGCTCACAATTTGACAGCCTGCTGCCGTCGGCCAAACTCGACCGCCGGGGCTTTGTCACCACACTGGCTGCGGCCGGTTTTGCATTGGCCGTGCAGCCGGTGCACGCGCAGACCGTAGTCACTACCGACGCCGACGGCCTCGACACCGGCGACATCGCACTCCCGGTCGAAGGCGGCACCTTGCCGGCGTACTTCGCCCGGCCGTCGGGCAAGAAGGATCTGCCCACGGTGCTGGTCGTACAAGAGATTTTCGGCGTGCACGAGCACATCAAGGATGTCTGCCGCCGCTTCGCGAAACAGGGCTATCTCGCGGTCGCGCCCGAGCTGTTCTTCCGTCAGGGTGACCCGCGCACCATCGAGAACGTCGGCGAGATCATCCAGGGCATCGTCAACAAGGTGCCTGACGCTCAGGTGCTGGCCGACCTCGACGCCTGCGCGGTCTGGGCGGCCGACCACGGCGGCGATCCTGCCCGGCTGGCCATCACCGGCTTCTGCTGGGGCGGCCGCATCACCTGGCTGTATGCCGCGCACAACCCGAAACTGAAAGCCGGCGTGGCCTGGTACGGCCGCCTCGACGCCGCGCCGAGCGAGTTGCAACCGCAGCAGCCGGTGGATCTGGCCGGTGATCTGAAAGCGCCCGTGCTGGGCCTGTACGGCGGCGCCGACCAGGGCATTCCGCTGCACGACGTGGAGTTCATGCTGGATCAACTCAAGCGCGCCGGCTCACCCAGCACCATTCACGTATATCCGGACGCACCGCACGCCTTCCACGCGGACTATCGTCCGACCTACCGCAAGACGGAAGCCGAAGACGGCTGGCGACGCCTGCTGGCGTGGCTCGAACGCCACGGGGTTTGAGCATTTGCTCGATTTGCTCGGAGCCACACCATAGGCATTCGGGTGAATTGAGCTTGACCGGCCGGGATTTCGCCCCGGCCGGTCGAGGCCAAACACACAGAATCACGCTGACGTGGCAAAAATGCACCCGGCGGACGTCTCAAGGCCGCCAGCGCCCCACCACCTCCAACTTTCCGTCCCGCACCCGCGCCACAACCGCCTCCCCCATCATCAGATAGAAGCCGGTCAGTGCCGAGACATTGACCTGATGCGTCACCCACAGCTCGTTGCGTCCCGCAGGCCAGTCGGCCAGCGCGGCCATCGCGTCTGCGGTCTGACGCCGGCGATCGCCCTGTCCGGCAAAGAAGGAATCCAGCGGCTGCCAGCCTTGCACGGCAACGCCCGGATAGGCCAGCCGGGCGGTATCCAGACAGCGGCACCAACGGCTCGAGCGCACGGCAGCGACCGGCACCCCCGCGGCGCGCAGGGCCTCACCGATGCGGCGTGATTCGTCGCGCCCTGCTGCGGACAGATTGCGCTGCGTCGCGCAGTTGGCGAGCGTGAACTCGGGGGGATCGCCGATACCGGGCTCGGTCGTGGCATGGCGCAGCAGGATGACCACACCCCCCGCACGCATGGCCTCCAGCACCTGCGCTTCATCGGCGGCATGCGCCACCGGCAGCAACGCGGCCAGCAAGGACAGGGTCCCTGCGGCACGCAACAACAAAGACTTCATGAGGGCCTCGTGGTGACGACCGCAGCCGCGGTCTTGAGGCATGGACTACCCGCCTGGCGGCTACGTTCCCTTGCGGACGGGCGGCATGTCACGCAGCAGACGTGCGGCGACCAGGCCGTTAACCAGACCGAATACCGTTGCGGCCAGCGCGAACACCGGCACGAGATAGAAGATGCCGTCGTGCGGCACCAGCCACACGCGCGCCAGCACCAGTTGGCCGCCAATGTGGGCAAAGGCCGCCAGCAGCGACAGCGTAACCGGGCCGAACCAGCGGCGCGGCAGATGCAACGCCAACCCCAGCGTGACCAGACTGGTGACCGAACCGGCGAAGCTCAGGAAGAAACCGGGCGCGAGAAACTGCCCGATCAACAGGCTGCCGGCGAACACCCGCAGCAGCGCCACCCACACCGCATCGCGCCAGCCCCATTGCAGCAGCACAATCAGGATGACGATGTTGGCCAAGCCCGGCTTGACGCCCGGCAGCGGCAGCGGAATGGCCGCCTCGGCCACCGACAGCACGATGGCCGCAGCGGCCAGCCGGGCAATGCGGCCATCGTCGGCGGTCGGCTGGATGGAGAAGGAAGTGGCGTTCACGCGGACGGAGTGTGGATTGCAAAGGCATGATCTTACCTGCCGCACGGGCGCCGCGCGCCGCCACAGGGACGTCAGTTTTGTGCAACGCCGCTGCGCAATCGTTCTCGCTCGCCGTCACCGCGCACCTGCGCAGGCAACGCCGACGGGCATAATCGAGCCGTCCCTCCCGAGTCTGCCACCCGATGCGCCCTGCCCTTCGCCAAGCACTGCTGCTTCCTTGCGCCCTGCTGGCAAGCACCCTGACGCATTCCCAAGGTGGCTTCTTCGACCCGCTACCGGTCGTGCTGACCGCCTCGCGACTGGCCCAGTCACCACTGGATGCGCCGGCCCCGGTGACCATCATCGACCGCGAAATGATCGACGCCTCGGGCTTCACCGAAGTGCACGACCTGATGCGCCTTGTGCCGGGCTTTCTGGTCGCCGACTGGCCCAACGGTGCCCCGACCGTGGCCAACCACGGCATGGGCGACGCCTTTGACCGGCGCATCAAGGTGCTGGTTGACGGCCGCACGGTCAATGATCCGCTGTGGGGCAACACGCTGTGGCAGGACCTGCCGCTGCGGGTGGACGACATCGACCGCATCGAGGTCGTGCGAGGCCCGCACGGCGCGGCCTACGGCGCCAACGCCTTTCAGGGCGTGATCAACATCATCACCCGCGCCCCGGCCACGGAATCGGGCTTCACCGTGATCTCGCGCATCGGCGCGGACGGTTTCTACGACCACGGCGTGCGCTTCAACAGCAACCTCGACTCGGCCATCGACTGGCGCATCTCGGCCTCACGGCGCGCAGCGCGCAACTTCAGGTCGCAGACCGTGCTGGACGACGGCGATGTGGACATCTACTCGCAGGAGTCGATCGGGCGTACGGTGGTCAACCTGCAGGGTTCGACCCTGCTGAGCGATCAGGACGAGCTGCGGCTGCAGCTGGGGCTGGTCGACGGTGTCGACGACCGCGGCTATCCGGCCGATTCCGGCGAGGCCCCGGAATGGCCGATCCGCGATGAGAAGGTGCGCTCGCATTCGCTGCATCTGGCCTGGACCCGCAGCTTCGACGCTGGCAGCGAGTTCACGTTGCAATTCCAGCATCAGGCCCACCGGCGCCGTGTGGCGTGGATCATCCCCGACGACGGGCGCGAGATTCCGACCGATCTGGATACCGACACCAGTCGTCAGAGCATCGAGACTCAGTATTCCGGCATTCTCGCGCCGAACCTGCATTTTCTTGCCGGCGCGGGAGTACGTCGGGATTCGGTACGCTCGCGCCGCTATTTCGACACCGGCGACACGCTCAAAGCCGACTACTGGCACACCTTCGGCAGCCTCACCTGGCGGCCGGTCGAAAAGCTCGCCATCAACCTCGGCGGCACCTATGAGCACCACGACTACAGCGGCAAGCTGTTCTCGCCGCGCCTCGCACTCAACTACGCGCTGACGCCGCTGTCGGCGCTGCGCCTGTCGGCGGGCAAGTCCTACCGTGCGCCCTCGCTGATGGAATCGCATGCAAAGGAAACCATCCGCTACGAGGACATCATCGTGCGGCGCCTATACAACGCGCTGCAAAAAGTCGATGCGGAAGAGGTCACACACGTGGAGCTGGGCTACGTCGCCCAGTTCCCGCAGTACGGTCTGTCGCTCGACACACGCGTCTTCCAAGACCGCTACGACGGCTACCTCGACGACGAGGGCTGCCGCTACCCGACTGCTGGAAGGTCCAGCCCGAGCAATAATTGCGAACCACGTTTCCCGTCGCCAATCGGGTTTGACTACGACTACGCCTTGTCGGGCTCAACGTATTATTTCCTCAACCTGGGTCGCACCGTGGTGCGCGGCGCTGAGTTCACACTCGACTGGAGGAAGCCGGGCTGGGGACGCGTGGTGTGGTCTCAGGCCTTCACCGACATCAAGACCTCGCGCGACATGGAAGAAGAACAGGTCAACGTCAGTGCGCCTTACTCGACCACCTCGCTGTTGCTCATCAAGGATCTACCCGGCCGCTGGCGCGCCAGCCTCGGCTACTACCACAACCACGCCATGGCCTGGCTCAACGACGGCGGCGAACTCGACAAGCGCGACCGCTTCGACCTCAAGCTCGCACGCGCCTTCGGCGCCCCCGGCAGCGACAACGAATTCGCCATCACGCTGCAGAGCATCGGTGGCGACTACCCCGAGTTCGACGGCGAGAAGTTCCGTCACGAAGCCCGCATCTTCGCGAGCATCCGCGCCACATGGTGATCACCCGAGCACTCCCGACGGCGCCGCGCAGGCCCCGCCCCTGGCGATTGCTTGGCGTGGCGCTGCTGGCCCTGGCCTGCATTGCACCGGCCCTGGCGCACGAGATTGCCATCATCACCTCGCGCGCGCAGGGCCCTGACCGCGAAGTCGCCGATGCACTGGTGGCGGCAGCCGGACGCCACCATCTGTTCCTGGCCGGCAGCGCCGAAGTCGGCATTGCGCCGGGGGCGCTGAAGGACAGCGCGCTGGTCGTCGCACTTGGCGTGCCGGCGGCCGAAGCAGCCATGCGCAGCGATCGTCCGGTGCTCGTCGCCCTGATCACCGCCAATGAGTTCGGACGGCTGCGCGCCGGTGCCTCGCGCGCCCGCACGACTGCCCTCTTCATTGAGCAGCCGCCCGAACGCCACCTCGCCCTGATCCGCGCCGCGCTGCCCGATGCCGCTTGCGCCGGACTGCTGCTCGGCCCCGAAAGCCACGGCGCACAGGCCCGTTTCGAGAAACTCGGGCCGCGCACCAAACCCGAGGTGCGCATCGAGTTCGCCGCCAACGCCCGCGAAGTACTGCCGGCGCTCGAGCGCCTGCTGGGCCGCTGCGAGGCGGTGCTGACGCTGCATGACAACATGGTATCCAACCCCACCGTGGCGCGGGCATTGCTGCTCACCAGCTACCGCACGCAACGCCCGCTGTTTGCCTATTCACGTGCCTGGGTCGAGGCCGGCGCCCTCGCAGCGGTGTTCTCCACGCCGGCGACTGCCACGCGCGACCTGCTCGACTGGCTCCACGCACTCGACGACTCACTCACGCTGCCGCCGCCGCGCATGTCGCGACACTTCGAACTTGCCGTCAACGCGCGGGTCGCCCGCGCGCTCAATCTTCCCGTGCCCGACGAGGACACTCTGCGCGCGGCCGTCGCCGCCGGGAGGCAACCGTGATCCGACCCACCCTGCGCCAGCGTCTGCTCCTGATCGTGCTGGTCCCGGCCTTGCTGCTTGCTGCCGGCCTGACCGCGTTCCTGCTCAGGCACAGCAACTCGGTGGCCGACGCGGCACTGCGCGAACGCGCCCAGGCCATCGTCAGTTTTCTGGCTCCCGCCGCGGAATACGGCGTCATCTCGGGCAACCGCTTCGCACTCGAAAGCCTGCTTGAGGCCGTGCTTGCGCAACGCGACGTGACCGCCGCCAGCATCGTGGATGCCGATGGGCTGATGCTGGCCAGCAGTGGTCGGCGCTCGCTCGACGCCACGTCGGTGGTCGACGTGGCCAGCGAAATCACGCCGCGCGTCATCACCCTCAGCGACGGTCGGGTCGCAGCCATTGCCGCGGTATCACTGGCCGCACCGCGCGTCGACGAATCCAACCCGCCGCAAGACCCCTCTGCCACCTACGTGATCGGCTGGGTGCACGTCGAACTGGACACGACCGCGCTCAATGCCCACAAGCGCGACATGATGACGAGCACGCTGGCCATCACACTGGGGGTGCTGGTGCTGACCCTGCTGCTGGCTCTCGGGCTGGCCGGCGCCGTCACCCGGCCGCTGGCGCGTCTGGCAGACGCCGTGCGCCACATGTCCGAGGGCCGGCTTGATGTCCGCGTGACCGAGAACGCACGCATCTCCGAACTGCACACGCTGCAGCAGGGCTTCAACACCATGGCCTCGGCCATTGCGGGCGCGCAGCACACCATGCAGCAGCGCATCGACGAGGCCACCGCACAACTGGCGCATCAGGCCACGCACGATCTGCTCACCGGCCTGCCCAACCGGCGGGCCTTCGAGCAGGCCCTGGAAGACGCCGTCACGGCATCGCGCCGCGCCAGCGACGCATCGGTGCTGTGCTTCCTCGACCTGGACCGCTTCAAGCATGTCAACGACACCGCCGGCCATGCCGCGGGCGACGCGCTGCTGAGCCGCCTTGCCGAGCTGATCCGCCAACGCGTGCGCAACAACGATCTGCTGTGCCGTATCGGCGGCGACGAGTTCGGCCTGATCCTGAACGCCTGCCGCATCGACGAAGCACATCACATCGCCGAATCCTTGCGCAAGGCCGTGTCGGAACACCGCTTCGAATGGGAGGGGCAGGTCTTCTCGGTGGGTCTGAGCGTGGGGCTGGTGCCGCTGGATGGCCGTTTCGATTCACCCGGCAACGCGCTGGTGGCGGCCGACATGGCCTGCTACGAAGCCAAACGCAAGGGCCGCAACGGCATCGTCGAATACACCAAGGTGCCGGGGGATTCGCAGTTCTGAGGGGCGTTCAGTAGTTCAGCGAATCAAAGTCCGCCGAGCCGCCCGCCAGCGACAGGCTGACCTGGTTCGGCGCACAGATGGCCGTGGCACCGGAGCGCGTCAGCCAGCCCTGGCGCACACAGTACTGACGCGGACCGGGGTCTTCGGCAACGCGCGCACGACCCGGCTCGATCTCGATGCGCGTGGTGCCGAGCGGCCCCGGCACCTCGATGAACTGCGCGCTCGACAGCGAAGCCTCCGCGAAGACCTGCCCACCGGCGCGCACGACTACCTTGTCGGGTGCACCGCCCCGCCACAACAGCAGCATCGAGGCCACGCACACCGTCGCGGCCAGCGCCAGCGCCGGGTAGTCACCCGGACGCATCAGCGCACGCCACTCGGCGGTCAGCGCAAACTTCACTTGCCCGCCGCCTTGCGCTGCTCGATGGAGCGGTGACGTACCTGCACCTGAACCTGGTCGTGGAATTCCCGCGCCAGACGCTCGGCCAGATACACCGAACGATGCTGGCCTCCGGTACAGCCGATGGCCACGGTGAGATAGCTGCGGTTGTCGCGCACGAAGCTCGGCAACCAGTCGGCAACGAAGCGGCGGATATCCTCGGCCATGCGGTTGACGTCGGGCACCTGCGACAGGAAATCGATGACCGGCTGGTCCTGTCCAGTGAGCGGGCGCAGCACCGGGTCGTAGTGCGGGTTGGGCAGGCTGCGTACGTCGAACACCAGATCGGCGTCGAGAGGAATACCGAACTTGAAGCCGAAGGACTGGAACAGCAGCGTCAGCCCGTCGGCGGCAGCAACGCCGACAAAATCCTTGATCCAGGCGCGCAGCGTGTTCGGCAGCAGATCGCTGGTATCGAAGTTGTGCGCCATCTCGGCAATCTCGGCCAGCGCGGCGCGCTCGTGATGGATGGCCTCGGCCAGCGTCACCGCGTCACTCGCCAGCGGATGGCGACGGCGGGTTTCGGAAAAACGTGCGATCAGCGTCTCGTCGCGCGAATTGAGAAACAGCAGGCGCAGGTCGGACACCAGCTTGCGCGTGCGCTCGACCAAATCAGGCAACTCGCCGATGCTCGCGCCCGAGCGCATGTCCACCGCAACCGCCACGCGCATCTGACCGGCCTCCCGCAGATGCTCCACGAGTTGCGGCAGCAGCCGCGCTGGCAGGTTGTCGACGGCGAAATAGCCGGAATCCTCCAGCGCCTTGAGCACCACCGATTTGCCCGACCCGGACAGTCCGCTGATCAGTACGACCTGCATCGCCCCCTCCGTTTCACTGCGCCGGCTCCTCGGCCGACGCGCTGCCGGTATCACCGGCCTGTGTGCCGTAGATCTCGTCCGTGCTGCGCCCGCAGCCCAGGCACAGCCCCTGCTCCCAGTCGATGTCGCACAGCCCGATGCAGCCCGGATCGCCCTGTTCGCTCATGGGCGCCCCCGTTTGGCCCGACGGACTTCCACGGCCTCCAGCACACGCAGCCGGTCGCCGGTTTCGAGCCCGCTCCAGGCACAGATCTCGTTCAGCGTGCGCAAGCAGCCCACACACAGGCCCGAGGCCTCGTCGATGCAGCATTGCCGCACACACGGCGATGGAACGCTCGCGGCTTCAGCCGGCGGAGTCGGCACGCCGCCCGGGTTTGCGTCGGGACGCTTCAGTTCGCGCATTGCGCCCCCTCGCGCCGCGCAAGCAGCGCCGACGCCACGCGTGAAGCCGGCTTGCGACCCAGTTCGGCATTGATCCACGCGGCGGTATCGACCAAGCGATCCAGATCGACACCGGTTTCGATGCCCAGCCCGTGCAACAGCCACAACACGTCCTCGGTCGCCACGTTGCCGGTGGCTCCGGGTGCATAAGGACAACCACCCAGTCCGCCGACCGAAGCGTCGAACACCGCCACACCAGCCTCCAGCGACACCAGGATGTTGGCAATCGCCATGCCCCAGGTGTCGTGATAGTGGCCCGCCAGCCGGTCGGCCGGCACCACGCGCAGCACGGCTTCAAGCATGGCGCGCACCGTGGCCGGGTTGCCGCTGCCGATGGTGTCGCCGAGCGAGACCTCGTAACAGCCCATGCCGATCAGCCGCGCCGCGACATCGGCCACGGCCTGCGGCGCTACCGCGCCTTCCAGCGGACAGCCGACCACGCAGGAGATGTAGCCGCGCACCGGCACGCCCGCCTCGCGCGCGGCGGCCATCACCGGCTCGAAGCGCGCCAGTGACTCGGCTACGCTGCAATTGATGTTGCGCTGACTGAAGGCTTCCGACGCGGCAGCAAACACCGCAACCTCATCCACGCCGGCCGCCAGCGCCGCCTCAAAGCCCTTCAGGTTCGGCGTCAGCGCCGCATGGCGCACACCGGCGCGACGCGCGGCATTGACCCGGGCCATGACTTCGGCCGCATCAGCCATCTGCGGCACCCACTTGGGCGACACAAAGGCCGTGGTCTCGATCGACATCAGGCCGGCATCGGCCAGCCGCGCGACGAGTTCGGCCTTGGTGCCGGCCGACACCGGCTGTTGCTCGTTCTGCAGGCCGTCACGCGGACCGACCTCGACGATGCGCACACGCTGCGGGAGCATGGCGCTCAGAAACCGCCGGTTTCGAGCCAGCGCTCGATCTGCGGCAGGCGGTCAGCACCCCAGAACGGTTCGCCGTCGATGACGACGAAGGGCGAGCCGAATACGTTGCCGGCAATCGCCGCCTCGCACACCTCGCGCAGATGGGTCTTCACCGTGTCGTCCGCCGTCGCACCGGCCACCGCCTCGCGCGCGATGTCGAGCCTCTCGCCGATGTCGGCCAGCACGTCGACCGAAGTGATGTCACGCCCCTCGACAAAAAAGGCGCGATACACCGCCAGCGCGAAGTCGCGCGCCAGCTGCGGGTTGCGCGCGGCCAGCCAGTAAAACACGCGGCAGGCCTGATGCGCCGACACCGCGAAGGACTCCGGCAGGGCCAGCGGCAGCTC
This sequence comes from Pseudazoarcus sp. NS36, assembly GCF_059703705.1. NCBI lineage: Bacteria > Pseudomonadati > Pseudomonadota > Betaproteobacteria > Rhodocyclales > Zoogloeaceae > Pseudazoarcus > Pseudazoarcus sp. NS36. The sequence continues at coordinate 290,916 of NZ_BAAKJA010000004.1, read as the reverse complement.
CAGAAAACGCGCGCTGCGCTCCAGATCACGACGCGCATACGGCCCCTTCATCGGGTGCGAAGGCAGCGGCTGACCGCCGGTATGTTTGAACACCGCACCCAGCAGGAAGGGGCGCCACTGCACTTCGCGGCCGTGCTTGGCGGCCAGTGCGTCAATGCGTTCGGCCATGAGGTAGCCGTAGGGGGACGAAAAGTCGAACCAGAAATCGATGGGGGCGCTCATCGCGCTGCTCTCCTGAAGGGGTTGTGGCAGGCCGACAGTGTGCCATTTCGCCCCGTCCGGGGCCATCGCGCTACCATTCGGCCAGTCTGAACCCGACCGGAACACCGCATCGTGAGCCTCGAATACCCCTTCGACGACATCCCTGAGCCCGGCCGCCCGCAGCCGGTTGCGCCCGGCGTGGCCTGGCTGCGCATGCCACTGCCCTTCGCGCTCGATCACATCAACCTGTGGCTGCTCGACGACGGCGACGATGTCGTCATCGTCGACACCGGTTTCGGCACGCCCGAAACGCAGGCGCTGTGGGAGCAGGTGCTGACCGCCGACGGGCGACGCGTATCGCGCGTGGTGGTGACGCACTTCCACCCCGACCACCTCGGTCTGGCGCAGTGGCTCGCCGCGCGCGAGCAAGCCCCCGTGCTGATGACCGAGGCCGAGTACCTCGCCGCACGCGCTGTATGGCATGCCGTACCGGGCCATGCAGCGGCCGACATGGTCGGTTTCTTCCGGCGTCACGGGCTGGACGACGCACGGCTGGCGGCGCTGAGCGCACGCGGCAACACCTACGCACGCGGCGTGCCGGAACTGCCGCGCGAACATCGCCGCATGTTCGCCGGTGAGCGCCTGGATATCGGCGGAAACGCCTGGGAGGTCATCGTCGGCCACGGCCACTCGCCCGAGCACGCCAGCCTGTACTGCGCCGCACTCGATCTGCTGATTTCAGGCGACATGCTGCTGCCGCGCATCTCGACCAACGTCAGCGTGCACGCGGCCAGCCCGGACGACGATTCGCTAGGTCACTTCCTGACTTCGCTGCAGCGCATCATAAACTTGCCCGAAAACACGCTCGTGCTACCATCACACGGCAAGCCTTTCCGCGGAATACGTGAGCGGGTCGATGAACTCCAGGCACATCACGCGGATCGCTGCAGCGCACTAATCGCGGCTCTGGACGAGCCCATGAGTGCCGCCGAACTGCTGCCGGTACTGTTCCGGCGCGAACTCGACAACCATCAGGTGATGTTCGCAATGGGTGAGGCAATCGCTCACCTCAACCACCTGCAGGAGCGCGGTGAAGCACGCCGCGTCGAGGGGGCAGACGGCAGCATCCGGTTCGCGCGCACCCGCTGACCAACAGGAGTACCGCAGATGGCCGCCAATCCCCAGCAGGACCCCGTCACCCCGCCCGATCCGGCGGAGATCGCCGCCAGCTACGCCGAAGTTGCGCAACGCGCCGCAGCACTGATGCAGGAACACCTGCAGCGCCAGATGAAGAACGGCATCCAGCCCGCCAGCGACGAGCTGGGGGTGGCGCAGGCCTTCAGCGACATGATGACGCGCATGATGGCCAACCCCTATGCCGTCATGCAGGCTCAGATGAAGCTCGCCAGCGACTACATGATGCTGTGGCAGAGCTCGATGATGCGCATGATGGGCGCTGCGGTAGACCCCGTCGCCACGCCCGACAAAGGCGACAAGCGCTTCAAGGACGAACAGTGGCAGGACCACTTCCTGTTCGACTTCATCAAGCAGTCCTACCTGCTGACCGCACGCCACATTCACGACAGCGTTGCGAGCGTCGAGGGCCTGGACGAGCAGACGCAGAAGAAGGTCGAGTTCTTCACGCGCCAGTATGTGGACGCGCTGAGCCCTTCGAACTTCGCCATGACCAACCCCGAAGTGCTGCGCGAAACCGTTGCCAGCCGTGGCCAGAACCTGGTGCGCGGCCTCAACAACCTGCTCAGCGACATCGAGCGCGGTGACGGTGCGCTGCGCATCCGCATGACCGACACCGAGGCCTTCGAGCTCGGCAGGAACGTCGCCACATCACCGGGCAAGGTGGTGTTCCAGAACCAGCTGATGCAGCTCGTGCAATACGCGCCGAGCACCGACAAGGTGCTCAAGCGCCCGCTGCTGATCGTGCCGCCGTGGATCAACAAGTTCTACATCCTCGACCTGCGCGAGAAGAATTCCTACATCAAGTGGTGCGTCGATCAGGGCCACACGGTGTTCGTGATCTCGTGGGTCAACCCCGATGAGAAACTCGCCCAGCTCGGTTTCGACGCCTACCTGCGTGACGGCGTGCTGGCCGCACTCGACGCCATCGAAGCGCAGACCGGCGAGAAGCAGGTCAACGCCGTCGGCTACTGCCTGGGCGGCACGCTGCTGGCCACCGCACTGGCCTGGCTCACCGCCAAGCGCCAGAAGCGCATCGCCGCCGCGACCTTCCTGACCACCCTGACCGACTTCTCCGAACCTGGCGAACTGGGCGTGTTCATCGACGAACAACAGGTTTCGGCGCTCGAGAAAAAGATGAGCGAGCGTGGCTACCTCGAAGGCTCGGAGATGGCGACCACCTTCAACATGCTGCGCTCCAACGACCTGATCTGGTCCTTCGTGGTGAACAACTACCTGATGGGCAAGGATCCGTTCCCGTTCGATCTGCTGTACTGGAACTCGGACTCCACCCGCCTGCCGGCCAAGATGCACAGCTTCTACCTGCGCAACATGTACCTGAAGAACTGCCTCATCGAACCGGGCGGCATCGAACTCGACGGCGTCAAGATCGACCTCGCGAAGATCAAGACCCCGGCCTACTTCATCTCCACGGTCGAAGACCACATCGCGCCGTGGAAGAGCACCTACACCGGCGCCCGCCACTTCGGCGGCCCGGTGCGCTTCGTGCTCGGAGGCTCCGGCCACATCGCAGGCATCGTCAACCCGCCGGTGGCCAACAAATACTGCTACTGGACGGGCGCCGACGAATCGATGCCGGAAAGCCCCGACGACTGGCAGGCTGCCGCCGTGGCCCAGGCCGGCTCGTGGTGGAACGACTGGCAGGCCTGGATCACCGCCCAGGATGGCGCACAGACCGCCGCCCGCGACCCAGCCACCGGCCCGCTTGACGCCATCGAGGATGCCCCCGGCAGCTACGTCAAGCAGCGCCTCGATACCGCCCCCAAGGCCGCTGCGTGAGCGCTGGCAGCACCCGCGTGGTCCTCGACACCAACACCGTGATGGCACTGTGGTGGTGGCAGGACCCGAAACTGGCCCCCCTCGCCCGCGCCCTCGACGCGGGCGTTTTTCAGCCTATCGCGCGGGCAGACACACTCTACGAGTTCGCCCATGTGCTGGCCTACCGCCAGTTCGGCGTGCCGCCTCAACGTCAGGCCGAGTTGCTCGCCGCCTATGAGGCGCGCTGTTCGCCGTGCGCCGCTCCATCCGGGGAGCCGGCGTTGCTGCCGCGCTGTCGGGATGCGGACGATCAAAAATTCCTCGAAGTCGCGCGCGACGCAGGGGCCTCGTTGCTGATCAGCCGCGACAAGGCGCTGTTGCGGGTCGATCGGCACAGTCTGGTGCGGGGGATGTTCCGGGTTCGGACGCCGGAGGCGGTGTGTGCGGAGTTGGGCGCTTCGAGCGCCTGATCTGTGCGACGAAGCCAGGATCGGCCCGAGTTCGTGGCTCAAGCCTCGACCGACCGGGATTTCGCCCAGGCGGGCGACCTTCTTTCTTGTAGTGCAACAAGAAAGAAGGCAAAGAAGTGCACCCTCCTCGCCGCCCCTTCGGGGTCCCTTCGCTACGAGCACTCCCGGCGGCCGGCCTTGCGAACTCGCTGCCGCTCAAACAGCAAGGCCGGAAGGCCCCGCCGGGAGCACTCTCCGCTCAGCGGCTCAGAAGGGAGGGGTAAACACGACGTGATCTGCCGTAGCCGCCAATCCTTTGTTCGGGAGGCTCAGCGCGCGACCTACCCCCTCTGGCTCGCCGAGTGCAGGGTGGTTTCGCCGGGGATGTCCGGTCCTGCTGTCTGAGCGAAGCGAGTTCAGGACCGGCCGGTGAAAGCACCCGGAGCGAGGGAACCGGCGCAGCCGGCGAGGCGGTGGGGCACGCTTCTTTGTTTCCTTTCTTGTCGTGCGACAAGAAAGGAAGTCGCCCGCCGGGGCGAGTCCCGGCCGGTCAAGGCCCAAGACACCGACTCCCGCCCAACAACCGACAGCAGCCGGTTACCGGTTGCCGCCCGGCAAGCCCCTCACCCATACTGACTCCATCGAAATCCCGATGGAGTACCGCAATGCGCGTCGGCATCCCCCGCGAGATCAAGAACCACGAATACCGAGTCGGCCTTGCACCGGCCGGCGTGAGTGAGCTCGTCGCGCACGGCCACGAAGTCATCGTCGAAACCGGCGCCGGACTCGGCATCGGTGCCGATGACTCGGCCTATGCAAAGGCCGGCGCGCGCATCGCGGACACGGCCCTCGAAGTCTTCGACAGTGCCGAGCTGATCATCAAGGTCAAGGAGCCGCAGGCACAGGAGCGCCAGTGGCTGCGCGCCGGACAGATGCTGTTCACCTACCTGCATCTGGCGCCCGACTCGGCACAGGCGCGCGATCTGCTCGCCAGCCGCGTCACGGCCATCGCCTATGAAACCGTCACCGGACCGGGCGGCGCACTGCCGCTGCTTGCGCCGATGTCGGAAATCGCCGGGCGCATGAGCATCCAGGCCGGCGCGCACTGCCTGGAGAAAGCCTCTGGAGGGCGCGGAGTATTGCTCGGCGGCGCCGCTGGCGTGGAACCCGGGCAGGTCGTGGTGCTGGGCGCGGGAATGGTCGGGCTCAATGCCACCGAGGTGGCGCTGGGCATGGGCGCGCGCGTGACCGTGATCGACCGCAGCATCGACGCCCTGCGCCGCGTCGGCGAGCGTTTCGAGCGCCGCGCGACGACGCTGCATTCGAACCACGAGGCCATCACACGGGCGCTGATGTCGGCCGATCTTGTGATCGGTGGCGTGCTGATTCCGGGCGCCTCGGCGCCGAAACTGGTGACGCGCGAGATGGTGGCCGGCATGGCGCCGGGCAGCGTCATCGTGGATGTAGCCATCGACCAGGGCGGGTGCTGCGAGACCTCACGGCCGACCACGCACGACGACCCGACCTACGTTGAAGAAGGCGTGATTCACTACTGCGTGGCCAACATGCCCGGCGCAGTGGCACGCACTGCCACGCAGGCACTCAACGCCGCCACACTGCCGCATGTGCTGGCGCTGGCCAACAAGGGCTGGCGTCGTGCCTGCGCCGACGATCCACATCTGGCGGCCGGGCTCAACGCGCACGACGGCAACATCACCCATGCGCAAGTCGCTCATGCTTTAGGCATGGCGATGGGCTCGCCAGCGTGAAGCGACAAGCGGCCATGCTGGCGGCTTGAGGCAAACGGGGTTATCTTCTGACAATGGTTTTTCCGGGGCGCAGCTTTGAGAACAGCCCCACACTTTGACCCGACAGGAGAGCGAGCATGAAGCAATTCACCGCACTGGCCGCAGCACTAGCCGTCGTTGGCAGCCTTTCGGCCAGCCCCGTTGTTGCACAGCAGAAATTCGTCACCATCGGCACCGGCGGCGTCACCGGCGTGTATTACGCAGCGGGGGGCGCGATCTGCCGCCTGATGAACGCCGGCCGCAAGGAACACGGCATCCGCTGTTCGGTCGAGAGCACCGGCGGCTCGGTCTACAACCTCAACACGCTGCGCGCCGGCGAGCTGGATTTCGGTGTGGCCCAGTCCGACTGGCAGTACCACGCGTACGAAGGCTCCAGCAGCTTCAAGGATGCCGGCGCCAACAAGGACCTGCGTGCGGTGTTCTCGCTGCACCCCGAGCCGTTCACGGTGGCGGTGCGCCCGGATGCCGGCGTGACGAAGTTCGAGGATCTGAAGGGCAAGCGCTTCAACGTCGGCAACCCCGGCTCCGGTACGCGCGCCTCGCTAGACCTGCTGCTGGCCGAGATGGGCTGGGGCATTGATGCCTTCTCGCTGGCGTCCGAACTGCGCCCGGACGAGCACGGCGCGGCGCTGTGCGACAACCGCATCGACGGCTTTTTCTACGGCGTCGGCCACCCGTCGGCCAACATCCAGGATCCGACCACCACCTGCGGCGCCAAGCTGGTACCGCTGACCGGCAAGGCCGTCGACAAACTGGTGGCCGAGCGCCCCTTCTACGCCAAGGTCGAGATCCCGGGCGGGCTGTACAACGCCAACCCGAATGCCACACCCACCTATGGGGTGCTGGCAACCTTCGTGACGTCGGCCTCGACGTCCGATGACGTGGTCTACACCATGGTCAAGGCGGTGTTCGAGAACTTCGAGGACTTCAAGAAGCTGCACCCGGCCTTCGCCCACCTCAAGGCCGAGGACATGATCAAGAACGGTCTGTCAGCTCCGCTGCACGATGGCGCGATGAAGTACTACAAGGAAAAGGGCTGGATGTAAGTCCGCCGCCGCGCCGGCCCGCGCCGGCGCACGCAGTACGACACGAGAACGGCGGCGGTTGATTCCGCCGCCGTTTTCATTGAACGCCCCGAGCACGGAGAGACACGACCATGGCCGACCCGAGCACGCGCGCCACCGCTCATGAACTGAACGAGGATGAACTGCGCCACATCGTTGCCGAAGCCGATACCGGCGGGCGACGGCCGACCGGCATGGCCGAATCGCTGCTGGTGGCGGTGGCGCTGGCGTGGTCGCTGTTTCAGTTGTGGGTGGCCTCGCCGCTACCCTTCTCGCTCGGCGTGCTGGTGTTCAACGACACCGAAGTGCGTTCCATCCACCTCGCCTTCGCCTGCTTTCTGGCGTTCGCCGCCTACCCGGCCCTGAAGAGTTCGCCGCGTGAATACGTTCCGGTCGCTGACTGGCTGCTCGGGCTGGCTGCGGCCTTCTGCGCCGGCTATCTGTTCCTGTTCTACAGCGAGCTGTCGACGCGCCCAGGCCTGCCGACGACCTTCGACCTGATCGCGTCCGTAGCCGGGCTGACCCTGTTGCTCGAAGCCGCGCGCCGTGCGCTGGGCCTGCCGATGGTGATCCTGGCCGTGGTGTTCATGGTGTACATCTTCTTCGGCCCTTATATGCCGGACATGATTGCGCACCGCGGCGCTTCGCTGAACAAGGGCATGAGCCACCTGTGGCTCGGCACGGAAGGCGTGTTCGGCGTGGCCGTGGGTGTATCGGCCGGCTTCATCTTCTTGTTCGTGCTGTTTGGCGCACTGCTGGAAACCGCCGGCGCCGGCAACTACTTCATCAAGTCGGCCATCGCGCTGCTGGGCCATCTGCGCGGCGGCCCGGCCAAGGCCGCAGTGGTGGCCTCGGCCGCGACGGGCCTGATCTCCGGCTCGTCGATTGCCAACGTGGTGACCACCGGCACCTTCACGATCCCGTTGATCAAGAAAGTCGGCTATCGCGCCGACAAGGCCGCCGCGGTGGAAGTGGCCTCCTCGGTCAATGGCCAGCTGATGCCGCCGGTGATGGGCGCGGCGGCCTTCCTGATGGTCGAGTACGTCGGCATCCCGTACACCGAGGTGCTCAAGCACGCCATCGTGCCGGCGTTGATTTCGTACATCGCGCTGTTCTACATCGTGCACCTGGAGGCCATGAAGGCCGACCTGCAGGGCCTGCCGCGGCGCGAGGAGCTGCTGCTGAAGAACGTCTTCGTGTCCACCACGCTGACCCTCTCGGGGCTGATCATCCTGGCCGCCGTCGTGTATTGGGGCTTCGGCTGGATCAAGAATGCAGCGGGCGACGCCTCCGCGCTGATCATCGGACTGGTCCTGCTCGCGGGCTATGTCGGGGTGATCGGCTATTCGGCGCGCTATCCCGAACTGCACATGGACGACCCAAACGCGCCCATCGAATACCTGCCCGAAATCGGGCCGACGCTCAAGTCCGGCCTGCACTTCCTGCTGCCGGTCGCAGCGCTGATCTGGAACCTGATGGTCGAGCAACTCTCGCCGGCACTGTCGGCCTTCTGGGCAACGCTGTTCCTGATCTTCATCCTGGTCACGCAGCGCCCGCTGTTCGCGCTGTTCCGCAAACAGGGCAACACGGTCGACGCCATACGCCAGGGCCTCACCGATCTGTTCAACGGGCTCGTCACCGGCGCGCGCAACATGATCGCCATTGCGATTGCCACGTCGGCCGCCGGCATCATCGTCGGCACCGTGACGCTGACCGGCATCGGCCTGGTCATGACCGAACTGGTCGAAGTGCTGTCCGGCGGCAATCTGATGGTCATGCTGGTGCTGGTGGCGCTGATCTGCCTGGTGCTCGGCATGGGCCTGCCGACCACCGCCAACTACATCGTGGTGTCGTCGCTGATGGCGCCGGTGATCGTCGCACTCGGCGCGCAGAACGGCCTGCTCGTGCCGCTCATCGCGGTGCACCTGTTCGTGTTCTATTTCGGTCTGATGGCCGACGTCACACCCCCAGTGGGGCTGGCGTCCTATGCCGCGGCCGGTATCGCCAACAGCAACCCGATCCGCACCGGCCTGACCGCCTTTGGCTACAGCGCACGCACGGCCATCCTGCCGTTCATGTTCATCTTCAACACCGAACTGCTGCTGATCGGCATCACCAGCTGGTGGCACCTGGCCCTGACCATCTCGATGGCCACCATCGCCAGCCTCACTTTCGCTGCCGGCACGCAGGGCTGGTTCCTGACGCGCAACCGCTGGCATGAAGCGGCCCTGCTAGTGCTCATCACCTTCAGCCTGTTCCGCCCGGGTTTCTGGATGGATCAGCTCTACCCGCCCTACGACGAACTGCCGCCGACCGAGCTGAACCGTCTGGTCGAACAGGCTCCGCCGAACACCAGTCTGCGCCTGTGGGTCGAAGGCCTGTCGATCGAGGGCAGCGAGATCTCGCGCGGCGTGCTGCTGCCGCTGGGCGAGCCGGCAGCCAGCGCACGCGAACGACTCGGCACGGCCGGTCTGGGCGTGATGGATTTTGCCGGCAAGGTACAGGTGTCGATGGTGCGCTTCGGCAGCACCGCGGAGCGTCTGGGGATGGAGCAAGGCTTCGAGATCACGCGCATCGAAGTGCCGGCCGAAGAACGTCCGAGCAAGGACTGGATCTACCTGCCGACGCTGGCGCTGCTGGCGCTGGTGATGTGGCTGCAGTGGTCAAGGGCTCGACGCAAGCACGCACCCGCAACACGCTGAGCCGCAAGGCAAACGAGCGCGCCGACCGGACAAGCAACCCGGTCGGCGCCACTCGCCGGACCTAGCCGAGTCCGCGCAACTCCCGCAGCAATACCGACAGGCTGGCCACATCGACCGTGACGCCACGCGCCTCGGTCACCAGCGCGCGGTAGCGCGCCAGCCGCTCTCCTCCCGTGTCGACGAAGGCGGCAACGCAAGCTTCGACCTCCTCGCCGTGTGCCAGCGCCATGGCCACCAGGCGTCGCGCCTCGGCCGCCAGATCGGCACGCAGGGCACCACGCGCCAGCGACGGCCAACGCGCGTCACTTTGCAGCGCGTCGATCTGCGCGGCGATCCACGGCAAGTCGAGCTCCGCAGACACGGCGAAATACAAGCGGCCGACCGCGATCTCGTCGCGATCATGCTCGCGCGCCAGCTCGACGATGTCGAGCGCCGGGCGCAGCCAGCGCAAGGCCGCGATGCGCTGCGCCAGTTCAGCAGGCACGCCATCGTCTGCGTGTTCCTCTGCCGCGCGGTCGAGCGATTCCCGCTCCCCGGCGGAGAGCAGTTCGGGCAATTGCGCGGCCAGTCTGGTCACGCCGGGGCCGAAGGCCTCGACCGTGGCCGACACCTGATCGAGCCAGCGTGGCGTACGCAGCAGCCACAGCGTGGCACTGCGCGAGAGCTTCAACGCCTCGATCAGCAGCGTGTTCTGGCGCGCGGCCGGGACGAGACTATCGAGCGCCTCGATGTCCCGCCAGCACGGCACCAGTCCGAATATCTCGCGCACCGCCAGCCAGGCCCGCACAATCTGCGGCACGGAATGGCCGGTCTCGTCGCGGATACGGTCGACAAAGCTCGCGCCGACGCGATTGACCATGGTGTTGACGACATGGGTGGCGACGATCTCGCGCCGCAAGGCGTGGCGGCCGATGGCTTCGAAGTAATGCTCACGCAGTGGCTGCGGAAAGTAGCGCCACAACGCACCGGCCACCCAGGCATCGTCCGGCACGTCCGAGGCCAGCACTTCGTCGTACAGCTCGATCTTGGCGTAGGCCAGCAACACCGCCAGCTCCGGCGCGACCAATCCGCCACCGGCAGCGCGTCGCTCGAGCAGTTCCTCGTCCAGCGGCAGGTATTCCAGTTTGCGATTGAGCCGGCCGGCGTGCGCCAGACGGCGCAACGTGCCGGCGTGCTCGTCGAGCACCTGCGCGGCGCCGGTGCCCATCATTTCCAGCACCTGTCCCTGGCCATAGTTGTCGCGCAGCACGAGTTGCGCAACCTCTTCGGTCATCTCTTCAAGCAGCGCATCGCGCGCTTCGCGCTCCAGTGCGCCTTCACGCACGATCTCGCCAAGCAGGATCTTGATGTTCACCTCGTGGTCCGAGCAATCGACGCCACCGGAGTTGTCGATGGCATCGGTATAGATGCGTCCGCCGGCCAGTGCGTACTCGATGCGCGCACGCTGCGTGAAGCCGAGGTTGCCGCCCTCACCGACCACGCCCGCACGCAGCTCGCCACCACTCACCCGCACGGCGTCGTTGGCACGGTCGCCCACCTCGGCGTCGCTCTCGACGGTGGCCTTCACATAGGTGCCGATGCCGCCGTTGTAGAGCAGATCCACCGGCGCCCGCAGGATCGCGCGGATCAGTTCGGCCGGCGTCAGGTGTTCCGCCTCGACAGCCAGCAGCGCGCGCACCTCCGGCGACAGCGCTATCGACTTGGCGCTGCGCGGCCACACGCCGCCGCCGGCCGAGATCAGCGATTTATCGTAGTCGTCCCAGCTGGAACGTGGCAGCGCGAACAGGCGCGCACGCTCGTCCCACGACTTCGCCACGTCCGGTGCCGGGTCGAGGAAGATGTGACGGTGATCGAAGGCGGCCACCAGGCGGATGTGTTTGGACAGCAGCATGCCGTTGCCGAACACGTCGCCCGACATGTCGCCGATGCCTGCGACGGTGAAATCCTCGTTCTGGATGTCGCGCCCCAAAGCGCGAAAGTGGCGCTTGACCGACTCCCACGCCCCGCGCGCAGTGATGCCCATCTTCTTGTGGTCGTAACCAGCCGAGCCGCCGGAGGCGAAGGCATCGCCCAGCCAGAAACCGTATTCCGCAGCCACCGCGTTGGCGTGGTCCGAGAAGGTGGCTGTGCCCTTGTCGGCGGCGACCACCAGATAGGGGTCGTCACCGTCATGACGCACGATGTCGGTCGGCGGCACGATCGCGCCGCCGATGAGGTTGTCGGTCAGATCGAGCAGACCGGACAGGAACAGGCGGTAGCAGGCCAGACCCTCGGCCTGAAAGGCTTCACGTCCGCCGTCGAGCGGCGGATTACGCACGACGAAGCCCCCCTTGGAGCCGACCGGCACGATCACCGCGTTCTTGACGATCTGCGCCTTCACCAGTCCCAGCACCTCGGTGCGGAAATCCTCCATGCGGTCGGACCAGCGCAAGCCGCCGCGCGCGACCTTGCCGCCGCGCAGATGCACACCTTCGACGCGTGGCGAGGACACGAAGATCTCGAACATCGGTCGCGGCTCGGGCAGGCCCGGCACGGCCTGCGGGTCGAGCTTGAAGGCCAGCACCGGGCGTGGCGTACCGTCCGCGCGGCGCGCAAACCAGTTGGTGCGCAGCGTGGCCAGGATCAGTGCAAGGTACTGGCGCAGGATGCGGTCTTCGTCGAGGCTCTGCACTGCTTCGAGCTCGTGTTCGATCTGGGTACGGATGTGTTCGCAATCCGTCTCGCGGTCGGCCTCGCCGGCCGGATCGAAGCGCCGCGCGAAAAGCGCCACCAGCGCGCGCGCAATGCGCGGCTGCGCAGCCAGCGCCTGCTCCATGTAGGCCTGACTGAACGGGAAAGTCGCCTGACGCAGATAACGCGCATAGGCGCGCAACACGCCGACTTCACGCCAGGTCAGGCCGGCCAGCAAGGTCAGGCGGTTGAACTCGTCGTTGTCGGCATCGCCGCGCCAGATGCGCTGAAAAGCGTCCTCGAACAAGGGGCGCAGGCGTTCGACGTCGGGCTCCACGCCAGCCGGCAACGCCAGGCCGAAATCGTGAATCCAGGCGCGTACATTGCCCGTCAGTTGCAGCTGCGCCGGCTGCTCATCCGTGACGACCACGCCCATGCGTTCGAGCATGCGCAGGCTGCGCGACAGCGAGACCGGCGCATCAAGTCGGTACAGCTTGAAGCGCAACCGGGCGTCCGACCCGCCCTGCGGACGAAACAGATGCAGGCCGAGGTCGTCGGCACCGCCCAGCGCATCGAGCTGCTTCAGGTCGGCCACCGCTTCGTCGATGCCGGTCTGTTCGCGGTAGCCCGCGGGAAAAGCCTCGCCCCAGCGCTTGCATAGTTCAAGGCCACGCGTCTCGCCACGCTCGGCAATCAATGCCTCGCGCAGCGCATCCTGCCAACGACGCGCGACCTCGACGATGCGGCGTTCGATGTCCGCCGGATCGTGCGCCGGAATCGATCCCTGCGTGCGGATGGCAAACAGGATGCGCGCCAGCGGCGCGTCCGACAGCACGACGTCGAACTCCGCCGAGGCGCCGTCGAAGGCGGCCATCAGCACCGACTGGATGCGTTTGCGCTGCTCGGTGTCGTAGTGCTCGCGCGGCACGTACACCAGGCAGGAAACGGAGCGTCCGAACGGGTCACAACGCAGAAACAGGCGCGTGCGCTGGCGCTCGCCCAGTTTCAGGATGCCGATGGCGTGCTCGAAGAGGGTGTCGACGTCGATCTGGAACAGTTCGTCGCGCGGGTAGCGCTCCAGGATCACGCGCAAGGCCTTGTCGGCATGACTGCCGCGCAGCAGCCCGGCACGCTCGACCACCGTCGCAACCTTGCGTCGCAGCACGGGGATGTCCCACGGGCTCGCGCTGTACGCCGTCGACGCAAACAGGCCGAGGATGCGCCGCTCACCCAGCACGCGACCCTGCGCATCAAAACTGCGCACGGCAATGTGGTCGGCGTGGCCGGCACGATGCACGGAGGCGCGTGTGGCCGATTTGGTGATGGTCAGCAGCGGCGCCTGTGCAGCTTGCGCCCGCAACTCTTCAGGCAGTGCCGCGAAACTCGCAGAGACCGTTTCGTCGCCATGCTCGCGCAGCAGTCCCAGGCCGGAACCGGCTTCGACATCAAGACGCTCCCCGGCCCCGATGAGGCGGTAATCACGGCAACCGAGCAGCACGAAATTGTCGGCCAGCACCCATTCGAGCAAAGCGCGCGCCTCGTCCGCGTCGGCTTGCCCGGAGGCCAGACCTGCCGCACTTGCGGCCACGCGCTCACGCATCGCTGGCCAGTCGCCAACCACCGCACGCACATCCGCCAGCACCTCGACAATGCCCCGCGCAAGATCGGCGCAGTCTGCCTCGTTGCCGAGCCGGTCGACTTCGATATGCATCACTGATTCACGCAGGCCACCCTCGCCGCCGACCTCCTGCAGGCTTCCGTCGGAAGCGCGCCGCAGATGCAGCACGGGATGGACGAACGCATGCACGGCCAGCCCGCGCCGGCTCAGCTCCATGCCCACCGAATCGACCAGGAAAGGCATGTCGTCATTGACGATGCGCAAGACGCTGTGTGGCGAACTCCAGCCATGGGTGTCGCTGGCCGGATCCTCGACATGCACGCACGGCTCACCGGGAGTACGGTGCTGCAGCGCATGCCACAGCGCCCGCCCGGCACCTGCCAGATCGGCCGCTGTGCGGCCGGCGAGATCATCCGCGGAGAATCCGTCCAGCCAGGCACGCAGCACGCGGGCTGCAGCTTCATGCTCGGACGGAGGAATGGACTGGAGGAACAAGGCAGCGGCCTGATCGGCCACGGTGGTTACGTCACTGCTTCGGGTCATATGCGCTCCGGTCGGAAAAGCCGGCGCGACAGCAGCCCGCTCAGATGAGAGAGGGGCCGGAAACGATGCGCTCGGCGTCCTTTTCGGTGATGGGAATCGTGGCGTTTGCAATCACGTGGGCGACCAGCCACTCGCGCAGGCGATCTTTGCCGTCCGCCTCGAAGGCCTCGAACACGCAACCGGACTGCAGGCCATTGGCCCCTGCAAAGCAGTTGGCCACTTTCACCGTACCACGGATCTCGTCCGGTACTGCAGCACGGTGCAGCACGACCTGCATGCGCCGTCCGAGCTCAAGGCTGCCGGGCACGCCAAAGCCTTCGAGCGACAGATCGGACAGAGGCTGACGCTGGCCATCGACCATCGCCCAGAAGCATTCGCTGCCGCGGCGCAAGGCAAGAAAGCGCTGTTTGCCACGACGCTCGCCACCGCCGGATACGGACTCTTCGCGCAGCGCCTCTTCGCTCGTGTTGCGGATCATGCTCGCCCCCATGACGATGTCACCCACTCCGGCAGCCGCCGGCCGATGACAAAGGTATAGGCTTGCGCACGGGCTGACAAGCGCAAGCTGGTCAAGCGCCCTTGCGGATGCGCTCGACCAGCTGGTCGACCACTCGCAGGGTGTCGGCGTGGGAGCCGGCCATCGAGGCCGACGTCAGATAGCGGCCGCCAACTGCCATGGTCGGCACGCCCTGGATACGATAGGTGCGCGCCAGCTGGTCGGCACGCTGCACCAGCCCTTGGATGGCGAAGGAATTGTAGGTGTCCATGAACACTGCGGCATCAACACCCGTGCTGCCGATCCAGTCGCGCACTTCTGGCTCGGTGAACAGCGGACGCTTTTCGTCCTGCAGGGCAACGAAAACGGCGGGCTCCACCTGATCGAGTACGTTGGCACGCTCGGCCGCGTAGTACAGGCGCGCCAGCGCACGCAACTGCTCGCGCCCCCAGATGGCGGGCACCGGCGTGAAGCGCACGTCGTCGGGCAGCGACTTCTTCCACGTCTTGAGCAGCGGATAGAAATCACGGCAGTGCGGGCAGCCGTAATGGAAGAATTCCAGCACCTCGATCTTGCCGCTGGCGTCCTGCGGCACCTGCGTCGGCAGGACCTGGAAAGGCTCCTTGGCAAGCAGTACGGACGGGGTGGCGGAAAGGGCTGCGAAGGCAGCGGTGCTCTTGAGCATGAGACGGCGGTTCATGTCGATCGTCTTCCTCATCAGTTCGGATACGGACTTCGGACTGCCTTGCATGACGCGGGGTTCCACGCAGCAAGCAAAACTTACGGATTGGCCTGGACGACGTTGCCCGACACGCCGGCTGCCGCCAGACGTGAGCGCACCGAGGTCATGTCTTCAGGGCGCGCAAAGGGGCCGACACGCACGCGATGCACGACGCGTCCGTCGTCAAGCTGGGTGCGCTGGGCAACCGCCTCGATGCCGTTCAGGGCAAGCAGCGCCTTCATGTTGTCCGCCTCGGCGGGGTCTTCGAAGGCGCCGACCTGCAGATACAGCCTGTCTACACGCGGGGCCGTCTGTCCGGTCGGCGTAGTGGCCGGCGCCGGCGCGGGGGCCTGGGCGCCGCCTTCACCTTGCGGCAACACGGTATAGAAATCGAAATCGCGGTTGCCCGTAACCGGGCGATCACCCGGCTTGCCGGGCAAGGCCACCGGCTCGGCTCCGTTACCGCCCGGCACCGCAACCCGCTGAGGCGTCTGGAACGGAGAGGTGCGCGTCAGCAGCCAGGCAGAGCCCGCCGCCAGCAGCGCACCGAGCGCCAGACCGACGAGCAGACCGGTGATCACGCCGCTGCCCTTGCGGGGCGCTTTCGCGGTCAGTCTGCGGGGCGTACGGCGGGGCGAGGAATCACGAGCCATGGGGCCCTCCGAAGGGTTTACATCGACTCCGGCGCGGAAACACCGAGCAGGGAGAGGCCGTTGGCGAGCACGCGTCGCACGGCACTGGCCAGCGCCAGCCGCGCCAGCTTGACGGCTTCGTCATCAACCAGCATGCGCTCGGCGTTGTACCAGGCGTGGAAGTCCCCCGCCAGATCCTTGAGGTAGAACGCGATCTGGTGCGGCGCGTAATCCCCGGCGGCATTCTGCACCAGTTCGCCGAAGGCACCGAGCCGCGCACACAGCGCCAGCTCACGCTCGCCGGCCAGCGGCGCGAGGTCCGCCTCGGCCAGATCCGACTCGACACCGCCCCACTGCTGCAGCACCGAGCACACGCGCGCGTGGGCGTACTGGATGTAATACACAGGGTTCTCGTTGCTCTGGCTCTTGGCCAGATCCAGGTCGAAATCCAGATGCTGGTCGCTCTTGCGCAGCACGTAGAAGAAGCGGCAGGCGTCATTGCCGACTTCGCGGCGCAGCTCGCGCAGCGTCACGAAATCGCCCGAACGGGTAGACATCGAGGCCTTCTGGCCATTGCGGTACAACACCGCAAACTGCACCAGCGACACGTCGAGCTTCTCCGGCGGCAGCTCCAGCGCCGTGATGGCCCCTTTGACGCGGGCAATGTAGCCGTGGTGGTCGGCACCCCAGATGTCGATGACGCGATCAAAGCCGCGCTCGTACTTGTTCAGGTGATAGGCAATGTCGGATGCGAAATAGGTGAACTGGCCGTTCTCGCGCTGCACCACGCGATCCTTCTCGTCACCGAAATCGGTCGAACGGAACCACTTCGCGCCGTTCTGCATGTAGAGGTGCCCACGCCGTTCCAGCTCGGCGACGGCCCGCGCCACCAGTCCGGTGTCGAACAGGCTTTTCTCCGAGAACCACTGGTCGAAATGCACGCCGAACTCGCCCAGGTCCTCGCGGCAATCGCCCAGCTGCTCGTTCAATGCAAAGCCATGCACCCAGGCGTAGTCCTCGCCGAGCAGCCGCTTGGCGTTGGCAATCAGTGCATCCAGATGCAGTTCGCGCTGACGCCCCGCTTCATCATCCTTGCGCGCGGCATCGGGCAGACCGGGCGTACCGGCAAGCACGTCGGCGGCACTGACCTTCGCGAAACGATCCTGGTGGCCGTCGCGCAATTCGCGCGCCATGCCCACCACGTAGTCACCCTGGTAGCCGTTGGGCGGAAACGGCACTTCGATGTCGAACAAGGCCAGATAGCGCAGCCAGGTCGACGTGCCGAGGATGTCCATCTGCCGACCGGCGTCGTTGATGTAGTACTCGCGGGTGACGTCATAGCCGGCGAAATCCAGCACCGAGCACAGCGATGCGCCATAGGCCGCGCCGCGACCATGACCGACGTGCAAGGGGCCGGTGGGGTTGGCCGAGACGAACTCGACCTGCACCTTCAGCTGCTTGCGCTCACCGCGCCCGAACGCCTCACCACGCGACAGCACCTCACGCACCACCGAGGTCTTGGCGTCAGACGCCAGCGTGAAGTTGATGAAGCCGGCGCCCGCGATCTCGACCTTCGAAACCAGGCTCGACTTGGGCAGCTCCTGCATCAGCAAGGCCGCCAGCTCGCGCGGGTTGCGGCGCAAGGGCTTGGCCAGCTGCAACGCAAGGTTGGTGGCAAAGTCGCCATGGCCCGCCTGCTTCGGACGCTCGAGATGAACCGGGGTATCGACCTGGTCCGGGGCAACGCTCGCCAGCGCGGCGTGCAGCAGTTGTGCGATGTGGGTCCTGGGATCGGCGCTCATTGACTGGGGCGAAAAAGGAAAGACCCGAATTATATCGGAAGCCTCCACCCTATCCCGAACCGCCACACAATTTGACACCTGTCACCGCCGACCGACGTCACCCGTGGCAACGCGATGTTGCGCACTTACTTGGCGACAAACTTGCACACAAGATGTGCGCACCCCGTTTTTACCGACCCACAACCGGGCGTGATCACCCGGCTCCTCTGCGCAAGCCTGCAAACGTGCTGCACGGACAGATCCCCCGCCCCCAGCAAGCCGCACAACCCAGACCAAAGTCATACCTCCATGCTGTGCAAGGGCATGCGGAACGTACGGATGCCATCCGGGTTGCCGCCCGGAGCATGCCGTTCGCAAAACGGCGATCAATCCGGCTGATCCCCGAAATCCCTTTGTTTATTGGCATCAATCCTGCTCAAGAGGCTTACCGAACCAGCGGAGCCCATCATGGAAGCAGCAGTAACCACAAGCGTGGAGAGCGCCGTCAAAAGCGGAAGCGACACGGCCATTTCACTCAAGCGCCTCAAGAAGACGTTCGAGGATGACGAGGGCAATCTCGTCGAGGTCATCCGCGACATCACGCTCGACATCAAGGACCAGGAGTTCATCAGCATCGTCGGGCCCAGCGGCTGCGGCAAGACGACGATGTTCAACATCATCGCCAACCTGATCGAGCCGACCTCCGGCGATATCGTGCTGCGCAAAGGATGGCCCAAGAGCAAGCGTGGCTCGCAGATCGGCTACATGCTGCAGCGCGACCTGCTGTTCCCGTGGCGCACGATCCTCGAGAACGTCACGCTGGGGCTGGAACTGACCGGCATGTCCAAGGCCGAGCGCCACGCCAAGGGGCGCGACTACCTGTCGCGCTACGGACTGGGTGACTTCGCCAACGCCTACCCGCACTCGTTGTCGGGTGGCATGCGCCAGCGCGCGGCACTGATCCGCACGCTGATCACCGACCCCGACATCATCCTGCTGGACGAGCCCTTCTCGGCGCTCGACTACCAGACCCGCCTCGTACTCGAGGACGAAATCGTTTCGATCCTGCGCGAGTTCGGCAAGACCGTGGTGCTGATCACCCACGACATCGGCGAGGCCATCGCCATGTCCGACCGCATCGCCGTGATGACCCAACGCCCGACCATGGTCAAGAAGCTCTATGACGTCGGCCTGTCACGCGAGCACGGCTCGTGCATCAGGGCTCGCAGCGACACCCGCTACCAGAACCTGTTCGACACGATCTGGGCCGACCTCGACATCCAGCTGGGAGCCAAACACCCATGAGCACCTCACTTACCTCGACCGACGGCGCCCGCAAGCGCAAGGTGTTGTCGGACCGCAAGCGCAAGGCCCGACAGGTCTTCCTGCAGGACAACCTCGCACGTCTGCTGCTGATCGCAGTCGTGCTGTTCCTGTGGCAGGTCGGCGTCAACCACAAGCTCATCGATCCGTTCCTGATGGGTTCGCCGCTGGGCATTGCTTCCGAGGCCTGGCGCATGATCGGCACCGGCCAGCTGCTGACCGACACCATCGCCACGGTGAACGCCACCGTAACCGGCTTTCTCGGCGGCAGCATCCTCGGCTCGCTGTTCGGCCTGCTGCTGTGGTACGCCAAGCGGCTGGCACGCATCCTCGACCCGTTCTTCATTGCGCTCAACGGCCTGCCCAAGATCTCGCTGGCGCCGATGATCATCATCTGGTTCGGCTCGGGCATGTTCTCGAAGGTCGCGCTGGCCTTCATTGCCACCTTCGTGGTGGCCGTGCTGACGGCCTATCAGGGCACGCACCAGATCGACCAGAACCTGGTGAACATGATGCGTTCGCTCGGCGCCACCAAGCGCCAGATCTTCGCCAAGCTGGTCATGCCGGCCACCATGCCGTGGATCATCTCCGCATTCCGTCTGAATATCGGTTTCGCCCTGATCGCCGAGATCGGCGGCGAGTTCATCGCCTCTGACAAGGGTCTTGGGCGGCTGATCTTCGTCAATGGCAACCTCTTCAATCTCAATGCCGTATGGGTAGGCGTATTCGCCCTGATGGTGGTTGCCGCCACGCTCTACCTCGCCATTTCCGAGATCGAGAAGCGTCTGTTCTCGTGGTCCAAACACTGATTTACCCCCACCCCAAGGAGTACGTGTCATGAAGCAACTGACGAAACTGTTGAGTGCAGCACTGGTATCCCTCCCGCTGCTGGCCGGCGGGCAGAACGCCCAGGCGAAAGACACCATCCTCATCGCCGAGGCCTTCCACTCCCTGCTCTACCTGCCGGTGTATGTGGCTCGCCACGAAGGGCTCTTCGCCAAGCACGACATCGATGTGCCGGTGGTGCGTTCGGCCGGTTCCGGTCCCGTCGCGTTGGCTTCGGTGCTGTCGGGCGAAGCGCAATTCTCGGTGCATGGTCCGGAGCACGTCGGCTTTGCCCGCGAGCGCGGTGGTCAGGCCCGCGCCATCAGTGCGGTCGCCAACAGCGCGCCGGTGTGGGTGCTGGCCAAGCAGGACGTGAAATTCGACGGCCCGGCCGACTTCAAGGGCAAGCGCGTGGCTGTCGGCCTCGCCCCCGGAACCTCCAACACCCTGCTCAAGCGCATCCTGCAGGACAACAAGCTGGAGTGGGGCAAGGACGTGAAAGTGACCGAAGTGCAGAACATGCTTGAGCTCGGTCCGGTGCTGGCCGGCAGCGCCGACATCGCCGTGGCCTACCAGCCGCTGGTCGAGCAAGGCCTGGCGCAGGGCCTGAAGATGGTTCACGACTTCACCGCGGACTACCCCGAGTACGCCTTCTCGACCATCAACGTGGCGCAGAAGACCATCGACACCAACCCCGATCTGGTGAAGCGCTTCGTGCAGGCCATCAATGACGCGCTGACGCTGATGCATGCCAACCCCGATGCGGCCAAGGCCGTGGCCCGCAAGGAGTTCGACAGTCTGGACGCCACCACCGTCAATGCCGCCGTGCAGCGCATGATCGACAGCAAGGTCTATCCGCCGTCCGTGCTGATCACCGAGAAGGCCTTCAAGAACGCCATCGGCATGCAGCAGTTCGTCGGCAACATCAAAGGCGAGATGCACTACGCCGATCTCGTTGACCCGAGCTTCGCCAAGAGCGCGATGGGGCAGTAAGTCCCTTCCGGCGCGCCGGCACTCGCTGGCGCGCCTCCCTTACCCGAATCCTCCGGAGTCTCCGCAAGATGCTTCCCCGCTCCATCAGTGCCCTGCGCACCCTGTACGCCCAACGTGCGATCAGCCCTTCCGAAGCGCTGGCCGAATTCCTGACTGTCATCGAGCGCAAGGAACCCACCGTCAAGGCCTGGACACAACTGCACCTCGACGCGGCCAAAGCCCGCGCCCGGGAGCTCGACCAGATGCTGCAGCGCGTGGCCGAACTGCCTCCGCTGTTCGGCGTGCCCTACGGCGCCAAGGACATCTTCCACACCAAAGGCTGGCGCACGGAAGCCGGCTCGAAGGTGATCGCCGGTGAGGTGTCGCAGCAAGACGCCACCGTCGTGCGTCTGCTGCATGCTCAGCAGACCATCCTGCTCGGTAAGACCACCACCACCGAATTCGCCAACTGGGGCGGCCCGCCGCCGACCACCAACGCATGGAACGCCGGTCACACGCCGGGCGGCTCAAGCAGCGGTTCCGCAGCCGCCGTGGCCAGCGGCATGGTGCCCTTTGCCCTCGGCACGCAAACCTCGGGCTCGTTGAGCCGGCCAGCCGCCTTCAACGGCCTGACCGTGCTGAAGGCCACCTACGGCCGAGTCAGCAAGCACGGCGTGATTCCGGCCAGCCATGCGCTCGATCACATCGGCGCCTTCACGCGCAACGTCGCCGACACGGTGCTGTTCTACAACGCCGTCGCCGGCCCAGACCCGCTCGACCCCACCACCCTGCCGCAGGCGCCGACGCCGCTGAGCGTGCGCGCCGCCGGGCCGATGACGCTGGGCGTGCTCGACACGGCCTACTTCCGCGACGCCGAACCCGAAGTGCTCACGCAGTATGCAAGGGCGCTGGAGACCTTCGCTGCCGCAGGCTACCGCGTGATCGAAGTCCCGACGCCCGAAGGCTTCGAGGCCGCCGTGGCGGCCCACGCCGTCGTGATGCAGGCTGAAGTCGCGCAGTATCACCGCGGCCACTTCGCCGAGCGCGCCGCGCTGTACAGCGACTACCTGCGCGAGTACATCCGCGAGGGCCTGACCATCACCGCCGACCGCTACATTGATGCGCAGGCCACGCGGCAGCGCTATCGCGCGGCCTTCGCCACGGCGTTCTCCGAGGCCGACCTGATCGCCACCCCGGCCGCACCCAGCACGGCGCCACAAGGTCAAACCGCCACCGGCTCCCCGGCCTTCAACCAGCCCTTCAGCAACCTCGGCGTCCCCACGCTGACCATGCCCAACGGCTTTGCCGGCAACGGCCTGCCGACCGGCCTGCAGCTGATCGCGCCATTGCAGCAAGAGCAGCGGCTGATCGACGCCGGCGTGCACTTCCAGTCGAACACCGACTGGCACATGCGCCTGCCGGACTGAGCAGCGATGCACACCCTGCCCCTGATCTGGCTGGGCTACGCCGCCATCGGCGCCTTCTCCGGCCTGCTCGCGGGCACCTTCGGCATCGGGGGTGGCTTTGTCGTCATCCCCGCGCTGCTGGTGGTGTTCGGCCTGCAAGGGGTGGCTCCGGAAGTGACCATGCACCTCGCCATCGGCACCTCGCTGGCCTCCATCGTGGTGTCGGGCGCGGCCGCGGCGCTGTCGCATCACCGTCACGGCAACGTGTTGCTGCACCGCCTGCGCCAACTGCTGCCCGGCCTGCTGGGCGGTGCAATCCTCGGCGTATTCGTCGCTAGCTCGCTCAGCGGCGGCACGCTGAGAGCCGGCTTCGGCGCATTCCTGGTGCTGCTTGCGCTGCATCGGATGAGCGGCTGGCCGCGCGTGGCCGGCCGGGCGCCACCGGGTGCCGCGCCGACCGTCGTTGCCGGCGGCGTCATCGGCGGCACCTCCGCACTGTTCGGCATCGGCTGCGGCATGCTCACCATTCCCTGGCTGAGCCGCTGCGGCGATCCCCTCAAGCAGGCCATCGGCACGGCCGCAGCCTGCGGCGCGCCCACGGCATTGATCGGCACCATCACCTTCGTCGCGGTCGGCTGGAACGATCCCGCCCTGCCGAGCGGCGCGACCGGATACGTGATGTGGCCAGCACTGCTCGGCATCGTTCTGGCCAGCATTCCTTTCGCACATCTAGGCGCCGTGGTCGCGCGGGCCGCCTCGCCGGTGCTGCTCAACCGCGTGTTTGCCATACTGATGCTGGGCGTGGGCTTGCGGCTGTTGCTGAGCGAACTGCTCTAGCCTCGCGGGAGCAGCGCCCGGTATTACGACGCAGCGGCCAGACAGAAGCGACATCAAGCACCCGGAAACGCTGCATCATTACGTTTCGCTCACGATGACTAGGCATGACAGATCGAACGGTGAAAACACAGACCAACGCCCTGGCCGAGCAGATCTACCAGGCCATCAAGCAGAGCATCTTCAACTTCGAGTACTTGCCCGGAGATCGTTTTACCGAGCAGGAAATCGCGGCACGCTTCAGCGTATCCCGCACTCCGGTGCGCGATGCGCTGTACCGGCTCGAACGCGAGGGCTTCCTGCAGGTCGCCTTCCGCAGCGGCTGGCATGTGCGCCCCTTCGACTTCCAGCGCTTCGGCGAGCTGTACGATGTGCGCATCCTGCTTGAAGTCGCAGCCGTCACGCAGCTCTGCCAGACCGGCGACCCGACCGAACTCGACCCGCAACGCCAGATCTGGTGCGTGAAGCGGGCCGAACGCATTACCGATGGCCCGCAGGTTCACCTGCTCGACGAAGCCTTTCACCAGAGCCTGATCGCCACCACAGGCAACCGTGAAATGGCCCGCATGCACCAGGAAATCACCGAGAAGATCCGCATCATCCGCCGGCTCGACTTCATCTCTGAACGGCGCATCCAGACGACCTACGACGAGCACCAGCAGATCCTCGACCTGCTGCGCAAACGCAAGACCACCGAGGCGGCGATCGCGATCCGGGCGCACATCGAGGCCAGCAAGGCCGAGGTGCAGAAGATTACCCTGCACATGCTGCACGAGGCCCGCGCCAAGCTCTCGTCCAGCATCGCGCCCACGCCCGACATCGCCCCCCGCGGACAACGGGCCACCAGCACAGCCGGATCCGACTCGTAGCCAACGGGCGAAGCGTCCTTTCCCCGCTGCCCGCTTCCGGCTAAAGTCGCAGCTTTCCGACCGCATCGAGCCACCGTGCGCATTTTCCGCCTTGCCAGGATCATTCTTGTAAGCCTTCGCTTCGGGCTCGACCGCATCGTGCTCGACGTCGATGCCAGTGGCCGGCTGGCGAAAGTCTGGAAGGTGTTTTTCTTCTGGCGCAGCTTCTCCGAGCCGCGTGCGGTGCGGCTGCGTCGCGCGCTCGAATCGCTCGGGCCGATCTTCGTGAAGTTCGGCCAGATGCTGTCCACGCGCCGCGACCTGCTGCCTCCGGATGTCGCTGACGAGCTGGCCTTGCTGCAGGACCGCGTGCCGCCCTTCCCGACCGCGCAAGCCGTCGCGCTGCTCGAAGAGTTCTACGGCCAGCCGGTAGACGAGGTGTTCCGCCGCTTCGAACGTGAGCCGGTGGCCTCGGCCTCGGTCGCGCAGGTGCATTTCGCCGAGCTGCCCGATGGCACCGAGGTGGCCATCAAGATCCTGCGACCCGGCATCGAGCGCGTCATCGCGCACGACATCGCACTGCTCGAAAGCGCGGCGATGCTGCTCGACGCGCTGTGGATCGAAGGCCGGCGCCTGAAACCGCGCGAGGTCGTCGCCGAGTTCTCCAAGCACCTGAACGACGAGCTCGACCTGATGCGCGAGGCGGCCAATTGCTCACAGTTGCGGCGCAACTTTGCCGATTCGAAGCTGCTCGTCGTGCCGGAGGTGCATTGGGACTGGTGCGGGCGCAGCGTGATGGTGATGGAGCGCATGCACGGCGTGCCGATCTCGCAGAACGAGGCGCTGCTGGCGCAGGGCACGGATCTGTCCGCGCTGTCACGCGCGGGCGTGGAGATCTTCTTCACGCAGGTCTTCCGCGACGGCTTCTTCCATGCCGACATGCACCCCGGCAACATCCTGGTGCATCGCGACGGGCGCTACATCGCGCTCGACTTCGGCATCATGGGAACGCTCAACGAAGAGGACAAGAACTACCTCGCACAGAACTTTCTGGCCTTCTTCAAGCGCGACTACCGCCGCGTGGCGCTCGCCCACATCGAGGCCGGCTGGGTGCCGGCCAAGACCCGGGTGGAAGACTTCGAGGCGGCCATCCGCACCGTGTGCGAGCCGATCTTCGACCGGCCGCTGAAAGAGATTTCCTTCGGCAAGACCTTGCTGCGCCTGTTCCAGACCGCGCGTCGCTTCGAGATGGAAGTACAGCCGCAACTCGTGCTGCTGCAGAAGACGCTGCTCAACATCGAAGGCCTGGGCCGCCAGCTCGACCCCGACCTGGACCTGTGGAAGACGGCCAAACCGTTTCTGGAGCGCTGGATGGGCGAGCAGCTTGGCCTGCGTGGCTTTGGGCGCGCGTTGCAGACCGAAGCACCGCACTGGGCCACCACACTGCCGCAGCTACCCCGTCTGGTGCATGCCGCGCTGCTCGACGCCGACCAGCAGCGTCGCAACCGCGCCGCCGAACATGAACGGATCGCCGCCACGCAGAAACGCCAGGGGCGCCTGCTCGGCCTGATTGGCGTGCTGCTGACGGTGCTGGTGGCACTGGAGCTGTACGTCCGTCTGAGCCCCTGATGCCGAACGCGTAATCCGCCCGCGGCGCGCTCCGGGCTGGCGCAATCATTGCTACACTTTCGCGCACCGAATTTCCGTCCCGTCACCTCTTTCCGGATGATCCGCACATGCTGCTGTGGCTCGTGATTGCCTACCTCGTCGTGTCCGTTGCCATCGGCCTGTATGCGGCCACACGCGTGCACAACGCGCGTGACTACATCGTGGCCGGGCGCAACCTGCCCTTCATATTCGTGCTGGCCATGGTGTTCGCCACGTGGTTCGGCGCCGAAACCGTGCTGGGCATTTCGGCGACCTTCATCGACGAAGGTTTCCGCGGCCTGATCTCAGACCCGCTCGGCGCCTCGCTGTGCCTGATACTGTTCGGCCTGATCTTCGCCCGCCCGCTGTACCGCATGAATTTGCTGACGCTGGGCGACTTCTTCCGCGTGCGCTACAACCGCCGCACCGAAGTCGCGCTGTCGCTGGCCATCATCATTTCCTACCTCGGCTGGGTCGGCGCGCAGATGGCCGCCCTCGGGCTGGTCTTCAACGTGCTCTCCGACGGCGCGATTTCGATCAACCAGGGCGTATTCATCGGCGCCGGCGTGGTGCTGGTCTACACCCTGTTCGGCGGCATGTGGTCGGTGGCACTGACGACCTTCGTGCAGATGATCGTCATCATCCTGGGCCTGATGTATGTCACCTATCTGGCGGGCGACATGGCCGGTGGATTCAACACCGTGATTTCCAAGGCGGCCGCCGAGGGCAAGTTCGAGTTCCTGCCCAGCCTGGACATGATCGACATGCTGGGCTGGATTGCCGCGCTGTTCACCATGGCGCTCGGCTCCATCCCGCAACAGGACGTGTTCCAGCGCGTGAACGCCTCGAAAAACGAGCGCATCGCCGTATGGGGCACCACCATCGGCGGCATCTCCTACTTCTTCTTCGCCGCCGTGCCGCTGTTCCTGGCCTACTCCGCAACCCTCATCGACCCGGCCATGGTCGAGCAGTTCATGGAAGTCGATTCGCAGCTGATCCTGCCCAGCCTGATCGTCAATTACATGCCGTTCGCCGCCCAGGTGGTGTTCTTCGGCGCGCTGCTGTCGGTCATCATGAGTACCGCCTCGGGCACGCTGCTGGCGCCGTCGGTGACCTTCTCCGAGAACATCCTGCGCGGCTTCTGGCCCTCCATGACCGACCGCCAGCTGCTCGCCAGCACACGTATCGCAGTCGCGGTGTTTGCCACGCTGGTCGCGGTGTATGCGGTGTCCACCGACGCCACCATCCACCACATGGTCGAGAGCGCCTACCGCATCACGCTGGCCGGCGCTTTCGTGCCGCTGGTCGCCGGCCTGTTCTGGAAGCGCGCCAACAACCTCGGCGCCACGCTGGCCATCGTGCTCGGCATCGGCACCTGGCTGGTGCTGGAGCTGTTCGTGCCGGAAGGCGACATCGAGCCGCAGCTGTTCGGGCTGGTGGTCAGCGCCATCGGCATGGTCATCGGCGGCTACGTCGGCGCACCGACCCATCACCGCCCGCACGCCGGCCACCACCACGCCGCGTCGGCCACGCATCACACGCCGCACCCATGACGATGCGCGGGGCGTTCTCCCGGTGAGTTTTGACGGCGCCCCCCCTCGTCTGCCGAAGTACCTCGCGGCCTGCTGCGCGCTGCTTATCGCCTACGCCTGCCTGCACCCCTTCGCCGGGTGGCAGGCCAGCGGGCTGCCGTGGTTCGACTACCTCACCGCCCCGTGGCCGAAATACCTGCGCACCGAAGACCTGGTGGTCAACGTGCTCGGCTACGTGCCACTCGGCTTCCTGCTCGTGCCGGCCCTGCCGCGCCGCTGGCATCCACTGGCAACGCTGCTGCTCGCCACGCTGCTCGGCACCTTGCTGAGCTTTGCCATCGAAAGCGCGCAGAACCTGCTGCCGACCCGTGTTTCGTCCAACGTCGACCTGGGCTGCAATGCACTCGGCACCCTGATCGGCGCAGCCGCCGGCGCGCTGTTCGGGCGCAGCCTGTTCGAGTCGGGCGGCGGCATTCAGCGTTGGCGGGCCAACAACGTCGTGCACGGGCGCAGCGGCGATCTGGGACTGATCCTGCTCGGACTGTGGCTGCTCGCGCAGGCCATGCCCGACAGCGCGCTGTTCGCCGCCGGCGACCTGCGCCGCCTGCTCGGCCTGCCGACCCCGATGCCCTTCCACCCGAAACCCTTCATCACCCTCGAAGCGGCCATGGTGGCCACCGGCCTGTTCGCCGTCGGGCTGTTCGCGCGCTGCATGCTGCAGGCCTCGCGTGCCTGGCCGGCACTGTTGCTGCTGGCGCTGGGCATCGCGATCAAGAGCGGTGCGACGAGCATGTTCGTGATCCCCGGCGACGCCTGGCTGTGGCTCACGCCGGGCACCCGCAACGGACTCATCGCCGGCACGGTCCTGCTCTTGGTGGCGCTGATGCTGCCGCGCGTGCTGCAGCACGCACTGGCCGGCATGGCCTTGCTCGGCACCGCCACGCTGGCCAACCTGATTCCGGAGAATCCGTATCTGCTCGGTTCTCCGCGCCTGATCTCCGGCACATTCGAGAACTTCCACGGCCTGATCCGCCTGATCTCGGGGACCTGGCCGCTGCTCGCGCTGGCCTACCTTTCCGCGCTCGGGTTATGGCGCGGCGAGCACCTGCACGACAGGTGACTCCGGCCACGGCGGTATAATCGCGGCTTGCTCCGGAGCACCGCGCGCCGTCGCGCCGGGCCCGGACGGAGGCCACGATGAGTTACTTCCGCCACCACGTCTTCTTCTGCTGCAATCAGCGCGGTGAAGGCGAATCCTGTTGCAACGACCACAAGGCCAGCGATCTGCAGGCCTACGCCAAGAACCGTATCGGCGCGCTCGGCCTGAAAGGCCGCGGCAACGTCCGCATCAACAAGGCCGGCTGCCTCGACCGCTGCGACGAGGGGCCGGTGCTGGTGGTCTACCCCGACAACGTCTGGTACACCTACGTGGATCACGAAGACATCGACGAGATCATCGACGAGCACCTCGTCCATGGTCGCGTCGTGCAACGCCTGAAACTTGGAGACTCCTGATGAACCGTCCCCTTCCGACCGAACAGATCGAGCTCACAGGCCCGGCCGGAAAGATCGACACACTGATCGACGTGCCGCACGAGCCGCGCGGCATCGCGCTGGTGTGCCACCCGCACCCGCTGTTTCAGGGCGCCAATACCAACAAGGTGGCGCACACCCTGGCACGCAGTTTCCGTGACCTGAACTACGCCACGGTACGCCCCAACTTCCGCGGTGTCGGCGGTAGCGAAGGCACGCATGACGAAGGCTGGGGCGAAACCGAAGACATGCTGGCGGTGATTGCCTGGGCGCAGTCGCGCTGGGGCACGCTGCCGCTGGCGGTGTCGGGCTTCTCGTTCGGCGCCTTCGTGGCCAGCCGCGTGGTGAAGAAACTCGCCGAGTCGCCGACACCGGCGCACCGCATCGCGCTGGTCGGTACGCCGAGCGGCGAGATGATCGGCTCCGACCGTTTCTACGACCTCGACAAGCTGCCCGAGGACGTGCCGACCTTGCTGATCCACGGCGAGAAGGACAACACCTGCCCGCTGCAGAACGTTTTTGACTGGGCCGGGGAACAGGACCTGCCGGTTTCCGTCATACCCGGCGCAGACCACTTCTTCGGCGGCAAGCTGCATGTGCTGCGCAAGGTCATCGAAGGAAGCTGGGGCCCGCTGTAACCCAAACCCGAGGAGGCACCATGAAACTCGTTGCATCGCTGACCAGCCCCTACGCACGCAAGATCCGCGTGATGCTGGCCGAGAAGAACATGCCTTTCGAACTGGTCGTGGACTCCCCGTGGGAGCCGACCAGCACCATCCCGGAGATCAACCCGCTGGGCAAGGTGCCGGTGCTGGTTACCTCGGAGGGTGAAGTGTTCTTCGATTCGCCGGTGATTGCCGGCTGGATCGAGAACCTCGCCGCAGCCCCCCGCCTGATTCCGGCCGATCCGGTCGAGGCCGTGCGCGTGCGTCAGCTCGAAGCGCTGGCGGACGGGCTCACCGACGCCGCCGTCATCATCGTGCGTGAGGGGCGTCGCCCCGAGGCACAGCGCAGCGAAGAGGTGGTGGCGCGCCAGTTGCAGGCCATCGAGCGCGGTCTGGATCGGCTGGAGCAACTCGCCAACGGGCGCAACTGGCTGCACGGTGACGCGATCAGCCTTGCCGACGTTTCCGCCGGCGCCATGCTCGGCTTCATCGACCTGCGCCTGCCGCATACGCAATGGCGCAACACTCGACCGGCGCTGAGCGCGCTGGCTGCTCGTCTGTTCGAACGCCCGAGCTTCGTCGACACCGTCCCGCCGGCCGGCTGAGCGGCTCAGTTACGCAGCGGCTTGCCCGTATCAAGCATGTGACGGATACGGGCCTGGGTTTCGGGCGTGCGCAGCAGTGCCATGCACTGCTCACGCTCGATCGCCAGTAATTCGACTTCGTCGAGCCGCGTCCCGCGCGCCACGTCCCCGCCGCACAGCGCAGTTGCCACGGCACGGGCCACGCGCAGATCGTGCGCCGAGCACTCCCGCACACCAACCAGGCCCTCAAGACAGGCCTCGATCCCCTCGCGTCCGGCCACTGCCACCTGGCGCGCCAAAGGACGCGGATGCCAGCCTGCGTCATGCAGGCTGCGCGCTCGCAACAAGGCCACATGCAGCAGTTCGCGCGCATGCATCACGACGTCGTCGCTGTCATGCGCGTAACCCAGTTCGAGTGCCTGCGGCGCGCTGGAAGACACCGTCGCGGCCATGATGCGTTCGAAGGCCTGCCGCACGAAGGGTAGTGGGTCGTCATTGGCTGACTGCCGCGCCAGACGGTCTGCCGCCACGGCCAGCGCAGCCGAACCACCTCCGGCCGGCAGCAGGCCGACCAGTGTCTCGACCAGGCCGATGCGTGACTCGAAGGCCAGCGTGCGATGCGCGGCGCGCATCAGTAACTCGCATCCGCCGCCCACCGCCAGCCCCTCGACCGCCGCAACCACCGGCACGGCCGACTGCTGCACTGCGCGCGCCACGGCGTGAAAACGCCCCAGCATGCGCTCCAGCGCGTCGAAATCGCCTGCCTCGCAAGCGGCCAGCACACGCCGGAGATCGGCGCCGGCGCTGAACGGCGCGGCGTGGCGGATCACCAGCCCGTCCAGATCGCGGCCGGCGCGCGCCACCGCCTCGACGATGCCGTCGAGCACGGCGTCGTCGATGACATGCATCTTGGTCGTAATGCTCAGAATGCCGATGCGCGGGTCCTGATCGGCCCGCCGCCACAGCCGCAGCCCGGCGTTCTCCCACAGCACTTCGTCATGCAGGGGCACGCGCTCCCCGAACAGACGCTCGGGCTCGATCTGGCGTACATAAACGGTCAGCGCCGCACGCGGCTGCAGACGCCCGGCCGCCGCGCTCCACGAGCCGCCGGTGTCGTGCACGCCATCGCGCGCAAACACCCATTCGGGCAAGGGGACATCGGCCATGCTGCGGCCGGCCTCGATATCGTCGGCAATGGCTTGCGCCACCGCCCGCCAGCCGGCGGCCTGCCAGGTTTCGAACGGCCCCTGCGCCCAGCCAAAACCCCAGCGCATGGCGAGATCGATTTCACGGGCGTTCTCGGCAATATCCGCCAGGTGAAAGGCCGCGTAATGGAACAGGTCACGAAAGCTTGCCCACAGCAGCTCGGCCTGCGGATGAGGACAGGCGCGCAGGCGCTGCATGCGTCGCGCGGCGTCGCGCTCGGCCAGGATTTCGGCCACTTCGGGTGCAATCACACTGCTGCTGTCGCGGTAGCTCTCACCGTCCAGCACCAGAATGCGTTTGCCATCCTTGCGGTATACGCCCTCGCCGCTTTTAGCGCCGAGCGCGCCGCGCGCGACCAGCGCGGTCAGCCATTGCGGCTCGCCGAACCACGGGTGCCAGGGGTCATCCGGCAGGCGTTCGCGCAGCGTGCCGATGACGTGCGCCATGGTGTCCAGCCCGACCACATCGGCGGTGCGGAAAGTAGCGCTGCGCGGACGGCCGATGAGCGGGCCGGTGAGTGCGTCGGCCTCGTCAAAACCCAGACCGAGGCGCTCGGTATGCCGCATCACGGCCAGCAGCGCGAACATGCCGATGCGATTGGCAATGAAGTTGGGGGTGTCATGCGCGCGCACCACGCTCTTGCCCAGGCGCGAGGTCAGCCAGGTTTCGAGGCGGTCGAGCAACACGGCATCGGTGTGCGGACCGGCAATCAGTTCCACCAGCGCCATGTAGCGCGGCGGATTGAAGAAATGCACGCCGCAGAAGCGTGACCTCAAGCCTGCCGGCAGCACGGCCGAGAGCTCGCGCACCGACAGACCGGAGGTATTGGTGGCCACCACGGCGTCGTGACGCACATAGGGCGCGATGCGCTCGAACAGTGCGCGCTTGAGGTCAATGCGCTCGGCAATGGCCTCGATCACCAGCTCGCAGTCCGACAGGCGCAGCAGATCGTCAGCGTAGTTGGCTGGCTCGATGGCCAGCGCGTGACGCGTCGTGGCGAGTGGTGCCGGAGTGATGCGTGTCAGACGCTCGATGGCTTCCTGCGCCGGAGCACTGCCACCCTCTTCACCGGGCAGGTCGAACAGCAAGACCTCGAAACCGGCGTTGGCACACTGCGCGGCAATCTGCGCCCCCATCACGCCGGCACCGAGCACGGCCACCTTGCGCACGATGAAACGACTCATGCCGAGGCTCCTCAGTGCATGCCGCCAACCGGCGGGATGGAGCGCTTGTTGCCGTGCTCGTCGAGCGCAACATAGGTCAGCGTGGCCTCGGTCACACGTACCACCCGGGGGTGGGCCGGATCGCGTTCGGCGTAGACCTCGACATCGACTGTGATCGAGGTATTGCCGACGCGCGAAATCTCAGCATAGAAGCTGACCACGTCGCCGATCGACACCGGCTGGTGGAAGGTGAAGGCATTCACCGCGACCGTGACCACGCGACCGCGCGTGAAACGGTGGGCCGCAATGGCGCCGGCCACGTCCACGTGCGACATGATCCAGCCGCCGAATACGTCACCGGCCGGATTGGCGTCGGCCGGCATGGTCATGACGCGCAGTTCCGGCTGGCGGTCAGCCGGCAGCGTGGCGGGGTCGTCGTGCGAGGGGCGGGGCGGGTGATGGGTCATGCGGATTCCTCTGTGCGCGCGGCACGGCGCAGCGGGCCACCGGTAAACGGGGGATAGCCGGCGCCGAAGACCAGACCGGCATCGACAAGATCGGCATCAGCCACCACGCCACGCTCGAGCGCGTCGCGTGCGGCGTCATCGAGCGGGGCAAACAGGCGGGCCGCCAGCGTGTCGGGCGCGGCCTCGACCGCCTCCTGACGCGGCGCGCCATCGGTCCATTCGTACAGGCCATGGCCGGATTTGAGCCCCAGCCGGCCCTGTTCGACGGCCTCGCGCAGACAGGCCGGCACCGGTTCCAGCCCGAGGCCACGCCCGGCCGCCAGGGCGACATCCAGTCCGATGCGATCCACCAGCTCAAGCGGTCCGACCGGCATGCCCGCCTCGCGCATGGCGCGGTCGACGGCGGCCGGGGCCAGGCCCTCGTCCACACAGCGCAGCGCCTCGAACAGATACGGCGCGAGCACGGCATTGACCAGAAAACCCGGTGCGCTCGTGACCTGCAGCGGCAGCTTGCCCAGCGCCACGACAAAGCCGGTGGCGCGCGCAATCACGGATGCATTGCTGTGCCCGGCGGCGACCACCTCGACCAGCGGCATCTTCGCCACCGGGTTGAAGAAATGCAGGCCGATCAGGCGGGTCGGCTCACGCAGGTCGGCGGCGATGTCCTCCAGCGAGAGACTGGACGTATTGGTGGCCAGCAGTGCGTCGGGCCGCGCACGCGCTTCGAGTTCGGCGAACAAGCTGCGCTTGGCTTCGAGCTTTTCGGCAATGGCTTCGATGATCAGGTCGGCACGCCGCACGCCATGTCCGTCCATGTCCGGCACCAGGCGGTCGAGCAGATCGCGCTCGGCCAGCGGGTCGTGCGGGTGCAGTTCGCGGGCGCGCACGGCTGCACGCCCTACGGCGGCGGCAACCGCCTCGCCGCGCGCATCCTGCAGCGTCACGCGGAAGCCGCTGGCTGCGCACAGGATGGCAATCTCGCCCCCCATGGTGCCGGCGCCAACGACATGCACCTGGGCCACCTGATGCGCGACGTTGCCGCTGCGGCGCAGACGCTCGCGCAGGCGGAACACACGCAACAGTTCGCTTGCGGTGTCCGAACGCAGCAGCGCAGCAATCGACACCGGCGATTCATCCGGCTCGGCCAGCGTGTCGCCGCCGTGGCGTGCCCACAGATCGAGCAGCGCGAACGGCGCCGGGTAGTGTTCCTTGCGCACACGTGAGGCCAGGCGCTTGCGGGCCTGCGCCGCCACCAGCCGGCGCAGTACGGTGGCCTTGAGCACGTCACGCCAGGGCAGATGGCGGCAGTGCCGGCCGGACATCACGACAGCGCGAGCGGCGTTCTCCATCACGCGCGGCGGCACGCACACATCGGCCAGACCCAGCTTCCAGGCGCTGCGCGCGGACAGATCACGCCCGGAGAGCATCAGGTCGAGCGCACCCGAGGGCCCGATCAGCGCCGGCAGGCGACGCATGCCGCCCCACGCCGGCACCAGTCCGAGGCGCACTTCGGGCAGCCCGAGTCGGGTCGCGGGTTCGTCGACGACAATGCGGTAGCTGCAGGCCAGCGCCAGCTCCAGCCCGCCACCGAGGCAATGCCCGCGGATCAGCGCCAGCGTCGGAAACGGCAGGCGTGCAATGCGCTCGAACACTTTCCAGCCACGTTCAACCAGCGTCCGCGCAGCCTGCGCGGTGGTGGTGGCGGCAACCTCGTCGAGGTCGGCTCCGGCGCAAAAGCCCTCGCTCTTGGCCGAGGCAATGACCAGTCCGCTGGGCGGCTCGGCCTCGAGCATGCCGATCACTTCGGCCAGCTCGTCGAGCATGTCGGCAGACAGCGTGTTCAGCCGCTCGCCGGCGCGGTCCAGCACCAGCCAGGCCACGTCGTCCCAGTCGCGCTCCAGGCGCAGGTGATGGCCATGGTGGTTCATGTCACGGCCTCGATGAGTATGGCGCCACCCTGCCCGCCCCCGACGCACAGCGTGGCAACGCCGCGCTCCACGCCCTCACGCCGCATGGCGGACACCAGGTGCATGACGATGCGCGCGCCGCTGGCCCCCACCGGATGACCGAGCGCGATGGCGCCGCCGTCGATGTTGACGCGGGCAGGCTGCGGCGCGATACCGCAGACGTCCATGCCAAGTTCCTCGCGGCAGTAGTCGGCGTCACCCCAGGCGTGCAGGCAGGCCAGCACCTGGGCCGCAAAGGCTTCGTTGATCTCCCACAAGCCGATGTCGCTGATGCCCAGCCCGTTACGCGCAAGCAGCGGTGCCACGGCGTGCACCGGCCCCAGCCCCATCGCGGCCGGATCGAGTGCCGCCCAGGCGCAATCGACGATGCGCGCCATCGGCTGCAGGCCATGGCGCTCAACCGCCGCCTCGGTGGCCAGCAGCAACAAGCCTGCGCCGTCGGTGACCTGGGAACTGTTGCCAGCGGTGACGTTGCCGTACTTGCGGTCGAAGATCGGTTTCAGGCGGGCCAGATCGGCCGCATTGGAATTCGGCCGGATTCCGTCGTCGCGTTGATACAGCGTGCCGTCAGCGGCGATGAGAGGCACCACCTCGCCGAACTGTCCGGCCTCCCAGGCCAGCGCTGCACGCACGTGACTGCGCTGCGCCCAGGCGTCCATTTCCTCGCGCGTGATGACGAAACGACTGGCGAGATTCTCGGCGGTCTGGCCCATGAGCTGCCCGACCACCGGATCGGTCAGGCCGCGCTCCAGCCCGATCACCGGCGCGAGACTGGCGAAGCGGAAGCGCCGCAGCAGCCTCATCCGCTCGGCAAACCGGGCACTGCGCCAATCGGCCAGCCAGAGCACGAATTCATCGGACAGCAACAGTGGCGTGCGCGACAGCGCATCCACCCCGCCGGCGAGCACCATGTCGGCACGCCCGAGCAACAGTTCGGCACAGGCTGAGTCAATGGCCTGCAGGCCGGAGGCGCAGTTGCGCTGCGGCGTCCAGGCCGGCACTTTGTGCCCGCAACCCATGCGCAGCGCGACGATGCGCGCGATATTGGCCTCGTCCGCGGCCGGACTGGCGCAGCCGAGAATGACCTGGTCGAGGGCATCCGGCGCAAAGGGCTGGCGCGCCAGCAACTGCGCACCGCAGGCGGTAGCCAGATCGGCCGCGGAGAATGGCCCGGGCCGACCACGCGCCTTCAGAAACGGGGTGCGTGCGGCATCGACGATGTAGACAGCTTCACTCACCTTGCAGAGACCCTGATACGGATTGCTGGTTCAGAGGGCCCATTGTAGGCCGCTCGGGGCAGACCGGCGTCATTGCTCGCACAGGCTGGCACGCAGATCGAAATCGACCGGGAAATCATCCACACGGATGACCTTGTCGCGCAGGCGGTTGCGACGCTCGATCAGCGCATGCTCCTCGGCGTCAATGACGCCCGCTTCCAGTGCCCGCTGCCAGACTTCGTCCACGCTGCCGGAGCTGAGCAGCCCGGCGTCAAACCGGCCCTCGCGCACCGCCTGCGTCAATCTGGCCTCGACCGGCTCGGCCGCGATGCTGGCCACCAGCGCAGCCTCCAGCGCGGCCAGCGGATCGTCCTCGTCGACGGACACGAAGATCGGCTGCGTCAGCCGCTCGCGCGTGGATGAGGGTTCGAGCAGAGTCGCGGCCGCCTCCGCGCCGGTGAGGTCGGCAGCCGCGACATAGGGCCGGCCGAGCGGAAACACGATGCGGCCGAGCACCCAGGCCAGCGGCCGGTTGGGCAGGTTGGCCAGCACGCCCTCAAAGGCGATCTGGGTGCGGAACATCGCGTCCCACAAGGCCGCGCGCAACAGCGGCGCATCGGCCACCTGCTGCCCTTCGGCCTCATAGCGGCGCAGGCAGGCACTCATCAGGTACAGCAGCGAGAGGATGTCGCCGAGCCGCGCCGACAGCTTCTCGCGGCGTTTGAGCGCGCCCCCGAGCGAAGCCAGGCAGGCGTCCGACAGCACCGCAAAGGCTGCCGACAGCCGCGACAACTGCTGGTAGTAGCGCTTGGTATGCGGCGCGACCTGCGCCGGCACGCTGACGAAGTGCGAACCGGTCAGGCCCATGCCAAGCGCCCGCAAGGCATTCATGCCGAGGTCCCGCAGGTGGGCCGAGAAGGCACGGTGGAAGGCCTCGCCATCCTGCGCGGCCACCGCATCCATCTCGGCGCGCAACTGCGGATGGCAGCGGATCGCGCCCTGACCGAACAGGATCAGGCTGCGCGTGAGGATGTTGGCGCCCTCGACCGTGATGCCGATGGGCAGTTGCTGATAGCTGCGCCCGAGGAAGTTCTGCGGACCGAGGCAGATGCCCTTGCCGCCGATCACGTCCATGCCGTCATTGAGCGTCTGCCGAGCGCGCTCGGTGACATGGTATTTGACGATGGCCGAGACCACCGACGGCCGCTCGCCCAGATCCAGCGCACCGGCCGTGAACACCCGCGCGGCGTCGCACAGATACGTGTTGGCTGCGATGCGCGCGAGCGCTTCCTCGACGCCTTCAAAGCGTCCGATCGGGGTGCGGAACTGGCGCCGAACGCGCGAATAGGCGCCGACCGCGCGGGCGGTGAGTTTCTGCGTGCCGGTGTTCGCCGCCGGCAGCGAGATGCTGCGCCCGGCGGCGAGGCATTCCATCAACATGCGCCAGCCCTGGCCGGCGCGTTCCGGCCCGCCGATGATGAAATCCAGCGGCATGAACACGTCCTTGCCGCGGATCGGCCCGTTCATCCAGATCGCGTCCATCGGCAGATGGCGCCGACCGATCTCCACCCCCGGATGCTCGCGCGGCACCAGCGCCACGGTAATGCCGAGGTCGTCCGTCTCGCCCAGCAGGTGCTCGGGGTCATGCAGCCGGAAGGCCAGGCCGAACACCGTGCACACCGGCGCCAGCGTGATGTAACGCTTGTCGAAGGACACGCGCATGCCGAGCACCTTCTTGCGCCCCACCTTCCCCCAGCACACCACGCCGGCATCGGGGATCGATGCGGCGTCGGAACCGGCCCATGGGCTGGTCAGTGCAAAGGCCGGCACCTCGTCGCCGGCTGCCAGCCGCGGCAGCCAGTGCTGCTTCTGCGCCTCGGTGCCGTAATGGATGAGCAGTTCGGCCGGGCCGAGCGAGTTCGGCACCATCACCGACACTGCCGGCGCCGACGAACGGCTCGCCAGCTTGGTCACGATCTGGGAATGGGCATAGGCCGAAAAGCCCTTGCCGCCGTATTCCTTCGGGATGATCAGCGAGAAAAAGCCCTTGCGGCGGATGAACTCCCACACTTCCGGTGACATATCGAGACGGCGCGTGAAGTTCCAGTCGTCGATCATGCGGCACAGCTCGTCGGTCTCACCGTCGAGGAAGGCCTGCTCTTCGTCGGACAGCTGTGGCCACGGAATGTCGAGCAAACGCTGCCAGTCCGGCCGACCGGAGAACAGCTCGCCTTCCCACCACACCGTGCCGGCCTCGAGCGCGTCGCGCTCGGTCTGCGACATCGGCGGCATGGCCTGGCCGAAGATGCGAAACGCCGGGTCGCTCAGCAAGCGTCGGCGCGTGGCATCGTGCCACAGCACGAACACGCAGGCGCCCAGCACCACCATCAACAGGATCAGCCAGAACATTGCACTCCTCCACTTCACCGCATGTCAGTTTCATCAGCTTAACGCAGCCGCCGATCCGTCAGACATCATGGCAATCTTTCGAGGCAGGGAAACGGTAGGATTGCGCACAACGCCGCGAACGACTCCGTTCCTCGCCTGTCATTCGCAAGCCCCACGAACTTCAGGATGCACGACCATGCACGATTCAAAACGTAGACGCTTTCTTCACCTTGCCGCTGCAGCCTCGGCCGCCGGGCTGTTGCCGGGCGGTCTCTCTTCCGCCCTTGCCAGCGCAAGCGCAGCGCCGGACACGACGCCGGGAGAAGCATTTTCGTTCGATCATCTGGCCGACCTGGCACGCGATCTGGCGAGCCGCCCTCACCCTGTCCGCACGCCCTCGAGCGCACTGACCAAGGCCCTGGCGGGTATCGACTACGACGCCTATCAGAAGATCCGCTTCAAGACCGAACGCGCGCTGTGGGAGAAGCGTGATGGCGTTGCCCCGGTGGCGCTGTTCCACCAGCATGCCGGCACGCCGCTGCCGGTGCGTATCGACGTGGTCGAGAACGGCATCGCCCGCGAACTGAAGTACGACCCGACAGTGTTCGACTACACCGGCGAGCTGCAGGCCGGCGAGCTGCCCGAGGACGCAGGCTGGGCCGGTTTCCGCGTGCTGCATGCAGACGACCACGGTCGCGACTGGCTGGCCTTCATGGGCGCGTCCTACTTTCGCACCTCCGGGCCGATGGATCAGTACGGCCTGTCGGCGCGCGGTCTGGCCATCGACACCGCGCTGCCCGGCCACCACGAAGAGTTTCCGGTGTTCACGCGCTTCTGGCTTGAAGCCGAGGGCGACGGCGGCATCGTCATCCACGCACTGATGGAAAGCCCCAGCCTGACCGGCGCGGTGCGCATCGACTGCGCCAAGCCCAATGCTGACGCCATCGTGATGGACGTCTCGGTCCGCCTGTTCCTGCGCAAGGAGGTTCGTCGCCTCGGCGTGGCGCCGCTGACCAGCATGTTCTGGTTCTCCGAGACCAACCGCCACGAGGCCAGCGACTGGCGCCCGGAAGTACACGACAACGACGGACTGGCGGTATGGACCGGCTCCGGCGAGCGCATCTGGCGGCCGCTAGACAACCCGCGCGGCGTGCGCACCAGCAGCTTCATCGACCGCAATCCACGCGGTTTCGGCCTGATGCAGCGTGACCGCGACTTCGCCAACTACGAAGACGACGGCGTGTTCTACGACCGCCGCCCGGCGGTGTGGGTGGAGCCCAAGGGCGACTGGGGCGACGGCAGCGTGCAGTTGGTCGAGATCCCCACCGACGACGAGATCCACGACAACATCGTGGCCTATTGGACCACCGACAAGCCGATTCCGGCCGGCGCCGAGCCGAGCTTCGAGTACCGGCTGCACTGGATGAAGGCACCGGCCTTCGGCGAACAGCCGGTCGGCCACGTCATCGCCACGCGCCTTGGCCGCGCCGGCGTGCCGGGCCAGCCGCGTCCCGAAGGCGGCGTGAAGTACGCCATCGACTTTGCCGGAGGCGATCTGGCCGGTTTCACTTCCGAGCAGCGTGTGGTCGAGGCCGTGGTCGAGGGCCGCAACGCGAAGATCGACAACCCCTACGCCATCCGCGTGGTCGGCACCGACCACTGGCGCCTGATCTTCGACGTCTATCCGGAAACGGACGCGGCCGTCGACCTGCGCGCCTTCCTGCGCGTGGGCGATCGCGCACTGACCGAAACCTGGGTGTTCACGCACCGGCCGGTGCGCTTCTGAGCCCTGTCGGGCTTTGCTGAAACCACCGAACGGGCGCCCTGCGGGGCGCCCGTTTTTCATTCCGGGTTTTCATTCTTAATTGCAACAATATATCATCGCACCATTGATCCACGAGATCGCCACCCTGCCATGAGGAATCGACCATGCTTCGCCCGCGTCACCGCCTGAAATCGCTCCCCGTCCTGATCGCCGCACTGCTTTCGGGCAAGACGCTGGCACAGGCCGAACCGACCACACCGCAACTGGCACCGGTCACCGTTTCGGCCAGCGGGCTGTCATTGGGCTTCAGCGACATGATCCTGCCCTTCAGCGTGCTGGACACCGAAGCCCTGCTGCTGGAACGTGCCGGCACGCTGGGCGAGACACTGGAGCGGCAAGCGGGCGTACGCAGCTCGGGCTTCGCCCCCGGCGCTGGCCGGCCGGTCATCCGCGGGCTCGACGGGCCGCGCGTGCGTGTGCTGTCCGACGGCTCCGAAATCATGGACGCCTCGACCATCAGCCCCGACCACGCCGTGGCCACCGAGACCATGCTGCTCAAGCGCATCGAGATCCTGCGCGGCCCCTCCGCGCTGGCCTACGGCGGTGGCGCCACCGGCGGCGTGGTAAACCTGATTGACGAGCGTATCCCGACCGAAGTGCCGGCTAACGGCGTCGAAGGCACGCTGGAGTTGCGCGGCAATAGCGCCGCAAAAGAGGCCGCTGGCGCCTTCGGCATCACCGCCGGCTCCGGCAACTTCGCCGTGCGCGCCGAAGGGGCGAAGCGCGACGCGCGCGACCTGCGCGTCGGCCGCGGCTGGGACGAAGGCCGCAAGGTCGAGGGCAGCTTCAGCCAGAGCGACACCGGCAGCCTCGGCATGTCGTGGATCGGCGAACGCGGCTATCTGGGCATCGCTTATTCGAGCGAGCGGCGTGACTACGGTCTGCCGGGCCACGTCGACGGACACGACTGCCACGCGCACGGCGATCACCTGCATTGCGACGATCACGATGACGACGACGATGATCACGACCACGATCACGAACACGCCCATGGCGTGCCGGTGGTCGACCTGCACAGCCAGCGCTGGGACTTGCGCGGCGAGGTGCTGGAACCCTTCGCCGGGATCTCCCGCATCGGCCTGCGCGCGAGCCACACCGACTACCGCCACGACGAGATCGAGGAAGGTGAGGTCGCCACGCGTTTCCGCAGCAAGGCGCACGACGCCCGCGTGGAAGTCGAACACCAGCCCATCGCCGGCTGGCGCGGCGTAATCGGCCTGCAGACCACGCGCCGCGACTTCTCGGCCATCGGCGAAGAAGCCTATGTGCCGCCGACGCTGACGCGGCGCAACGCCCTCTTCCTGGTCGAGGAATACCGCCTTGGCAACTGGCGCTTCGAAGCCGGACTGCGTCATGAGCGCCAGCGCATCGATGTCGATTCCACCGCGCGCGACCGCAGCCACAGCGGCACCTCGGTGTCGGTCGGCGCCAACTGGGCCTTTACGCCGGGGTACTCCCTGGGCGTCTCGCTGGCCCGCGCACAGCGTCTGCCGACCGCCGAAGAGCTGTACGCCGACGGCCTGCACCTGGCCACACGCACCATCGAGATCGGCAACCCGAACCTCGACCACGAGACTTCGCGCAACCTGGATGTGACGCTGCGCAAACTTGCCGGCGACACCACCTTCTCCGTTGGCGTCTTCCACAACCGCGTGAACAACTACATCTACGCCAACACGCTGGACGAGCAAGAAGGCATCCGCCTGATCGAATACGCCCAGCGCGACGCCACCTTCACCGGCCTCGAAGCCGAAGTACGCCACCAGCTCAACCGGACCTTCGCCGTCACCGGCTTCGGCGACTACGTGCGCGGCACGCTGAAAAGCAGCGGTGACTCCGACTTGCCGCGCATCCCCGCATGGCGTGCAGGTCTGCGCCTGGACGCCACCTACGGCGCCTGGCAAAGCGAGGTCGAATGGGTGCACGTGGGCAGCCAGACGCAGATCGCGGACTACGAGAGCAAGACCGGGAGCTACAACCTGATCAACCTCGGCGCGGGCTACAGCGCCCGCTACAACACCACGCCCTTCCAGGTGTACGTGAAGCTCAACAACCTCACCGACAAGCTGGCTTTCAACCACGCCTCGTTCAACAAGGACGAAGTGCCGCTGGCCGGGCGCAGCCTGATGGCGGGGGTGCGCGTGAGCTTCTGAGGTCGGCGGGTCGGTCGACATCGCACAGCACGCCGTCGTCGTCGGTGCAGATTAGGTGCAGCGGAACACCCCGCAACAATGCGCGTGCTCCGCTGTCGCCGTCGAGTGCCGCCAGCCGTGCATGCCAGGCTCGTCCAAAGCCGACCGGATGCCCACGCTGCCCACGGCATTCGGCGGCCGCCACCGCGTCGTCATGATCGAGCGCGGCTGCCACGCGCGCTATGACCCCCGGAGGCAACCAAGGCATGTCAGCAAGCGCGACCACCCAGCCCGACGCTTCCGGCAGGCCCCGAACCGCTGCGGCCAGCGCTGCGCCCATGCCCTGTTCCGATTCGGGCGCTTCCAGCACGAGACACCCGGCCTGACGCAGCCAGTGTGCCCGCTCCGTGTGGCCGGGCCGCACTACCGCCAGGCTGGCGGGCAGTGCCGAACACAAGGCCCTAGCGCTGTGCCACA
The DNA here is from genome assembly GCF_059703705.1 of Pseudazoarcus sp. NS36. Lineage (NCBI taxonomy): Bacteria > Pseudomonadati > Pseudomonadota > Betaproteobacteria > Rhodocyclales > Zoogloeaceae > Pseudazoarcus > Pseudazoarcus sp. NS36. The sequence continues at coordinate 248,247 of NZ_BAAKJA010000004.1, read as the reverse complement.
GCAAGGGGCGGCCGTCGGCCAGCGGGGCGAGCAACTTGTCGCACTCGCCAGACGCATCGAACCTGCGACCGTAGCCCGCGGCCAGAAGAACACCCCGGATCATGCAGCACAGGCCGACAGCGCGTCCGCCGCCACATCCATGACCTGCTTGGCCTGGGCCACACCAAGCATGCGTTCGGGCGCGACACCGTTCTTGACCGCAACCAGCTCGGCTGCGATTGAGACCGCGATCTCGCCCGGCGTGCGGCTGCCGATGTACAGCCCGGCCGGGCCGCGCAATGCAGCCACCTGGTCGGCGTCGAGATCGAACAGCTGGAGCCGCTCGCGGCGCGCGTCGTTGTTGCGCCGCGAGCCAAGTGCGGCGACGTAGAAGGCCGGCGAGCGCAGCGCCTCCATCAGCGCGAGGTCATCCAGCTTGGGGTCGTGCGTGAGCGCAACGACGGCCATGCGCGCATCCGGCCGCATCGCCATCACCACATCGTCGGGCATCTCGCGCGTGAGTGTGGTGCCCGGTACACGCCATTCCTCGCTCCACTCCTCACGCGGGTCGCACACGGTGACCGCAAAGTCGAGCGCCAGCGCAATGCGTGCCAGCTGCGCCGAAAGTTGCCCGGCGCCGATCAGCAACAAGCGGTAGCTTGGGCCGAACACGCTGGTCAGCAGCTTGCCGTCGAAATCGAGGGCTTGATCGGGCCGGGCCGCGTCAAGCAGGCTGCGCCCGGTGGCAATGTCGAGCCGGCGCACGACCAGCTCGCCGCGCTGCAGGCGTGCCAACAGGGCGTCGAGCGGGGCCGGATCGGCGAGGGGCTCGACCACCAGCTCCATCGTTCCGCCGCAGGGCAGGCCGAAGCGCCGCCCCTCCTCTGCGCTCAACCCATAGCGCACGCACTGTGGCGAGTCCGGCAGCCCCTCGCTCGCGAGGCGATGGATCATGTCGTCCTCGATGCAGCCGCCCGACACGGAGCCAACCACGCGCCCGTCTTCACGCAGCGCGAGCAGCGCGCCAGGCGGCCGGGGCGACGAGCCCCAGGTCCGCACGACCGTCACCAGCGCAATGCGGCGCCCCTCGGCGAGCCAGTCGCGCGCACGGGTCAGCACTTCCAGATCAAGACTGTCCATCGCGCGCGCCCTCAGCCCGCCTGCAACTGTTCGCCGATCGGCAGGCTGCGGAGGCGTCGGCCGCTCGCCGCGTACAGGGCATTGACCAATGCCGGCGCTACCGGGGGCACACCTGGCTCGCCAACCCCGGTCGGCGCCTCGGCCGAAGGCATGATGTGCACCTCGACCGGCGGCGCTTCATTGATGCGCAACGGCTGATAGTCGTGAAAGTTCGACGGCTGAACCTGCCCGTCCTCGATCATGATCCGTTCGCGCAGCGCAGCGCTCAGGGCAAACAGCGATCCGCCCTCCATCTGCGCCCGCACCACATCCGGGTTCACCGCGATGCCGCAATCGACCGCGCACACGATGCGATCGACCGTAAAGCGGCCGTCGTCGGCAACTGTGACCTCAATCACGTGCGCAACGTAGCTGTTGAAGCTCTCATGCACGGCCACGCCGCGTCCGCGCTTGCCACGCTCGCCGTCAGCAAGCGGCCGGTCCCAGCCGGCCTTGTCGGCTGCCAGCCGCAGCACCGCGGCGTGGCGCGGATGCTTGTCAAGCAGCGCAAGCCGGTAGGTGACCGGATCGGCACCGGCCGCGACGGCAAGTTCGTCGAGGAAGACCTCGGTCGAGAACGCCGTGTGGGTCGAGCCGACCGAGCGCCACCACTGTACCGGCACGCCGACCGCGTCGTTGGTGGTGTGCAACTCGACCGCGAGATTGGGGATCGCGTAGGGCAGATTGCCAGCGCCCTCGACCGAAGTGTGGTCGAGACCGCTCTTCACGGCATCCGTCTCGAAGGGCGAACCGAGCAGGATCGACTGCCCGACGAGTCGATGCCGCCAGGCCGACGGACGGCCGTCGGCGTCGAGCGCGGCCTCGATGCGATGCACGAACAGCGGGCGGTAGTAGCCGGCACGCATGTCGTCCTCGCGCGACCAGACCAGCTTGACCGGCGCACGGCCGTTGATGGCTTTCACGATGTGCGCGGCCTCAAGCACGAAGTCGGACTTCGGGTTCGCACGCCGACCGAAGCTGCCTCCGGCGAACAGCATGTTCAAGCGCACCTGCTCGGGCTTGAGGCCGAACAGCGCCGCCAGCGCCGCCTGATCGACGGTCTGGAACTGCTCGCCGTTCCACACCTCGGCGCCGTCGGCATCAAGGCGGATCACGCAGTTCATCGGCTCCATCGCAGCGTGTGCGAGGTAGGGCATGACGAATTCCGCCTCGATCATCCGACCGCCCTGCGCCAGCGCGGCGGCGGCGTCACCCTCGGCCCGCGCCGAAAGACCCGGCTGACGCACGCGCTCGCGGTAGTCGGCCACTATCGCCTCGGTGCTACCGCGCCACGCGCGCGATTCGTCCCACTCAATCTGAAGCCGGTCGCGGCCGGTCCTGGCACTCCAGTAGTCGCGGGCAAGCACGGCGACCCCGTTCGGAATGCGCACGACATCGTCGACGCCGGCCACTGCCCGCGCCTCCCGGTCGTCGACACTGCGCACCGTCGCGCCGAAGCGCGGCGGGTGGGCCACCACCGCCACCAGCATGCCGGGCAACTTCACGTCCTGCGTGAAGCGGGCCGTACCGGTGGTCTTGGCGACGCTGTCCTTGCGCGGCACACGCGTGCCGATCAGACGGAACTCCGCGGGATCCTTCAGACGCACATCGATCGGCAGTGGCTGACTGGAAGCTGCTTCGGCCAGTTCGCCAAAGCGCGCGCTGCGGCCGCTCTTCGCATGCGTAACGACGCCGTCACGCACCGTGATCTCGCCGGCCGGCACCCGCCACTCGTGCGCGGCGGCCTGCACCAGCATTGCACGCGCGGTCGCGCCGGCGCGGCGCATCTGCTCGAAGGAGTTGGCGATCGCGTTGCTGCCGCCGGTCCCCTGGGCCGGCCCCCAGAACAGGTTGTTGTAGCGTGCCGCATCCGCCGGCGCCCCCTCGACAACCACCTGTGCCCAGGCTGCATCGAGCTCCTCGGCGAGCAGCGTCGCCAGGCCTGTATGCGTACCCTGTCCCATCTCAAGGTGCTTGGCGATGACGGTGACGGTGTCGTCCGTACCGATGCGCACGAAGGCATTCGGCTCAAAGGAGGCAGTCGCTGCACCGGAGGCGGCCAGCGCACGCGCGGCGCCGCCGAACGGCAGTGCGAGCGCGAGCGTAAGGCCGGCACCACTCTTCAGGAAACTGCGACGCGAGACGTTTTCGATATGCGTGGTCATGGTCACTCTCCTCACGCCAGCGCTGCGGCGGCTTCGTGGATCGCCGCGCGGATGCGCACATAGGTGGCGCAACGGCACAGGTTTCCGCCCATGGCCGCGTCGATGTCGGCGTCGCTCGGCTGGGGGTTGGCCGCCAGCAATGCGGTCGCGGACATGATCTGGCCGGACTGGCAATAACCGCACTGCACCACGTCGAGCTTCTGCCAGGCCGCCTGCACCGCGGCGCCTGCTCGCACCGCAGCAACGCCCTCGATGGTGGTCACCGCCTTGCCCGCAACTGCCGACACCGGCGTCACGCACGAACGCAGCGGCTGACCATCCACATGCACGGTACAGGCGCCGCACATCGCCATACCGCAACCGAACTTGGTCCCGGTGAGTTCCAGCCCGTCGCGCAGCACCCACAGCAGGGGCGTGTCGGCGGGCAGCCCGGTTCCGGCCGGGCGGCCGTTCAGCATGAATGAGGTCATTTCCGCGTCTCCCGAAGTGATCGTTCGAAGGCCTTGCGGCCGACTCGCGGAAAGCTTAGGTTTGTCGTTTGTTCAGATAAACAGCCCAATGGTTGAAGAGTCATGAAGCGTAACTTCAGAATCCAGCCGCAGATGCTGCCCGCACTCGCGGCCTTCGAGTGCATCGCGCGCCACGCGAGTTTCAGCCGCGCAGCGGCCGAACTGGCCGTGTCGGCCTCGTCGCTGTCGCAGACCCTGCGCGGGCTCGAAGACCGCCTCGGGGTGCGACTGCTGCAGCGGACCACACGCCGCGTTGGGCTCACCGAGGAGGGGGCGCAGATCCTCGAACGGGTCCGCGAGGGCTTGGCGTCCTTCGCCGACGCACTCGACACGCTCGACACCGGCGGTGACGAGCCGGGCGGCACGGTGCGCATCACGCTGCCGATCTGCGCGTTCGAGGAGCTGTTTGTGCCGCATCTGGAGCGCTTCGCGGAACGCTATCCGCGCATCGACGTGGAGTTCTCGCTCGACAATCTGCTCACCGACATCGTCGCAAGCGGCTTCGACTTCGGCATGCGCATCGTCTCCAGCATCGAGGCCGACATGGTGGCGGTACCGATCGGCCCGCCGCAGCGCCTCATCGTGGTCGGCGCGCCGGCCTATTTCGAACGTCACCCGCAACCGCGTGCGCCCGAAGACCTCGCCGGCCACATCTGTTCAGACTACCGCTACGCGTCGAGCAACCGGCTCGCCGGCTGGACCCTGCACCGTGACGGCGAGCCGATCGACGTGCCGGTGCGAGGCCGCTTCATATGCAACGACCTGAGCGCCGAACGCGAGCTGCTGCGCAGTGGCGTGCTGATCGCACAGACCCTGGAGTCGATGGTGCGCGACGACCTTCGCACCGGGCGCCTGGTGTCGGTGCTCGACGACTACGCCCGCGAACTTTCGCCGTTCCACCTGTACTTCCCGAGCCGTGAGCAGATGCCACGGCGACTGCGCGTGTTCATCGACCACTTCCGCGAGGCCAACGACCCCGCGCGCAGCCAGTAGAATCTGCTCATGAGACAACACGCCACCACCCTGCCCGGCCCCGAACCCACTGAGCGCCGTGACTGGCAGACGCTGAAGAGCCTGATTCCCTATCTGTGGGCCTACAAGGGGCGGGTGGTGTTTGCGCTGGCCTGTCTGATTGCGGCCAAGGGCGCCAACGTGGCGGTGCCGTTGATCTTCAAGGGCGTCATCGACGCGCTGACGATCACGCGCGAGCAGGCCTTCATCGTGGTGCCGGCGGCGCTGCTGCTGGCCTACGGCGTGCTGCGCTTTTCCAACTCTCTGCTCACCGAACTGCGCGAGATCGTCTTTGCGCGGGTCACGCAGCAGGCGGTGCGGCGCATCTCGCTGCAGGTATTCCGCCATCTGCACGCGCTCTCGCTGCGCTTCCACCTTGAGCGCCAGACCGGCGGGCTGACGCGTGACATCGAACGCGGCACGCGTTCGATCAACTCGCTGATCAGCTACACGCTGTATTCCATCCTGCCAACGCTGGTCGAAATCGGGCTGGTGATCGGCATCCTGCTGCTGCAGTACGACGCCGTATTCGCCATCGTCACGGCCGTCACACTGACGCTGTACATCGTATTCACGGTGGTGGTCACCAACTGGCGCACGGCGCTGCGGCGCCACGCCAACGAGCTGGACTCGGCCGCCAACGCGCGCGCCATCGACAGCCTGCTCAACTTCGAGACGGTGAAGTACTTCAACAACGAGGACTACGAGGCGCGTCGCTACGACGAGCAGATCGACCACTGGACGCGCGCCCAGCTCAAGAACCAGTACTCGCTGTCCTTCCTCAACATGGGGCAGGCAGCCATCGTCGCCACCGGCGTGACGATCATGATGTGGCAGGCCGCGGCCCGTGTGGCCAGCGGCGAGATGACCATCGGCGACATCGTGCTGGTCAATGCTTTCCTGATCCAGCTCTACATCCCGCTCAACTTCCTCGGCGTGATCTACCGCGAGCTGCGTCAGGCGCTAACCGACATCGAACGCATGTTCGGCCTGATGCACCAGAACCGCGAGATTGCGGATGCGCCGGACGCCATCGCGCTGGAGCCCGGCCCGGCGGGCGTGCGCTTCGAGAATGTCGGCTTCGCCTACGACCCGAACCGGCAGATCCTGATGGATGTGGATTTCGAGGTGCCGGCCGGTCACACGGTGGCCATCGTCGGCCATTCCGGCTCCGGCAAGTCGACGCTGGCGCGACTGCTGTACCGCTTCTACGACGTAAACAGTGGCGCCATCCGCATCAACGGCCACGACCTGCGCGCACTCACGCAGCACAGCCTGCGCAGCGCCATCGGCATCGTCCCGCAGGACACCGTGCTGTTCAACGACACGCTGTTCTACAACATCCAGTACGGCCGCCCGGACGCCACGCGTGAAGAGGTCGAGGCCGCTGCGCGCGCCGCGCAGCTCACCGATTTCGTCACGCGCCTGCCGGCAGGTTACGACACACGAGTCGGCGAGCGCGGGCTCAAGCTCTCGGGCGGCGAGAAGCAGCGTGTGGCGATTGCCCGCGCACTGCTGAAGAACCCGGCCATCCTGATCTTCGACGAGGCCACCTCGGCGCTCGACTCCAAGACCGAGAAAGCCATCCAGGCGCAGATCGAGCGCGCCGCCAGCGGCCGCACGGCGCTCGTCATCGCGCACCGGCTGTCGACGGTGATGGACGCCGATGAAATCATCGTGCTCGATCAGGGTCGTATCGTGGAGCGCGGCCGTCACGCACAACTGCTGGCCAAGGGCGGCGACTACGCGCGGATGTGGACGCTGCAGCAACAGGAAGCCCAGGAGGAGTGACGCCATGCCACTGCCGAAGATTGCCCTGCTGACCACCGGCGGCACCATCGCCGGCGCGGCGGACGCCGCTTCCGGCCCGGACAGCTACACCGCCGGCACCATTGCCGGCGAGGCACTGCTCGCCGCCGTACCGGGCTTGCGTGAGCGCGCCGACATCGTGGTCGAGCCGTGTATGGCGCTCGACAGCAAGAACATGACGCCCGATCACTGGCTGAAAATTGCGCAAGCTGCGCGCCACCTGATTGCGCGGGCGGACGTGGCCGGGCTGGTCGTCACGCACGGCACCGACACGCTGGAAGAAACCGCGTTGTTCCTCGAACTTCTGCTACCGGCCGCCAAGCCGGTAGTTCTCACCGGTGCTATGCGCCCGGCCGACGCGGTGTCCACCGACGGTCCGTCCAACCTGCTCGACGCGGTGCGCGTGGCGATCGATCCGGCCGCGCACGGGCGCGGCACGCTGGTGGCCTTTGCCGAACACATCCTGCCGGCACGCGGGCTGCGCAAGGCGCACGCCACAAGCGTGGAGGCCTTTGCCGCGCTGGACGGTCCGGTGGGCTCGACGCGGCCCGACGTGCGTTTCTTTCGCCCGCCCGCGCCGCGTGCCGAACTGCTGCCGTGGCCGGACGCCGATCTGCCGCGCGTGGAAATCATTCAGGTCGCGGCCGGCACCTCACCGGACTGGCTGGAGGCTGCGCAGGGCATGGGGGCAAAGGGCGTCGTGCTGGCACTGCCGGGCAACGGCAGCGTGCCGGACGCCTGGCGCGATGCCGTTCGCGCACTCACGCAGAACGGCGTGCCGGTCGTGCGCGCCACGCGCTGCGGCAGCGGCTTTGTGGCCCACCGACGGCTGGATGTGGAACTCGGCACGCTGGCTGCCGGCCGCCTGACTTCGGCGCAGACTCGCGTAGCGCTGGCCCTCGCGCTGGCGGCGGGCGACACGGCAGCCTTCAGCCGCGTCGCACTGACCGATCACAGCTCGTAGTCGTCGACCCCGGCGCCGGTCAGCGCCGCATCCACCATGCGCCGCGACAAGTGCGGCGCGAGCAGTTCGATGAAGGCATACACGTAGCCGCGCAGGAAGGCGTTGCGGCGCAGGCCCAGGCGCGTGGTGCTGGACTCGAACAGGTGCGAGGCGTCCGCCATACCGAGCTTGCGGTCTTCGGCCGCATCAAAGGCCATGCGGGCAAGAATGCCGATACCCAGATCCATCGCCACGTAGGTCTTGATCACGTCCGAATCGAGCGCGGTCAGCACCACATTGGGTTTGAGGCCGCGTCCGAGGAAGGCCTTGTTGACCTTGCTGCGGCCGGTAAAGGCGTCGTCGTAGGTGATCAGCGGGTAGCGCGCGATGGCCTCCAGCGTCAGCGGCTTTTCCTGCAGGATGGGGTGGCGCGGCACGGCGACGATGCAGCGGTTCCACTGCTGGCAGGGCAGCGTCACCAGATCCGCTTCATCGGGAATGAGCTCGGTGGCAATCGCCACATCGGCTTCGCCGTTGAGCACCATCTCGGAAACCTGCCGCGGGTTGCCCTGATGCAGCGACAGCTTCACGCGCGGGTAACGTTCCAGGAAGGCTCGCACCACGGCCGGCAGCGCGTAGCGCGCCTGGGTGTGGGTGGTGGCGATGGACAGGCTGCCCTCGGATTCGTTGGAGAACTCGTCGCCGACTTGTTTGAGGTTGTCGACGTCGCGCAACATGCGTTCGGCGATTTCCAGAATGTGTTTGCCCGGCTCGGTCACACCCACCAGCCGCTTGCCGTGACGCACGAAGATGTCGATGCCCAGTTCGGACTCGAACTGGCGGATCTGCTTGGAAACGCCGGGCTGGGAAGTAAATAGCGCCTCAGCGGCTTCCGAGACGTTGAGGCCGCAGCGCGCGACTTCAAATACGTAACGCAGTTGCTGGAGATTCATGATGGCCTGCGAATCGACTTAATAACCAAGAGTTATTTCAGTTTAACGCATGCACCCTTCTTGTCACTAAGGAGGCACGTTAACATCCGTTCCCATCGCGCAGGACTGTCGGCAATGGACCGACAACCGCCCACGGAGAAGACGGATGTATCAATACGACGAATACGACCAACGGCTGGTAGACGAGCGCGTCGCGCAGTTCCGCGACCAGACGCAACGCTATCTGGCCGGCGAGCTGTCCGAGGACGAGTACCGCCCGCTGCGTCTGCAGAACGGCCTGTACACCCAGCGCTACGCGCCGATGCTGCGCGTCGCCATCCCCTACGGCCTGCTCGCCAGCCGCCAGCTGCGCATGCTCGCGCACGTTGCGCGCACCTACGACCGCGGCTACGGCCACTTCACGACGCGCCAGAACATGCAGTTCAACTGGCCGGAGATCAAGGACGTGCCGGAGATCCTCGCCCAGCTGGCGACGGTCGAGATGCATGCCATCCAGACCTCGGGCAACTGCATCCGCAACATCACCTCCGACCCCTTCGCCGGTGTGGCCGGCGACGAGCTGGTCGACCCGCGTCCGTGGTGCGAGGTGCTGCGCCAGTGGAGCACTTTCCACCCCGAGTTCGCCTTCCTGCCGCGCAAGTTCAAGTTCGCGGTCAACGGCGCCGAGCACGACCGCGCGGTGATCCAGGCACACGACATCGGGCTCGACGTGAAGCGTGACGAGGCCGGCAACGTGGGCTTCCGCGTGCTGGTCGGCGGCGGTCTGGGCCGCACGCCGATCATCGGCGAAGAGATTGCCGCCTTCGTGCCGTGGCAGCACATCATCAGCTACTGCGAGGCCATCCTGCGGGTCTACAACCGCTTCGGCCGCCGCGACAACAAGTACAAGGCGCGCATCAAGATCCTGGTCAAGGCCATGGGCGTGGAGGCTTTCCGCGAGCAGGTCGAAGCCGAGTGGGCGCACTTCAAGGATGGCCCGCTGACGCTGACCGCAGCCGAAGTGGCCCGCGTCGCCGCGCACTTCGTCGATCCGGCCTACGAGGCGCTGCCGGCCGACGACGCCGGCTACCAGGCGCTGCTGGGCGAGAACAAGGCCTTTGCCGCCTGGGCCAAGCGCAACGTGCGCGCCCACAAGCAGCCGGGTTACGCCATCGTGTCACTATCGACCAAGCACAAGGACGTGGCGCCGGGCGACATCACTGCCGAGCAGATGGATCACGCCGCCGACTGGGCCGACCGCTACAGCTTCGGCGAACTGCGCGTGACGCACGAGCAGAACCTGGTGCTTGCCGACGTACGCCAGTCGGACCTCTTCTCGCTGTGGAGCGAGGCGCGCGACGCCGGCTTGGCCAGCCCCAACATCGGCCTGCTGACCGACATCATCGCCTGCCCCGGCGGTGACTTCTGCGGTCTGGCCAACGCCAAGTCGATCCCGATCGCCAACGCCATCCAGGCGCGCTTCGACGATCTCGACTACCTGTACGACATCGGTGACATCGAGATCAACATCTCGGGCTGCATGAACGCCTGTGGCCACCACCACGTCGGCCACATCGGCGTGCTCGGCGTCGATAAGAACGGCGAAGAGTGGTACCAGGTCACGGTCGGCGGCAGCCAGGGCAACGACACCTCGCTTGGCAAAGTCATCGGCCCGTCGTTTGCCGCAGCCGACATGCCTGACGTGGTCACGAAGCTGATCGACACCTATCTGGCCGAGCGCCTCGACGAGGACGAGCGCTTCATCGCCACCGCCCGCCGCATCGGCATCGAGCCGTTCAAGGCCAACGTATATGGCGCCCGCGAGGCGCAGAGGAAGGTCGTCAATGGCTAAGCTCATCCGCAACGGCCGCGTCGAGGACGACGCGCGCATCGTCGTCACCCTCGCCGAGGGCGACACGCCCGAAACCGTCGCGCTACCGCAAGGCGCGCTGCTGGTGCCGCTGGCCGTATGGCAGGCTCGCCGTGAGGATCTCGCCGGCCGCGACGTCGGCGTGTGGCTGGCCGGCGACCAGGACCCGGCCGTTCTGGCCGACGATCTGGCCAGCCTGTCGGTGGTCGGCGTACATTTCCCGGCCTTCACCGACGGCCGCGGCAGCTCCATCGCCGTGCTGCTGCGCTCGCGTTACGGCTACACCGGCGAGGTGCGTGCCATCGGCGACGTGCTGCGCGACCAGTTCAATCTCTACACGCGCTGCGGCATCAACGCATTGCAGCCGGCCGAGGGTCGCTACACCGACGCACAGCTCGAAGCCGCCGTGGCCAGCCTCACCGACTTCAGCCAGCCCTATCAGGCCTCGGTGAAAGACCCCGAGCCGCTGTTCCGCCGCGTCGCCCGCGCCGCCTGAGGAGCCCGCCATGCATCCGAACATGAACCCGAATCTGGCCGATACCGCTCTGCGCGAATCGGTCTCGGCCAAAGCCGCCGCCGCGGCTGAGCTGCTGGCCCGCATCGCGCGCGACTTCACTCCGGTCGGACTGGCCAACAGCCTCGGCGCCGAAGACATGGTGCTGACCGACCTGATCGCCAAGGGCGGGCTGGCCATCGACAACTTCTCGCTCGACACCGGCCGCCTGCCGGCTGAAACCTACGACCTGATGGCCCGCGTGCAGCAGCACTACGGCCTCAAACTCACGCTGTACTACCCGCAGCACGAGAACGTCGAGGCCTTCACGCGCGAGAACGGCATCAACGGCTTCTACGACTCGGTCGAAGCGCGCAAGGCCTGCTGCCACGCCCGCAAGGTCGAGCCGCTGCAGCGCGCGCTCAAGGGCAAGAAGGCCTGGATCACCGGCATGCGCGCCCAGCAGTCCGCGACCCGCGCCGAGCTGCCGGTGCAGCTCTTCGACGCCGACAACGGGCTGGAGAAGTTCAACCCGCTCGCCGACTGGACCGAGAAGGAAGTGTGGGCCTACATCCGCCTCAACGAGGTGCCGTACAACGCTTTGCACGACAAGTTCTACCCGAGCATCGGCTGCGCACCCTGTACCCGGCCGGTGGCGATTGGCGAGGACGTCCGCGCCGGCCGCTGGTGGTGGGAGAACCCGGAGAGCAAGGAATGCGGACTGCACGTACTGAAGAAGGCCTGAAGCTGAAGAGCGAAGCCCCGCGCGGCCGACTGGCCGCACTGAAAGCCGGACTGCGCGCCGCCCTGCGTGCGCTGCGCAGCCACCCGAAACGCTGAAGAAGACGAACCGATGTCCACCCTGACCAAACAGACCCTCAGCCACCTCGACTGGCTGGAAGCCGAAGCCATCCACATCCTGCGTGAAGTCGCAGGCCAGTGCGCCAATCCGGCGCTGCTGTTCTCCGGCGGCAAGGATTCGATCTGCCTCTTGCGCCTGGCCGAAAAGGCCTTCCGCCCGGGCCGCTTCCCGTTCCCGCTGCTGCACATCGACACCGGTCACAACTACCGCGAAGTGATCGAGTTCCGTGACCGCCGTGCCGCCGAGCTGGGCGAGCGGCTGATCGTGCGTTCGGTGGAAGACTCCATGGCGCGCGGCACGGTGGTGCTGAAGAGCCCCACCGAATCGCGCAACAAGCACCAGTCGGTTACGCTGCTCGAAGCCATCGAGGAGTTCGGCTTCGACGCGTGCATCGGCGGCGCGCGGCGCGACGAGGAAAAGGCCCGCGCCAAGGAACGCATCATGAGCTTCCGCGACGAGTTCGGTCAGTGGGACCCGAAGAACCAGCGCCCCGAGCTGTGGAACCTGTTCAATGCGCGTTCGCACAAGGGCGAAAACATCCGCGCCTTTCCGATCAGCAACTGGACCGAGCTGGACGTGTGGCAGTACATCGAGCGTGAAAACCTCGAACTGCCGTCGATCTACTTCGCCCACGTTCGCCCGGTGGTGCGCAAGGGTGACCTGCTCTACCCGATCACCGAACTGACGCCGGCCCAGCCGGGCGACAAGGTCGAGGACATGCTGGTGCGCTACCGCACAGTCGGCGACGTGACCTGCACGGCGCCGGTCCAGTCCGACGCTGACAGCGTCGCCAAGATCCTGCTGGAAACGGCCACGACAACGATCACCGAGCGCGGCGCCACGCGCATGGACGACCAGACTTCCGAAGCCTCGATGGAGCAGCGCAAGAAAGAAGGCTACTTCTGAAACGCGCGCCCGAGCACTCACCGAATACCGAAGGAATCATGAACATGTCCGCCAATGAAAACCTCCCCGGCATCGACACCGGCCTGCTGCGCTTTCTGACCTGCGGCAGCGTCGATGACGGCAAGAGCACGCTGATCGGCCGCCTGCTGTTCGACACCAAGACCATCCTCGTCGACACGCTCAGCGCCATCGAAAAGACCTCGGCCCGACGCGGCATGAATGCCGTCGACCTGTCGCTGCTCACCGACGGTCTGCAGGCCGAGCGCGAGCAGGGCATCACCATCGACGTGGCCTACCGCTACTTCTCGACCGGCACGCGCAAATACATCATCGCCGACGCTCCGGGCCACGAGCAGTACACGCGCAATATGGTCACCGCCGCCTCGACCGCGCATCTGGCCATCATCCTGGTCGATGCACGCAAGGGCGTGCAGACGCAGACGCGTCGCCACTCGTATCTGGCGCACCTGGTGAACATTCCGCATCTGGTGGTAGCGGTGAACAAGATGGATCTGGTCGGCTACGACCGCGAGACCTTCGAGCAGATCCGCGCCGAATACCTGGCCTTCGCACGCAAGCTGGGCATTCCCGACGTACGCTTCATCCCGATGTCGGCGCTCAACGGCGACATGGTGGTGGATCGCGGCGACCAGCTCGACTGGTACGACGGCCCGACCCTGCTGCAGGTGCTCGAAGCCACGCCGACCGCCCACACCGAAGAACCGGAGGATTTCCGCTTTCCGGTGCAGTATGTGTGCCGCCCGCAGGACTCGGCCAACGCGGCGCTGCATGACTACCGCGGTTTCATGGGCCGCGTCGAATCGGGCCAGATCGCGGTCGGTGACGCGGTAACGGTGCTGCCGTCCGGGCGCAGCAGCCACGTCAAGGCCATCGAGATCGGTGGCGTGCGTCAGCCGCTGGCCATCCACGAGCAGTCGGTGACGCTGCTGCTGGAAGACGAGATCGACATCTCGCGCGGCGACATGATCGTCAAGAGCAGCGAGCAGCCGCAGGTCGTGAAGCAGATCGAGGCAGACATCTGCTGGCTGTCCGAGCAAGCGCTGTCGCCGGCCCGCACCTACCTGCTGCGCCACACCACGCGCGAGGCCAAGGCCAAAGTCGCCAAGATCGACTACCGGCTGGATCTGAACACGCTCGACAACGTCGAGGCGAACGCGCTCGAGATGAACGACATCGCCAGGCTGACGCTCAAGCTTGCGCAGCCGGTATTCACCGATGCCTACGCTGATAATCGCGCCACCGGCGCCTTCATCCTGATCGACGAGAGCACCAACAACACGGTCGGGGCCGGAATGATTCGCTGATATGGCGTGACCGGTGCGATAATCGCGGGGGGCCGGAAGGCCCCCCGCTCGCGTTCACTGCGCAAGCAAGGACACCACGGCCCGCCCCCGGAGACAGTTTGGCGACGGCCGACCTACAAGAAAGACGGAACATGAAGCGCCTTGATGATTACCGCCTGAAACTGGGCAACCGCGAATTCGTGCCGATCATGATCGGCGGCATGGGCGTGGACATCTCGACTTCCGACCTGTCGCTGGTTGCCGCCCGCCTCGGTGGCATCGGCCACATTTCGGATGCGATGGTCCCGACCGTCAGCGACCGCCGTTACGACACCAAGTACGTGCGCGACAAACAGAAGCTGTACAAATTCAACGTCGCCAACATGGACAAGTCAGCCGTCCAGTTCGACCTTGCCGTGCTGGCAGAAGCCACCGAAACGCACGTGCGCCGCACCATGGAGCGCAAGCAGGGCGACGGCCTGGTGTTTATCAACTGCATGGAAAAGCTGACGATGAACGGGCCCAAGGACACGCTGCGCGTGCGCCTGCGCTCGGCGCTGGATGCCGGCATTGACGGCATCACGCTGGCGGCCGGCCTGCATCTGGGTTCGTTCGCACTGATCGAGGATCACCCGCGCTTTCGCGACGCCAAGCTCGGCATCATCGTGTCGTCGCTGCGCGCCCTGCAGCTGTTCCTGAAGAAATCCGCCCGCACCAACCGCATGCCCGACTACATCGTGGTCGAAGGCCCGCTGGCGGGTGGCCACCTTGGCTTCGGCATGGACTGGGAGAAATACGACCTGTTTGCCATCGTCGCCGAGATCCGTGACTGGATGCAGGCCGAGCAGCTCGACATCCCGCTGATCGCCGCCGGCGGTGTCTTCACCGGCTCCGACGCGGTAGCGCATATCGAGAACGGCGCCGCGGCCGTGCAGGTTGCCACACGCTTCACGGTGACCCACGAATGCGGCCTGCCGGACGACGTCAAGCAGCACTATTTTGACGCGCAGGAAGAGGAGATCGAGGTCAATCAGGTCTCCCCGACCGGCTATCCGATGCGCATGCTCACGAGCAGCCCGGCCATCGGCGCCGGCATCCGCCCGAACTGCGAAGCCTACGGTTATCTGCTCGACGCCAACGGGGGCTGCTCGTACATCGACGCCTACAACCGTGAAGTCGCGCTGCACCCGGACGAGAAGAAGCTCAAGGTCATGGACAAGACCTGTCTGTGCACCCACATGCGCAACTTCGACTGCTGGACCTGTGGTCACTACACCTATCGCCTGAAGGACACCAGCGTGCGCGGCGAGGACGGCAAGTACCAGCTGCTCACCGCCGAGCATGTGTTCAAGGACTACCAGTTCAGCACCGACAACCGCATCGCGATGCCCTGAACCGGGCAAGCGAAGCCAAAAAAAGCCCGCCGGAAGGCGGGCTTTTTTTATACAGCGCTCTTCAACGGTTGAGGAAGCCGCCCAGTCCTTTCTGCAGGTTCTCCTTCAGGCTTTCCCCTGCTTTCTCCTTCAGTTCCGGCGAAAGCTTCTCCTGCACTGCGCCCTTGAGCTTCTCCTGCGCCTGCTGCTTGACGGCGTCGCTCATCAGATTCTGCAGATCGAGCCCGAAGGACGGGCTGGAGAACGTACCCGAGACCTTGATCGGCACGGTCACGCCCTTGAGACTCTCCATGCCGTCACCGCCCTGCCCGGACAAACTCGCCACCACACTGGCACGAACCGTGTAGTCGATGGTCTCCTCGGGGATGTTGGCGCTGCCCTTGCCGCCGACGCGCAGCAAGGGTGAGCGCACATCCAGATCCTCGTTGCGCGCCACCCCGTTGGCAATCTGCACGGTTCCGGTCAGCTGCGAGAAGTCCGTCTGGTTGGGCTCATTGGTCTCGGGCGCCGACTTGCCGGTCATGCGGGCCTGTGCCTGGCGCAGATACTGGGCAATGTTGATGCCTTTCACGGCCCCGTTCAGAAAACTGAAGGACACATCGCCCCCGAGGGTGCGCTTCATGGCGTTGATGTCATTGCCGCGCAGCTGCAACTTGGCGGTGAGATTGGTGTTGCCGGTCAGACGTTCTTCTGCGCCGGAAAGATCACGCAACAGCGGACCAACCTGTACGCCCTTGAGCGACTCGTCGAGCGACACCGCCAGCGCCTGGCCGCGACCATCCAGCGTGATGTTGCCGGCGTAGCGGCCTTCGTACAGCGCTGCCGACAGCGGCGACACGCGCACCACGCCGTTCTGCGCGTTCACGTCGATGCTGATATCGGTCACAGTCATGCCACTGGCCACCAGCTTGCCGACGCGCAGCTTGCCGATGATGTCGAGCCCGCGCAGCATGGCCGGATCGACAATCTGCTCGGAATCAGCCGAAGCATCCTTTTTGCCGCCACCCCCTGCCGCCGGCTTGGCCGGATCGGAAGGCGGCAGATAGCGGTCGACATTGATGCCGTCCAGTGCCAGATCGAAGCGCAGTGCCTGCTTGGCAAAATCGGTCACGCGGACTTCACCGGTAAGGTTGCTGTCATCGAGCACCGCGACCAGCTCGCGCAACGCAGCCGAGGTCGTGGTGGCCTCGAGGCTGGTCTTCAGGCTCACGCGCTTGAGCACCGCCGGATCAGACACTTTCGGCGCCTCGATGCCCAATGCGCTTATGGTTGGCCCCGGATCGAACGCGGGCACCTCCAGCATGCCGCTGACGGCGGGCGCAGAGGTGAGGTTCTTCGCGGCGAAACTACCCAGCGCCTTGACGCCATAGCCAGTGAATTCCATGCCGTCGATGCTGGCGGTACCGCTCGCCATGTCCACCGCCAGATTGCTGGCCAGCAGCAGTTCGGCCTTGCCGCCGGGCAGGCCCGCTCCGGTGCCGTTGAAACGCAGCGTAAAGCCTTCGATATCGGCGGATGGACCCGCCAGATCGAACAGCACTTTGCCGGCGATATCCACACGCCCCGCCACCTCAGGCTCGCTCACCGCCACATCGAAACCGAGTTCCAGCGGGAAACGTTTACCGGGGCTGACCTCGCCGGTCTTGAGATCAAGGTTGTCGATGACGTATTCGGCCTTGGCCTGACGGTCGGCATAGGACACGCGCGCCGACTCGATCTGAACGCCGGAAACTACCAGCCCGGCCACCGCCGCGCCGCCGTCGGCCGCCGGAGAACCCGTGCTGGCAGGGGCCTCTTTCTCTCCGCCGGCGCCCGCGAGATCTTCCCAGTTGCTCTTGCCCTGTTCGTTGACGACCAGATCCAGTTTGAGATCGCGCAGCACGATGCGGTCGACCTCGACCTCCTTGCGCAGCAGCGGCATCAGCCGCGCGCGCACCTGCACTTCACCCACACTGGCAAACGGCGCATCGCCGAAGCCCGGCGCGTTGCCGAGGCTGACCTGGGCAATTTCGACGCCGATCCACGGGAACACCGACAAGCCGATGTCGCCGTCGATGGCGAGCTTGCGACCGGTGGCCTTCTCCGCCTCCTCGGCGATGCGATCACGATAGTCGTTAGGATCGAAGACAAACGTCAGATAGGCCGCGAGCGCGCCAAACAGCACGACAACGACCCCTAGAATGATGGCGATGATGCGGACTGCGGTCTTCATTGCGGCCTCCTCGCCCGAAGCAGTCGGGACATTGCCTCAAGTAGAGCACCCACTGCCGCCGGATGCAACGTCGGTGCGGCTTTGCGGGGCGTCAGGGCAGCGCCACGGCAAGCGCCAGCGGCAAGGTGATGAGCGCAGCAAGGTTGCCCACCAGCACCATCGAGGCAACGGTGGCCGGCTCCTGCCCGTAACGTTCGGCAAAAATGTAATTGAGCACCGCCGGCGGCAAGGCACCGAACACGATGAGCAGCGCGCGCTCCTGTGGCGGCAGGTCGATGAACAGCATCACGACGAAAGCCAGCGCCACGCCGATGATCGGGCGCACTGCAGCCACCAGCACGCCAAACCCGACGGACTCGATGGTGGAATCGGCCAGCCGTACCCCCAGCGCAAACAGCATCAGCGGAATCGAGATCTCGCCGAGCATGCGGATGGAGGTCAGCAGGGGAGACCACAGCTCGATACCAGCTATCGCCACCGCCAAACCGGCAAAGGTGGCCAGCACCGAAGGCACGCGCCACACCGTCCAGATGCGGATGCGGCGATCGAGCAGCCAGGCGCCGTAGGAAAAGTGCAGCAGGTTGGAGATCATGAACATGACTACCGCTGGCGCCAGCGCCACGTCACCGAAGGCCAGCACGGCCAGCGGCAGTCCGAGGTTGCCGCAGTTGTTGAACATGATCGGCGGCACCAGGGTGCGCAAATCCATCTTCAGCAGGCGTGCAAGCAACCAGGCTGCCAAGCCGGAGCCGATGACGATGACCAGGGTGGCGATACCCAGGGGTACGAAACCACCAATCTCGAACTCGCGGTTGGCCAGCGCCGCGAACACCAGCGCTGGCACGAATACATCCATGTTGAGCTTGTTGGCCTGCGACAGATCGGGCTTCATGCGCCGCCCGACGAAATAACCCAGTGTCGCGATGGAGAACAGCGGAAAGAGGATTTCGACGATGCGGACGGCGATGTCCATGCTCAGCTCACTTCGGGCGACGAGCACCCTGAAAACGCAAGAGGCCGGCACACGCCGGCCTCCTCAGGCTAGACCCGCAGGGGTCAGAATTTCACACCCAAAACGATCTGCTGCATGTCCACGCCATCGTTGGGCTTCTTGATGCCCGCGTTGGAGTAGTGTGAGACGCGCCAGCCGAGCGTGACGTGATCGCCGAACTCCAGCCCCAGGCCAAGCCACTCGGTGAACTGGAAGCGCGTGGAGATGGTTCGGGGGCCGAGCGTGGTCTGGCCAAAGTACGTGCCGCCAAAACCGGCCTCGAAATACGGGCGGAAGCTTGAGGCCTTGCGGGCAATACGGAAGCCGATGGCGACACCGCCGTAGCTGACGCTCTCGTGCTCCGCGCGGTCACCTGTGTAACGGAAGCGCCCGCCCTGGAGCACGGGCTGCAAAGTCATTTTCCAGTTGTCGGACTCGCTTGCCCACATTTCGCCGAAACGCAGGCTGACGCCACGAAAGGTGGTGGAGCTCATCTCCCCGTAATGCAGCTCGACCGCCGTATCCTCGGCCTGAACAGGCGACACGGCAAACAGGCAGGCAGCAGCACAGGCGGCAAGGGCGGTACGCATGATTTTCTCCGTCAGAGCACGTAACGTGCGAGATCTTCGCGCTGCGCGAAGACGTCGAGACGGGCATCGACGTACGGAGCATCGACGATGACTTCCGAAAACCCCGGCTTGCCAGCCTCGAACGACACTTCTTCAAGCAGCCGTTCGAGCACAGTGTATAGCCGGCGAGCACCGATGTTTTCGGTCTTCTCGTTGACCTGGAAGGCAATCTCGGCGAGCCGGCGAATTCCGTCGTCAGAAAACGACACTTTGACGCCTTCGGTGGCCAGCAAGGCTTCGTACTGGCGGGTCAGGCAGGCGTCGGTCTGGGTCAGGATGCACTCGAAATCCTCGACCGACAGATTTTCGAGCTCCACTCGAATCGGGAAACGCCCCTGCAACTCGGGAATCAGATCGCTGGGCTTGGCCAGGTGGAAAGCCCCGCTGGCGATGAACAGGATGTGATCGGTGCGCACCATGCCGTACTTGGTCGACACCGTTGTGCCCTCAACCAGGGGCAACAGATCGCGCTGTACGCCCTGACGGGAAACATCGGCGCCACCGACGTCGGAACGTGTTGCGACCTTGTCGATCTCGTCCAGGAAGACGATGCCGTCCTGCTCGACGGCACGCAGGGCCGCAGCCTTGACCTCTTCATCGTTGATCAGGCGTGCAGCCTCCTCGTCCGTCAGCACCTTGAGCGCTTCGGCGATCTTCATCTTGCGCGACTTGGTTCGCCCCTGCCCGAGGTTCTGGAACATCCCCTGGATCTGCTGGGTGAGATCTTCCATGCCGGGCGGCGCGAAGATCTCGGCGCTCATCGGCATCTGCGCGACATCGATCTCGATTTCCTTGTCGTTCAGCTCGCCCTCGCGCAACTTCTTGCGAAATTTCTGGCGGGTGGACGAGTCGGCCGGTTCCGTATCGGCATAACCGGTCGGCCGCGCCGGCGGCAGCAGCGCGTCGAGCACGCGATCTTCGGCGGCATCTTCGGCACGTGCGCGCACCTGGCGCATCGCCGTTTCGCGCGCATCCTTGATGGCGATCTCCACCAGGTCACGAATGATGGTCTCGACATCACGGCCGACATAGCCGACTTCGGTGAACTTGGTGGCTTCGACCTTGATGAACGGGGCGTTGGCGAGCCGCGCCAGGCGGCGCGCAATCTCGGTCTTGCCCACGCCGGTCGGCCCGATCATCAGGATGTTCTTGGGCGTGATCTCGCCGCGCAGCGGCTCGTCCACTTGAGCCCGGCGCCAGCGGTTGCGCAGCGCAATGGCCACAGCGCGCTTGGCCTTGTCCTGCCCGACGATGTGCTTGTCGAGTTCGGAAACGATCTCTGGAGGCGTCATCCATGTCATGGCTTGAGTTCCTCCACGACGTGGTTGTGGTTGGTATAGATACACAGATCACCGGCAATCGACAGCGCACGGCGCACGATCTCGTCGGGAGGCAACTCAGTGTTTTCGAGCAATGCCCGCGCTGCCGCCTGGGCATAGGCGCCGCCACTGCCGATGGCAACAATCCCCTGCTCAGGTTCAAGCACGTCGCCATTGCCCGTGATCACCAGAGAATGCTCGGCATCGGCAACGGCCAGCATGGCTTCCAGCCGGCGCAGCATGCGATCGGTACGCCAGTCCTTGGCCAGCTCCACCGCGCTGCGCAGCAGATTGCCCTGATGCTTCTCCAACTTGGCCTCGAAGCGCTCGACCAGCGTAAAAGCATCGGCCGTACCGCCTGCAAAGCCTACGAGAATGCGACCATCGTAGATCGCACGCACCTTGCGGGCGCTGGCCTTGATGACGATATTGCCCAGAGTGACCTGCCCGTCGCCGCCGAGCGCAACGTGGCGCCCGCGCCGCACGGACAGGATGGTCGTGCCGTGATATTGCTCCATGTACTGCCTTGAATAATCCGGATGCGCTCAAGAGCGCGGAATGATCTTGGCGACCTGACCGACGCCCATGACATGCAACAGCGCCAGCACCATGGCATTGACGTTGCGCAAGGTTACGTGCCGCCCCTTGGCCTGCAAGGTCGACAACACGTTGAACAAGGTACCGGCGCTGACAAAGTCCATGCGCCGCAAACGCGTACAGTCAATGGCAAGATCGGTGCGTTTCTCGGAAAGCTCGACAAGACGCCCGAACACGCCACTACCGCCGCCAATGACTTCACCCTCGAAGCTCACCGTATCCGCAGCCGGCGCGCTGACCACGGCTTCCGCCTGCGGAGCCACTTCCGCGACCGCCGCCACCGGCGCCCAGGAGGGCGGAGACTCTTCAAAGGTGATCGCGTAATCGAGGGCGTACTGCTCGAAACGATCCTGATCCCCTGCGTGCTGCAGCAGTTCGAGCAACAAGCGCCACGCCGGCTGTTGATCAGGTGTCCCCACCACGACCCGCCCGGCGAGCGCATCGGCCAGCTTGCCGACATTGCCCAGCGAGACCTTGACGCGCTCCCTGCGCATCTGCGCAATCGCCTCGAGCACCTCCTGACACCCTTCGTCGTCGGCTCCACGCACCGTCTGCAGATCAAGACGCACCGCGCCATTGCGCTGGCCGATCACGAGATACGGGGCAAGCTGGCGGGAAACACCGGCAGCCAGATTGCCACTCAGGTTGACCGCCGTGGCGCCGGACGCTCGCGCCTTCGGGGCAGCCGCAGCGGACATATCCTTCCAGGGCGGGGGAGAACGTTCGAAACGCGTGGCGTACTCGATCACGCGCGCCTCAAAGCGCTCACGCTGACCCGTCAGCCGGTAAAGATCGAGCAACATCGTCCACGGCCACTCGTTGCCGGCATGCGTCTCATCACGCAGCAGGGCATCCAGCAGGGCCTCCGCCTCCCGGACATTGCCGTTGGCGTACAGGACCGCGACTTCTTCACACACGGAGCCGATGCCGGTACTGACTTCCTGGACTTCAACCAGCCCTGCACATTCATTCAGCGACAACAGATCCTCATCCAGCATGCTGGATGGCGGCTCCGAATCGATCGAAGGACTGGGGGATTTTCGCTTTGGATTGACTGCCACGCCTGATTCTGTCGTAAATGAACACGCGTTTTGTAAAAAAGTGCCAAAGAATAGCACCTCACCCATAAAAAGGGAGGCCGCCAGGGCCAACGGTTACCCTTGGAAACGGATTGTGCATTGCACACACACACGACCGGGGCTCCCCCGGATAGAATGTGTAAATGCGCACCAGAGTCAGGCTGCAACCCGTCCCCGGGGACGGCTCAACCACCATTTCTGCCCGGGTCTATTACGAGGACACCGATGCGGCCGGCGTCGTTTACTACGCAAACTATCTGCGTTTCTGTGAGCGCGCGCGAACCGAATGGTTGCGCGAACTGGGCTTCGAGCAACATGACATGCTGAGCACACACAATGTGGCATTTGTCGTGCGCTCGGTCGAGGCGCGATATCTGGCCCCCGCTCGGCTCGATGACATGCTGACCATCGCCACACAAGTCTCCGATATCGGACGTGCAAGCATCGAATTTGCCCAAAGCGTGTTGCGCGGAGAGGAACTTCTGTTTGACTCCCGCATCTCTGTGGCCAGCCTAGACACCCTACGCGGCCGCCCCATTGCCATTCCCGCGGCGCTACGCGCCCTGTTGCCTGATACAGCCAATTCAAAATGAACCCTAACGAGAACCTCTCCATCCTGTATCTGATCGGCGAGGCGAGCCTGCTCGTCCAGCTTGTCATGGCGCTGCTGGCCCTGCTGTCGGTCATGTCCTGGTACTGGATTTTCCGCAAATGGTTCCAGATCCGAGCCATGCGCTCGCGCACAGCACGGTTTGAGCGTGACTTCTGGAGCGGGGGCGACCTCAACTCGCTGTTCCAGCAGGCCTCTTCAGCACGAAATGGCACAGCCGGGATGGAACGCATCTTCGAGGCCGGATACCGCGAGTTCACCAAACTGCGCGCCAAGAGCCACGATCACGCAGCCATTCTCGACGGCTCACGTCGCGCCATGCGTGCAACGCAGCAACGTGAGATGGACGACCTCGAAGCCCACCTGGCCTTCCTCGCCTCGGTCGGCTCCGTTGCGCCGTACATCGGCCTGCTCGGCACGGTGTGGGGCATCATGAACGCCTTCCGCGGCCTGGCCAACGTCAGTTCGGCATCCCTGTCGCTCGTTGCTCCGGGCATTGCCGAAGCGCTGGTGGCCACGGCCATCGGCCTGTTCGCTGCCATCCCGGCCGTTGTCGCGTACAACCGCTTCACGCACGATATCGACCGCATCGGCATCCGCTTCGAGAGTTTCATGGAAGAGTTCTCGAACATCCTTCAACGCCATCTGCGCTAAGCCGGACAAGGAGTAGCGCATGCGCCAGCGTCGTCTCATGAACCAGATCAACGTCGTGCCGTATATCGACGTGATGCTGGTCCTGCTCGTGATCTTCATGGTCACCGCACCAATGATCCAGACCGGCTCGATCGATGTGCCGAATGCCTCCAATGTATCCACCCCGCCGCCGGAAGCGGCTACGGTTCGGGTCACGCGTGAGGGCCTGGAATTGCAACGCAGCCCCAGCGTGCAATTCGAGAAGATGGGAGCCAGCCAGCTACAGCGCGTGCTGACAGAAATGCATGCCGCCAACCCCGACCAGCCCATCATCGTGGCGGCCGAAAAGAAGATCGAGTACGACCGGGTCATCACGACACTCGACACCCTGCGTACCATCGGCTTCGCCAAGGCCAGTCTGCAAACCCAGTTCGGCAACGGACGATGATCGACGAGCGGCCGCCCTCCGCGACTGCGGCCACGGCTGACAAGCTGTGGTCGATGATCCTGGCGATCGTCGTACACGCAGCCCTCGCCGTGTTCCTGTTCATTGGCGTGAGCTGGGAGCTCAAGCCGCCGCCCGCGCTGGAAGTAGACCTCATCGGAGCACCGCAGCCGGAAAGCCGGCCTGCGACCCCGGTCGCACGCCCGCCCGAACCGAAGCCAGAACCGAAGCCCGAGCCGCCGAAACCCGAACCCAAGCCGGAACCACCGCCTCCGCCCAAACCGGAGCCAAAGCCCGAGCCGAAACCTGCTCCCAAACCAGAGCCGAAGCCGGCGCCGCCTCCGCCCAAACCGGAGCCAAAGCCCGAGCCCCCAAAACCGAAACCCGAAGCTCCGCCGAAGCCTGAGCCGAAACCCGAGCCGCCCAAACCGGAGCCGAAGCCCGAACCACCGCCTCCGCCCAAGCCCGAGCCCAAGCCCGAGCCACCCAAACCGGAGCCCCCGAAGCCCGCGCCCAAGCCGGAACCGCCGCCTCCGCCCAAACCGGAGCCGACACCCGAGCCGATGATGCCGGACATGACGCGCATGCTCGATCAGGAAATGCGCCGCGCGCAGGCGGCCAGCGCACGCTCGAGCGCCGAGATGGGTGAGTACGTCAACATGATCCGTCTGCATGTGCGCAGCCAGCTCATCATCCCGCCCAACCTGGTCGGGAACCCCGAGGCGCGCTTCCGGGTCATCCAGCGACCGGATGGTTCAGTTGCCGCCATCGAACTGACGCGCAGTTCAGGCAACCCCGCGCTGGATGCGGCTATCGAACGGGCCATTCGCAACGCCAGCCCGTTGCCATTGCCGAACAATCGTGCGTTGTTCGACCGTGAGCTTGACCTGACTTTCAAACCGCTGCTCGAATGAACGAATGCCTCCGGCCGAAGGACTCTGCCCTCGGCTGCCGAAACATCGGGACACAGGGGCAACACACGTGCTTGGCTATACTTTTCGAAACCCGCTACCTGACAGGACGACCATGTCTGCGATCCGCAACCTGATGTGTGCTGGCCTGCTGATGATTTCGGCACTCGCGCACGCGCAACTCTCGATCGAAATTACCGGCTCGAGCTCAACCCGCTACCCGGTTGCCATCCCGCTCCTTGAAAACGAAGGTGCCCTGCCCGACAGCGTCAGTGACATCGTGCGCGCCGACCTCGAGCGTAGCGGCCTGTTCGGCCTGATCGATACCGGTCTGGCGAGCTTTCCTGAATCCGTCATCCCCGATCTGTCCGCACTGCGAGGCAAGGGTGCTGATGCCGTGCTTACCGGATCGGTTGTTCGGCTCAGCGACGGCCGCTTCGGCGCTCGCGTTCGCCTGTTCGACGCGCACCGGCGCACCGAGATCGGCGCCCTGTCGCTGCACATGAACGCCCGCCAGAACCGGATTACCGCTCATCGCATCGCGGATTTCGTGTACGAGAAACTGATTGGCGAGCCCGGGTACTTCTCGACCCGCATTGCCTATGTCGTCGTGAAGGGTCAGCGACACGAATTGCAGATTGCAGACGCCGACGGCGCCAATCCGCAGCCCGCCCTGATATCGCGAGAGCCAATCATCTCGCCCACCTGGTCACCGGATGGCAAGCGCCTGGCCTATGTATCGTTTGAGGCCAAGAAACCGATCATCTACATTCACGACCTGCCCACCGGGCGCCGTCAGCAGATCGCCAACTTCCGCGGCTCCAACTCGGCCCCTGCATGGTCACCGGACGGCTCCCGACTGGCGGTTGTGCTGACCAAGGACGGTCCATCGCAGATCTACATCATCAATGCCGACGGCACGGGCCTGCGACGCCTCCTGACATCCCAAAGCATCGACACCGAGCCGACCTGGTCGCCCGACGGAAAGTGGATCTACTTCACTTCCGACCGGGGCGGTAGCCCGCAGATTTATCGTGTCAGCGTAGATGGTGGCCCGCTGCAACGCGTGACCTTTGACGGGCCATACAACGTTACGCCCCGGCTCTCGCCGGATGGGCGCCAGCTCGCGTACACTGCGCGCCGGGACGGACGCTCACAGGTGGCTCTGCTGGACCTCTCATCGGGTCGCAGCGTCATCCTGACCAACGAGGAAGGTGTAGAATCTCCCAGCTTCTCCCCCAATGGGCGCATGATCCTTTATGCTTCGGGGAACGCAAGCCGCGGTGTTCTTTCGGCAGTATCTTCAGACGGTCGCGTGCGGCAGCGACTGACGATTCAGGCGGCAGAAATCCGAGAGCCCGCCTGGGGGCCAATCTCCCGATGACATGAAGTCATCGGTTTTCCAAACACAAGGGAATACACATGAAAAAAGTTCTCCTGCCGGCACTTCTCGCATCCCTGCTGATCGCTTGCAGTGGAACCGGGGACAAGGCCACCGGGTCGGCTGGTGCCTCGGGCAACGGCACCTCGAGCGCCGCGGTTTCCGATGCTTCGGTCTCGCGCAATCAGATGGGCTCGCTCGGTAGCGGCGTCGATGCCGCCACTGCTGGCGCCACCGGCGGTATCGCTGCGCTGACGGACCCCAACCACATCCTGTCCAGTCGCACCGTGTATTTCGACTTCGACAGCTTCGTCATCAAGCCTGAGTTTGCTTCGCTGGTTGAAGCACATGCCGCTTTCCTCAAGGCCAACGGTCAGATGCGCATGCTGATCCAGGGCAATACCGACGAACGCGGCAGCCGCGAGTACAACGTCGCCCTCGGCCAGAAGCGTGCCGAAGCCGTCAAGCGCGCGCTGGTCCTGCTCGGCGTGAATGACGCCCAGGTCGAGTCCGTCAGCCTCGGCGAAGAAAAGCCCCGCTGCACCGAGCAGACTGAAAGCTGCTGGGGTGAGAACCGCCGTTCCGACATCCTCTACTCCGGCGAATTCTGATGACCAAGCGCCTCACCACCGCGCTGCTGCTCACGCTCGCGTGCGCGGGCTCCGTGCAGGCGCAAGTTTTCGGATCATCTGAATCGAGGCAAGTCACCGCCTTGCGGGAAGAAATGAACGCCCGGTTCAACACCACGAGCCGGGCGCATTTCGACCTACTCAATCAGAACGCGGCGCTTCGCGAAGAGATTGCCAAGCTCCGCGGTCAGGTTGAGTTGCTTACGCACGAAATCGAATCGCTCCGATCCAGGCAGCAGGATTTCTACGTCGATCTCGACGCTCGAATCCTCAAGCTTGAAACAAGCGGAGTGTCCGGAAGCACCGCTCCCGGCGCAGCAACCGCCGTCAACCCGGCCGCTGAATCTGCGGCTTATGAGGCATCGCTCGAACTGCTCAAGAATGGCAAGCATGCGGAATCGCTTAATGCCTTCCGAACGTTCATCGCCGACTACCCGAAGAGTGCTTTCTTGCCGAACGCCCACTTCTGGGCCGGCAACGCAGCACTTCAAGCCAAGGAAGTAGCCGCAGCGCGTTCGCTGTTCGACACCATCGTCAAAACCTGGCCGAATGACGCCATCGTCCCTGACGCCATGCTGGGGCTTGCCAACAGTCAATTGCTGCTTGGTGAGCGTCGTGCCGCACAGGACACGCTGGCTCAGATCATCGCGCGCCATCCCGAAAGTTCTGCAGCTCAGGTCGCGCGTCAGCGCGTCCAGCCGTAGGCCTTGTGCTGAAGCCGGATGAATGCACGTGCCGCGCAACGCGACGAATCGCTGCGCATTACCGAAATATTCTCATCCGTTCAGGGTGAGTCATCGCGTGTCGGGCTGCCCACGGTCTTTGTAAGACTCACGGGCTGTCCTTTGCGGTGCACCTGGTGTGATACCGAGTACGCCTTTCAGGGCGGCAGCAACTGGGCGATTGATGACATCGTCACCCATGTTCTTGCGTGCGGGCTCAGGCACGTTTGCGTGACCGGCGGCGAGCCCCTCGCTCAGAAAGCCTGTCTGACACTTCTTGCACGACTGTGCGATGCCGGCCTATCGGTGTCTCTCGAAACCAGCGGAGCACTCGACATCGCTGGCGTCGATCCGCGTGTTTCCTGCATCATGGACCTGAAGGCCCCCGGTTCCGGTGAGCTCGCACGGAACCGCATGGAGAACCTCGACGAACTCGATGAACGCGATGAAATCAAGTTCGTACTGGCGGACGAGCACGACTATCAGTGGGCCCGCGAACTGGTTGCAAACCACGCCCTTGCCCAGAAGTGCTCGATCCTGTTCTCTCCGGTGCATGGCGCCTTATCGGCTGAAAGGCTTGCAGAGTGGGTCGTTCGTGATCGACTGCCCGTGCGCTTCCAGCTTCAACTGCACAAGATTCTCTGGCACGACGCTCGCGGCCGCTAAACAGATCACCACATGAACGAACGCAGCCACCGATCCGCTGTCATTCTGCTGTCCGGCGGACTCGACTCAACGACCTGTCTGGCCATCGCACGAGATGCCGGATACGACTGCTATGCCCTGTCTGTGGCCTACGGACAACGTCATGCCGCGGAGCTGTCAGCGTCACGCAGGATCGCACAGCACTTCAAGGCGCGCGAACACCGCCTCGCCAATGTCAGCCTAGGGCAGTTCGGTGGCTCGGCGCTCACGGATCCGAGCATCAAGGTCCCGGTCGGCGGCGAAGCCGGTAGCGGGATCCCGGTAACCTACGTTCCGGCACGCAATACGGTGATGCTTTCGATGGCCCTGGCCTGGGCCGAAGTTGTCGGCGCGAACGACATCTTCATTGGTGTGAATGCGGTGGATTATTCGGGCTACCCGGATTGTCGCCCGGAGTACATCCGCGCCTTTGAAGCCATGGCCAACCTCGCCACACGCAGCGCTGTCGAAGGCGCTCGCTTGCGTATCCATGCGCCGTTGATGCATCTGTCTAAAGCCGAAATCATCCGACGCGGCACGTCGCTGGGTATCGACTATTCCATGACCGTTTCTTGCTACCAGTCCAGCGAAGACGGCCTCGCCTGTGGCTCATGCGACGCCTGCCGTTTGCGTCGCGAAGGCTTTGAAACGGCAGGCCTGGACGACCCTACCGAATACAAGTGAGCGGCCCTGCAGGCCGTTTTCACATGTATCGTCGCTCATTCACCGTCCCGCAGGCTGCTCGAAATCAACCGTAGAGCGGACTGCACCGACAACACTCCGGTGACACCACCCACCACACGCTCTGCGGCGGTGCGCTCGCCTTCATCTACCACAACGCCTTCCAGCCTGACTCCCCCGTCACTGGCAGATATCACTACATTGACGTGATCCGTCTCATCGTCGCTGCGCAGAGCGGCCCTTACACGGGCCTCAAGCGTCGCGTTTGCGAGCGTTCTACGGGACTCATCCGTCTCCTGAAAGCCCGGCTGAGACAGCAGAAGCTTGATCTGATCAACACAGGCAGCAACCGACACCCTGTCCGTATTCAAGACCATGTCGTACAGCAAGGGATCGCCCCAGCCCACGCCGAAGCGCACGTTCATGTTGTGGGTGTGCGCTGCATCGCTGCGCTTGAGCTCTTGCCGAACGAGCTCCTCGTCATCGGTATCAAGCCGCTGCATCATCCACGCCAAGCGGCTCTCCAGCGACGCGCAAACGCGCACGCAGGGAATATGAGGAATGCTGCGTAGCAGATAGGTTGCTCCCCACCCACGGATGATGACATTCCCGCGCGCGGCAAGCTCATAGACCTCTTCAGCAACATAGGTCGATACGTTGCGGGAGTTTGTCGACATGCGATCAAGCATGCCGGCCCTGCCCTCCATGACACGTCGGATCAGGCTTTTGCGCTTGTGCATCTTGTCGGCCACATGATCCACGACTTCGTGGGTCACCTGCGAGAGCCCCAACTCTTCGGACAACGCCTGAGCTACATCCTTTCCAAGCGACCCCATCTCCTGGTTCATTGCAATAACGGGCATTTCAGACCTCCGAAGGTGAAATTCCATCACTACAAAAAAAAAACGACCCGCCGAAGCGGGTCGTTTTGGCTCACAGATTCAATCAGGAAGCTGAATCGGTCGCCATTTTCTTCGACACATAAAGCTTCTGATACAGCGCCGTGAAGATCGGCAGCACCGCGAGGATGATCGCGATCGTCATGATCGTCGAAACGATGCCGTTGGCGAAGAAGATACCCATCTCGCCGTTGGACATCAACATGGCCTGACGGAAGGCGTTCTCCGTACCGCCACCCAGCACGAGTGCCAGAACGATCGGAGCCAGCGGGTACTTGAGCTTCTTCATGACGTAGCCCAGCACGCCGAACACCAGCATGTACCACACGTCGCCCATGGCGTTGGCCACGGTGTAGGCACCGATCGAGCACGCGATCAGGATGATCGGAGCAATGATCGAGAACGGTACGCGCAGAATCGCGGCAAACAGCGGCACGGTGGTCAAGCAGACGATCAGGCCCGCGAGGTTACCGAGGTACATCGAAGCGATCAGGCCCCACACGAAATCCTTTTGCTCGGTGAAGAGCAGCGGACCCGGCTGAAGACCCCAGATCATCAGACCACCCAGCAGCACGGCAGCCGTCGGCGAACCCGGGATACCCAGGGTCAGCATCGGCAGCAGCGCGGCCGTACCGGCGGCGTTGTTGGCCGTTTCCGGACCGATCAGACCGTCGAGCTCACCCGTACCGAACTTGTCGCCATTCTTCGAGAACTTCTTGGAGATACCGTAGGCCATGAAGGAGGCCGGGGTAGCACCCGCCGGAGCGATACCGAGGCAGGAACCCAGGATCATCGAGCGCAGGAAGTTGGCCCAGTGCTTGCCGAGCATGCCCCAGGTCTTCAGCACGATCTTCGGATCGATCTTGGCGGCCACACCCTTGAAGGACAGGCCCTCTTCCATCGAAACGAGAATCTCGCCGAGGCCGAACATACCGATAACGGCAATCAGGAACTCGAAACCACGCATCAGTTCGGACGTACCGAAGGTCATGCGCAGCGCACCGGTCACAACGTCCATACCGACGCAGGCCAGTGCAAAACCGAACATGGCTGCGACGAGCACCTTGGAAGCCGCTTCTTTGCCCATCGACATGAAAGCAGCGAAGGTCACGCACATGATCGCGAAGTATTCCGGCGGACCGAAGCGCAGCGCGTACTCAGCGATGATCGGAGCGAGGAACGTGATCAGCAGGATCGCGAAGAACGCACCGATGAACGAAGCGGTAAACGACGTGGTCAGCGCTTCACCGGCCATGCCGCGCTTTGCAAGCGGATAGCCGTCGAAGGTTGTCGCAACCGAATACGAACATCCCGGAATGTTGAAGATGATTGCCGTGATGGCGCCGCCGAACAGCGAGCCCCAGTAGATGCACGACAACATGATGATGGCCGATACCGGCTCCATGCTGAACGTCAGCGGCAGCAGAATCGCGATACCGTTGGCGCCGCCGAGACCCGGCAACACGCCCATCAGCACCCCGAGGAAAATGCCGACAAACATCAGCAAAACGTTCATGGGGGTCAGGACGGTCTGCATCCCCCCCAAAAGAAGTCCTAATTCTTCCACTTCCCTACTCCTTTTTAGTCTTCTCCACCGTGTTGCTCCACGGTGTCATAGCTGGTTGAACGAAAAATCCTAGGCAGAATCAGAGGCCCAGAGCAGCCTCGATCGGGCCCTTCGGAAGCGGAACCAGGAACCAGATTTCGAACATCCCAAAGATGAGAGTCGGAACGATGACCGCGAACGGCAACGTGCGGACAAACGAATATCCGCCGTTCAGCATCATGAAGCCGATGATGTACAGCGCTGCTGCAGCATACAGACCGATGTAGCTCATCAGGAGTACATAGACCACGGTCGGGATATACACCTTGATGACCGACTTGATCTGACCGCGGGTGACGAAAGATGAGTCGCCCGTTGCCTTGTTACCCGGTGCAATGGCGGACAGGATGATCAGTGCAGCACCGAAGATCAGCAAGCAGCCAATATAGAACGGGAAGTAGCCGGATTCGGGGCCCATGTCGCCCCATGAGTTGCCCAGACGCAGCGAGTCATAAATGACGATTGCGCCAAGCAGGATAAAGAACAACGCAGTTGCGATGTCCATGGCCCGGGTCGAAACCAGAGACTTGTCATCGCCATGCGTGGCCTGATCTTGTTCCATTCGTTGTTACCTCAAGTACGTAAAAGGCTCAAACCGGGAGGACGGCCTAACAATATTACGTGCGCAACGGTTCTCACCGGAGCGCACGCGTTTTTACCAAAGAGCAACACGCCCGGCCGGAGGAGGCCGGGCGTGAACTTTGCTTACTTCGCGAGGAAGCCCGCAGTTTCCATCAGCTTGCGGTGGGTCGCTTCAGCGTCCTTGAGCCAAGCCGTGAATTCAGCACCGTGCATGGTGGTCTGGTTGAAAGCACCGGTTTCCATGAACTTCTTCCAGTCTTCCGTGGCCATGACCTTCTCGAACACGCTGACGTAGTAGTCGACCACGTCCTGCGACACGCCCGGGGCAGCCATGATGCCGCGCAGCATCTGGTAGACCACGTCAACACCACCTTCTTTGCAAGTCGGGATGTCGGACCAAGCCGTCGTTTCCGTAACCTTGTTGGTGTAGGTGCTGCGCTGAGCATCAAACAGGCACAGCGGACGCAGCGCGCCACCACGCCACTGGGAGACGGCTTCCAGCGGGTTGTTGACCGAGGAGTCGACGTGCTTGCCGACCACCTGGGTTGCCACAGCGCCACCGCCCTTGTACGGCACGTAGGTCCACTGGGCACCGGTGGATTCCTGCAGGGCCACGGTGATGATCTGGTCTTCCTGCTTGGAACCGGTACCGCCCATGCGGAACTTGCCCGGGCCGGCTTCCTTGACGGCGCTGGTGTAGTCCTTGGCCGTCTTGTACGGCGTATCGGCGTGCACCCACAGCAGGAACTGGTCAAGCGCCAGCATCTTGACCGGAGTCAGGTCGGACCAGTTGAACGGAATACCCGTAGCCATCGGCGTGGTGAACACGTTCGACAGCGTGATGATCATCTTGTGGGCGTCGTTCTTGGCGTTCTTGACGTACAGGAAGCCTTCTGCGCCCGCACCACCGGACTTGTTCACCACGACGAGCGGCTGCTTCATCAGATCATGCTTGACGATAACGCCCTGGATGAAGCGGGCCATCTGGTCAGCACCACCGCCGGTACCAGCCGGGATGATGAACTCGACCGGCTTGGTCGGTTCCCAGGCGGCGCTGGCAGCGATCGGGGCGCCGAAAGCAACTGCGGCGGCAAGGGTGGTCAGGACGGGGATGGTCTTGTTGATAGACTTCATTGATGATCCTCCTTAGGTGATTACCGGACGTTCCGGATGCTTTTCCGGGTCTTCCGATTCGCTTTCCGCCACCCCGACCGGAACAGTCGGAGCTACGGTTTGTCTTAGTACTTTTTCTGAGGCAGCGATAAACCTCGTTGATAAAAGGATAAAGGATGCTGCAGTCGAAGCAAGCTTTTCCTCGGCCGAATCTTGACGGACGTCAACATTTGCTCACAGTACTTGGTTCAGCAACGACGCGGGATTCAAGGTCGCACGCATCGCCCGGAAGAAAAATTGGGGTAAACGCTAGGGGTTTGTAGACGACGGACTTCAGACCATCCTAATGTCATTTACTGGGCGCAAAAAAAAATCCCGAACGGCATTCAATAATGCCAATCGGGATTCTTGAAAACTCTCAAAAACCGCACTACAAAAGGGCTTACGTGAATCTTACACAGACCCCTTTTCGACTCCGCCCCGCCCCTCAGAAAGACAGGCCAACGCAGCAGGAGCGCTCATCGGGGCAAACCCCAACAGCGCTCAAAAGAACGACGGGAGCCACTCCGGGCGTGCTGCGTCCCGGCGCGCCCATTTCAGCGCATCGAGAATCTTGTCAGGCGCCTGATTGCCAGAGAACCCCTTTTTGCCGTTAAGCACGAGAAACGGAACAGTCGTGATGCCAAGTCGCTTGGCTTCCTGGTCAACCCCTTTGACCCACTCAACATCAACGTCGCTGGCGAGATAAGCGCGCAATTCGGCTGCATCCAGCCCGCAAGCAACCCCGATCTCCCCGAGCACGTCGTGGCTTGACAGATTCCGCCCCTCCACGAAGTAAGCGCGATAGAGCGGCTCCGCAACGGCAGCGCGCTTGCCGCGCTGCTCCGCAAATCGCATCAGACGATGCGCATCCATTGTGTTGGGCTGAACCTGAATCAGGTCGAAGCGGGACTCTATCCCCTGCCGCTGCGCTGCCTTGATGGCATCGGCGAAGAGGTTCGGGTCATTCGCGCGTCCTGGATACTTGTGCTTGAGATAGTCCTCGCGATCCACACCCTCGCGCGGCAACGACGCATTGAGCATGAACGGCAACCAACGCACCTCGGGCTGGCGCTCACCTTCATAGGCACTGGCGTAGTACTCAAAGGCCTTGTCGATGTAGCGTTTGCCAACATAGCACCAAGGACAGACGACGTCGGAATAGATGTCGACGGAAAACGGTTTCATTGCAGCTCCACGATTCGCAAAGTCGTCTTAGGACGTCTTTTCAGGAAAAAGTTCTAGGCGCCGCCCCAGCGTCCCAGTGTATGAAAGCGTGCACCGGCAAGCACCTCACGCTGACATTGCGCCGCCTGCGGGTCTGCACGCGGTGAAGCAAAAATCTCCGGCGCTACGACCTGCAGCGCCCCTCTGGTCTCGGCATCCTGCAGCGCCTCATCCAGTCCATCCGGATCGACCCAATCAAGCTTGGCGGACTCAAACCGTGCATACACCCTGCCGCTTTCGCGCAAGACAAAATTCACGCTTGGAAGGCGTCGGATGCATTGCAGCAGGAACAAGGCATTTTGCTCTACGGCCATCTGCTCGGACGGTGGGTAGACGGCCTCGGGGCTTTCGGCATGGACGTTGATCTTGCGAAAGCGGTCAACGTCGATCAACCCCTTCACATCCAGGATGTTCATGCTACCGTTCCAGCCAAACGCCACGGTAAGCGGTGTTTCACCCTTGGGCACGCTGTTGTCGAGGAACTCGTAATGCACGGACTTGGTCGTGCGCAGCGCCCAGGTGAAGAAGATCTCGGGCATGCCCGAGAAGGCCTCTACGTTGTGCGCAAGCAGATCTTCCACCGACTTGAAACGACCGAACTGAAGGCCCCGCAACCACGCACGTTCTACCGTTTGCTGTGGCGGCGTGATCATGAAGAAAATGTAGATCAAGTGCCCGAACCGGGTCAGCAGGTTGCTGCCTGCCTTGTCCGAATCGAGTGCAAAACTGTCAAAGCGAAACCGGTCGATCAACAAGTGCGACATGTTTCCGCCTTCGGCCTTGCGCGCCATGTAGCGGTCGAGCTTGTGGTCGATGATCTCAAGCTCGATCCCGGACAGTGCACCAGCGTACTTGTAGGCTGGGCCCAGAGAAGCATAATCGAGCAGATACTTGCGCCAGATATCCGGACTGATCAGAGCGAAGTCCGACCACTGCGCACCAACCCGCTGAACCAGCCGCTCCTGCATCGGCCGTAAAGTGCTCTTACCGGATGCCGACGCCCCCTTGGTGTTGAGCACGACAGGCTGGGCCTGAGCCGGCAGCACTGCATACCCCTGCTGGCCGGCGGCCTCATGCACCAACGGCTCGATCAGCCCACCGATGGCTTCACTTCCATAATCATTGGCAGCCATGCCGGCAGCCAACGAAGCCAGCACCTCCCGATCCGCCCACATTCGGCCATGCTTGATATGCATGGCCGACACTGCGCGCGACAGGGCGCGGTACACCGCCCGGCGCAGGGCATCGCCATCCTCGCCCGACATCCTGGCCCACTCGCGACGCACGCGTTCTTCGTGCTCGGGGCCGTGATCCCTGACGTCGGGAGTGCCCGCGCGATCCTTGCCGAACAAACGGCCAAGTCGCGACAGCATCCCGGTCTGCTTGACTTCGACCGCGCCCGTGCGGAACAGCGTCTCATCCAGCACCTTGAGGATGAAG
Source organism: Pseudazoarcus sp. NS36 (assembly GCF_059703705.1). Lineage (NCBI taxonomy): Bacteria > Pseudomonadati > Pseudomonadota > Betaproteobacteria > Rhodocyclales > Zoogloeaceae > Pseudazoarcus > Pseudazoarcus sp. NS36. Next base: position 212,462 of record NZ_BAAKJA010000004.1, on the reverse strand, counting down.
GCATCAATCTCAATACGGATCCGATCGTACTCGGCCACGAGATCGCCCATCCGAGGGGCGATCCAGCCCGCGCGGATGCGATCAGCCATTTCACGGAAGTTGATGCCGAGCTCTTCGTAACGACTGCCGGCGGGAACGGAAAGATCGGCGGTGATGCGTATCAGGAGCTCGTGAAGCACCAGCCTCTCGGGCCGAAACACCACCAGCTCCTGCAGCTCGAGACCGGTGAAATCACGACACTCATGCGCGTGTTCAATACTGGTGAACACGTTCTCGGGACGGAAGATGGTCGACAGCGGCAGAAACTGGCGCGGAACTTCGGGGCCGAGCCCAGGATTCCACGGACCGAAGCCATCCGCCAGCTGACCCGCTCCGAGCTGGCCAGCTCCGCCACCTTCGCCGGCGGGCGAGGGGCTATTACTCACGAACCTCAAGCACCCCGGCTTCGCGCAGATCCTGATAGACGCCCGCATCATGCAGGGCCTGGTACATCAGGATGGAAACGGCATTGCGCTTGACCATGCGCGGAATGATGTAGCCGGCGAGGAAGACCAGCACGCCCGTGATGTACCAGCCAATCAGCACCAGCCCGACCCCCGCCCCCAGCACTGGCAGCGTAAACAGCGGCAACCACAGACGCTGTTTGAGGTAATTCTCAGCGGTGACTTGTGGCATGAACGCGTTCAAGGTGCCGTTCTGGTAGGCGTCGACAAACTCCTGATGGTTCATATTGCTTCCACTGATTCCTAAGGTTTGAAACCATTCGCAGCCATGGTGGCTGCGCAACGGGACTCATTATTGCATGGCGCGCTGACGGCAAACGACCCGGCGCAGGGGTACCTGTACCGGGTCGTTCTAGACAGCCTGCGAACTACCGGTCAGATTGCCTTCTCGGTGCGCATCGCTTCAATCTCGTCGGCGCTGTAGCCCAGCTGCGCCAGCACCTCATCAGTGTGCTCACCCAGCAGCGGCGAACGAGTCACCTCGGTGGGGCTGCCGGACAGCTTGATGGGGTTGCCGACGGTCAGGTACTTGCCACGTTCCGGGTGATCGACTTCCACGATGGTACCGGTGGCACGCAGCGACGGTTCGTAGGCAATCTCTTTCATCGACAGGATCGGACCGCAAGGGATATCGTACTTGTTGAGGATATCCATGGCCTCGAACTTGGTCTTGGTCTTGGTCCACTCCTCGATCGTTGCGAAGATCGACACCAGCTTGGGCAGGCGAGCCTCCGGCGTGGCGTACTCCGGATCACTGATCCACTCATCCTTGCCGATGACCTTGCACACTGACTCCCACACCGCAGCCTGGGTGATGAAGTAGATGTAGGCGTTGTTGTCGGTTTCCCAGCCTTTGCACTTCAGGATCCAGCCCGGTTGACCGCCGCCAGAGGCGTTGCCGGCACGCGGCACGGCATCGCCGAACTCGCCGTTCGGATACTGCGGATACTCCTTCATTGTGCCGGTGCGCTCAAGACGCTGCTGATCGCGCAGCTTGACGCGGCACAGGTTCAGTACGGCATCCTGCATCGGGGCCAGCACTTTCTGCCCCTTGCCGGTGACCTTGGCCTGGTACAGCGCAGTGACCACGCCCAGGGCGAGGTGCAGACCGGTACCGCTGTCACCGATCTGAGCGCCGGTCACCATCGGGGGACCGTCCTCGAAACCGGTGGTGGAAGCCGAACCGCCGGTGCACTGGGCGACGTTCTCATAGACCTTGCAGTCTTCATAAGGACCGGGACCGAAACCTTTGACCGAAGCCAGGATCATCTTGGGGTTCAGCTCCTGGATGCGCTCCCAGGTAAAACCCATGCGATCGAGTGCGCCCGGGGCGAAGTTCTCGACCATGATGTCGCACTGTTTGATCAGGCGTTCAAGAACTTCCTTGCCCTTCTGGTTCTTGGTATCCAGCGTCACCGAGCGCTTGTTGTGGTTCAGCATGGTGAAATACAGGCTGTCCACGCCGGGAATGTCGCGCAGCTGCGCACGGGTCGCATCGCCTACACCGGGACGCTCAACCTTGATCACGTCTGCACCGAACCAGGCCAGGAGCTGAGTACAGCTCGGACCGGACTGCACGTGTGTGAAATCAAGAACGCGAACGCCTTCTAGCGCCTTAGTCATCAGGTTTCTCCTCCAATACCAAATTGCGGAATCGCAAATACTTGTTCGGGTCTAGCCGGTTTGCGCACCGTGAAGGATGGCAACCAACGGCGAAAAATTTTGAGCGGGCATCTTAGTCATGCGCCGAAAAGACCTTCAATGACGCCGGTCAACATTTCGGGATCACTGCACGAGATGGCTGACAATCCGGATTATCACGCAAAGATGCGACGGATAACGAAGCGCCGCGGCAGGACCACTTCGGACGACCGGATATAATGGCGGTTTTCGGCGCAGCACGCGACCCCACACGGTAACGCGCTGCGCCCAACACGCAAAGAGGAGCCCCGCAATCATGCGCGCAATCGAAATCACTCAGCCAGGCGGCCCCGAAGTCCTGCAACTGTGCGAACGGCCGGTACCGCAATACAAGTCAGGCGAGGTGCTGATCCGCGTGCTGGCCGCCGGCGTGAATCGGCCTGACGTTCTGCAGCGCACCGGCAGCTACCCCGTGCCTCCGGGAGCGTCCGATCTGCCCGGCCTGGAAGTCGCCGGGGAGATCGTCGACGGCGACTTCAGCACCACCACCCTGAAGAAGGGTGACATGGTCTGCGCGCTCGTGCACGGCGGAGGCTACGCCGAGTACTGCGTCGCACACGCAGGGCAGTGCCTGCCGATCCCGAAGGGCTACACGCCGACGGAAGCCGCTTCACTGCCCGAAACCTGCTTCACCGTCTGGAGCAATGTCTTTGACCGTGGCGAGCTGACCGAAGGAGAATCCCTCCTGGTGCAGGGCGGCACGTCGGGCATTGGCGTAACGGCCATCCAGATCGCTACGGCCATGGGTCACCGCGTGTTTGCCACTGCCGGCTCGGACGAAAAATGCCGTGCGTGCGAGTCGCTTGGCGCCGAAATCGGCATCAACTACAAGTCCCAGGACTTCGTCGAGGTCGTCAAGGAAGCCACCAAAGGCAAGGGCGTTGACGTCATTCTCGACATGGTCGGCGGCGACTATGTCCCCCGCGAGATCAAGGCCCTGGCCAATGATGGCCGGCTGGTATTCATCGCACTGCTTGGCGGCGGCAAGGCCGAAGTACCGCTGGGGCAAATCCTGATCCGGCGTCTGACGGTCACCGGCTCGACCTTGCGGCCGCGCTCGGACGACTTCAAGGCCGCCATTGCCGCCCGGTTGCGTGAGCGCGTTTGGCCGTTGATGGATGCAGGCAAGATCAAACCGGTCGTTTATCAGACCTTTGCGCTTGAAGAGGCCGGCAAGGCACATGCACTGATGGAGTCGAGTCAGCACATCGGCAAGATCGTGCTGAAAGTCGCAGACGCCTGATTCCTGGCGCGCACAAACAAAAAGCCCGGAGAAACCTCCGGGCTTTTTTCATGGCTGGCCGGGTTTCCCCGGCCACAAACTTCTTGCTCAGTGCATGAGTTCCAGCGCCTTGCCACCACCGTAGCTCGACTGCTTGGGCTCCGTGCCTCCGGTGGAAACACGCACTGCGCAGTACTTGAACTCCGGAATCTTGGCGGCCGGGTCGAGTGCAGCGTTGGTCAGCGTGTTGATGGCCGCCTCATAGAACGCGAAGGCCACAAACACCGCACCACGCGGCGTACCTTCTTCGGCACGCGCCCACAGCGAAACCTTGCCACGACGCGACTCGACGGTGATCAGGTCGCCCGGAGCAATCCCGAGCTGGGCCATGTCCAGCGGATGCAGCTGCGCCGTCGGATCCGGCTCGATCGCATCCAGCATGGAGGCGCGGCGGGTCATCGAACCCGTGTGCCAGTGCTCGAGCTGACGGCCGGTGATCAGCACCATCGGGAACTCGGTATCCGGCTGTTCGGCTGCGGGAATGATATCCGCCGGCACGAAGCGTGCGCGACCGCTCTTGGTCGGGAAGTTGTCGACGAAGACCACCGGCTGACCGGGGTCGCCTTCCTTCTCGCACGGATACACAACGGCATCCTCGCGTTCCAGACGGTCCCAGGTAATGCCACCGATGCTCGGCATGGTCTTGCGCATCTCGTCGAACACTTCGGACACGTGCTTGTAGTTCCAGCCGCAATCGAGCTTGTTGGCCATGTCCTGCAGAATCCACAGATCCTGACGCGCATCACCCGGAGGCTTGATCGCGGCACGACCCATCTGCACCAGACGGTCGGTGTTGGTGAAGGTGCCGTCCTTCTCGGGGAAGGCGGAGGCCGGCAGGATCACGTCGGCCAGATACGCGGTTTCGGTCAGGAAGATATCCTGAACAACCAGCAGATCGAGCGACGCAAGACTGTGGCGTGCGTGGTTGGCATCCGGGTCGGACATTGCCGGGTTCTCACCCTGCACGTACATACCGCGGATCTCACCACGATCAATTGCGTGCATGATTTCCACCACGGTCAGACCCGGCTTGGGATCAAGCGACTCCTCCGACACGCTCCAGGCCTTGGCGAACTTCGAGCGAATCGCCGGATCGACGACGCTCTGATAGTCCGGGTACACCATCGGGATCAGACCCGCGTCGGACGCGCCCTGCACGTTGTTCTGGCCGCGCAGCGGATGCAGGCCCGAACCCGGCTTGCCGATCTGGCCCGTCATCAGCGACAGGGCGATCAGGCAGCGAGCGTTGTCAGTGCCATGCACGTGCTGCGACACACCCATGCCCCACAGGATCATCGAGGCCTTGGAGGTGGCGTACAGACGGGCGACGTAACGGATGGTCTCTGCGTCGATGCCGCAGATCGGCGCCATCTTCTCCGGCGAGTACTGGGCAACGTTCTTTTCGAGCTCCTCGTAACCGCTGGTGCGGTTGGCGATGAAGTCCTTGTCGACCAGGCCTTCGCTGACGATGACGTTCATCATCGAGTTCAGCAGCGGCACATCCATGTCGGGCTTGAACTGCAGCACGCGGTGAGCGTGACGTGCGATATCGGTGCGACGCGGATCCATGACGATCAGCTTGGTACCGCCCTTGACCGCGTTCTTGATCCAGCTTGCGCCGACCGGGTGGTTCACGATCGGGTTGGCACCGATCAGGATCACGACTTCGGCCTTGGCAACGTCCATCACCGGGTTCGACACTGCGCCGGAACCGATACCTTCGAGCAGCGCCACAACCGACGAGGCGTGGCAAAGACGCGTGCAGTGGTCGACGTTGTTGTTGCCGAAACCGACGCGAACCAGCTTCTGGAACAGGTAAGCCTCTTCGTTCGAGCCCTTGGCCGAACCGAAACCGGCCAGCGCCTTCTTGCCGTGCTCATCACGAATCTTGCGCAGACCGCCGCCTGCCATCTCCAGCGCCTCTTCCCACGTAGCTTCGCGGAAGACATCCATGACGCTATCCGGATCCATAACGAAGTCGCCGCTCTTGGGCGCATCGGCGCGGCGGATCAGCGGCTTGGTCAGGCGGTGCGGGTGGTGGGCGTAGTCAAAACCGTAACGGCCTTTCACGCAGAGACGTTTCTCGTTTGCAGGACCGTCACGACCCTCAACGTAGAGAATCTTGTTGTCTTTGACGTTATAGGTCAGCTGGCAGCCGATGCCGCAGAACGGGCAGACCGAATCGATCTGTTTGTCGGGCGTCGTCAGGGCCACTTCGCGCGCCGGCATCAGGGCGCCAGTCGGGCAGGCCTGCACGCATTCGCCGCAGGCCACGCAGGTGGAGCCGCCCATCGGATCGTCCATGTCGAACACGATCTTGGTGTGGGCACCACGGAAAGACAGGCCGATCACGTCGTTAACCTGCTCATCACGGCAGGCGCGCAGACAACGCGTGCACTGGATGCAGGCGTCGAGGTTAACCGCGATGGCCGGATGCGACAGGTCCATGGCCGGCTGCTCACGCGGGGCAAAGCGTGGCTTGCCGAGGCCGAGCTTCTGCGACCAGAAATCCACCTCGTTGTGACGGGTGTACTCGGTCTCCGGCATGTCCGACTGCAGCAGCTCGAGCACCATCTTCTGCGACTTGACGGCGCGCTCGCTGTCGGTGGAAACCTTCATGTTGTTCGACGGATGGCGGCAGCACGACGGTGCCAGCACACGCTCGCCGTCGATCTCGACGACACAGGCGCGGCAGTTGCCGGCAGCCTCAAGACCATCCATGTAGCACAGGTGCGGGACAGGAATGCCCTCACGCTTTGCAACGTCGAGAATCGTTTCGTCCTCGCGGCCGCTCACCTCACGACCGTTCAGCGTGAAGGTGACCATCGGCGCGTCGGACTGCACCACTTCGTTCTTGGTAATCGCGTTCATTATTTATTCCTCTGCATCAGTTCCGGAACCAGCCTGACAAAGTCAGGACAGTTCCTGCGGGAAATACTTGATCACGCAGTCGACCGGGTTCGGCGCAGCCTGACCCAGACCGCAGATCGACGCATCGCGCATCACGAGCGACAGATCGGCAAGGGCGTCGACGTCCCACTTGTTGTCGCCTTCGATGAGCTTGACCGTCTTAGAGGTGCCGACGCGGCAGGGCGTGCACTGGCCGCAGGACTCGTCCTCGAAGAAGCGCATCATGTTGCGCGCCGCATCGGCGGCGGTGTCCTTGTCGGACAGCACGATAACGGAAGCCGAACCGATGAAGCAGCCGTATTCCTGCAGCGTATCGAAGTCCAGCGGCACGTCGGCCAGCGACTCCGGCAGGATGCCGCCCGAGGCGCCACCCGGCAGATAGCCGTAGAGTTTTTGACCGTCCAGCATGCCCCCGCAGTAGTTCTCGACCAGCTCACGCAGCGAAGTACCGGCCGGCGCGAGCTTGACGCCCGGGTTCTTGACGCGACCCGAAACCGAGTACGAGCGCAGACCCTTGCGACCGTTGGCGCCGTGCGAGCTGAACCAATCCGCACCCTTCTGCACGATGTCGCGCACCCAGTGCAGGGTTTCCATATTGTGTTCAAGCGTCGGACGACCGAACAGACCGACCTGAGCGACGTACGGCGGACGCAGACGCGGCATGCCGCGCTTGCCTTCGATGGACTCGATCATCGCGGACTCTTCGCCGCAGATGTAGGCGCCAGCGCCGCGACGCAGGTGGAAGCGCGGCATGTTCGGCACCGGCGGCTCCATCACCAGCTTCTCGAGTTCGGCCGTGAGGATGGCGCGACAGGCGTGATACTCGTCGCGCAGATAGATATAGACGTCTTCAATGCCGACTGCCCAGGCAGCAATCATCGCGCCTTCGAGGAAACGGTGCGGATCGCGCTCAAGGTAATAGCGGTCCTTGAAGGTACCCGGCTCACCTTCGTCGATGTTGATTGCCATCAGGCGCGGGCCCGCAAAACCCTTGACGATCCGCCACTTGCGGCCCGCCGGGAAGCCTGCACCACCGAGACCGCGCAGACCGGAGTCTTCCATGGTCTTGATGATCGACTCGACATCGCGCAAGCCACCGTAGCACTCCTGCGCCAGTTGGTAGCCGTCCTGCTCCTTGTAGGCCTCGTAGTCGGCATAGGCGTCCGGATGATGCCAAACATCCTTGGCTTCAACCTTGGCCTTGACGGATTCGATCGTGGCGTTCGGCACCGGATTCTGGTGCACCACCGCCACCGGCGCCTGTTCGCAACGACCGACACAGGGCGCATGGATGACGCGTACGTCTTTGCCGAGAATGGCCGGCAGCTTGGTCAGCAGATCCTGGGCGCCGGCCATCTCACACGAGAGACCGTCGCAGACGCGCACGGTCAGCGCAGCCGGGGTCTGCTCACCTTCACGAACGACATCAAAGTGGTGGTAGAAGGTCGCGACCTCATAGACTTCGGTCTGCGAAAGCTTCATCTCTTGCGCAAGTGCAGCAAGGTGCCCAGCCGACAGATGACCGAAATGGTCCTGCAGCTTGTGCAGGTGTTCGATCAGCAGATCACGCTGACGGGACTCATGTCCGAGCAACGCCTGCACTTCCACCAGCGCCTTCGGATCGACACGACGGCCTTTCGGCGCCATACGCCGGCGTTCCTTGGAGGGCCCTTGCACCGTAATCGGGATGACTTTCTGGTTCATGTTGGATTCCTAATCAGCTAACGCAACACAGGATTCGAGATTCTGCAATAAGCCCTGCCGTGCATAGGTTCAGACGCAGCACACGTACGCAGAATCCGCTGTAGGGCGTTCGATGCGACGCGCGTCGCATGGCGACGGATGACTTAAACAATCAAATTGTGACACATCGGACGCGGCCGACTAATTGACGGCAGTCAACGACTCCCGAAAATTCGGAACGATCCATCTGCGTGCTCGACAACACCGGCGCTGAAAGCCGCCTGCGTGACGATTCAGACCTAACCGTGGAACTATAGCATTGCAGCCGCGCCCTCACGGCACCCGGCCTTTTCTCCCGCCGCAAAAGAAAAAACGGCGCCCGAAGGCGCCGCTTTCAGCTTGCTGCAATCAATCTGCGATCAGAGCGAGGTGACCTTGCTCTCGCGCATCTGCTTGATCTGGTCGGCAGAGTAGCCCAGCTCCGACAGGATCTGGTCAGTGTGCTCACCCAGCAGCGGCGAAGCCTTGATCTCGACCTTCAGATCGGAGAACTTGATCGGGCTACCAACAGTGAGGTACTTGCCCAGCTTCGGGTGATCAACCTCAACGATCGAGCCGCTTTCACGCAGCGACTTGTCTTCGGAAAGCTCTTTCATCGACAGGACCGGAGCGCACGGAATGTCGAACTTGCGCAGGATGTCGACTGCTTCGAACTTGGTCTTGTCCTTGAGCCAGTCTTCGATGATGCCGAAGATGTCGAAAATCTTGTCCTGACGGGCTTCGGCAGTGTTGTACGCCGGATCGTCAATCCACTCTTCGCGGCCCAGAGCCTTGCAGATCGGAGCCCAGGCGTGGCCTTGGATGGTGAAGTAAATGTAAGCGTTGGGGTCGTTTTCCCAGCCCTTGCACTTCAGAACCCAACCCGGCTGACCGCCACCGCCGGCGTTACCACCACGCGGCACGACATCAGTGAACTCGCCGTGCGGGTACTGGGGATACTCTTCCAGATAACCCAGGGCATCCAGACGCTGCTGGTCGCGCAGTTTGACGCGGCACAGGTTCAGAACAGCATCCTGCATCGAGCAAGCAACCTTTTGGCCCTTGCCGGTCTTCTCACGGCCCATCAGAGCGGTCAGGATGCCGATAGCGAGGTGCATACCGGTGTTCGAGTCACCCAGAGCAGCGGCCGAAACGGTCGGGGGACCGTCCCAGAAGCCGGTGGTCGAAGCGGCACCGCCAGCGCACTGCGCAACGTTCTCGTAGACCTTCAGGTCTTCGTAGTGGTGACCTTCGCTGAAGCCCTTGACCGAAGCCATGATGATCTTCGGGTTGAGTTCCTGCATGCGTGCCCACGAGAAGCCCATGCGGTCGAGCGCGCCCGGACCGAAGTTCTCGACGAGAACGTCGGCTTCCTTGATCAGCTTCTCGAGGACTTCCTTGCCTGCCTGGGTCTTGGTATCGAGGGTCAGCGAACGCTTGTTGCTGTTCAGCATCGTGAAGTACAGCGCGTCGGCATCCTTGACGTGACGGAGCTGGTTACGCGTAACGTCGCCAGCACCCGGACGTTCGACCTTGATCACGTCGGCACCAAACCATGCGAGCAGCTGGGTGCACGCCGGACCGGCCTGAACGTGGGTAAAGTCGATGATCTTGATTCCTTCAAGCGGCTTGCTCATGACGGATGATCTTCCTTATGAAACAGGTTAGTTGATGCCCTGTGGGGCTTCTTGGGATGCGCCTCGAATGGGCGCACGAGTTGCGATCAGTGGATCTCAGGAAACGCACCCGGCTACTGCGGGCGTTCATTTCAATCCTAGATACTATTGGCTTGTCACCGGCGAAGTCAAGACAACTCCCGAGCAGCCTTCGAACCGGACAAGCCCGAAAATCTTCGAAAACCGGGCGGTCGGGAGAGCCCCGAACCGCCCGAATTTCCTTGTCTCGTCGGCATGCGCGGCTTACGCCGCGCGCCAGCCGATTACTTCTTTACGCCCGACTGCGGGTTGAGGCTGGTCAGACGACCACTCTCGGTACCGGCCGTTTCGTCGATGATGGCGTTGATGACGGTCGGCTTGCCGGAGGCCAGGGCCTCTTCCAGAGCAGCTTTCAGCTCCGGAACGGTCGTGACGTTGTAGCCCTTGCCGCCAAACGCTTCGATCAGCATGTCGTAACGAGCGTTCTTGACGAACGAGGTCACCGGCACATCGTTGGCGTTGTCCGGGTTGAGGTTGGGGTCGCAACCACGGTACACACCGCTATTGTTCATGATGATGGTGCAGACCGGCAGGTTGTAACGGCAGATGGTTTCGAGTTCCATGCCGCTGAAGCCGAACGCCGAGTCACCCTCGATCGCGACGACCTGACCACCCGACTCCACAGCAGCGCCGATGGCGTAGCCCATGCCGACGCCCATGACACCCCAGGTACCGGTGTCGAAACGACGACGCGGCTTGTCCATGTCGATGATGGCGCGGGCGTAGTCCAGCGCGTTGGCGCCTTCGTTCACCAGGTGGATGTCACGACCCTTGATCACGCTGCCGATGGTGCCGAGCGCGTTGTGGAAGTTCATCGGGTTGGTTTCTTTGGTCAGCATCGAAGCCATCTTGGCAACGTTCTGCTCACGCTTGCTCATCAGCAGGTTGACCCAGTCAGCCGAAGCTTTCGGGAACTTGGCGTCGATCTTGGCGTTGAGCAGTTCCATCGTGCTGACGATATCGCCGACGATCGGCGCATCGATGGGCACGTTGCTGTCCATTTCCATGGCGGAAATGTCGATCTGGATGAACTTCTTGTTCGGGAACTCGCGATCCGGATCGCCGCCCCAGGTCTTGCCTTTACCGTGAGCCAGCAGCCAGTTCAGACGAGCACCGATCAGCAGCACGGTATCGGCTTCTTTCAGAGCCAGCGAACGAGCGGCCATCGCGGACGACGGGTGGCTGTCCGGCAGGATGCCCTTGGCCATCGACATGGCGAGGTACGGAATGCCGGTCTTCTCAACGAATTCCTTGATCTGGCTTTCAGCACGAGCGTAAGCAGCGCCCTTGCCCAGCATGATGATCGGCTTCTTGGCGGACTTCAGCACTTCCAGCGCGCGGTCGATGGCGGCCGGCGACGGCAGGTGAGCCGGGGCAGCATCAACAACCTTGACGATGGACTCGGCGCCACGCACGGCGTCGATGGTCTGGCCGAGCAGCTCGGCGGGGACGTCGAGGTACACACCACCCGGGCGACCGGAAACGGCAGCGCGGATCGAGCGGGCAACGGCGATACCGATGTCTTCGGCGTGGTTGATACGGTAGGCAGCCTTGACGTACGGCTTGGCGGCGTTGAGCTGATCCAGCTCTTCGTAGTCGCCCTGCTGCAGGTCGACGATTTCACGCTCGGACGAACCGGAGATCATGATCATCGGGAAGCAGTTCACGGTGGCGTTGGCCAGCGCGACGAGGCCGTTCAGGAAGCCCGGAGCGGAAACGGTCAGGGCAACACCCGGCTTCTGGGTCATGTAGCCGGCGATGGCAGCGGCGTTCACTGCGTTGGCTTCGTGACGGAAGCCGATGAACTTCATGCCGCGCGACTGCGCCAGACGGGCGAGGTCGGTAACGGGAATGCCGACCAGACCGTAGATGGTATTCAGATCATTTGCCTTCAGCGCATCAATCAGCAGATTGAAGCCGTCGGTCATTTCCTGGGATTGCATGTGAAAACCCTCGGATTGAGTGTCGGTAGTCGTATTCATGGTGAATGCTCTCTCGTTGATACGTCGATTAAGGTTGAGCAATGCGGCTGACATCGGCGAACCTGGATTTCCCGGCCCCGAGCCATTCAGCGGCGGAACACCCTTGTTCCGGTTGCCGGAGAAATGGCGCCTTATGCCAGCTACCTCCGACGATAGGTTGTTGAAAGCCCTGACCTATCGAGCGGGGCGAATCATAGCGAGCGGTACAACGGGCCATCATTGACCCCGGTCAACTTTAACGGGAGAATACGCCGTTAGTCGTATGAGCGACGGATACAGGCGAAGCCCCCTATATGTCGTCAGTCGATAAGCACCCCGAAAAAAACATTATCCGCGTCCAGCTTCGCCAGAACAGCGTTCTCCGCGAACTGAGCGAAGCAGAAATGGCGGTGTTTGAGCCCCACCTCACGGTGGTGGATTGCCAGAAGGGCGACTTCCTGCTTCACCAGGGCGTGCATGAAATGGAACAGTATTTCGTGCTTGATGGCGTGCTCAAGCGCGTCGTCACCAATCAGCAGGGCAAACGCATGATCCTGCGCTTCACCGAGGAGCGCAGCATGGAAACCAGCTACGCTGCCTGGCGCCTCAAAACCCCCACGCCTTACAGCATAGTCTCTGTCACCAAAGCTCGCGTCGCAAAGTTGCCGATGCAGCAATGGGTCACGCTGATCGACAATATCCCGCACCTCAAGCAGCACTTTGAATACGAAGTGATGCGCCTGATGAGCGAGATCATGGCGCACACCATCACGCTGCACCTGCTCGACGCACCCGGCCGGGTGCACCGCTTTCTGCGCAAGCAGCCTGAGCTCTTCGACCGCATTCCGAAGAAGGAACTGGCCTCCTACCTCAACATCTCGTCCGAGACACTGAGTCGCCTGAAGCATCAGGGAAAGATCTGAGGCACACAAATCCGCAGCAAATAAAAAGGGGCCTTGCGGCCCCTTTGTCGTTCACCTCGACGGCGATCAGCCTTCGACGGTAGCGATACGCAGCAGGTTGGTGCTGCCCTGCATGCCGAACGGCATGCCAGCGGCAATGACGATGCTCTGACCCGGCTTGGCAAAACCTTCTTCGTGCGCAACCTTGCACGCGACGCTCACCATGTCGGTCACCGAACTCACGTCATCCACGACCTTGGCATGCACGCCCCACACAAAAGCCATACGACGGGCCGTGTCCAGGCTCGGCGTGATGCTGACGATCGGCGCGGTCGGACGCTCGCGCGCAGCACGCATCGCGGTGGTACCGGAAGTCGTGTAGGTCACCGTAGCAGCAGCGCCGATGATCTTGGTCACGCCACGCAGTGCCGAGCAGATGGCGTCGGCCGGCGTGGTCAGCGGCTCGGGGTGCTGGGCGTCGACCAGCGTGCGATACAGCGGATCACCTTCGACTTCGCGGATGATGCGATCCATCATCGCCACGGCCTGCACCGGGAATGCACCGCTGGCCGATTCGGCCGACAGCATCACCGAGTCGGCACCGTCGTACACCGCACCGGCCACGTCCGAGGCTTCGGCGCGGGTCGGCGTCGGTGCGGAAATCATCGATTCCAGCATCTGCGTTGCCACGATGCTCGGCTTGCCGTGTTCGCGGCAGGCACGCAGGATGCGCTTGGACGCGCTCGGCACGCGCTCCGGCGGCAGTTCCACACCGAGGTCGCCACGGGCAACCATCACGGAGTCGGACAGACGCACGATCTCGTCAAGGTGATCCAGCGCCTGCGGCTTTTCGAGTTTGGTCATCAGCAGCGCGCGGCCACCGATGATCTCGCGGGCCTCGTGCAGGTCTTCCGGACGCTGCACGAACGACAGCGCCACGAATTCCACGCCCAGCGACAGCGCGAAATCGAGGTCACGACGGTCCTTCTCGGTCAGCACCGGGATCGGCAGCACGGCGTCGGGCACGTTCACGCCCTTGCGGTCAGACAGCGGGCCACCGGTGACCACGCGGGTGCGGATCTGCGTACCGTTGCTGTCGAGCACCTGCAGGCGCAGCTTACCGTCGTCGAGCAGCAGCGACTGACCCGCCTCGACTGCTTCGAACAGCTCCGGGTGCGGCAGGCACACGCGGCTTTCGTCGCCCGGCGTGGTGTCACGATCCAGCGTGAACTCGGCGTCGGACTGCAGCACGATGCGGCCAGCCGCAAAGGTGCCGATGCGCAGCTTCGGTCCCTGCAGGTCGGCCAAGATGCCGATCGGGCGACCGACCTTGCGCTCGACCTCACGCACTACGTCGTAGCGCGCCTTGTGGTCTTCGTGGGTACCGTGGCTGAAGTTGAAGCGGAAGACATCCGCACCGGCTTCAAACAGTTTCTGGATGGTCTCCGCACTGGAGCTCGCCGGGCCCAGAGTGGCGATGATTCGGGCATTACGTTCGCGTCGCATTGTTGTTGTCCTGATGAATACGTTGTTGTTCATTGCTGGATCGGCTGCATGGCCTCGCGCAACATACGCCGTCATCATGACGTGCACATTGCCGACGACACGCGCCGGATCACACCTGGTCGCGGCCCGCAGAGCCCTCGACCGACCACTTCCTCCCCTGCTTCGGCGCCCCGACCTTGCGGTCGGCGCCCGGACTCCGCGCGTACGAAGCCCGAAATACAAACGGCCGCATTCATCGAATGCGGCCGTCGGGGCGGGCGGCGCAGGCTGCCCGCCCCGATAGTCGATCAGCCCTGGGCGATCTGGTGGTTCGACATCAGTTCGATCGCGCGGCACAGTGCCGAGTGATCCAGACCCGACATGCCGTTGGCGGCGCAGGTGTTCATCAGCTCCTGGGCCATGGCCGTATTCGGCAGCGAAACACCCATCGACTTGGCGCCTTGCAGGGCCAGGTTCAGGTCTTTCTGGTGCAGCTCGATACGGAAGCCAGGGTTGAAGGTGCGCTTGACCATGCGCTCACCGTGCACTTCCAGGATGCGCGAGTTGGCGAAGCCGCCCATCAGCGCCTGACGGACCTTTGCGGGGTCGGCACCGGCCTTGGAGGCGAACAGCAGCGCTTCGGCCACAGCCTGGATGTTCAGCGCGACGATGATCTGGTTCGCAACCTTGGTGGTCTGGCCGTCGCCGTTGCCGCCGACCAGCGTGATGTTCTTGCCCATCAGCTCGAACAGCGGCTTGACCGTGGCGAAGGTCGCATCCGAACCACCGACCATGATCGTCAGCGAAGCGGCTTTGGCGCCGACTTCACCACCCGACACCGGGGCGTCCATGTACTCGCAGCCCAGCTCGTTGATGCGCTTGGCGAACTGCTTGGTGGCGATCGGCGAGATCGAGCTCATGTCGACCACGATCTTGCCTTTGGAGAGGCCGGCTGCAACACCGTTCTCGCCAAACAGCACGGCTTCGACATGGGGGGTATCCGGCACCATCGTGATGATGATGTCGGCGTTCTTGGCCACTTCAGCGCCGCTGGCGCAGGCAGTTGCGCCGCCGCTCAGCAGATCGGCCGGCGGGGCCTTCACGTCGTGCACGAACAGCTGGTGACCACCTGCCTGCAGGTGGCCCGCCATCGGGGCGCCCATGATGCCGAGACCAATGAATCCAACTTTAGCCATGTCAATCTCCATAAACGTTCAGTTCAATACCAGAACCGGCAAGCCGAGAGGCCCCCGGATCAGCCCGCGGAATGCCTTGCGGCACACCCCGGGCGGCGAACACCGTACCGGAGCGCGCAAAACGGCAGCGCTTTCCGGCGAGCATGCGGCACACGGGCCGCATGTCATCATCCCGCTGCGTATCCGCGAACGGCACAGGGAATTGTGTGGCATGCATGTTAAAGGCAAACGGCAGCTTTGATAAGAACACAAAATATCGCTTGATCCGATACCCCAGGTATCGACAACCCTTTGGAGGACGCATGGACACCCGCTTCCCGGCACACCTATCATCGCGCCAGGTCACGAACGGAGGAATCAACGTGGGGTTCCGAATCATTCTCTGCACCGGCCTGGCGGCCGGCATGCTGCTGTCGGGCAATGCTGCGGCAGACGGCTTTTACGGCGGCATAGAGGCCAGCCGCGAACGCCTGCGCTTCGAGCCGCATTATTACGAACCGGACGGCACGCCCGACAGCAGCTTCGTCAATCGCGCCAGCGGCCGTGCGGGCGCCGTGTTTGCCGGCCATCGCTGGGAGCTTTCCCCGGATTTCTCGCTCGCCGTCGAGGCCCGCCTTGCCGTCAATGACACACGCTGGAGGCTACGCATCCCGGACGAGCCCGCGTCACTGCGCTACGACATTCCCTACGCCGCCAGCCTCAGCCTGCAACCCGCCTGGCAACTCACGGATCGACTCGCCGCGTTTGCCGAGGCCGGCATCGTGTTGGGGCGCATCCACGAGCGCAAATGGGGCAGCCCCGACAGCACCTATGACGAGCGCCACTGGCGACCCGGTACCGTGCTCGGGCTGGGTCTCAGTCTGCGACTGGGCAAGGCCTGGAGCGCACGCCTGGGCTACCGTGAAACGCGCTATCGCGCATTGCGCTACGAAGCGCGCGACGCCGGTGGCAACGTGGTCGAACGCATCCGCGACAAACCGCGGCAATCTACCTGGCACCTGGGCCTGATTCGCCACTTCTGAAGCCTGTGCGCTGCAACCGCCTACTGCACCAGCGGCGCGCCATCCCCATTCAGGCCGACGGCGGCTCGGCGGCCACGCACACCCGGTTGCGCCCCGAACTCTTGGCGGCGTACAGCGCCTCGTCAGCCCGCTCCATGACCTGACGCGCCCGGCCACCGTCGATGTTCGCCACGCCGATGCTGATCGTCACCGACACCGGACCGGCCTCGGTCTGCGCCGGACTGTCTTGCAGTCGCACGCGCAAGCGCTCGGCCAGATCGCGCGCATGCGTAATCGAAGTACCCGGCAGCAGTGCCGCAAACTCCTCGCCACCCAGGCGACCGGGCAGATCGCCGCGGCGCAGGCTGTCGCGAATCAGCTCTGCGACGTGCTGCAGCACCACGTCGCCAACGGCGTGACCCCAGGTGTCATTGACGACCTTGAAGTGATCGATGTCGAGCATCAACACCACGCTGTCGCGTGCAGGCTGCTGGTGCGCCTCTTCCACCGCCTGCTCCAGCCGAGCCAGAAAGACGCGGCGGTTGGGCAGGCCGGTCAGCGCATCGGTAGTCGCCAGGGTTTCCAGCGTGGCCTCGCGCTGCTTGCGCTCGGAAATGTCACGCGCCAGCCAGACGCGCCCCAGCGATTCGTCGTGACTGGAGATCGGCAGCCAGTCGATCTCCAGCGTGCGACCGTCTTCCGCGGTCACCTCGATGGTGCGCCGCTGCTCCCGCCCGCCGTTGTCCGTCGGGTCATGCAGCCAGGCGCGGCGCTCATCTCCCAGCGCCTGACACAGATCCTCGTGCGACAAGCCGATCAGGCGCGCGGCGGCCCCCTTGAGGCCGAACAGCTCACAGAAACCCTGGTTGGCCACCACAACATGGTCGGCGGCGTCCTCCATCAGCACGCCGCCCGGGAAGCGCTCGAGCAGCGTCGTCAGACGCAGCCGTTCGGCCTGCAGTTCGGATTCCGCCCGATGGCGGTCGGTCACGTCGATCAGCGTCCACACAATGCCGCTGTCGGGCGACTCCGGGTCGCGCAAGGTGCCGCTCATGTCGAACCAGCGCGTGCGGCCGCGCACATCGCGCAAGGGATACTCGAAGCGCACGAAGCCCTTGCCGAGCAGGGTGCGGTAGTAGTTCTCCAGCCCGGCATAGTGCGCATCGTCGATGTGCAGGCGGCGCAGATCGATGCCCGCCAGATCCTCGCCCGGCCGCCCAAACACCTGGCGGGCCCGCGCATTGGCGCTGATCATGTGGCGATCGGCCGAGGCCGTGAAGATCACCGCCGCGCTGCGCTCAAGCAGCACCTCGCGCAAGCGGGCTTCCGCCACACGCTCGCTGATGTCGGTAAAGGTGCCCACCATGCGTGACGGCTGCCCCTCCTCCCAGGCCACCACGCGACCGCGCGCCTCAACCCACAACCATGCCCCGCTGGCGGTGCGCACGCGCACTTCCTGCTTGGCGAGCTGCGTCGAACGCGCGGCAAAGTGCTCGCGCAGATACACCTGCAAGCGCTTGCGGTCGCCGGGATGGAGCATCTCGATCCAGGCATCGAAACTGATCTCGAGGCCGCCCTCGGCATAGCCGAGCATCTCGTAGCAGCGCGTATCCCACACCACGGCCCCGCTGAGCACATCCCAGGTCCACAGGCCGTCACGCACCGCCTCCATGGTCATGCGCAGACGGGCCTCGCTCTGCTGCAGCGCCTCGGCCGCCAGATGCTGGTCGGTAACGTCCTGGATATAGCCATGCCACAGCGTCGAACCATCTTCCAGACGCTGCGGATTGGCATGCCCGAGCAGCCAGCGCACCTGCCCCTCGGGGACCACGACGCGATACTCGCAACGCCACGCCGCCAGCCGCTCGGCCGACTCGTCGATGGACTTCGACACCCGCTCCAGATCACCACGGTGGATGCGCTCGAACACTTTCTGCGCCGAAACGCCGGCCTCGTCGGCGCTCAGACCATAGATGGCGCGGACGCCGGAACTGGCGTACGGGAAGCTCGACGTGCCGTCCGGCCGGCGCAGGTACTGGTACACCACCCCCGGCACCTCCTCGAGCAGGCGGGCCAGGCGTTCTCGGGCCTCACTCGCCAGCGCATCGGCCGTCTTGCGCGCGGTGATGTCCAGATGGGTGCCCACCACCCGGCGGGCCGAGCCGTCGGGCTGTCTCGCCACCACCCGCCCGCGGTCCAGCACCCACACCCAGTGCCCGCCACGGTGCCGCATGCGGTGTTCGGATTCGTACTGCGGTGTCTCCCCGCGCAGATGCGGATCCAGCGCAGCATGAATCGCCGGCCAGTCGTCCGGGTGCACCAGTCGTTCCCAGGTAGAGAGATCTCCCTCCAGCTCGGCGATGCTGTAGCCCAGCATCGACGCCCAGCGCTCGTTGAAGCGCGTCGTCCCGCTGGAAACATCCCAGTCCCATGTACCCAGCTCCCCGCCAACCAGCGCCAGCTCCAGGCGCTCGCGCCCCTGTGCAAGCTCCTGGGCATGGCGCTCGCGCTGCACGAACAGGCCGCCGATCAGCGAGGCCGCAATCAGCAACAGGGCCGATGCCACTGCATTCTCAAGACGCGAGGCGCGAATCACCGCTCTCGTGAACGCCAGCGCCGTATCCGCGTCCAGCCCCAGGGCAATGATCAGCGGATACCCCTTCAGCCGCTGAAACGCATACAGCCGCGTCACACCGTCGACCACGCTGGTGGCCTTGGTCACGCCCGACTGCTGATCGGCCAGACGCATGAAATCGTACGTCGCCGGCGCGCGCTGTCCGGCAATCTGCTCGAAGTAGTGGGAACGCGCCAGGTAGACACCGTCGTTGCGTGCCAGCAGCACGGCCTCACGCGGATCCGGCAGGACTGCGCGGAAAGCCTCCGACAGATACGCCGGCGAGATCGAGATCACCACCACACCGTCGAAACGCCCGTCGCGCAGCACCGGGCGGCTGAACTGCACACTCCACTTGCCCGACAGACGCCCCTGCAACGCTTCTCCGACGAACAGTCGGGGCGGTACGCCCTCGCCATGCGCCGTGAAATGCCGACGATCGGCAATCGAAATCATGTTCTCGGGCCGACCGCCCGGCGAAAGCGAGCTGAAGCGGACCAAGCCCTGCGCGTCTGCCACCGCAACCTGCACCAGCGCACCGTCCGGCAGCCCATCTGCAATCAACCGGCTCGCCACAAGAGTCTGCGACAGGTCGTGCTCGACCCACGCTTCGACCACCGTGCGAGCCATCAGGTCGACATCCCCCACCAGCATCTCGACCTGCCCCGCCATGGCCTTCGCAAGCTGCGCCGCACGCAACTGCGCACGCGTCTCGGCATCACGCAGCTGTTGCTCATGTCCGCGCAGCAAAAACGCCCAGTGCAGCCCCAGCACCAGCACACAGGCCAGCAGCATGAGCGCCACCCAGCGCGTACCTCGCGTGAGCTGCAGCGGGGTACGCATACCCGTGGGCATGCCCGGATTGGATGAGTGCGGTTCTTCCATTGCTGCGCGCGGCGTCGACTGGTTGTTTCTGCCAGTATCCGACCCCCCCGATACATTCGCAACAACTGATGTATCAGATGTTGCGCGAGGTCAACCCGAACCAATCCGCCCGCATGCAGTCCGTACCGCGTCCCCCTGAAAGAGCCGCCGATGATCCGCCTGCAAGACCTTTCCATGCACTACACGCTCGAATCCACCCGCATCGACATCCTGCGCGGCGTGGATGTCGACATCGCGGCGGGTGAGCGCATCGCCATCGCCGGCCCGTCCGGATCGGGCAAGACCTCGCTGCTGTTGCTGCTGGCCGGGCTGGAGCGCCCCGCCGCCGGCCGCGTGTTCTTTGACGATGTCGCGCTCGACAGCCTCGACTCCGACGCGCTGGCCGATCTGCGGCGCGACCGCATGGGCATCGTGTTCCAGTCATTCCACCTCGTGCCCAGCCTCACCGCGCTCGACAACGCCGCCCTGCCGCTGGAAATCGCCGGCCGCCGCGACGCCCGCGAACGCGCCCGCGCCATGCTGGAACAGGTCGGCCTCGGCGCGCGCCTGCATCACCACCCCACCGAACTCTCCGGCGGCGAGCAGCAGCGCGTCGCCATTGCCCGCGCGCTGGTGCACGGCCCCAAACTGCTGCTGGCCGACGAACCCACCGGCAATCTGGACGACCGCACCGGCGGCGCCATCGGCGATCTGCTGTTGGATCTGCACCGCGAAACCGGCACTACGTTGGTGCTGGTCACGCACGACATGGACTTCGCACGCCGTTGCGACCGCGTGCTGCGCCTCACCGACGGCCGGTTGGTCGAGGACGCCGGAGGCGCCCGTGCGCATGCTGCTTGAGCTGGCCTGGCGCGACCTGCGCGGCGCGCAACGCACGCTGTGGGTGTTCTGCGCCTGCCTCGCGCTGGGCGTGGCGCTGATCGCCGCCAGCGGCGGGGTCTATCGCCAGGTCGGTGACGCGCTGCTGGCCAACACCCGCGCGCTGTTCGGCGGCGACGTCGAAGTGCGCAGCCGCGCACCGCTCAGTGACGACCTCCTCACGTGGATGAACGAACGCGGCACGGTTTCGCGCCTCATCGAATTCCGCACCATGCTGATGAGCGAGGCCGGCGACGCTCAGCTCGTCGAGCTGCAGGCCGTCGACGGTGCCTACCCGCTGGTCGGCGAGCTGGTGCTCGAACCCGCCGCCCATCTGACGGACGTACTCGCGCCACGCGACGGCGTGCATGGTCTGGCCATCGACCCGGCGGTGGCCTCGCGGCTGGCACTGAACGTGGGCGACCGCATCGAGGTCGGCTTTACCGAGATGGAAGTGCGCGCCATCACGCTGCGCCAGCCCGACCGCAGCCTGAACGCCGACTGGCGCGGCCCGCCGGTGCTGATCGGCGCCGAGGCGCTGGACGTCACCGGCCTGCTCGCGCCCGGCGCGCGCCCCGAATTCCATTACCGCGTGCGCACCGACCTCGCGCCCGACGACTGGCGCGAAGCCTTCATGGCGGCCCACCCGCAGTCCGAAGCCGAAATCCGTACCTTCATCGAGCGCAACGCGCGCCTTGGCGAAGTGCTCGGCCAGATCGGCTCGGGTGTGCTGCTGATCGGTTTTTCCGCACTGTTCATCGGCGGGCTGGGCGTGTTCAACAGCGTGCAGGCCTGGCTGCAGGGCAAGCTCGGCACGCTCGCCACGCTGCGCGCGGTCGGCCTGCGCGACGGCCGGTTGGCGGCGCTGGTGCTGCTGCAGGTCGGCATGCTCGCGGCGGCCGCGAGTCTGGTCGGGGCGATTGCCGGAGGTGCGCTCGCGCTGGCCGGCGCCGGCCTGATGGCCGAGCGCCTACCGCTGCAATCCACCTTCGCCGCGCTGCCCGGCCCGCTCGCCGTGGCCTGGCTGTTCGGCGTGCTCACTGCGCTGGTGTTTGCGCTGCCGGCGCTTGGCCGTGCGCTGTCGGTCAGCCCGGCGGCGCTGTTCCGGGGGCTGGCCGGCGTGAAGACGCATCTGCCGCCACGCTGGCGCAACGCCACGCTGGCCGGTGCGGTGGCGGTCGCGCTGCTGGTCATCTTTGCCATGCCCGACCCGTTGTTCGGTGCTGCCTTCATCGCCGCGCTGGTGCTGCTGCTGGGCCTGCTCGAAGCGCTGGTACGGCTGTTGCGCGTGCTGGCCCGCCGCTTTGCCGACGACCCGCGCCTGTCCGGCCGCTTCGCGCTGCGGCTGGCGCTGTCCGGGCTGTACCGCAAGGATTCGCCGCTGCGCCCTACGCTGCTCTCGCTCGGCTCGGCCATGACCTTACTGGTGGCCTCCACGCTGGTGGTGCTGGCGCTGCTGCAGACCATCGACGAAACCGTGCCGGAAAACTCCCCGGCACTGGTCTTCTACGACGTCTCACCGGCCCAGCGCGAAGATTTTGAAGCCGTGCTACGCGAGTCGCCCAGCCTCGAACGCCTGTCCGTCGCGCCGCTGGTGCTCGGCCGTCTGGCGCAAGTCGGCGATCAGGTGCTGGCCGACAGCAGCGATGCCCGCCAGCGCCGCGAAGCGCGGGACGAACACAAGATGAGCCACCTGCAGGACAACTTCGACGACGTCGTCCTGCGCAGCGGCGCCTGGTGGCCGGACGACTACGCCGGCCCGCCGGTGGTGGCGATGGAAGACCGCGAAGCCGATCAGCTCGGTCTGCAGGTCGGCGACCGACTCACATTCAATATCGGCGGCCAGCCGCTCGCGGCCGAACTCGTCGCCATCTACGGCCAGCGGCGTTTCCAGTCACGCCTGTGGCTGGAGGCGATTTTCCCCGACGGCGTGCTCGACCCCTTCATCACACGCTACGTCGGCATGGCGTGGATGGACGCTGACGAGGCGCTCACCGCGCAAAACCGCATCGCCGCCGCGCAACCCAACGTCGTCACGGTCCGCACCGCCGCGCTGCTGGCCGAGGCCCGCTCGTTGCTCGGCAGCGCGGCCGCCGGGCTGGCCGCCATTGGCGGCGTGACACTGCTGGCCAGCTTGCTGGTGCTGGTCAGCGTGGTCACCGCCAACCGCGTGCGCCAGGTCTATCTGGCCACGCTCTTGCACACGCTGGGTGCGCGCCTGTCGGCCATCCGCGCCAGCCTGCATGTGGAATACCTGCTGCTCGCGCTGGTGACCTCGGCCTTCGCCTCCATCGCAGGTGGCGCACTGGCCGCCATGTTGCTGCACTGGCGCATCGGGCTGGAAACGCCCGTGGCCTGGTGGCCCGGCGCGGTCGTGGCGTTCACCGTAGCCAGCGTGTCGCTAGCGCTGGGCGCGCACTGGCTGATGCGCCAATTGCGCCTGTCGCCGGCCACGCTGCTGCGCAGCAGTTGAGCAAATGAATTCCTGACGACCAACTGATTAAGCTTTGAAACCTCACTCACAGCAGGAGACTCGATGAACCCGCAACAAGCCCGCGCCATCGTCACCATCTGCCTGATGGCCGCCTTCGCCGACGGCCGCAAGGACAGCGCCGAACGCGAACACGTGCGCCGCGTCGCCGAATCGCTCGGTGATGCCACCGACCTCGATTCCATGAAGCTCTACCAGGATGTGCTGCTCGGTCGCGCCGACCTCGGCGCCGCCGCGAGCGCCCTCGACAGCCTGGAGCTGCGCCAGCTCGCCTTCGAGATGGCGGTCGGCGTGGTCGAGGCCGACGGTCGCCACGACGAGGCCGAAACCGCCTTCCTGCAGAAACTGGAAACGGCACTGGCGCTCGATCACGACCAGGCAGAGACCACCGTGCACCGCGCCGAGGAAGTGGCCGAGGCGCCGGTTGCCGGCAACCTGCCGGCCGAGGTGGTGCCGGTCGCCGTAGCCGCAGCGGCTGCCGCCAGCGCTGCGCCGGTGCCGGACCGCGCCGAACTCGACCGCATGATCCTCAACGCCTCCATCCTCAACGGCGCGCTCGAACTGCTGCCGCAGTCCATGGCCTCGATGGCCATCATCCCGCTGCAGTTGCGGCTGGTGTATCGCATCGGCAAGAGCTACGGCTACGAACTCGATCGTGGTCACATCACCGACTTCCTGGCCGCGGCCGGCGTCGGCATGACCGGCCAGTACGTCGAGCAGATCGGCCGCAAGCTGGTCGGCGGCCTGCTCGGCAAGGTCTTCGGCGGGCTCGGCCGCGGCGTCGGCAGCACCGCCACCGGCGCGGCCTTCTCGTTCGCCACCACCTGGGCCATCGGCAAGGTCGCCATCAGCTACTACGGCGGTGGCCGCAAGCTCGACACCGCCGCGCTGAAGGCCGAATTCACCGAATGGTTCGGGCAGGCGAAAGGCTTGCAGCAGCAGTACGCCGGCCAGATCGCCGAGAAGGCGCGCACCGTGGATCTGGCACAGATCACGTCCAGCCTGCGCGCCTGAAGCCGCCCGCCACAAAACAAAAGCCCCGGAATTCCGGGGCTTTTACTGTTAGCGCTGGCCAAGGGTTGTGTCGCCAAACACACCCTTGAATTCCCTTGGCTCGCAGCGCCAGTATTGCGGCGGCGCCTTCACCGTGCCACCCAGCTTCGCCGCAGCGTGCCACGGCCAGCGCGGGTCCCACAGCATGCCGCGCGCCAGCGCCACCAGATCGGCTTCGCCGTTGGCCACAATGGCCTCGGCCTGTTCCGGCTCGGTCAGCAGACCGACCGCGATCACCGGCATCTTCACCTGCTGCCGCACCTGCTTGGCGAACGGCACCTGATAACCCGGTCCGAGCGGAATCTTCTGCTCAACCGACAGGCCACCACTCGACACGTGGATGAAGGCGCAGCCGCGCGCTTCCAGCGCAGCCGCAAACTCCAGGCTCTGCGCCACGTCCCAGCCACCGTCCACCCAGTCGCTGGCCGAGATGCGCACGCCCACCGGGCGGCCCTCAGGGAACACCGCACGCACCGCGTCGAACACTTCCAGCGGAAAGCGCATGCGGTTTTCCAGCGAACCGCCGTAGCTGTCCGTGCGCTGGTTAGCGAGCGGCGACAGGAACTGGTGCAGCAGATAACCATGCGCCGCATGCAGTTCGATGGCGTCCAGCCCCAGCCGCGCGGCGCGCTGTGCGGCAGCCACGAAGGCCTCGCGGATCTCGCGCAAGCCCGCGTCGCTCAGCTCGGCCGGCGGCGGCTCGTCGCGGCCGTGCGCCAGTGGCGACGGCGCCAGCGGCTGCCAACCGCCCTCGTCGGCCGGCACCAGCGAACCACCCAGCCACGGCGCGCGACTCGACGCCTTGCGCCCGGCATGCGCCAACTGCACGCAGACCGGCAGGTCGGCGTACGTACGCACAGCGCCGATCACGCGCGCCAGCGCCGCCTCGTTGGCATCCGAATACAGACCCAGATCCTGCGGCGAGATACGCCCTTCGGCGCGCACTGCGGTCGCCTCCAGAATCAGCATGCCGGCACCGGACATGGCCATCTGGCCCAGATGCATCAGATGCCAGTCGCTGGCGCAGCCATCCTCGGCTGAGTACTGGCACATCGGCGCGACCACGATGCGGTTGGCAAGCTGCAGTCCGTCCAGGCGCAGCGGAGAAAACAACTGACTCATCGAAACCCTCTCATACAAAGCACTGGCAAAGTGTTGCGCACTCTACCCCGGAAGCCCGCAGCCACGCCGGTATCATGACCGGAATGGATACGCCTCAAAGCCGCCCTGCCGATTCCTCGTCGCGACGCCGCCTGGTCTGGTTCGGGCTGCTCTTCGTCGCCTTTTCGGCTGCCGGCGCGTGGGCGGTGTTCGACCAGTTCGCCGGGCGGGAATTCACCTTCGACCGCCGCCTGCTCGCACCGCCCGTGCTCGCCGCTGCGGTCGGCCTGCTGGCGCTGTATTTTCTCGCCGACGGGCTGCGCCTGCACTACACGCTGTGCGCGCTCGGGCACCGCATCCCGCCCGCAGCGATGGCACGCCTGGTCTTCGTCAATCTGTTCTTCTCCAACGTCACGCCGATGGCCACCGGCGGCGGCGTTGCGCAGGTGTGGCTGCTGCGCGAGCACGGCGTTCCGGTGGGCAGCGCCACGGCCGCAACCACGCTGCGCACGGTGCTCGCCACGGTGGTGATCTTTGTTGCCACGCCGCTGTTTCTGGCCTTTGGCGCGCCGAACGACGGGCAGGTGCTGCTGGCACGCATCGCGCCGATCCTGGCGGTGCTGGTCGCGCTGTATGTGCTGTTCTTTGCCGTCGTGGTGCTGCGCACGCGCTGGCTGGTGGCGCCGCTGGGCGGCCTGCTCGCCGGACTGCGCCGCGCCGGCATGGTCGGCGCGCGCCGACACTGGCGGCTGCAATTTGCGCTGCGGCGCGAGATGCGGCGCTTTGCCGGCAGCTTCGGCGAATACCTCTCCGGCCCGCCCCGACTGGTCGCCCTGTCGGTCGGCAGCACGCTGCTGTTCCTCGCCTGCCTGTTCAGTTTTCCGGCGCTGCTGGTGGGCGCGCTGGGCCACGACACCGCCTGGCTGACCACCGCCGGGCTGGCGCTGGTCACCACCTTCGTCATGTATTTCGCGCCCACACCGGGCGCGGCGGGTATTTCGGAGGGCGTGTTCGGCGCCTTTTTCACCAATGTGCTGGGGCCGGGTGAACTGGTGCTGGTGACGCTCGCCTGGCGCTTTCTGACCATCCACCTCGGCATGCTGATCGGCCTTGTACTGCTGGGCCGCCGGCTTGCGCGCGGCGCTACGGAGAACCCATGAACCGCCTGCTCCAACGCCGGCTGACCTACTACGCCTGCCTGCTGATCATTGCAGCCATGCTGGGCTACAAGGCCTATCTGAATTTCATGATGCCCGACCTTGAGGCACTGCACACACGCCAGGTCGAACGCATCCGCGATGCACTGCAGGAGCGCGATTCGTTCAGCTTTGCGGTGGTCGGCAATATCGAGAACTCGGTCGGCGTCTTCGAGCGGCGCTTCGCGCCCATGCTCAACCAGTCCGGAGTAGATTTCGTCGTGTCGGCCGGCAATGCCGTCAGCGGCGGCGGTGAGGACAAGTACCGTGCGCTCGAAGGCACGCTGGGGCAGCTGTCCGTGCCGTGGCTGCTGACCTTCGGCGAGAACGAGTTCGACAACTTCGGCAGCTTCCGCTTCTACGAGCACTTCGGCCCGCACTTCTACACGCTGCGTCTCAATGATTCGCGCCTGATCTTCCTCGACGGCACCGGCAAGACGCCGCTGGGCTGGCAGTTGCGCTGGATGGACGACGTGCTCGAACACGACACCAGCACCGCACGCTTCATCTTCATCGGCAAGCCGCCGCTGCGCCCGGCCGACGAGCCCATGCTCGCCACCGACAGCGACTACCTGCCGGACGACTTCCGGGATGCGCTGCTCGCTGCCGTCGAGCGCCACCGCATCGACATGGTGTTCTCCGCCAACCTGGCGCTCTACGACGAGCAGCGCCGGGGCGACACGCTGTTCGTCACCACCGGCGGTGCCGGCGGTCTGGTGCTCAACGACGACGAGAGCTACTACCACTTCGTGCGCGTGACCCGGCATGCAGACGGCACGATCACGCATGCCGTCGAGCGCCTCGAAGTGGGCCAGCACCCCTTTCCCAAGCAGCTCGAAAGCCTGTGGTTCTTCGTCTATTCGCTGTTCTACGTCGGCTTCGTCAATTTCTTCCTGATCGTTGCCGCCTTTGCGCTGGTCGCACTCAAGCTGCATCACATGATCTTCGTCGGGCGCGACTACTACCCCGACTACGACGTCGACGCCACGCCGTGGCTCACGCGGCCGCTGCGCGTGGCGATGTTCACCAACAACTACCTGCCCTTCATCGGCGGCGTGCCGATCTCCATTGCGCGCCTCAAAGCCGGGCTGACCGCGCTCGGTGACACCGTCAAGGTGATCGCCCCGCGCTACCGCAGACAGCCCGGCCGCGAGGCCGACGTGCTGCGCGTGCCGTCGCTGCTCACGCTGGGCGAGAAGCGCGAATTCCGTCTGGCCAACCCCTTCCTGCCGTCCATCCGGCGCCGCGTGCGCGACTTCGCGCCGGACATCATTCACGTGCATCACCCCTTCTGGCTCGGCTCGCTCGGCGTGTTCGTCGCGCGCCGCCTCAAGGTGCCGGTGATCTACACCTATCACACGCGCCTGGAGCACTACGCCCACTTCGTGCCGCTGCCCGGCGCGCTGTTCCGCAACCTGATCTCGCACGCACTGATCCGGCGCTTTGCCAACCGCTGCGACGGCATCGTGGTGCCGACCAATTCCACCGAGGAATACCTGCGCATCATCGGCGTCACCACGCCCACGCTGGTGCAGCCCACCGGCATCGAATACGAGCGCCTGCGCGACGTTGACCGCGCCGAGGTCACGCAACTGCGCCGTGAACTCGGCCTGGGCGACGAACGCGTGCTGATCAGTGTGTCGCGCCTGTCCGACGAGAAGAACATCGACTTCCTGATCGACGCCGTCGACCGCCTGCGCCGCAGCTGCAAACAGCCCTTCCGCGTGCTGATGATCGGTGACGGCCACGAACGCCGCCGCCTGCAGACACGCATCGACCGCCTCGGCCTGAAGGCGCACTTCACGCTGGTCGGCGCCGTGCCGCCCGAAGACATGCCCAAGTGGTACGCGCTGGGTGATGTGTTCGTGTTCGCGTCCAAATCCGAAACGCAGGGCATGGTCATTCTCGAAGCCATGGCTGCCGGCCTGCCGGTGGTGGCCGTGCGCTCCAGTGGCATCGACGACGTCGTGCGCGACGGCTACAACGGCTTCAAGACGCCCGAAAGCCACATACGCTGGGGCGAACGCGTGGCGCAACTGCTCACCGACGACACCCTGCGCCGCGAGCTGGCCGACAACGCGCTGGCGTTTGCGGCCGAACATTCGGTCGAAGCCTTCGCCACTCGCATCCGCAGCTTCTACGCCGAAACGCTGGCACAACGCGCCAAGCTGGACGCGCCCGAGGAGCCCGAGACACCCGACGCAGCAGCCCGGCCATGACACGCCTGCGCGCTCAGCCCGGATACGGACGCAATGCCCCGCCCTCCGGCACGCTCGGCGCCGGCGTGCGCGCCACGTTCATGACCCAGCACACGCACACGAAGTAGCCGATCAGCGCAGTCAGCTCGACCACGCCCTGCTCGCCCCAACGGCCCAGCGCATTCGCGTAGGTGGCGTCGCACACGCCATGGTGGTCGAGCACCTCGCGCGCAAAATCCCACGCGGCCGATTCATCCGCCGACATCGCACACGGCCAGCGCCCCACGGCCAGATCGTCCAGCGTCTCGCGCGCCGTGCCGGCCTCCAGCGCCAGCGGGTGATGGATCGCCCACTCGAACTGGTTGGCCGTGTGGCGCGCCACGATCAGCGTCACGAACTCGGTCACACGCTGCGGCAATACCGAGCCAAAACGCAGCACCGCGCCGGTTCGCGAGATGCCATCGAGCAGTTCCGGGCTGCGCAGCAGCGGAATGAACGGCCCCTTCACGCCCTTGCGCGGCCCGGCGATCAGCGCCTCGGCCGCCGCGCGTTGGGCCGCGTCGAGCGCATCCATCGCCGGTAGCGGCAGGCGCTCGTGCTGGTCGGCGCCGAAGCCCTGCGCAATCGTGTTGTGCGTCGTCATCGCGTTTCTCCCGTGTGTTCAAGGCCAGTATGCCCGCGCAGCCAAGCATCGCAGACCTGGCCGACCGGGGGATTGAGGTGCGCTGTGCACGGCAACAGGGGATTTCACGCAACCCCGCCGCGGCGGCTGGAAACATGAACTCCGCCTCACCCGGAGACCGGCATGCGCCCGCCCATCTGCCCACTCAGCCGCCTGCTCGCCACCCTGCGCACGCTGCGTCACCGCGCCCGCAGCCGCGCCGTGCTCGCACGGCTGGACGAGCGCATGCTGCGCGACATCGGCATCACCCGCGCCGATGCGCTGCGCGAGGCCGACAAGCCGTGCTGGCGCGCCTGAGGCTCACTGCGCCACCCGGGCCGGCCCGCTCCGCTCCAGAAACCGCTGCGTTCCCTGGCGGAAATCGGCGGTGGTCGCAGCCAGCCCGAAAAAGTCCGCACCCAGCAGGGCAGACTCTTCCAGCGACAGGTTCAGCCCGCGGTGCAGAGCCTCCCAGCTCAGGCGCACGGCGGTTGGATACTGCGCCAGCACCGTATCAAGCAGCGCAGCGGCCTCGCTCAGCAGCGCCGCGCGCGGCACCACGGCATTGACCAGCCCGATGCGCAGCGCCTCTTCGGCATCAATGGCGCGGCCGGTCAGCAGCATCTCGGCTGCACGTCCTTTGCCCACCAGCCGCGCCAGCCGCGTCGTACCGCCAAACCCCGCCACCGCGCCGATTCGCACCTCGGGGTGGCCAAGCTGCGCGCCTTCTGCCACCACGCGCAGCATGCAGGCCTCGGCAATCTCCAGCCCGCCGCCAAAAGTGTGGCCATTGAGCGCGGCCACCGTCGGCTTGCCGAGATTCTCCAGTTGCCCGGTCACCCTGACGGCCTGCAGCGCCAGCTCGCGCACCGCCAGCGGCGAAGCCTGATTCAGATAGCGGATGTCGGCACCGGACGAGAACACCGCATCGCCGGCACCGGTGAGGATCACGGCACGCACGCCGTCATCGGCGGCCACATCCGCCAGCACCTGCGACAGGCGTTCGAGCATGTCGGGGTCGATGGCGTTGTGCACCGTCGGGCGATTGAGCGTGATCAGCCCGACGCCATGCGCATTGACTTCAAACAGCAGCGAATCCGTACCGATCATGGCCAACCTCCTTGCAGTGTCGCGCCGCTACCGGGCGTCGCACAGACTGTAGGCGTCGGGCATGGTGCAAGGCTGAGACGTGGTGGCTGCCGGAGCAGAGAAATTCAGGCTGGCCGCGTATCCAGCCGCGCGGCCAGCACCGGGCGCAACCAGTCGATGAATGCGCGCACGCGCAGCGGCAGATGACGACGGTGCGCGTAGATCAGTGTCACCGGCAGCGGTGGCGGGCGATGCTCGGGCAGGATCTCCACCAGCGTGCCGTCGGCCAGATGCTGCAGCACGCCGTAGTCCGGCAATTGCACGATGCCCAGGCCGGCCAGGCAGGCCTGGTGATAGGCGTCGGAGTTGTTCACCGTCAGCACGCTGGGCATGGGCACGAACGCCGACGCCTCGCCCGGCGCCGGCACGTACTCGAAGCCCGCGGCGCGGCTGCCCAGCGTCTGCGCGTACTCGATCAGGCGATGGCCGGAGAGCTCGTCGAGCGACTGCGGCACGCCATACGCGGCAAGGTATTCGCGGCTGGCGCAGTTGATCTGATGCAGCGCGCCCAATGGCACGGCCACCACGTTCTGCTCACCGATGGGCCCCACCCGCAGCACGCAGTCGAAGCCCTCGCGCACGATGTCCACGCGGCGGTCGGTGCTGCTCAGTTCGATCTCGAGTTCCGGGTGACGCTGCAGGAATGCAGGCAACTGCGGGATGACAATGTCGCGCGCCGCCGCGAGCGGCATATCCACCCGCAAACGCCCGCGCACATCGGCCGGCCCGTTGGCGCCGACCAGCGTATGCAACTCGTCCAGATCGGACAGCAGATCCTTGCAGCGCTCGTAGTAGAGCTGCCCGTCCTGCGTCATCTGCACCTTGCGCGTCGTTCGGTGCAACAAGCGCGTACCGACTTTGGCCTCGAGCTGCCGCACAGCGTTTGAAACCGAAGTCTTGAGCAGCCCGAGGTCGTCTGCCGCGGCGGTGAATCCGCCCAGCTCGGCAACCCGCACGTAGATGCGCATGGATTCGATCTGGTCCATGAGTCGGCCCCTTCAATCATGATCTGATGTGCGATTGTCCAATTTAAGCGGACAGTATTTCAACAACTTCCGTATTTATCAGCACAAATCGCGTCAATACACTGGCCCTGTCGCTGAACGATCCCCCTCTTCTTCGTTCCGGCACCTCTCGTTCAAACACTCACGGAGCCAGACATGCAGCAGATCGCCCTCATCACCGGAAGCAGCCGCGGCCTGGGCCGCAACATGGCCCTGCACCTCGCCCGACGCGGCATTGCCTCGGTCATCACCTACCGCAGCAACCGTGAAGAAGCCGAAGCCACCGCAGCCGAAGTGCGCGCCCTCGGTGCGCAAGCCACCGTGCTGCAGCTCGACACCGGCGACAGCAGCAGCTTTGCGCGCTTTGCACTCGAACTGCGCCAGACGCTGCAACAGCACTGGCAGCGCGAGCACTTCGACTTTCTGGTGAACAACGCCGGCATGGGCATCTACGCAAGCCTTGCCGACACCACCGCAGCGCAGTTCGACGAGCTGATGCGCGTGCATCTCAAGGGCCCGTTCTTCCTCACGCAGACGCTGCTGCCGCTGCTCAACGACGGCGGGCGCATTCTCAATGTCTCGTCGGGGCTGACGCGCTTCTCGATGCCCGGCTTTGCCGCCTACGCGATGATGAAAGGCGGGGTCGAAGTCATGACCCGCTATATGGCCAAGGAGCTGGGCGCGCGCGGCATCACCGTAAACACCCTGGCGCCGGGCGCCATCGAAACCGACTTCGGCGGTGGTCTGGTGCGCGACACGCCGGAAGTGAAAAACGCCATCGCCGCCGAAACCGCACTGGGCCGCGTCGGCCTGCCGGACGACATCGGCGGCGTGGTGGCCTCGCTGTTGGCCGGCGACAACCGCTGGATCAACGGTCAGCGCATCGAAGCCTCGGGCGGCGTGAATCTGTAAGTCCCCCGCCCCCGCCGGTCATGCGTCCGGCGGGGGCGAGGCAGCTCCATCACAGGAACCCGGTGACACCGCCCAGCAACACCCAGCATGCAACGCCTGCCAACATCAGCGCCGCGCCGCGATTGATCCAGCGCGTGTGGCCGTCGCCGATGCGGCGCACGGCCTGCTGCGCGGCAAACGCCCAGGCCATCTTCACGCCGAACACCGCAACGCTCGCGACCAGCAGCACCGCCAGCACATCACCGGCAGCAAGGGATTCGATCTCGACAAAGGCCGGGAACAGCACCAGATAGAACACGATGGCCTTGTGGTCGGCCAGCGTCACGGCCAGCCCGGCCACCACGCTGGCACCGCGCCCCGCAGGCCCGGCCTCGATGCCGGAAAGCGGCGGCGCGCGCCACAGCGACCACGCAAACAGGCCGAGCAACAAGGCCGCGCCCCAGCGCAGGACTTCCAGCCACGGGCCGGCCAGTTCCAGCAGTGCGGCCAGGCCGAACAGTGCGATCAGGATGTAGATCACATCCCCCACCACCACCCCGAAAGCCGCCAGCGCGCCGTGCGCCAGACCGCCGCTGACCGCGCGGGTCACGACAGTGAGCACGCTCACGCTGGGAACGGCAGCGAGCGCAGCAAGCGTCAGGAACAGGGCCGCAAGGCCGGCAAGAGTCATCGTAAACACGGGCGGACGAGGGGACAGCCTGCAGGCTACCGCGCACGCCCCGCCGCACTGCTGAATTCCGGTTTTTTTCATGCATCCAGGATTCAGCCTCGTGCCGCCCGATGCGCGCAGCATGAGTCCGCATGTCACGGGTCACCGCCGGCCCGGCATCGTTCAGGAGAACCCCATGCCCTTCATCCGCATCACCACCACCGCTACCCCGTCGGCCGCGCTGCAGCAGCAGGTGTGCGCTCGCGCCACCGACCTGATCGCCGCGTTGATGGGCAAGCGTCACGAGGTCACCTCGGTGCTGTTCCAGTCAGTGCCGGCGGCCGGCTGGACCACCGGCGCGGCGCCGATTCCGCCCGGACAATGCGCGGCGCACTGCGACATCCACCTCACCGCAGGCACCAACACCGTCAAAGAGAAGGCCGCCATGATCCGCGCCATGCACGCCGCACTGGGCGAAGCGCTTGGCGCATTGCCCGAGGCCACCTATGTGGTCGTGCATGAATTCGCCGCCACCGACTGGGGTTACGACGGCCGCACACAGGCCGAGCGGCGCGCGGCGACCGCCACGCTGTAGGCCTGCGCGTTGCTTCAGCCTGCCGTTTCGGCCAGCGCCGCCAGCACGTCGGCGCAGGCACGCACCACGGGGCGTTCGCGTCCGGCGGTGGACAGCAGCAGCACGTAGCTCTTGGCCGGTACGCGCAGCGGGTGGGCCACCACCAGCCCCAGACGCTGGCGCATGTCGCGGGTCAGGCGCTGCGGCAGCAAGGCCAGACCTTCGCCACGCGCACAGGCCATGAGGATGGCGTACATGTCGTGGCACACCATGTCGGGTTCGCGCATGCGCAGCGGGCCGAAACGCTCGACCAGACCGCGCCACGAAAAGGCCGGGTGTTCGAGCAGCGCGTGGTCCGACACCAGTTCGGCCGGCGTGGCGGTTGCCAGCGCGGTGGCCTGCGCGGCCGGCGCGATCACGGCCAGCTCTTCGGGCCACAGGTGGCGCGCCTCGGGTTCGCGCTCGTCAAAGCTGCAGTAGCGGATCGCGATGTCGCACTGGTTGCGCTCCAGATCCGACAGCGCCTCGCTGACGCCCACGTTGAAGGCCACATCCGGGCAGGCTTCGCGTAACTGGGCCAGCCGCGGCGCCAGCCACAGCCGCGCCACACCGGGGCTGGCGGCGAGGCGGATTTCGGTTTCGCGCCCGCAGTCGAGCGCGTGCAGCGCGTCGGCCGCGCCGCGCGCAAATACCGACACCGCCTGGTAATACGCCGCGCCTTCGGCGGTCAGTTCCACCGACGGCGTGTGGCGCACCATCAGGCGCAGGCCGGTGCGCTCTTCGAGCAAACTCAGCGAACTGGCCAGCGCGGCGCGCGTCACGCCAAGCTCGGTCAGCGCCTGCGCAACCGTGCCGTTGCGCACCAGCGCCTCGAAGGCAACCAGCGCATGCAGTGGCGGAAGAGGTACATTCGTCATCAGGAGGCCCAGGCTCGATGAAGCACTCATTATTGCGCGATCTTCCCCTGCTGGAACTGGTGGCCGTCGAGGCGGTGATCCGCCTTGGCAGGGTTGCGGCCGCGGCCGAAGAGCTGTCGGTCACGCCGTCGGCGGTGAGCCACCGCCTGCGCCAGATCGAGCGCGCGCTCGGGGTGGCCCTGATCGAGCGGCGCGGACGCGGCATTGCGCCCACCCCCACCGGCGAAGCCTGCCACCCCGAGCTGGCCCGCCTGATTGCGGATTTCCGCGACAGCACGCGCGCCCTGCGCAGCCAGAGCCTGCAGCGCGTGCACCTGGATGTGCCGCCGGTGATCGGCGCAACCTGGATCACTCCGCTGCTGCCGCGTCTGCGTGCGCGCCTGGGCGTGCCCGGCCTGCGTTTCGAACTCAGCACCAACCGCGTGCCCGGTGTTGCCGCCAACCCCGACGCCGATCTGTTCATCGACTTCGGCGTCGCCCCGCCCGGCCCCAACGCGCAGCTGCTGCACCATGGCACGGTCGGCGCCTTCGTGGCCGCCTCCGAAGTGCGCAGCGGCGACCTCACGCCCGCGGAGATCACCCGCCGCCCGCTCATCCGCCACACCTCGGCGTGCTGGCTGCAGTGGATGGAATCCGTGTTCGGCGAAGTGCCCGAACACCGCTACGCCGTCACCTTTGACGACCCGGTCAGCGCGGTCGAAGCCTGCCTGGCCGGACAAGGCCCGGTGCTGGTCGGCACCCTGGCCGCGCAGGCCTATGTCGAAGCCGGGCTACTACGCCCGGCCCACCCCGGCCGTCTGGCCGCCGGCAACTACACCATCGAACTCACCCCGCGCGGGCAGTTGAAACCGCTCGCGCGCCGTACGCTGGACCACCTGCTCGCCTTCGGCCAGGAATTCACCGCAGCCTGACACGCCCGGCGCCACGCCGGCTGAATTCCGCTGACATCCGCACAAGCAGCTTTACCGCGCGCACGGCCGCGCTGCGGGCATGCTCAAGGCACTGCCCTGGAGATGCCCATGTCCGTACTTCGCCCCGCCGACCTCGACTGGCACAGCCATGACGACGGCCACACCCATGCCGCCCAGCACGCCGCACTCGCCCCGCAAGTCGGCCTGCGCAAGCTCGGCGCGCGCCGTGTGCGCGTACTGCCCGGCAAGGCCGCGTGGCCGCTGCACGCCCATCTCGCCAACGAAGAATTGCTGTTCATCCTCACCGGCACCGGCTGTTACCGCATCGGCGCAGAGCACTTTGACGTCGGCCCCGGCGACTGCCTGGGCGCACCGGCCGGTGCGGAGCACGCACACCAGCTCATCAACACCGGCGACACGCCGCTCGAATACCTGGTCGTCAGCACCATGCTCGAACCCGACGTGCTGCTCTACCCCGAGCGCGGCTGCTTCGGCGTGCTGGCCGGCAGCGCGCCCGGCGGCGACAAACGCACGCGCAGTTTCGAATACTTCGGCGACGCATCGGGCGCGCAGGACTACTGGGAACCGCCCGCTCGTCCCTAGCCGACATCGTGCCGTAACACCCGGCTGACAAATTTCAGAACACCTTGTGACCTTTCCTTGATGTCTGCTGTCGCAGGATGCGGCCTCTCCCCCCGACGCGGATTCACCCATGCAACGCACGAAACCCTGGCTGCTCGGCTTTGCCGCGCTGGTGCTCACCCTCTCAGCCGTGGCCGCCTGGCATTTCCGGCTGCCCGGCATCGCCTGGCACTGGTTCGCCATGCAGTCGCAGGCCGAAGAGTGGCAGGACGCCGGCGTGTGGCTGCCGCACTACCGCGTCACCATCGACGGCCTGCCGGTCGAGGGCGTCGATGAAAACGCCTCCGGCCTGACCTACAGCGACCACACCGGCACGCTGTTCTCCATCACCAACAAGCGCCCCAAGGCCATCCTCGAACTCGACACCGACGGCCGCTTGCTGCGCACCATCGAACTGGTCGGCACCAGCGACCCCGAAGGCATCACCCACATCCGCGAAGGCATTTTTGCCATCGCCGACGAACGCGACCAGGCCGTCTACCGCGTCGAAATCGGCCCCGACACCACCCGCGTGGACGTGGGCGACACCGCCCGCCTCGGCCTGTCGCTCGGCCGCAGCAACAACCTCGGCTTTGAAGGCATCTCGTGGGACAGCGCCGGACAGCGCCTGTACATCAGTCAGGAGAAGGCCCCCATGCGCGTACTCGCCGTCTCCGGCCTGCCCGACGTGCTCAGCGGTGCCAACTTCAACCTGCAGATCGACGAATGGCGCCCCGCCAACGCCAGCGGCCTGTTCGTCACCGACCTGTCTTCGCTCACCATGCACGAAGCCACCGGCAACCTGCTGCTGCTCAGCGACGAATCCGCACTCATCGTCGAATACGACCCCGCCGGCAACCCGGTCAGCATGCTGCCCATGTGGCGCGGCTTTCACGGCCTCCAGCGGCGCGTGCCGCAGGCCGAAGGCCTCGCCGTCGGCCCGGACGGCACCATTTACGTCATGTCCGAGCCCAACCTGTTCTACCGCTTCGAGCGCAGCGTGCCGGCGCGCTGGGCGAAGCCGGCGAATGCTCGCCCCGTCCCTGCGGGGCAGTGATCTCACAGAGGGCACACCAGCCTGAAGCCAGCTTTCACCTCGGCAACACCCAGCCGTTAAGTACGATGTCATTTCCATGCCATGATGCGTGGCCCGCAAGGGCGTCACAACGCGTGATGGCAAACTTGCCAACACATCGGCTATGATGTCGGAAAAGCCAACATGAAAGCCACGCTGATCACGGACTTCAAGAACGTCGCAGAAGACGGTGGGCTGATCCACATGGTCGTCTGGCGGGTGCCCGAGCCGGTTCCGCCGACAGACCACGGCTTCAAGTATCGACTGGTCTACGTCGTCGACGGCATCCGCGTCGTCGGCTTCGACAACGAACGCGGCAAGGGCGATCACTGCCATCTGGACGGCAAGGAATTTGCCTACGCGTTCTCGAGCATTGAGCAACTGATCGAAGACTTCATCGCCGAAGTAGAGAAACGGAGAACGCCATGACCCGACGCACACTCACCATCACGCTCGGCGCAAACTGGCAGAGCGCACTGCGGCAGGCCGGCAAGGCTGCCGGCGCCAAGGGCTACCAGGGCGAAACGCTGAACTTCGAGACTCCGGCTGCGTTCTTCGGGCGGCTCACCGAGCGGCGCTGGGCCATCGTGCATGCGCTGCAGCAAGACGCCACCGTCGTTGGTGTGCGCGAACTCGCGCGCCGCCTTGATCGAGATGTAAAGCGCGTACATGAAGACGCCGCCGTGCTGGTGGAGCTTGGCCTCATCGAACGCACCGAGTCCGGCGCGCTGCGGTGCCCCTTCGCCGACATCCATGTCGACATGCACATCGCCGCAGCCGCCTGACCTAGTGACTCCGGCACCATGTAGGACGCAATAAGCGCAGCGCATTGCGCGGGCAAACACACTACGTAACCCTTGACCGGGGGAACACGCTTGCTTCGCTCCGGTCAAGAATCCAAGGTGTACGCAATGGCGGAGGATCAGGAGAACGCCCGCCGACTCCCTCGGCGCGGCTTCGGCGTCACCCTTTGCGGTCGCCGGCGTTCCCCGCCACGCATTGAGCGGAGGACCACCATGTTCAAACTCAAATACGTGTTCTTTGGCGAACGGTCCGTCACCAAAGTGGCCGGCCTGTTCAACTCCGACGAGGCCGCCCGGCAGGGCGCCCGCAACCTCGTCGACCAATCCCCACTCGACGCATCCCAGATCCGGGTGTTCGGCCCCTCAGACAGCTCCATGCCCCTTCGCGCCGACCTGGGCCAGGCGCTGGAACCCGACTCGCCGGGCATCTTCCGCACGCTCATCAAGTCACACCTGGCAGCCGGGCTAATGGGGCTCATCGCCGGCGTCGCACTGTTCATCGCGTTGTTCCTGGCCGGCGTGCAGGCCGTCGTCAGCTCAAGCTTTCTGGCGCTCGTTTCGTTTGCCGGCTTTGGTCTGGTCTTTGGCCTGCTGGTGGGTGGTGTCGTCTCACTGCGCCCCGATCACGGCCACGTCCTCACCGTGGTGCGGCACGCCCTCGACGAAGGCCAATGGGCCGTCATCGCCCACCCCCGCAACGCCAGCCAGACCGACGAAGCCATCAAGGTGCTCGAACTCGGCAGCGACCGCGTCATCCGCAGCCTCTGACCCACCCCGCCGCGCCCGGCCGGAGCAAACTCCGCCGCGCGTGGCGCCTGCATCCAGCCCCAACCGGGCAACATGTCACCGTCAAGAGCAAGGCATGACTTGCGCATTTTGAAACCTGCGCTAATGTTGAGGCCTGCCTGATCGGAGCGCGACATGACCAGCGGCCTCACCACCCTGCCCGACGACCTCCCCGTGCCGCAAGACGACGGCGCCGCCGCGCACCTCACCGGCATGACAATGCCCGACCTCACCCTGCCCGCCACCGACGGCACGCTGGTGAACCTCGCCCGCCTCCCCGGCCGGCACGTGATCTACATCTACCCCATGACCGGCCGCCCCGACCGCAAGCTGCCCGACGGCTGGAACGAAATCCCCGGCGCCCGCGGCTGCACCCCGCAGTCCTGTAGCTTCCGCGACCACTACGCCGAACTGCAGGCACTCAACACCGGCGTATTCGGCCTCAGCACGCAATCCACCGACTACCAGCAAGAAGCCTGCGAACGGCTACATCTGCCGTTTCAATTGCTGTCGGATGAAGGGTTGAAACTGAAGGCGGCGTTGGGGTTCCCGACGTTTAAGGTAGGGGGAAGCGAGTTGTACAAGCGGCTGACGTTGGTAATCGAGGCGGGAAAGATCGTGAAGGTTTTTTATCCGGTGTTTCCGCCAGATCGGAGTGGGGAAGAGACGGTGGGCTGGGTGACTGCTTTCCGTGAGCACACCCGAAAGCCTGTCGCAGATGCCGGAAAATGTTCATCCAGCACTCCAAATTCGATTTGAACGCCAGATATGTGGCACAAGTTCAAAAACGCCCGATCAACAACCCATTCAGGAAAACCGTCATGAAAGCACTGTCACTGATTGTTCCCCTCTTTCTTGTTCTGACCGGACAGACTGCACACGCTGGGGTTATCCAACCCCACAAAGTGGACCCTGCCAGCATCAAGACATTTGAATACAAGAGCAAGAAAGCCAGTGTCAGCTCCGATGTGC
The DNA here is from genome assembly GCF_059703705.1 of Pseudazoarcus sp. NS36. NCBI lineage: Bacteria > Pseudomonadati > Pseudomonadota > Betaproteobacteria > Rhodocyclales > Zoogloeaceae > Pseudazoarcus > Pseudazoarcus sp. NS36. The sequence goes on along the minus strand of NZ_BAAKJA010000004.1, from coordinate 172,654 downwards.
CAAAGGAAGTGTATGGAGAATATCGCCTTGACATTGCTTCCGGCCGCGCAGCCGTAGCCTCACGAACGATCACATTGAATCAGGATGGAACGGGTAAAGCCCATAACTATGGCAACAAAGAAGAACCCCAGCCTTTTGAGTGGGGCGTGCTCGTCAACGATGGCGTGACCGAGATAACCGCCCCATCCATCACTCATAAATGGTGGGTTGAGGCACCGCTCAACAAAGAGACTTGGTCAGAGCATGCCTATGTGGTCGTCCTGAAATACGATTCAGGAAAGTACGGGTCTCTTTTTGTTTTCGAGCAGGAAGGCGTGATGATTATTCCGGGCCCTGCAGGCATGGGAATCTGGAAATACTGACAGGAAAATAATATCCCTTGCGACTCCCAATATTCATGAGCGCGATCCGCTAGGCGTTCTCATTCCATTAGAAGTTTAGCTTGAAGTCATCGGGCGACTTCTCATCGGCCACCGCCGATATACCTCAAAAACAATCCGTGCAGCCAGGACTGCAGAGACGCCACAATTAAGGAAAACCGCCATGACTACCGGCAAACTCGTTTCCATCGGACTGAGCGCATTGCTATTGAGTGCTTGTGCAAGCTGGGTCGAAGAAGACCGATTGGCACAGCAACGCGCTGCTCAACACCAGTGGTCCAAAATGATGGCTCAGCATCACAACGAGCCAGCGGCATCCGGCCCACTCTGGCAGATGCCCAATCAGACCGCCGTGGCTTACCTTTCCCGCCTGGAACAACTTGCCCAACAGGACAGCGAGGCCTCGCTCAGGGCGGACGCCACCGTGGAATGCGCACTGGACGAGACGAGCAAAGCGCTGCTGATTCACCAAGTCACGCCGGAGCGCCTCGCGCAGTATCGCGCCCAGTATGCAAAGACGCTGCAGTGGGAGGACTTGGGGAACAGCGTCACAGTGGTGGCCGGCAACTGCAGACAAGGCCGACTGGATGGCGCTTTCAGCGCAGTGTTTAGCGACCGCAGTCGAACCCGGTCCCAGCACTTCAACACCGATTCGACCGTTCGAGGGCGCATCGACGGGCATTTCCGCAATGGTCAGCTCGATGGCGAAGTCCGCACTATCAAGTTGGAGACTCGCACCACAAATGGCCAGAGGGTGATTTCGGAATACTACGGCCTTGGAGTTTACGAGAGCGGCGAACAGGTCGGCACACATGTCAGGCTAGACCGCAGCAAAACGAGCGCAGGAGACGTAGACTCATACTCCGTGACCCAGGTGCTGCAAGGAGGTGTTCACCGCCTAAATTCCTGGATGAACGGCCAACCGAGTACGCGCTTTCACATGCGCGACGGGAAAATTGAAGGCTGGATGGACTTCGCCAGCGCCGCCTTGAAAGGGAATCGAACCTGCTACCGCGCCGGCCAGATACTGGAAAATACGGCCTATTGCCAATCGGTCCAGGCGCAATTGGAACAACTCTCCTTGCGTGAAGCCACCCCAGGGCACAGCCGTCTCTCAGGCAAGACGATGACAGATCAGCCTGAACCACGCCCAGCGCAACAGCCTTCAGGCACCCCAACCCAACCCATTACTGGAAGTCAGTCTGGCGGGCAAGCTTCGCCTGCAGAACCTGCCCAGGCCGACAACAGCCGCGACGAAATGGAAATGGGGGAGGTCATTATTTACCGTAGCAAGCGCATGCTGAATTCCGACGTTGATTATCTCGTCAGCTGGCAAGGTAAGCCACAAGGAGTGGTGAGAAATGGCGGCGTTTTGAAGATGCGTTTACCTGCCGGGCCGCAAGTCCTGCACTTCACAAATTTCCGCCCAGGCTCATATGAGCTCCAAGAAAGTTTGACCGTATCACCGCAGACCGAGACCTATCTCTTTATGCGCCTGCACCTCTCGCTGAGTGCACGCAAACAAATGAGTATCGAACCCGTATCAGCAGAGCAAGGGCGTGCTGCCGTGATGGACTCTCGTTGAACTAGCGAACACGAACCGACGTCCGCGAATAGGGGCCAGGTTGAGGTAACCCGGGTTGCCCGGCCCCTCACCTGTCCCCGCCCAACCTGGAGAACAGCATGAACAATGCCGATTCAAACAGTGACGCTAGCGCAGACCTGCTTACATCACTCGACCGAAGCGCCGCAGAAGCAGCAATGCAGGCACCTGTTGCGGTGTTCCCCGTTCTCGTGAGCTTCACCTACAGAGGGCGGCGAGTAAGTGAATCCCTCATGTTTCGGCAAGCTATAGACATCCCGGCACGCGGCGAGACGGTGACGCTACAGTTCAACGACTTTGGAACCACCCGTCGCATATCCGGCAACGTCGAGCTGACGCTTCGCGAGTTCTACGGCCCCGGCGTAGTGAATGGAGTAGATGCCGCATATGTCGTAAAGATCTTCCTGAACGGCGTTACGGATCAACCCCTCTAGGTAGCGCCGCCCCCATACCGCGCATAAACCGGCACCATGTCACTGTCACGTGCAAGGCATGACTTGCGCATTTTGAAACCTGCGCTAAGGTTGAGGCCTGACTGCGCGGAGCGTGACATGACCAGCGGCCTCACCACCCTGCCCGACGACCTGCCCGTGCCGCAAGACGACGGCGCCGCCGCGCACCTCACCGGCATGGCAATGCCCGACCTCACCCTGCCCGCCACCGACGGCACGCAGGTGAACCTCGCCCGCCTCCCCGGCCGGCACGTGATCTACATCTACCCCATGACCGGCCGCCCCGACCGCGCATTGCCCGACGGCTGGAACCAAATCCCCGGCGCCCGCGGCTGCACCCCGCAGTCGTGCAGCTTCCGCGACCACTACGCCGAACTCCAGGCACTCAACACCGGCGTATTCGGCCTCAGCACGCAACCCACCGACTACCAGCAAGAAGCCCGCGAGCGGCTGCATCTGCCGTTTCAGTTGCTGTCGGATGAGGGCTTGAAACTGAAGGCGGCGTTGGGGTTGCCGGCGTTTGAGGTGGAAGGCGTCGAGCTATACAAGCGGCTGACGCTGGTGATCGATGGCGGGAAAATCGTGAAGGTGTTTTATCCGGTGTTTCCGCCGGATCGGAGTGGGGAAGAGACGGTGGGGTGGTTGAGGTTAGCCATGAGTTCTGAGAGATAAGTAATCAGCGCCGACTGGAGGCAACCAAGTCAGGTTTTCGATTGACGCCTGCTTGGATTAGGATGCTTCTCAACGACACGCGCTAGGCACTTAGCGCGGTATCAAATTTTGCTTTATCTACGAGGTATAGGCTTGGTGATTATGCACAACGACGACGATATTCAGCAGCCTATCTTACTGGAGGAATTAACCTCCGATCAGCAAGGGTCTGGTATCGAGGTTGAGCAAGGAATTGCCGATGCTCCTGAAATCAAGGAGCCGTTCGACCCCGAGAAGATCGACGTCAAGACCAAACCCATGACTGTTGATCTCATCATGGCACGCGTACGGGGTGGAGACGAGGAAATCGATTTGATGCCCGACTTCCAACGGCGCGCGGGGATATGGGATCAAACAAGGAAGTCGCGTCTTATCGAATCCTTACTCCTTCGCATTCCTCTGCCCGTATTCTATGTAGCCTCGGACCATGATGATCGATGGTCAGTAGTTGATGGCCTGCAACGCATCACGACACTTAAAGAGTTCGTTCACGACGAGAAATTGGTGCTAAGCGGTCTCGAGTTTCTGCATGACCTCAACGGCAACCGATTTAGCGATCTAAACCGCCAAATGCAGAGACGGATCAAAGAGTCCGAAATTACTTTCCACATCATTCAGCCCGGAACTCCATCGGCGGTGATGTTCAATATTTTTAAGCGAATCAACACCGGCGGCCTCCCATTGTCCGCCCAAGAGATAAGGCATGCGATCAAGCAGGGTGCCGCGACCACACTACTTAAGGAGCTCGCCGAATCAGATCAGTTCAAGGGGGCAACCCGGAACAGTATTAAAGATGAGCGCATGGCTGATCGAGAATGTGTACTTCGATTTTGCGCTTTCTTCATTAACCCTCCTGAACGGTACACATCCGGAGATCTAGATGCGCTACTGATTCAAACCATGGATCAGCTAAACACTTGGACAGACGATGAAATTTTTTCATTAAATCGGCGATTCATAAAGGCAATGAACGCGGCCGCGCTAATTTTTGGAAAGTGGGCTTTCCGTAAATACTACAGCTCTCATTATCGGCTGAGCCCGATTAACAAAGCATTATTCGAAGTATGGGCCGTCCATCTCTCAAACCTATCACAGGAAGAGATAGACTGCCTGGCCGAGCGACGACATTTCCTCATGAAGCGGTATTCCAGCATATTCGTAAATGATTTCGATTTTGTAGCATCAATTTCAACCGCGACCGGCACCGTCTCCAACGTGAGACGCAGGTTTAACATCATCGAAAAACTCATCCATGAGGTCGTTGATGCTGAATAACCTACATCTTGAAAACTTTAAGGGATTTGACGTCGTCGATGTGCTATTTCGCCCTGTAACACTATTATCCGGATTAAACAGCTCTGGAAAAAGCTCAATTCTTCAGGCCTTACTCCTTCTGAAGCAAATCGCCTATCAGCGCGACCCGAACACCGATTACGTGGAGCTATTTCCAAACGGTGACTACGTTTCGCAGGGCAGCGGACGTGACTTGCTGCATGAATTTGCGTCAACAGACGTGATTACTTTTGCCTGCGAGACGGTCACTCGGAAGCATTATTGGCGCTTTCGCTATAATAGTGAAACGCATCGACTCCTCACAGACGACGTGTTTGACCGGACAGACTTGGCCACTCTCTCTGAGCTGCGGTTGTCGTATCTCAGCGCTGAGCGCTGGGGGCCGCGGCTTACGTATCCGTACGAGGATTCGGAAAAGATTGAAGGACTAGGCGTTTTTGGCGAATACGCGATCAGGCATTTGATCGACCACGGTGATAACCCCGTTCAAAACATTGAGGCGAGACATCCCGCAGCAAAAGGGATAGGGCTCATTCATCAGGTTCAGGCGTGGCTCGGGGAACTCAGTCCAGGGGTACGACTAGATGTTAAGCCGTTGCGGGATGCAGGCATTTCGGTAGCCGGTTTTGGCTTTGAACGCAGAGGCGATGTCGCCTCACGCCACTACCGCCCAACCCATGTTGGATTCGGCCTGACTTACTCCCTTCCTATTGTTGTGGCTCTGCTTTCCGCCGAACCCGGCACGGTACTACTTCTTGAAAACCCTGAAGCCCACCTCCACCCACGGGGCCAAGCCCAATTAGCCCGTTTAATTGCGTTAGTCAGTCGAGAAGTGCAGGTCGTAGTAGAAACGCACAGTGACCACATCATGAATGGCTTGCGCACGGCCGTGAAACGGCAAGAACTTACACCGGAGGACGTGGCGTTTCACTACTTCGTACGCGACGGCGTGACGTCCCGTATCCAGACACCGGAGATCGATGCCAACGGTCGACTATCCTATTGGCCTGACGGATTCTTCGACGAGCATGACCGCACTCTCGCAGCCCTTGTCCGACGCCCAAGAGATTAATGCAAATGCGGATTCCTGATATTGTATTTAATGAAATTTCACTATCTCATTGCCCCGTCGCTGATCTCGCGGCTGCGCAGGCTGCATTTGAGGAATTCCTCTTAGCATTAGCTGGAATTATTGACGACAGAGTCGCCCGCTCCGTAGTCAGGTCACAATGCTGCCTGCAAAACGCCAGCATACCGACGCAGACGGGTGATATATGGGCAGCAGAAGACTGGCTGGATAATCCCAGGATAGATTACGACACGCGTCGTTTCTTATTGACCCTTGACTCTAAAGTTCCGATTGAAAATGGATTGCAATTAATCGAAGAGCACGACGCGGCCCTGATGAGTTACTCGTACCGAGCCGCAACCGAGAATGGCCCGGACTGCATTGCTGCTGGATTCGCAATTTATACAGGGGACATCGTTGCGAGCGTACCAACCGATCCGACATGGGATGCTCATCAACTCGACGTCTATGTATGTAGTGAAACCTCGGTCCTACACAAAGCAACGGTTGATCATCTAAGCCGGACAACACACTGCGCGATCCTTGCAGATCTCAGCCGTGACCGACACTTCAACTGCGTAAGAACAGCCGCGGAGTTTAGGGCAGCAAAAACAACGCTGTTCCCGCACCTGCAGTTCTCACCTGACGTGGACGAGCAAGTCGACCAAATCGAAGCGCATTACTTAGAGAATGCACTTCATAAATTAGCCAAGATGAATGAAACAGCGAAATCTTGGGAACAATCGGACTCCGCAACTCCTGACTATCGCTTCAGCTGGCGCCGCGAAAGCGAAACTACCATGACAAGACCTGAGTACCGCAGCAAGCGAGTATTCAATACTCCCGGGGGAGGTACTGCCGTATTCGAGAACCATGTTTCCTTCTCCGACAGGCACCGCATCCACTTCATCGAAGATCGCAACGCCCGCTCTTTCATCATTGGATATATTGGTGATCATTTGCCAACTGTGCGCTTTCCACACTGACTATGCAGCACTCGGGGTCAGGTCTTGAATTTATACCGAGGAACAACGAAACCAAGCAGCCAAATCTTGCAATTCAAGGCTTCTAACATGCCGTCGATCTTCAAGACCTCGCCCCGGCCCCCTGGCTCATGAATATTACCGTTACCCGAGAAGTCGTATGCGCTGCCGACGATCAAGCCGGCCCACCAACGTCGATCAACATCGACGTCCCTGACTCCATGACGGCAGAGGAGTTTGTCGCTGAGCTTACGAGGTTGCAATTTCTCCAGTTTTCATCGAGCCATAGTTGCGTATTTGGCTTCTCGGGATGCCTTCCGCTGTTTCGCGTGTGTTCGACCTTCCACGCACCGGGTGCAGAGAATGCGTTCTACGTCGCTCCAATTGGGCCACTCCGCGATTTCGTGAAGGATGGCCGCGTGGACTTTCAGTTCGTCTTCCCGCAACCCCCTGCACATAACAACAGTCCTTCTCAGATGGCAGAGGCAATTCAGCGCCTTATTACATTCCGGGTGAAGAGCAAGGTCCGCTCGGGCACAAGATCGCTAAGTGCGCGGCCCGCACCAGATGCAGGGAGACGCCGGAGCATTCCTGCCATCGTCTATTTCGTGTGCATAGGAGGGCTCGCCGCCACTCTGTTCTTCCTTTCCGGCGTATCGACCTCTACTGTTGTCGCCACCGCTATCGCAGCCGCTTTGCTTGGCATTCCGTTGTATTTCGATACCCGTAATCGCTCATTGCCGCCGAGTATTGCCGAGCGTGTTTTTGCCAGCGCATGGGTATGGTTTCGTCGCATCACGTGCGTCGGCTGCGGATTGGTTCTTTTGCTCGCCGCGCTGCCGCATATTCACTCTGAGTTCGCTATGTCGGCATTGGTAGCTGCATTGGGAGCATTCTCCATCTATGTCGGGATATTCGGACAAGGTCCGAATAGGGCACGGTTCGATGACGATATATCTCTGCACCGGGAAAACAAGCGTCGCTACAAGTGGTGGTTTTAGCGGTGCAGACCGGGTTTAGAACAGGGCTGAGGCGCCTTTCACATCTTGAGTTGATGCCTGTTTCGGCGAGCCGCGCCCTGCGCCGCTGACCCCCACGGTGCGGCGGTCATGTCAGATCAGTCTGGCGACACGCCCAAAACCCGGATAATGGCCCCCTTCGCCCCACCCGCCTCTCCGGACTCCCCCGCATGGAAATCAAGGTCAACTTCCTCGACAAGCTTCGCCTCGAAGCCAAGTTCGACGACTTCACGGTCATCGCCGACCAGCCCATCCGCTACAAGGGCGACGGCTCGGCGCCGGGGCCGTTTGACTACTTTCTGGCGTCGTCGGCGCTGTGTGCGGCGTACTTCGTGAAGCTGTACTGCGATGCGCGCGACATCCCGACCGAGCACATTCGCCTGTCGCAGAACAACATCGTCGACCCCGAGAACCGCTACAAGCAGACCATCAAGATTCAGGTGGAGCTGCCGGCGGATGTGTCGGAGAAGGATCGCGTGGGCATTCTGCGGTCCATCGACCGGTGCACGGTGAAGCGGGCGGTGCAGGTGGGGCCGGACTTCATCATCGAAGAGGTGGAAAACCTCGACGCCGATGCGCAGGCGCTGCTCACACTCACGCCGGATACGGATGCGAGCACCTTCATTGCCGGCAAGGATCTGCCGCTGGAGCAGACCATTGCCAACATGTCGGCCAACCTGGCGGCGCTGGGCATGAAGATCGAGATTGCATCTTGGCGCAACATCGTGCCCAACGTGTGGTCGCTGCACATTCGCGATGCGCACTCGCCGATGTGCTTCACCAACGGCAAGGGCGCGACCAAGGAGAGCGCGCTGGCCTCCGCCCTGGGCGAGTTCATCGAGCGGGCCAACTGCAACCACTTCTACAACGACCAGTACTGGGGCGAGGAGATTGCCAACGCGGCCTTCGTGCATTACCCGGAGGAGCGCTGGTTTGCGCCGAGCGCGGACGATGCGCTGCCGGACGATTTGCTGGATGAACACTGCCTGAGCGTATTCGACCCCGATGGCGAGCTGCGCGGCTCGCACCTGTACGACACCAACTCGGGCAACGTGGCGCGTGGCATCTGCGCGCTGCCGTATGTGCGCCAGCGCGACGGCGAGGTGGTCTACTTCCCCACCAACCTGATCGACAACCTGTACCTGAGCAACGGCATGAGCGCCGGCAACACGCTGGCCGAGGCGCAGGTGCAGTGCCTCTCCGAGATTTTCGAGCGGGCGGTGAAGCGCGAGATTCTGGAGGGCGAAATTGCGCTGCCGGACGTGCCGGCCGAGGTGCTGGCCAAGTACCCGAGCATCCAGGCAGGCATCGACGCGCTGGAGAAGCAGGGCTTTCCGGTGCTGGTGAAGGATGCGTCGCTGGGCGGGCAATACCCGGTGATGTGCGTGACGCTGATGAACCCGCGCACGGGCGGCGTGTTTGCGTCTTTCGGCGCGCACCCCAGCCTGGAAGTGGCGCTGGAGCGCAGCCTCACCGAGCTGCTGCAGGGCCGCAGCTTCGAGGGCCTGAACGATCTACCGCGGCCGACCTTCGAGAGCAACGCGGTGACGGAGCCCAACAACTTCGTCGAGCACTTCATCGATTCCAGCGGCGTGGTGTCGTGGCGCTTTTTCAGCGCGAAGGCGGATCACGAATTTGTGGAATGGGATTTCTCCGGCCACGGTGAGGAATCCAACGCGCAGGAAGCCGCCACGCTGCTGGGCATTCTCGAAGGCCTGGGCCACGAGGTGTACATGGCGGTGTATGACACCCTGGGCGCCACGGCCTGCCGCATTCTGGTGCCGGGCTACTCCGAGGTGTATCCGGTGGAAGACCTGATCTGGGACAACACCAACAAGGCGCTGCTCTTCCGCGAAGACATCCTCAACCTGCATCGCCTGGACGACGCCCAACTCGAAGCGCTGCTGGCGCGGCTGGAAGAGGCTGAGCTGGACGACTACACGGACATCATCACGCTGATCGGCATCGACTTTGACGAGAACACGGCGTGGGGCCAGCTGACGATTCTGGAGCTGAAGCTGCTCGTGCACCTCGCGCTGCGGCAGCTCGAAGAAGCCAAGGATCTGGTGGAAGCCTACCTGCAGTACAACGAGAACACGGTGGAACGCGGGCTGTTTTACCAGGCGCTCAACGTGGTGCTCGAAGTGGTGCTGGACGACGAGCTGGAACTGGCCGACTTTGAAGCCAACTTCCGCCGCATGTTCGGCGACGAGAAGATGGACGCCGCCATGGGCTCGGTGGACGGCAGCGTGCGCTTCTTCGGCCTGACGCCGACCAGCATGAAGCTGGAAGGCCTGGACCGCCACAAGCGCCGCATCGACAGCTACAAGAAGCTGCACGCGGCGCGCGCGAAGGTGGCCGGTATGGCGGGCTGAGTTTCGCGCTCAGCAAGCTGTCATTGCGCGAAGCGCAGCGACGAAGCAATCCCACGGCGTATCAAGCGGGCGAACACCTGAGATTGCTTCATTACGCTCGCAATGACAGCTACCTGCTGCCGCCTTACCTCTCGCACATCAACCCTTAAACAACCGACCACTCTCCCGTAGCCACCAGATGCGGTGACAACTCAGCCGGCGCACTCCAGCGCAACGGCATGGCGCCAGTGAGCCGACGCACGGCATGGATGCGGACACGCAGGAGGCGCAAGGCCCCGGCGTAGTGCGCAAGCTCCGGGCTGTCGTGGTCGATGGTGGCGGTGCCGGCGATCTGCAGCAGCTGACCACCGTCGAAATCCACAAACAGCAGGCCGACACGCGGGTTGAGCGCAATGTTGCCCAGCGTGTTGAAGAAGGTGTTGCCGGTGAAATCGGGAATGGTCAGCAGATCGGCGTCGGAATCCAGCGAGATGCGGACGAAGCCGGGCTTGCCGCCACGGTGCGAGACGTCCACTCCGTAGGCAATGGAGGCATCCGTGCTAGCGTCGGGGTGGGCGGTGGCGATGAAGAAGGTATCGGCACCAGCCACGATACGGCGGCCCTCGGCATCCAGCCTTGCGGTCTCAACGGCCTTGGCCGGCTGATGCGGCAGCTCGACGTGGTGTGCCTCGCGCGCCTGGATGTACTTGGGGCAGTTGCCGAAGCTCTCCAGCACCTGAATGGCAAAACCCGCTTCGCTCCCCTGCGAGACGACGCCGTTCACCCGGTTGCGGCGGCGGGTGTGCGCCTGCAAACCGAGCAGACCAACCGGCGCGCCACGGGTGAATGCACCGGCCAGCGCGTCTTGCGGCGTGGGCTGCGCGGCAATGCGCAGGGTCTGCGCGTCCGGCGTATCGACAAAGCCGGGAGGGCCGGCAAGCAGCGCGGCCCAGGGCTGACGCGCTGCATCCAGCCCGCCCGCGAGCATGAACGGCAGTTGCGCGAAGAGTTCGCGGTGCTGGTCGGGCATGTGGTCGCGAATGAGGCGCGGGCCCAGCTCGGCCATTTTGGCGGCCGCGCCCGCGCGGGTCTGCACCGCGACTTCACCGGCGTGAAAGCCTCGGGCGAGGCCAGCGGATGGGGTGGTGTCCGGTAGCGTGCTCATCGCAGCCCCGCCTCAGGCAGCGCCGCGCATCGGCACGAAGCCCGGCAGCGCTTCGATGCGTGCCAGCCATGCGCGCACGTTGGGGTAGGGTTGCAGCGACACGTGGCCGTCCGGCGCACGGGCAACGTAGGTGTAGTTGGCGATGTCCGCGAGCGTGGGCGCGTCACCCGCCAGCCACGGGCGGCGGGCCAGTTCGCCGTCCATCACGGCCAGCAGTTGCCCGGCACGGTTGATCGCATCGTCTGCATCCACCGGGGCGTTGAACAGCACTTTGGCGCGCGCACGCGCCGGGCCGAAGGCGAGCAAGCCCGCCGCAACCGACAGCCAGCGCTGCACTTCGGCCATGGCCTGCGGCGCCTCGGGCAGCCAGTCGATGGCCTGGCCGGCGCCGTACTTGCGCGCGAGATAAACGAGGATGGCATTTGCGTCGGCGATGACGAGCGGGCCGTCTTGCAGCACCGGCACTTGGCCGAAGGCATTCATCGTGAGGAACTCCGGCCGCTTCTGGGCGCCGCCGCGAAGGTCGACATCCACGCGTTCATACGGCAGGCCGAGCAGCGACAGGAACAGCTCCACGCGGTGGGCGTGGCCGGACAAGGCGAAGCCGTGCAGCGTGAGGGCCGGAGTGGGGTAATCGGGGTTGGAGGTCGAGGCGATCATGGTGTGCTCCCTGGTTGAGGTGGCCCATTCTTTTCGATCCGTGCACGCAAATAAATGACTGAAAATCACTAAACTCTTGCGAATAGTGGATGAATCGCGGGAGTACGCGGATGGACAAGCTCAAGGCCATGCAGATTGCCGTGGCGATTGCCGACGGCGGCAGCCTGACCGCCGCGGCCGAACAGCTCGACCTGTCGCTGCCTGCCGTGGTGCGCACGCTGGCCGCACTGGAGGCGCAGCTGGGCGTGCGCCTGTTCAACCGCACGACGCGCCGCCTGTGGATGACCGACGAGGGCCGGCAATACGTGGAGAACGGCCGGCGCATCCTGGCCGACATCGCGGACGTGGAAACCCTGCTGGTGAGCGGTGCGGTCGAGCCCAGCGGTTCGATCACGGTCACCGCTCCGGTGATGTTCGGCACGCTGCACGTGGCGCCGGCAGTGACGCGCTTTGTGCAGCAGTTCGAGAAGATGCGGGTCAGCCTGCAGTTGCACGACCGGGTGGTGAACCTGCTCGACGAGCACATTGATGTCGGTGTGCGCATCGGGGTGCTGGAAGACCAGTCGCTCGTCGGGCGGGAAGTGGGCCATTTGCGCCGTATCGTGGTGGCGTCGCCCGACTATTTGCGCCGCCACGGTACGCCCACGCATCCGCGCGATCTGCTCAAGCATTCGTGCGTGTGCTTCACGCGCAGCACCACGTCGTGGTGGCATTTCGCCGAGGGCGGAAAGACGTTCTCTGTGCCGGCATCAGGCCGACTCGAATTCAACCAGATCGCCCCGGCAATCGACGCCTGCATGGCTGGCCAGGGGCCGGGCATGTTCGTCTCGTATCAGGTTGCGGATGCGCTCGCGTGCGGCGAACTGCAGGCCCTGCTGGAAGACTTTGAACTGCCGCCCTTGCCGGTACATGTGGTGTATCCGCATGCGCGGCTGCTGCCGGCGCGCACGCGTGCTTTCATCGACTGGATCACGCAGGAGCTGCGCGAGCAGAACCACGGCGGCTCTGCCCGTTGAGCATGGCGCTCAGCCCTGCTCCCGCTGCAGTTCATACGCCTGCAGATGCGTGAGCGCGAAGCGCAGCAGCGGCACGGCCACATCACTCGCTTCTGCACGCCGCACCATGTCGCCGATGACGTGCTCGGCCTCGGTGCGGCCGCCGCCCTCCAGATCACGCAGCATCGAGGCCTTGAGCGGCGAGCCGCTTTCCGTGAGCGTGTTGCGGTAGGTTTCGAGTTGCTCGGCTTCCGGCCGATGACCGATGGTGGCGGCGACCGCCAGACACTCTTCCAGCAGGCCCAGCACCGTAGCCTTGCCGTGTGCGGTTTCGAGAATGGTGCCGATGCTGGCGCGCAAGGATGTGGTGGCGGCTGCGAGCGTGGCGAGGAAAACCCACTTGTCCCACATGCGGGCTTCGATGTCTGGCGATTCGGTGAAGGCAATGCCGCAGCCGGCCAGCCCCTGCAGGCGCGCATGGACTTCATCCGCCAGCGCCGCATCGCGCGGGCCGGCAAAGATGCGCTGCAGCTTGTTGAGGTGGTGGATGCTGCCGTCCGGCGCCAGCGTGGTGGAGATGTGCGCCACGCCGCCCATCACGGCCGAGCGGCCGAAGCGCGCGTCGAGCCGATCCATATGCGCCATGCCGTTGAGTAGCGGCAACACCATCGCACCACCCTCCACCGCTGGGGCGATGGCGTCCATCGCGGCGTCCAGGTCGTAAGCCTTGCACGAGAGCATGACCAGGCCGTACGCGCCGGGCGTGGCACTGACCGAGGTGACGGCGTTGACCGGGCAATGCGCATCACCCAGCGGGCTTTTCACCACCAGACCATTGCGGCGCAGCAGCTCCGCCCGCGCCGGACGCACGAGAAAATCGACCTCCACGCCGGACTGGATCAGGCGTGCGCCGTAGTACCCGCCGATGCCGCCGGCGCCGAGAATCAGGGTTTTCATGTGTGATATCCGCCATCGCCGCGCCAGGGTGGCGCGCGTTCATTGCAGAGCATTGTGGTGGGCGTGGCGCGTGCTGGGCTGAATCATGCTGTCGCCGCCCTTGCCGGGATTCAGCCGCCGATCGTGGTCGGACTTGGCAGGCGCGGCAACGCGGAGGAAGCTGACCGGGCGCTTGGCTCTATACTCGCCGCAAGACTTTGCGTTCGGCATAACAGACCGCCATGGCACTCGTTACCGTTGAGACCTGCACCGGCCCCATCGAGGCCCATCTTGCCAAGGGGCGCCTGGAGGCAGAGGGCATTCCGGCTTTCGTAGTGAATGAGCACCACGTGTGGGCGAACTGGACGCTCTCTCATGCGCTGGGCGGTGTGCGGATTCAAGTGGCATCGAGCGACGCCGAGAACGCCCGCAGCATTCTGCAGGCCCACGCTTCGGGCGAGTTTGAGGCTGACCTGAAGGAAGCGTTTCCCGATCTGGAAGACGCGCAGTGCCCGCAATGTCACTCAAAGGAGTTCAGCAGCCGCATGCCGCTCGGCATGCTCGCCATAGCGCTGCTGACCCTTGGCGCAATCAGCGTGATCTTTCCGGTCCGGCGAGACCGCCACACGTGCAAGGCATGTGGCACAAAGTGGCGTGGGTAGCCGACCAAGCCTGTCTTGATTTCTTGCGCTGAACGGCAATCCCACCGAAACGACTCGCGCTATTGCAGCGTACCCACATTCACCTTCGCCGCCATGCGCCGATCCGCGTAATCCAGCCCGAGATCGGACAAGGTCTTGAGCAGCGCGAATACCATCAGCATGACCACGCCACCGCCCAGCGAACCGGCCAGGATGATGCCCAAGTGCATGGGCAGCACGCGCAGATAGGGCAGGAACATCAGCGCCCCGAGGTTGGGCCGGCCCTGCAGATCGGCAGCGTGCTGGGCGGCGAAGGTTTCGCGCTGCGACAGCACGAAGGACAGGCCGCAGCCGAGCAACGCGATGATTTCCAGCGGTGCGGTGACCGCATGCTGCACGAGCAGGAAGCCGAGATAGGCCAGGTGGAAGATGCCGTAGTGCAGGACGAAGAAGCGCGCGGTGGAGCGCTTGCCGGCTTCGTCTTCCGGCACGCGGCGGCCGTTGGAGGTGAAGCCTTCGGTGCTGAACGCGTCTAGCGACAGCATGCGCCGCCGGGCGTAGAAGCCGACGATGACGCTCTGGATCCAGTACGGCCACATCAGCCAGCCGACATCCCAACCGAAGGCGATGGCCAGCGCGAGCGTGGCGGCATTGGCGAGGATCAAGTTGCGGGCGGACGGGCTCATGTGGAGCGGCTCTGCGCTGGTCGATGCGGGCATTGTAGTGCGATGGCATGACGTCGGGCTGTTGCCCGGCCGCATGAAAAAGCGCCGGCTCCATTTCGGAAGCCGGCGCTGGTGTGCTGTGCGGCGCAAGGCCGCGTGTGGCTCAGGTGCCGAGCGCTTCGCCGAACATGGCCAGCATCAGCAGCAACAGCATGGGGTCGACCTGCTGGCCGTTGAAGGTGAGCACGTCGCCGGTGAAACCGACATCCGACGTGATGCTGTCATCGGTGACCGTGACATAGGGCAGCTCGCGCATGCCGGCCAACCATTCGGCGTAGCGCGCGTCGCCGATGTCGCTCACGGCTGCGGGGTCGAGACCATGACCCTTGTGCTCGGCTTCAG
This sequence comes from Pseudazoarcus sp. NS36, assembly GCF_059703705.1. NCBI lineage: Bacteria > Pseudomonadati > Pseudomonadota > Betaproteobacteria > Rhodocyclales > Zoogloeaceae > Pseudazoarcus > Pseudazoarcus sp. NS36. Next base: position 157,326 of record NZ_BAAKJA010000004.1, on the reverse strand, counting down.
CAGCCAGATGGAACAGCTGCTTGACCGCATCCAGCCGCGCTGTGAGGCCGCCCTGCACTTTCAGGCGCTCGGGCAGTTCAAGCCAGTTGACCGGCGAGATGGCGGGCACGGTGAGCGACAGTTCCAGATTGCTGCGGATGTCGTCTTCCTGCAGCACGCTCAGACCAGCGTGGTCGATGGACAGCACGGGGGTGCCGACGAAGGTGGCGTCGGCGGCCATCATCAGGGCCTGCTGCACGTCCTGATCCGTAGCCTGCGGCGGCACCTTGGCGTTGAGCCCGGCAAGCTCGACGAGCCGACTCAGCGAAGGGCCATCCATGCCCTTGATCGACGTCACCAGACGGCCGCCACCCAGCTGGGTCTGCCCCCACAGCATGGGGCCCAGCTTGATGGTGATGGTCTGATCAAGCAGCGGGCCGCGACGGGTGGTGTCGGAATCGAGGCTCACGAAGTCGGTGCGTACGTTCACGGCTTCGCTGATGGTGTCGATGTTGCTGGCGTGCAGGCTGGAGGTGCCGCTCCACAACTGCGGCCAGTCTTCGAGCAGATCCGCTTCGGCGCGCACGTTGCCGACGCGCAGGCTGGCCGGGCGTTCGCCCATGGTCTCCACGTTGAAGGAGCGCAGCGTCATGTTGCCTTTCAGGCTCGGGCGCGGTCCCTCGGCGGTGGTGACGAGGTCGAGCAGGGCATCAGCCAGCAGATGCTCGGCGCGCAGGACACCGTCGTGGCTCGAGAACTCGAAGCCGTCCAGCCCGGTATTGAAGGTGCCGGTCCAGTCCACGCCAACGCGTTCCAGTTCGCCCTGCAGGCGCAGGCCGTTGAAGGCCAGACGTGCGGCCTCTTCCACCGGCGCGGCGGTCTCGATCAAGGCCGCTTCCACGCCGTAGTTGAAATCGAGCCAGCTCAACGAGGAGTCGAACTGTGCCCAGCCGTTGGCGCCCTTGAGGCGCGCCGTGCCGCGTGTATCCAGGCCGTCGTTGAGTACCAGCGGGCCTTCGTGCTCCAGCCACGCAAAGTCGGCGCGCACCGAGCGGTCGAAGTGAACCCGCAGCTTCACGTCGAGCAGGGACTTGTCGGCGTCCAGCCCCGGAAGTGCGGCACGCAGCGCGACCGGCACCTCGGCACGACCATCGCCCGCGGCGAGAGCAATGCCGTTGCCCACCCACGGTCCGTGACGCACCACCACTTCGCCACGCGCATTGCGCACGCCGCCCCACTCCGCCATGGCCAGCATGCTGTCGGCCGGCGGGATGTAGTCGAAGTCATAACGCAGCACGCCGTCGAACAAGCGCGCCTCGTAGTCGAGGCGGTTCACGGTCACGCCTTCCTGCTGCGCAAGCGCTTCGGAGAAACGTTCGGTCTCGGACACGATCACGCGCCCGATCACGAACGCCGCCAGGACGTACACCACCACCAGCACGGCCAGGGCCGTGGCGATGCGCAGAACATTCTTCATTGAAAACTCCGAGGGGTGAGAGGCAACACGCCGGCAAGCAAGTCCAGCTGGCGATTCAGAACATTGGGATTGTGCGGCCACACGCGCCGGCTGGGAAGGGCATCATCCCAAACGGGCAACCTTCTCGCGCGTGTCGTCCAGGTGACGCGCCAGGGCTGGCAGACACTGCGTGCGCCAGTCGGCAGAAAAGCGCGGATCTGCGCGCATGCGATCCAGCCATGCGCCCGCCAGCGTACCGGCTCGGCGCCAGACTTCGGCAGGGACTTCCGGGGGCAGACGCGCGGCGGGCACGTGGTCAGGCAGCCCGCCTCCACTGCGCGGCGCAAGCGCCATAGGCAACATGTCATAGGCCGGCGCAAGCGAATACGGACGGCCGTGCTCGGCCACGAACGACAGATTGCCGTTGTGCATGTCGGTGTTGCCGATGAGCGTACCGAACGCATACAGCAGCGCCGCGCCGGCAACGGCCTCGGACGTGATGGTGCCCTGCTCCGCAAGCCGGGCCGTCAGTACGGGCCACGGCGCACTGCCGCCCCCGACGAATTCGGCTTCGACGGCCATGAGCGAGTGCAGGGCGCGCCGACCGCGCTCGCCGACACGGTCGAAGCGCTCGACCTCCAGAAAACGTCGGCCGTCCAGGTCGATCAGCCGCGACACCACCGCCTCGATGGCTGCCTCGCGCAGTACCTCAGCCGCAAGATGCTCCGCCGCCAACAGATCGCGCCAACGCCGGGTGACCGGGTTGGCGCCGGCTGCCGTGAACTTCACCAGCAAATGCCGACCGGCATACGCCACGAACTTTGGCTGCTCGCCGCCGGCCGACGAGCCCGGCACGTCGCCACGCTCCGCAGCGGCTGCCAACTCCGGGTAACGGGCTTGCTCCACCGCTACCGGCGTCGGGGCCTCGATGAATTGCTCGCGTGCGATGTCGCCAAGCAGGATGTTGCCGACCACGTCGTGCCCGTACGCCACCAGAGCACGCAGGATATGGGTGTCCGACCATTCATTGAGCCGTGTCGGCAAGCCCAGCGCGACCGCATGATGTTCCGCATAGGCCCGACCCAGAAATCCCTGGGGGCGCATATCGCACAACCACCACGGCAAGCCTTCACTGTGCAGGGTTTCACCATTCTCCTGCCGCATGACAAAGCCCTGCGCACGCACCGCAATCAACACGCCCAGACGCTGCAATGCGCCATCGATACGCACGCGATAGACCGGAATGTCGCCCAGGCCCCGACCCGAATCACGCAGCGCATAACGAACACCGCGCCCCTCGACGATGCGCACGACCTCGTCCGCCAGCGCCGCAAGGGCACGCGAAACCGTCGGCTGGCTGAGACCCAGCCGGTCGACGAGTTGGCGTGCCGTCAACGGTCCCCTGCCAAGAGCAAGACGAAGAGCATCCGCGTGTACAGACATGGCCGTGAATAGCCTTGTGAATAACGATGTGAATAAGTTTGTGAATAGTAACTCAAGAAAATTGGAAGCGCGAAATGGATGCGGAGAAACCGCCAGACGTTTCCAGGAAGAGGTTTTTCTGGCCCGACCCGCAACACCCCGTAATCACAAGCGGCACTCGACGGGCGCAGAATGTAGGCTCGTGTGGGCGCACGCCCGGAGCATCAAGGCGCGCGGCTCGCCCGTACAACTCATCACGGAGGACCAGGCACATGAAGTTTCTCGGCATTGCAGGAAGTCTTCGCCCGACATCCACCAACAAGGGCCTGCTGCGCGCGGCAGCGGCCAATCTGCCGGACGGCGTGACGATGGAGATCGCCGAGCTGAGCGACATCCCGTTCTACGTTCAGGACGAACCGCAGAAGCCGGCTGCGGTAGAACGCGTGCTGGCGCAGATGGAAGCGGCCGATGCGCTGGTGTTCGGCTGCCCGGAGTACAACTACTCCTTGGCGCCGGCGCTGAAGAACATCATCGACTGGGCCTCACGCGTACCGGACAACGCCCTGCTGGCCGGCAAGCCGGTCGCCATCATGGGCGCCGGCGGCGGCATGGGCACCTCGCGTTCGCAATATCACCTGCGGCAGGTGTGCGTGGCCCTGGACATGCGCGCGCTGAACAAGCCCGAAGTGTTTTCCAATGCGTTCAAGGCCTTTGACGACCAGGGCAACCTGACCGACGAAAAGCTCATCAGCCTCATCGCCAAACAGATGCAGGCACTGGCCGCTCGCGTGGCCGAAAAATCTTAGTGGGTCGCCCAAGGCAAGTGCCTGCGTGGCACGCGCCTTGGGAGCATGGCAGTCGGGGCCGTTACCAGAGCTTGACGCAATGCCCCTCGACGACGAAGTCGGAAGGCGTGTCGCCCGCGGCAGACGGCGCGTCCTCGATGGACACGGCCAGACGCGTGACCTTGGCCAGCAGCTCTTCGGACGTGCCGTCCATCTCGAACACGGTCTGGCCTTCGGGCTGCACGGTGCCCAGCGGGAAGGCCGCAGCATTGTCCGGCAGAGCCCACAGCTGCAGCACCTTGCCATCCGGCACGGCAACCGGCCGCTTGACGCTGACAAACATGTGGCGGCCATGGCGCGAAGAACTGGCCAGCACGGTGGGAACGCCGGCCTCATCGAGCAGGATGCCGACGTAGCCCTTGGTGGGCACTTCAGCCTGCGGCGGCAGCACAGCGTCGATGCCCGGCGGATACAGGCGCAGCGTTGCGACCACGGCGAACACGCCAAAGGCAAAACCGAAGGCCGGCTGCCACCAGCGGCGCGAGCGCTGTGCGGAAGGCCTGGCGCCGTCGAGGCGGCGTTCAATGCCCTGCCACAACTGCGGCGAGGGCGCGACCGGCTCAACCACTTGCGCGAGCGCGCCGGTGCGCGCTTCCCAGGCCAGTACCGCGGCATCGGCGGCCGGCAGCGTACGGCGCAGGCGCGTGAAACGGCGGCGCGCACGGCTGCTCAGCGTGCCGAACACGTATGCGGCGGCGAGCTTGTCGAGGAGTTCGGGCTTGTCGTAGTTCATGCCAGCGCCTCCAGGCAACGGCGCAGGCGATCGATGCCGCGCCGCAACCAGACCTTGACGCTGCCCAGCGGCGCGCCAAGGTGACCGGCCAGTTCGGAGTGCGACAGCCCGTGGTAATAGGCCAGCGCCAGGCACTGGCGCTGCGGACCGTCGATGGCGTCCAGGCAGCCGCGGATGTGCAAGGTATCCGCAGCCTGTTCGAGCAGATTGAGCGGGCCGGGCTTGTCGTCTTCAAGGCCGGCGAGGCGTTCGTCCGCATCACCGCTGGAGCCGTCTTCCACGGCATCGCGGTCACGCCCGCGCAGCAGATCGAGCGCGCGGTTGCGCACAATGGCAGTCAGCCACGTCATGGGCTGGCTGGCATGCGGCGAATAGCTTGCGGCGCGATGCCAGACGGAAACAAAGGCGTCCTGCAATACGTCTTCGGCCTGTTCGCGACGGCGCAGCAGGCGCAGGGCCACGCCAAGCAGCGTCGGCGCGCAGACGTCATACAGCTCACGAAAGGCCTGGCGGTCGCCAAGGGAAACCCGCGACAGCAAGAGCTGCAGGTCGGGGGCGTCAGAAGATCGGGACATCGGGTATTCGGGCTCCGCTACGCGAGGCCCGAATGTGACGTGCGCACATGCATACGTCAAGCCGCGGATCGCCGGGGAATGCATTCGTCACCCCCGGCGACCGTCAGCAATCAGTAGCCGTAGCTCGAGCTGCTCTTGGAAGCAGCAGCGGCCTTGCCCATGCTCACGACGTGCCACACGCCGCCCTGGCCGTCACCCTTGGCATCGCCCGGCGCGGTGTCCGGCGTGTAGTAGTACAGCGGCATGGACTTGTAGGCCCACTGCTTGCCGCCGTCCTTGCGCGTCACGATGCTGAAGCCTTCCTTGGCGGTGGCACCTTCCTTGGCCATGAACGGCGGCCACACGGCGGCGCAACCGTCGTAGCAGTTGCTCTGGTCGGCGCTGTCCTTGTCGAAGATGTAGAGGGTACGGCCATTGGCGTCGGCCATCATGCCGTTGCTCTGGGTGACGGACTGCGCAAACGCGAACGGGGTAGCGCACAGCATGGCAACGGCAGCGAGGGTCTTGAGTTTCATGATGTTCTCCTTGGAATGTCGAATACGAGCACACGCTCGAAGACATATACGAAGGGGAACCGCGATTGGAGACAGGGGGCAGCAAAATATTTTTGCCGCCCCCTGAAATTCGCGTCAGCGCGCGTCGGTGACCGAGGCCGTGAGGGTAGTGCCGGCCTCGACGCTCGCAGTGCGCGGTGCATTCCAGCCGCCGCCCAAGGCGCGGATCAGCGACACCACAGTGCGGGCGCGTTCGGCATCCAGACGCACGCGGGCGCGTTGCTGCGTCAGCGCGCTGCGGTCGGCCTCGATGACGTCGAGGTAGCTCACCGCGCCTTCGCGGTATTGCACGCGCGACAACTCCACGGCGCGGTCGGCGGCGGCCACGGCGGTGTCCTGCGCACGGGTTTGCTCACTCAGGATGCGCAGGCCGGCGAGGCCGTCTTCGACTTCGCGGAAGGCGTTGAGCACGGTCTGGCGGTAGAGCGCGACGTCCTCTTCCCACACCGCCCAGGCACGATCCACCCCGGCGCGGCGACGGCCGCCGTCGAAGATCGGCAACGACAGCAAGGTGCCGGCCACCGGACCGAGCAGGAAGGTACGGCTGCTCCACTGGAACAGGTCGCCCAGCTCGCCCGATTCGAAACCGGCGGCACCGGTCAGCGTCAGGCTCGGGAAGAAGGCCGCACGCGCGACGCCAATGCGGGCATTTGCGGCGGCCATGGCGCGCTCGGCCGCGGCGATGTCCGGGCGGCGCTCCAGCAGCTCCGACGGCAGACCGGCCGGCACGCTGACGGTGATGCGCTGCAGCGGCTGCGGCGCGAAGCGGAAATCCGCCGGACTGAGGCCAAGCAACAAGGCCAGCGCGTGCTCGGCAACCGCGCGCTGACGCTGCACGCCGAGCGACTCGGACTGCGCCGTGGCCAGCTCGGTGCGGCTGCGCGCCACGTCCAGCTCGCCGATGAAACCCTCGGCAAAGCGGCGCTCCATCAGGCGCAGGCCTTCGGCGCGCAACGCCACGGTGTTGGCAAAGATGGCCTGCTCGGCGTCGAGTTCGCGCAGCTGGAAATAGGTGTGCGCGACGTCGGCCTGCAGCGCCAGCAACACCGAGCGGAACAACGCCTCGTCACGTTGCAGGCTGGCACTGGCGGCGGACACGCTGTTGGCTACGCGACCGAACACGTCGATCTCATACGACAGGCCGAGCTGGGCGCGCCACAGCGTGCTCGGGTCGGTGTCGGCATCCTCCGGCAGGCCTTGCGAGGCCGGCGACGGACGCTGACGCGTCGGGCCGAAACCGCCATCCACCGTGGGGAAACGGTCGGCCCGCGCAGTGCGCTGCACGGCACGCGACTGCTGCAGACGGGCCGCGGCGGCGCGCAGATCCTGGTTGGCGTCAAGCGCGGCGGCTTGCAGGGCGTCGAGCACCGGGTCATCAAAGACCTTCCACCACTCGCCGCGCGCGGCGGCTTCGGCCGGCTCGGCGGTTTTCCACTTGCCGGCCTCGCCGGCCGCCAGCGGTTCGGCGTGGCGGAAGGCGGTGGGCGTGGCAACTGCGGGCACTTCGTACTTCGGCGCCAGCGAGCAGCCGGCGAGCACCAGCACGCTGGCGAACACCAGGGGGAGCCGGGATTCAAACATCATCATGCGGATTCCTTTCAATTCGCGGAGTTCGGCGCAACGTGCGGCACGGTCAGCGGAGCCTCGTGCGGCGCGGCCGAATGCAGCGGACGGGCGCCGGCCAGCGTGCGCAACAGGGCGTAGAACACCGGCGTGAGGAATAGGCCGAAGAAGGTCACGCCGATCATGCCGAAGAACACCGCGATGCCCATGGCCTGACGCATCTCCGAGCCTGCGCCGGACGACAGCACCAGCGGCACCACACCCATGATGAAAGCGATGGACGTCATCAGGATCGGACGCAGACGCAGGCGGCTGGCCTCAATGGCGGCGGGAATCGGCTTCATGCCCTGCATCTCCAGCTCGCGGGCGAACTCGACAATCAGGATGGCGTTCTTGCACGCCAGCCCCACCAGCACCATCAGACCGATCTGCGTGAACAGGTTGTTGTCTCCGCCGGTGGCCCACACCCCGGCGAGCGCGGCGAGGATGCCCATCGGCACGATCAGGATCACCGCCAGCGGCAGGCGCAGGCTCTCGTACTGCGCGGCAAGCACCAGGAAGACCAGCAGCACCGACAACGGGAAGACCCAGATGCCCGCGTTGCCGGCGAGGATCTTCTGGTAAGTGAGGTCCGTCCATTCAAAGCGGATACCGCGCGGCAAGGTCTCGTTGGCAATACGCTCGGCCGCGGCTTCGGCCTGGCTGGACGAATAGCCCGGTGCCGGCCCGCCGTTGATGTCGGCCGAGTTGTAGCCGTTGTAGCGCACCACCATCTCCGGCCCGAAGCCCGGCGTGACGCGCACCAGCGACGACAACGGCACCATGTCGCCATTGGCGTTGCGGGTCTTGAGCTGGCCGATGTCTTCCGGCCGGTCACGGAACTCGGCATCCGCCTGGGCACGCACCTGATACACACGGCCGAAGCGGTTGAAGTCGTTCACGTACAGCGAGCCCAGATAGACCTGCATGGTGTCGAACACCTCGGTCACCGGCACGCCGAGCTGACGCGCCTTGACGCGGTCCAGATCGACGTCGAGCTGCGGCACGTTCACCTGGTAGTTGGTGAACATCGGCCCCAGTTCCGGTGCCTTCTGCGCGGCGGCGAGGAAGGCCTGCGTGGCCGCTTCGAGTTCGGCATAGCCGAGCGCGCCGCGGTCCTGGATCTGCAGCTTGAAGCCGCCCATGGTGCCCAGCCCCATCACCGGCGGCGGCGGGAACACGGCGATGAAAGCCTCCTGGATGCCGGCGTACTGCGCATTGAGCGCCCCGGCAATCTCATTGGCCGACATGCCCTCACCCTTGCGCTCGGAGAACGGCTTGAGCGTGGCGAACACGATGCCGGCGCTGGAGCTGTTGGTGAAGCCGTTGATCGACAGGCCGGGGAAGGCCACGGCGCTTTCCACGCCAGGATGCTTGAGCGTGATGTCGCCCATCTGGCGAATGACCGCGTCGGTACGCTCCAGCGAAGCGCCCGGCGGCAGTTGCGCGAAGCCGATCAGGTATTGCTTGTCCTGCGCCGGCACGAAGCCGCCCGGCAGGATGTAGGCCAGACCGGCGGTCGCGCCCAGCAACAGCACATACACCACCATGCTGCGGCCCTTGCGTGCGATGACACTGGTGACGCCGCGACCATAGCTCTCGGAAGCACGCCCGAAGAAACGGTTGAAGCGCGCGAAGAAGCCGCCGAAGACGCGGTTCATGCCGCGCGTCAGTGCATCGGGCGGCGCATCGTGACCGCGCAGCAGCATGGCGGACAGCGCCGGCGACAGGGTCAGCGAGTTGAAGGCCGAGATCACCGTGGAGATCGCGATGGTCATCGCGAACTGCTTGTAGAACTGGCCGGTGAGGCCGGTCATGAAGGCCAGCGGCACGAACACCGCGACCAGCGTCAGACTGATCGCGATGATCGGCCCGCTGACTTCGCGCATGGCGCGGTAGGTGGCGTCGCGCGGACTGAGCCCGGCCTCGATGTTGCGCTCGACGTTCTCGACCACGACGATGGCGTCATCCACCACGATGCCGATGGCCAGCACCATGCCGAACAGCGACAGCGCGTTGATCGAGTAGCCGAACATGTGCATCAGCGAGAAGGTGCCGATGATAGACACCGGTACCGCCAGCAGCGGGATGATCGACGCGCGCCAGGTCTGCAGGAAGATGATGACGACCAGCACCACCAGCGCCACGGCTTCGAGCAGCGTCAGGATGACGGCCTTGATGCTGGCGCGCACGAACTGCGTGGGGTCGTAGACGATGCGGTATTCGATGGACGACGGGAAATCGCGTGCCAGCGCGTCCATGGTCTGACGGACGCGGTCGGACACATCCAGCGCGTTGGCGTCGGGCGTCTGGAAGATCGGGATGGCGACTGCCGGCTTGTTGTCGAGCAGTGAGCGCAGACCGTATTCGGAAGCCGCCAGCTCGATGCGGGCGACGTCGCCCAGGCGCGTGACGGCGCCGTTCGGCGCGGTCTTGAGGATGATCTCGGCAAACTCTTCCTCGGTCTGCAAACGGCCGCGGGTGTTGACGGACAGCTGCAGCGGCACGTCGATGCCGGTCGGCGACGCACCGATGACACCGGCCGCGACCTGCACGTTCTGCTCGCGAATGGCCGCCACCACATCACTCGCCGTCAGCTCGCGCTGGGCGACCTTGGTCGGGTCCAGCCACACGCGCATGGCGTAGTCGCCCGAACCGAACAGACGCACCTCGCCCACGCCTTCCAGCCGCGCCAGACGATCCTTGACGTTGATGACCGCGTAGTTGCGCAGATAGGTCATGTCATAACGGTCGTCCGGCGAGGTGAGGTGCACCACCATGGTCATGGTGGGCGAACTCTTGGCCGTGGTCACACCGAGACGCTGGACGTCTTCAGGCAGGCGCGGCATGGCCTGCGCAACGCGGTTTTGCACCAGCTGCTGGGCCTTGTCCGGGTCCATGCCGAGGTTGAAGTGCACGGTCACGGCCAGGTTGCCGTCGCTGTTGGCCTGCGACTGCATGTACAGCATGTTCTCGACGCCGTTGATCGACTCTTCGAGCGGCGCGGCGACAGTTTCAGCGATGACCTTGGGGTTGGCGCCGGGGAACTGGGCACGCACCACGACCGACGGCGGCACGACTTCGGGGTACTCGGAGATCGGCAGCTGGAACATCGAGATCGCGCCGGCCAGCACGATCAGGATCGACAGCACGCCCGCGAAGATCGGGCGGTCGATGAAGAATTTGGAGATGTTCATGTGCGGATGCGCCCTTCATCCGAGCCGGCCACCTTGCCGGTGGTCGACTTCGGCTCGGCCGGCGCGGCGGCCGAGCCGCCCATCGGCACATCCTGCGGCGCCACCAGCGCGCCAGGGCGCACGCGGTGCAGGCCATTGACGACGATGCGCTCGCCCTCTTGCAGACCGCTTTCGATCACGCGCAGGCCGTCAATGACCGGACCAGGCTGAACCTCGCGGTAATGCACGCGGCCTTCGGTATCGACGACCAGCACGAAGCGCTTGTTCTGGTCGGTGCCGATGGCGCGTTCATCCACCAGCGTGGCAATGCGCTCCTCGGCGCCGCCCAGACGCACGCGGGCGTACAGGCCGGGCAGCAGCATGCCGTCGGCGTTGTCGAACACGGCACGCACGCGGATGGTGCCGGAGGCCGGGTCGAGGCGGTTGTCCACGGAGTCGACGATGCCGACGCGCGGATAGCCTTCCTCGTCGGCCAGACCAAGCAGCACCGGAATGCGGCTGCCTCGCACCAGCGCGCCGTGGATGTGTTGCAGGTAGCTCTGCTCGTCCACCTCGAACGAGGCGTACAGCGTGGCCACCGACACCAGCGTAGTCAGCGGCGCCGAGCCGGTACCGGCCGACACCAGGTTGCCCAGCGTGACTTCGGCACGCGACACGCGGCCGGCCACCGGCGCGGTGATGCGCGTGTGCGACAGATCCAGACGCGCCGCAGTGCGCTCGGCACGCGCCGCCAGCAGTTCGGCTGCGGCTTCACGCGCGGCATTCACGCGCTGGTCATGGTCACGCCGCGCAATGGCGTTGTCGGCGATCAGGCGCTTGCTGCGCTCCAGTTCGGACGCGGTATAGGCGGCACGCGCCTCGGCGGCAGTCACGCGCGCTTCGGCACGCTCGGCCGCCGCCTCGTAGGGGCGCGGGTCGATCGTGAACAGCGGCGCACCGGCTTCGACCAGACTGCCGTCGCGGAAATGCACTTCGGTGATGGTGCCGGACACCTGCGGGCGGATGGCCACGTAGTCGACCGCTTCAAGCCGGCCGGAATAGTCCTGCCAGTCGATGATGCCGCGATGGACCACGGTGGCCACGTCCACCGGCGTGGCCTGTGGTGCGGCGCCTGCCGCGGGGTCGGCCACAGCATGAACGCGGAAGGCGCCCACCGCGGCAATCACCGCAATGGTCGCGGCAGAAAGCGCGATGACAAGACGCTTGCGTGTGAGTGACATATCAATAATCCCTGACAATGAATTCGGAATACGCCGCCCATGACGGCGGGGTCGGGGCGAATGTTGAGTCTTTTAGTTGGTTAAATAAATACCGATAATTTGGTAACACTGTTCGCCCATGGAGAACAATCTGCACCGACAACCGACCAGGCCCCTGCCGCCGAACGGGCTCCGGGCGACGCCGCCGGGACGCCGCGCGGCAGTGAAGCATCCCGCAGCGAGCAGACCGGAACGAGAGGCAAACCGGCCGATTCCCTGACATTCCGGCCAATTCAAGGCCCTTGCAGCCCGGCGGCAACTGCTCCGCACACGCCGCAGCAGAACATGCGTATGTGACAGCACTGCGCTCGCCGCTCAGCGCTCGCTCCGAGATCAAGAGTCGCCGCGGTAAGGCGCTGCCCGCTGGACTTTGATCGGCGTATATTTGCAATTCACGAACGAACTCGACCGAATTGAACGGTCTGTTCGCTCAAGACGAACAATTTCCGGAGTTCAGCCATGGATCGCTTCCAGGCCATGCAGGTGTTCACTCGGGTGGTCGAGGTGAACAGCTTCACGCAGGCCGCCGACAGCCTCGGCATGCCGCGTGCCACGGTCACAACCACCATTCAGGCGCTGGAGCGGCGCCTGAAGGTGCGTCTGCTCAACCGAACCACGCGCAAGATCAGCCTGACGCCGGACGGCGCGGCCTACTACGAGCGTTGTCTGCGCATCCTGGCGGACGTGGAGGAAGCCGAGGCGACCTTCTCCGAGAGCGCGCGCGGGCCGTCGGGCCGTTTGCGCATCGACGTCCCGACCTCCGTGGGCCGGCTGATCCTGATGCCGATGCTGTGCGATTTCCACACGCAGTACCCGGAGATCGACCTGGTAATCGGCATGACCGACCGGCCGGTGGACATGGTGCAGGAGGCGGTGGATTGCGTGATCCGCATCGGCGAGCTGAAGGATCCGAACATGGTGGCGCGACGCATCGGCATGCTGCAGTTCGTTACCTGCGCCGCGCCACGCTACCTCGAGCTCCATGGCGAGCCCAAGACCATCGACGAGCTCGCCGACCACAAGGCGGTGCACTACTTCGCATCCCGCACCGGGCAGGTTTTTGACTGGGATTTCGTCATCGACGGCAAGGCCGTGGCGGTGAAGATGAACGGTGCCGTGGCGGTGAACGACAGCGACGCCTACCTGGCCTGCGGCCTGCAGGGCTTCGGCATGCTGCAGGCGCCGAGCTTCATGGTGCAGGAGCATCTTCAGTCGGGCGCGCTGGTGGAAGTGATTTCGCAGTGGAAGCCGGTCCCGCTCCCGATGTCGGTCGTGTATCTGCAGAACCGGCATCTGTCGCCGAAGGTGCGCGCCTTCGTGGATTGGGTCAGCGAGCTGTTCAGCAGTTGTCCGCTGATGACCAACAGCCCGGCGCTGGACCGCGGCGAATGCCGCTTCGCCGGCGCCAAGGCCGCCGCGGGCGGCTTCACCGTGCGCGACTTCGTCGATCAGCAGAACACCGCCGAGAGCCTGCTCTGAGAGGAAGTCGGCGACTCCGGTGCAGTACCATTCCGGCTTGATCGGACAGCGCGCAAGGCCGGGCATGGCAAAGGCGGCGGTAAACGAGGTTTCCACAGAGCGCGAGTCGGGTCGGGGCGGAGCCCGACAGGGCGCCTTCGCCGCGCTGCTGGTGCTCGCGCTGATGCTGACGATGACCGCAGCCCATGCAGCGTCCTGCCTCGCGAGTGCCAGCGCCGAGAGCGCTTCGCCGAATGGGGTGTTCGTGCTCCAGCCCAGCGCGGCAGCGCAAACCATCGAAGAGGTCGCGGCGATGCCGCCCGAGGCATTCGACGCCCTGGCCGGCAAGCGCTCACGGATCAGCGCTGACGGTCCGCTCTGGTTGCGAATCTGCCTCCCCGACGGCGCGCGCGATCACGTGCTCGCCATCCTGCCGTCGTACCTGCAACAGGCCACGCTCTACACGCCGGCCGCACAAGGCTTCAAGGTGCGCACCCGTCTGCGCTATGACGTCTCCAGACCGGACGACGTGGATTACCGCTCAACGGCCTTTCTGCTGTCGCCGACGGAGGCCCCCGGCGCACCGTGGTTCCTCGAGCTGCACAGCGTGCGCACGATGACGCCGGAGATCATGCTGCTCGATACGACCGAATGGTCGCGCTTTGTCGCCCGCGACTACGCCTTGTTTGGGCTGTATCTCGGCATGCTGCTGCTGGCTGCCACGATCAATCTGCTGTTCTGGCTGCACCAGCGTGACCGCATTCACCTGCGTTATGCGTGCGCGATTCTGGCCATTGCGGCCTTCAGCTCCATCGTCAGCGGCTATCTGCCGCAATGGCTCTCGGGCATGCCCCCGTGGCTGAACGAATCGCTCGCCTCGGCGAGCTTTTCCGCCAGCGCCGGGCTGCTGACGCTGTTTCTGCTCGACGCCTTCCGCATGCGTCTGTACTACCCGCTGCTGTATCGGGTGGGGCAGGTGAGCATTGTGGCTTTCGCCGTCCTCGGGCTGCTTGCGGCACTGCACATCGACCTCGGCTTTTCGCCCTATCGCACCATGCTGCGGATGTCGCTGGTGTGCATCGTGCTGGGCAGCGTGATGACGCTCCATGCAATCTGGCGGCATCGCAGCGTGCGCATCTATGCCATCGCGTTGCTGCCGCTGTTGCTTGGATTGCTGGCCAACCCGTTGGCACAGCGCATGCAGGCGCTCTCCCCGGTAATCTCCGACGAATTGCCGCGCCTGGGCGCGCTGGTGCATCTGATTCTGCTCAACATTGTTTTGGCCCGCCGTGCGCAGCGCAGCGAACGTCTGCGCCATCGCGCCCAGGCCGCAGCACTGCGCGCGGCGCAGGCTCACGAGCGCGAACTCCAACAACGCATCGAAGATCGCACGCTCGAACTGCGCACCGCCAACCTGCAACTGATGCACGAAATTGACGAGCGCACCGCCGCCCAGCTGCGCGTGCGCGAGACATTGGAAGGCGAGCGACGCACCGCGCACCGTGAGCGTCAGTTGCTGGCCATGCTGTCGCACGAACTGCGCACCCCGCTGACCGTCATCGACACCGCCGCACAGTCGCTGGCCAGCGGTTTGCGCGAAGTGCCGCCGCTGTTCACCAAGCGTATCGAGCGCATCCGCCACAGCGTCTCAAGGCTCAGCAGTCTGACGCACAACATGCTCACCCGCGACCGCCTGTCGGCGCCGTCGCGGCTGTACCTGCGCACCCATGACCTGCGCACCACACTGAACAGTTGCCTGACCCCGGGCGAGGCGGCCCAGCGCGTCCGCGTGCACGTCCCGGACGAGCCTGTGCTCGTCACCGTAGACCCCGCGCTGATCGACATCGCAGTGTCGAATCTGGTCGGCAACGCGCTCAAGTATTCGCCCTCCGACCAGCCCGTCGACCTCCGCCTGTACACCTCGCCCGACGAGGTAATCATCGAAGTCAGCGACCGCGGCGCCGGCATCCCTGAAGATGCGCGCGAGTTGCTGTTTGATCGCTACTTTCGCGTCGATGCGGAGCTGCAGCCGGACGGCACCGGGCTGGGGCTGTACCTGACCCGCGAGATCGCGCGCCGGCACGGCGGCGACGTGGAGCTGGCGCCTCCGCGCGAAGACGGCGGTTCGACCTTTCTGCTGTACCTGCCGCGCGATGCGACGCCCGACACTGGCGGCGGCGTCACATGAAACCGACTCTGCACTGCAATGCCTTTGCGATCGGCCTGATGTGCTGCGGACTGGCGAGTGCCGCAGACCTCGCCGTCGAAACCACTTTGCCGGCCGTCACCGTGCAGCCGGCAGGTGAGCCAAGCAGCGACACCCCGTCGACCACACGCATCGACAGCGAGGCTTTTGCCGACACGCCTGCGCCCTCGGCAGCCGATCTGTCCGCGCACGCGGTATCGCTTCAGCTCACGCGTCCCGACAACCGCAACACCGGCATCTTCGTGCGCGGCCTGGGCACCACGTCGTTCAACGACGGCCTGTCGGGCAGCGTCGGCGTGACGATGGACGGCGTTGCTCTGGGCCGCCAGGGCATGTTCCCGAAGCGGCTGTACGACATCGAATCGGTCGACGTCCAGCGCACCCCGTCACTGGCCGGCCCCGGCCCGGCGACGAGCGCCGGGGCAGTGCATCTGCGCACGCGCGCCCCACAATGGCATGACGAAGCCGAACTGCGCATGCAGCGCGGCACGCACGGCTTCGAGAGTTACGAAACGGTGGTGGGCGGCACGCTGATCGACGGTGTGCTCGCCGGACGCTTCTCGGCCTACTCGCAGCGCCGCTCGGGCCTGGTGCACAACCGCACTTCGGGCCAGGACATCAACAACGAAAGCCACAATGGCCTGCGCGGGCAGTTGCTGTGGCAGCCCGATGCGCCGGTGCGCGCACGGCTGACGGTCGAGCGCAACCGACTCGACGAGAACTGCTGCGCCTATATCGCCACACGCTACAGCCCCGCGACCCTGGCCCGCGCCGCCGCGCTCGGTCACACGCTGCCGCCGGCCGATCCGCGGCAGCGTACCGTGGCGCAGGACGGCAGCAACCGCACCCAGATGGATCAGGACGCCGCCACACTACAGCTGGAGTTCGATCTGCCCGGCGGGCAACGGCTGGTCAGCACCACCGGCTGGCGCAACTGGCGTTATGACACGCGCTACGACCTCGACAGCATTGATCTGGCAATCGCGCCGATCGGCACCTGGAACGTCGATCACGAGCAGTGGAGCCAGGAGTTGCGCCTGGAGGGCGAACTGGCGCCGACGCTGGACTACCGCGTGGGCGCCTATTACCTGCGCGAATCCCGCACGCGCAATGGCCGCCTGACTTACGGTCCGGACGCAGCGCGCTGGTTTACGGTGGGCGCGCCGCTGCCACCGATTTCACCCGAGGTGCTGGCCAACATCCTGGACGGCGCGACGGTGAGCTCTCCGGGCCGGCAGACCGCCACAACCCGCTCGCTGTTCGGCCAGCTCGATTGGGCTGTGCGCGACGACCTCGATGTAAGCGGCATCCTGCGCTACAGCCGGGACCGCAAGAGCGCCTCGCGCGGACGACAGATCAGCGGCCTGCAACCCGTTCCGCCCGTTCCGGCGCTGGTCACGCTGGCCGAACAGCTACGCGGCCTGCTGCTCGGCGCGGAAACCGCTGGCCGCGCCGGGCTACGCGACAACAGCCTCGATGGCGCACTGCGTGCAAGTTTCCGTCCGCGGCCCCGCATGCAGCTCGATTTCGGGGCCTCCACCGGCTACAAGCCCGGCGGCATCAACTCCGAGCCGGTCAGTGACCCGGTCTCCCCGACTTTCGACGCGGAACACAGCGTGAGTCTGGAAGCCAGCCTCACGCTTGCCCTGCAGCGCAACGGCCACTTGCGGATGACGCTGTTCCAGACCGACATCCGCGACTACCAGACGCGGTCCTACAACCCGGAGTCCTCCCCGCTGATTCCGCTGATGAACAATCTCATCAACGTCGAGCATGTCCGCTCGCGCGGTGTCGAGGTGGAGTCGGCCTTCGATCTCTCGCAAACCCTGCGCCTCGCGCTCGGCGCGGCCTACAACGACGCGCGCTACGTGGACTTCGACAACGCGCCCTGCCCGCCCGGCTCCGGTACGCTGTACTGCGACTTCAGCGGCAAGCAGATGGCCCAGGCGCCGCGCTGGACGGCCTTTGCGAGACTGAGCCACGAACATCCGCTGAGCAACGGACAGAGTTTCCACGCCGGCTTGAACTACCACTGGCGCAGCGGCTATTACGGCAACACCGAACGTGGTAACGGCAGCTACGTCGACGCACGCGGCCTGGTCGACGCCCACGTCGGGCTGCGCGACCGCCACTGGGATCTGACACTGTGGGTGCGCAACCTCACCGACCACCAGCACACCACCGCCACCTACGCACTCAATGGCGGCGGGGACTACGGCGTATTGATCGGCGAGCCACGCATGCTCGGCCTGAGCCTGACACTGCGCATGTAGTTCCGCCTCAGCTAGTCTTCGCCACGCGCCCGCCGCCCGGCCTTGATGCCGGCACGGCGGGTTTTTGATTCGAGGCGACGCTTCACCGAAGCGCGTGTGGGGCGGGTTGCCACGCGCGTGCGCGGCACGAAGGCGGCGGCGCGGATGAGGTCTTCGAGTCGGCGCAGGGCCTCGGCGCGGTTCTTTTCGAGGCTGCGGAATTTCTGCGCCTTGATGACCACCACACCGTCACGGCTGATGCGCCGGTCGTCGTGCGCGAGCAGGCGCGCACGCAGCTCTTCGGGCAGGGACGAGGCGCGGATGTCGAAGCGCAGGTGCACGGCATTCGACACCTTGTTCACGTTCTGGCCGCCCGCACCCTGGGCGCGGATGGCGGTGATCTCGACTTCTTCGAGCGGTACGGAAAAGGGGGGCTCGCGGCTCATTTGCGCGCGGTGAGACCGGCCACGTACAGCGCCTCGACCTGTTCGCGCGCCCACGGTGTGCGGCGCAGAAACTTCAGGCTGGAGGCGATGCTCGGCTCGTTCATGAAGCAGCGCACGGCAATGCGCTGCGCGAGGCCGTCCCAGCCGTAGCGGGCGACGAGTTCGGTGAGGATCTTCTCCAGCGTGAGGCCGTGGAGCGGGTTGTTGGGCTGGGTCGTCATGGTGTGCACTGTCTCATGCCGTGTCGCTGCGCGAGAAGCGCGCAAGGCGCACATCGACGGTCAGCGTGATGGAAGTCAGCGCGGCGGCGCGTACCCGGCCTTCTGCGCTGGCGCGATACAGGTGCGGCGTCATGGCCAGCAGGTCGGCGATGCGCTCGGCGCCATCGAGCTGCAGCGTGAAACCCAGCGATTCGGTGGCAAGGTGGCGGAAGCCTTCGGGCGTATCAGCTTCAGTCGTGCGCTCGGGCTTGAGTACGGGGTAGATGACTTCGCGCAATTCACGCAGATGCGCCGGCCCGGCATCGACCTGCAGCAACTCGCCGCCGGGTTTGAGCACGCGCGCAAACTCGACATGAACCGGAAAGCCGAACATGCATAACACGCGATCGAGCGTGCCGGGCAACACCGGCAGCCGCGCGTTGCTGCCGACCACCCAGGCAGCCCGCTTGTCGCGCTTTGCCGCCGCCTGCACGGCCCACTTGGAAATATCGAGACCGAGCAGCCCCAGGGCGCGCGCACCGGGCGCATCCGCCAGACGGCGCAAGTAGTAGCCCTCTCCGCAACCGGCATCGAGGCAGTTCAGCCGCTGAGCGGGCGCGGCACCCTCCAGCACGGCACGATTCACGGCCGCAGCAATCGGCGCGTAGGCGCCGGATTCGAGGAAACGGCGACGCGCGGCCACCATCTCCTTGCTGTCGCCGGGGTCCAGCGAGCGCTTGTGCTGCACCGGCAGCAGATGGGCGTAGCCCTGCGCGGCGATGTCGAAGCTGTGCCCGGACGTGCAGCGCAAGCTGCCGCCCTCGCGCTGCAGCGGGGCGCCATCCAGCGGGCAGGCAAGGAACGGAAACGGGGTGATTGCGGACATCGGTGTCACTGCGGGCGGCGCGCCATTGTGCCAGCGGCGGGGCTCAGGCGGCGGATTCGACGCGATTGCGGCCAGCCTGCTTGGCGCGATAGAGCGCCTCGTCCGCCTGGGCCACAAATCTCTCGGGCTGCTCGTCGCGCTGCGGCACGCGGGAGACGACGCCGATACTGGCAGTGACGGTACCGGATGCCGACGCCGGGTGCGCAATGGCTGCCGCCTCGATGCCAGCCCGCACTGATTCAGCCAGTTCGCGGGCGCGCTCGCCATCCGCATCAGCAGCGACGACGACGAACTCCTCGCCGCCGTAGCGCGCCACCAGCTCACCGGCACGCCGCACCTTGTACTGCAGGATGGCGGCAACCTGGCGCAGGCAGTCATCCCCGGCCTGGTGGCCGAGCGTGTCGTTGTACTGCTTGAAGTGGTCAAGATCGATCAGCAGCACGGCCAGCGGCGTGCCGGCACGACACGCACGCGCCCATTCAGCGGCCAGCACATCGTCAAAGCGGCGGCGGTTGGCCAAGCCGGTGAGGGGGTCTGACAACGACAGCGCTGCAAGCTTCTCGTTGGCCAGCTGTAGCTCTGTGGTGCGCGCCTCGACCTTCTGTTCGAGCCACAGATTGGTCTTGACCAGCTCGGCCCGGCGGCGCAGGAGGGTGGCCGTCATGCCGCGCAGCGAAGCTGCAAGGCGCCGGATCTCGACGATGTTGCTGCGTTCGGGAAAGTCGGCAGTTTCGTCACCTTCGTCGATTCTCCGCGCCACCAGTGCGAGCTCTTCCACCGGACGGCTAAAGCTGCCGGCCAGCAGCCAGGCCAGCAACATGCTCAACAAGGTCAGCGGTGCGGCCAGCCACAGCAGCTCGCGTTGCAGCCGCTTCACCGCTTCGAGCGCCGCCTCCACCGGCTGGCGCAACACGACCTGCCATTGGAGATCACCGACGACCGGCGAACTGACCGGCACCGAAACGGTGAGCCAGCTCATCTCGTCGGGCCAGCGCAACACCCGGCTGCCCTCCGTGGGCGCCAGCGACTCGTCGATGCGGAACTCGCCGGCGCGGTTGAAGGGGTACAAGACGTTGCCCTGGTGATCCCGCACGAAGACTTGCACGCCGTTGTCTCGCGCCGCGTCGGGCAGGGCCGCTGCCACCACACTCTTGATCCAGCTCCAGTGCAGATGCGTCGCAACCACGCCGCGCAACCGCCCTTCACGGTCGCTCACCGGCGCCGCAAAGTCGACAAAGCGCAAGGGCTCGTCTCCCTGCTGCTTGAGCAGACTGGCCAGCAGCAGCGCCTCATGCACGTCGCCGATGAAGAGACGTTCGCGCCCCTGAATGAACCACGGCCGCTTCGAGACATCCCCCCCTTCCAGCAAACCCTCTGCCGCCACCACCACGCGCCCGTCCGCATCGGCCAGCCCGAGCCAGGCGTAGGGCCGATAAGTGCGCGTGATCTCGTCCATGGACTGACGCACGGACGGGTCGCTCCAATCCCCGCCCACCAGCAGCGGCGACCCGGCCAGCAACTCGACCTCACGCGTCCGCTCTTCCAGGCTGCTGGTCAGCGTGCTGGCGATGGAACGGGCGATGGTCTGCAGACGCTCCCCGCTGGTGGCCGTCATGTAGCCGGACGCGAGATGCCCGACCAGCAGGCTCACGCCCAACGTGAGCGCGAGCACCAGCCCACCGAAAAACACGGTGAGGCGGAAACGCAGCGAACCAAAGGTCTGGGCCATGGCAGCCTCGAAACTGGAAACGGAGTACACAGTACCGTTTCCAGAAGGCCCGCGCGCGCGGACCGCGCCATCAGACCTGTGGCCGCGCTCAGGTGGCAGATTCGACGCGGTTGCGGCCGGCGTTCTTGGCGCGGTACAGCGCCGCATCGGCCTGGGCAACAAAGCTTTCGGCGTTCGTATCGCGCTGCGGGACGCCTGCTGCGATGCCTATGCTGACCGTGACTGTGCCGGTGGGGCTGCCGGCGTGTGCCATGGCCGCCTCTTCGATGGCGGCGCGAATCGACTCGGCCAGTTCGCCAGCCCGCACCGGATCGGCGCCCGCCGCAATGATGATGAATTCCTCACCGCCGTAGCGCGCCACCAGTTCACCGGCCCGGCGCACCTTGAACTTGAGGATGGAGGCAACCTCCTTCAGGCAGTCGTCACCGGCCTGGTGACCGCGCGTATCGTTGTACTGCTTGAAGAAATCGATATCGAGGAGCATCACGGCCAGTGGCGCGCCGACACGGCAGGCGCGGGCCCACTCGTTTGCCATCACCTCATCGAAGCGGCGGCGGTTGGCGAGTCCCGTCAGCGGGTCTGTGGAGGACAGCATTTCGAGCCGGCAATTGACTTCCTGCAGCTCTACGGTGCGCGCTTCGACCTTCTGTTCCAGCCAGAGGTTGGTTGTCACCAGTTCGGCACGACGGCGCATCAGCGTGGCCGTCATGCCCCGCAGGGAAGCCGCCAGCAGACGCACTTCGTCGATGTCGCTGCGCTCGGGAAAGTCGGCCGTCTCGTCACCCTCGTCAATACGACGGGCAACCACGGCCAGCTCCCGGATGGGCCGACTGAAACTGCCGGCCAACAACCAAGCCAGCAGCATGCTCAACAAGGTCACCGGAACCGCCAGCCAGAGCAGCATGCGCTGCAGTTCGGCTACCGCGGCGAGCGCGGTTTCGACGGGCTGGCGCAACACCACCTGCCATTCCAGATCGCCCACGGTCGGCGCCACGACCGGCACGACACTGGTCAGCCACAGGATCTCGTCGGGCCAGCGCACAAGACCAGTCCCTGTCTCGGGCAGGAGCTCGGCCGCGATCAGGAAATCACCCGCACGATTGAAGGGGTACAGCACGTTGCCTTGAGCGTCACGCACGAACACCTGCACGCCACTCTCGAGCGCCGCTTCGGGCAGTGCTGCTGCAACGACTCCGTTGATCCAGCTCCAGTGCAGGTGGGTTGCCACCACCCCGCGCAACTGCCCCTGCGGATCGCGCACCGGCGCAGCGAAATCGACAAACCGCAAGGGGTCGCCGCTGTCGTTCTCGAGCAGGCTCGCAAGCAGCAAGGCTTCATGCACGTCACCGATGAATACCCGCTTGCGGCCGCCGATGAACCACGGGCGCTTCGAGACATCACCGCCTTCGAGCATGCCTTCGGCGGCCACTGCCACGCGACCGTCGGCATCGGCCAGACCCAACCATGCGTAAGGCCGATAGGTGCGCACGATCTCGTCCATGGCCTTGCGCAGCGACGGATCACGCCAATCGCCACCAACCAGCAACGGGGAGCCGGCCAGCAATTCGATCTCGCGCGTGCGCTCATCCAGACTGCTGCTGATGGTGCGGGCGATGGAGCGGGCAATGGTCTGCAGCCCGTCTCCGCTGGTTCGGGTCATGTAGCCGGACGCGAGATGCCCGACCAGCAGGCTCACGCCCAGCACCAGGGAAGGCACGAGCGCGCCGAAAAACAGCGTGAGACGGAAGCGCAGGGAGCCGAAGAGAGGGCGCATGACAAACGGGGCAAGAGGACTTGCCAAGAGCGTACGTCAGGACGCCCGTCATGCGCAGGACAAAACTGATAGCCCTTGTTGCAGGGCCATCCTGAGCGGAGTTACTTGCGCTCTTCGCCGATCAGCACGTCGGCATTGATGGCCGCGCCGAGCTTGAGGTTGAGTACGTTGCAGCGCACGGTGCCCGAGATGCGTGCGGTCTCGCCGGCCGAAAACTCGCGGCACAGCACTTCGCCGTCCATCTGGCCGTCGAGCACGAAATGGCCACACTTGAGACGACCGCGCAGCATGCCTTCCTGGCCAAGCGACACGTGCGGGGCCTGGACATCGCCTTCGACGGTGCCCTGCAGATGCAGCGGGCCCGGCGCACGGATGGAGCCCTTCAGCACCGCGCCCGGCGCCAGCACCGACGGCGCAGCCGCTTCGGTACGAACCGGCTGCGCGCCGTTGCCGTTCTGTTCGCGGGTGACCAGCGCCTGGGGGGCGCGCTCGTTCTCGCCGCCGGTCACCGTGCTGTCCGCCTCACCGGCCTGGCGATCATTTTTCTTGATGTTGAACATTTCTGGCGACCTCGAACATCTTCAGGGGATTGACGCTGCGACCGTTGAAACGGACCTCGAAATGCAGGTGCGGACCGGTCGAAAGTCCGGTGTTGCCCATGCGACCGAGCACGGCACCGGGGCGCACGCGCTGGCCGGGCTGAACGTCGATGCGGGACATGTGGGCGTAAACGGTCTCGATGCCGTAACCGTGATCGACGGAAACCATGTTGCCGTAACCACCGTTCTCGCCCGCGAACTTCACCACGCCCTGCCCGGAGGCAAAGATGCGGGTGTCGTCATAGGAGACGAAGTCGATGCCGGCATGCATGTCCGGGCGGCGCGTGATCGGGTGGCGACGCATGCCGAAGGTCGAAGTCAGGCGCGCGCCACGCATCGGATCGGCAGCCGGCAACTCGGAAACGAAATTGCCCAGCCGCTGCAGCTCCTCGTACTTCGACAGGATCGCGTCGTCGATGTAGTAGCTGAAAATGTCGGCTTCAACCGGATCGAGCGGCAGTCCGCCGGTGCCGCCGGTACCGGTCACGAGATGGCGCACCGTGCGGCGGTCAAAGCCGGCCGCGGCGAGATCGGACATGAGACTGCCGACCTTGTCCTTCATGACCACGCCGGTGGCGGCCACGTAGCTGCGGAACACCGAATCCTTGCGCTGCAGGAATTCGACAACCTTTTCGATCTTCTCTTCCTCGGTGACTTCGTCCGGACGCACCGCCAGCGAAACGCTGAGCGGCACGGCTTCGGCGATGACATTGAGCGTGTTGCTCAGACGCGCGACCTCGGCCGCCTGGGCCTCGGCCTGCACTGCAGCCAGTTCGACCTGGGCGCGCAGACTGGCGGTGCTCCAGAAGTGCGTCGCCACCGCGATCGCCATCAGCGCCAACAGGCCACCGATGACCGACAGCGCCATGACGCGGTGACGGTGGGCGGTCTGGATGTGTCGCTCGATCTCGGAGGGATGCAGCCGCAGATACTGCGAGCCGCGCTGGCCCGCAACGATCAGGGTCGCGTCGTCATCGTGCGGCAACTTCGCACGCAACTCCTCGATCCATGTCGGAATACCGAAAATTCGCTTCAAGCGCCCGCCCTCCGGCTTACTGCTTTTCGTCCGGGTCGATCACTTCCGGGGCTTCCGGCTCGTCGGCTTCTGGCTTGCCCGGAGCAGCCGGAGCCGGCTCTGGCTGCGCAGAAGTGGCGTCACCGCCAACACCCTGCTGTTCGAGCTTGCCGCGAATGCTCGCGCCGCTCTCGATCTCGATATTGCGATAGGAAATCGTACCGACCACGGTCGCGGTCGAGCGCACCGCCAGCCGGCGGGACACGCTGAGAAAATCGGAAGCGTAGCCGTGCAGTTCCAGCTCTTCCGCCACCATGCGGCCCTCGATACGGCCGGTAGGGCCGATCTCGATCATGCCGGCACGCACCTCGCCGATGATCTTGCCGTGCACCTCAAGCGAGCCAGGTACATCGACCTTGCCGGTGATCTCGACACCTTCTCCGACGACGAGGCATTCCTTGCCCGAGGCGGCTTTATTCATCGGCTGTACCTTGCTGGTTGGCGGGGCCCAAAAGTAACACCATATTAGTAAGACCTGCAAACCCAGGAATCTGAGTTATCGGGGCTTTGCACGCACACGCCGGGGCGGGCCCGGCAGACCTGTCACAGCCTCGCGGCTTCAGATCAGTCAAGTCGCATATGCAGCGCTGCTGCGCCTTCCCGATCCGGCCTGCACTCTAAACGGACAGGCCGGCCATAAACTTGAGCCGCATCAAAGGTCTTCCGCTTTTGCGCGTTCGCGAAAGTCGACATAGGCCAGCCCGTCGGAGGCCTGTGCGAGTTCGGTGATTCCCGGCAACTCCAGCGCATAGACTCCGCGTTCGAAGTTCCAGATGAGCGCAGGGTTCACGCCAGGATAGACATCCACGATGCTGCGGCGATCAAGGTAGTACAGGCCTACCAGCACCGGCAGCTCATGCACCAGGAACTGCGCGAACTGCGGCAAGCGCTGATCGGGCACGTCGGCTGGCGCCACGGCCCGCGTACGCGCCAGCACGTCGGCCCGAAAACGGGTCGGTGCATTGAACGCGGCGTGCACTTCGTCACGCATCCATTGCGGAATACGCTGCTCCAGCTCGGCCCACGAGCGGAGCGTGATGCCGGCTCCGGGATGGCGGCGCAGCACCCGCTCACAGCGGACAAGCTGCTCGGCGGCGATGCGCTGCAGCTTTTCGAGCTCGGCCGCAGCCCGCTCTGCGTCGTGCTGATTGGCGCGGATATTGGCGACATACGGGGTATCGACGATGGTCACACAGGCTTCACGGAAGCCGTGCGCCACCACCAGCCGGCAGAAGCCATCGACCAGCCGGTTGGAGAAGGCAGGGTTCTTGACGCTGATCATCAGCCAGGCGCTGCGCTGGGCGAAGTCCCCAAGCCGACTGTCTCCGCGCAGGGTGCTGAGGTCGAACACGAAGTCGTCACCGAAGGCCTGCCGCATGCGCTGCGCTTGCACGAAATCATTCATGTTCAGTCCTGACCCCTTGCAAACCCGGCCAGCCGTTGCGACACCGCATCGAGAAAGCGGGCAACCTCGGCGTGCTGATCAGCCCAAGCCTGGGTGAAGGTCGTGGTCTTGTTGGCGTCGATCGGCCAGGCCTGGCCATCCACCATGAAGTAATCAATAGAGCCGAAATCCAGATTCAGCGCAGCGCGCAGTTCGCGCACGGTATCCGGCACGGAGTCCGGAAATTCGACCTGGCGCATGCTTTCGGGCTCACACAACAGGGAGTCGAAACTCGCACGGGTGTGGAGCTCAAGGTCCAGCATGAAGTCGTAGCGGTATTTCACCACCGGCGTTTCCATGCGGCCAGGCAGGAAACGCTCGATCACCAGCGCAGGATCGTTCCACGCGGCCTCCGGTACCTCTTCAGGCGACGCGTACAACCCGTAGGGCGGGCACAGCCGCTCGCGCAGGCCCCGTCGGGACGCTGCCGAACCGTTCCGCAACACGCCGCGACGCATCGCGAAACGCAATTCGGGCAGGCCACGGTGATTGAGGGTGCTCTTGACGATGACCGGCCCACGCCAGTCGCTGTCGCGCGTGAGCAGGGCGCGTGAGTAGAGTCGTCGGTTGATCGACAGCGCTCGCCCGTTCAGGCAGCGCTCGTAGAAATGACGCACATGCTCGAACGGCGGCGGCAACTCGGTGAGGTCTACATGCACTACCGCAGCGCGGCCCAGCGACTGCAGGTCAAGCCTGTCGAGCACGCGATACCGGACGCCGGACGACCGCAGATGGGGCAGCGTGTTGCCCAGGATGTAGGCCTTCGAGCGCAGGAAGTGCGGGCGCGACTCGACGTAGAAATCGAGCATCGAAGCGCGCCCGCCGCGCGCAGCCATCAGGGATGACAAGCAATTCAGCATTCACGCCCACCCGGCGCGAATGCGCCACGTTTGACCCGGAGGATAACCGCTAGCGGGTCGCCGCAGACACCTCACCCGGGCAAGGGAATGAATTCCTCGCTGTCTCCCGGCACGGTCGGGAAACGCCCGGCCTGCCAGTCGGCGCGCGCCTGCTCGATGCGCTCCTTGCGGCTGGAGACGAAGTTCCAGTCGATGAAGCGCGGACCGACCGCATCGCCGCCGATCAGGGCAATGCGCGATTCCACCACGGCCTCGACCTCCACGCCTGCGGTGCCGTCAAGAATCGCCAGCGAATGCTCGGGCAGTGCCACATCGCGCGCCTTGAGTTCCCCGTCGGCCACATACAGCGCGCGCTCGGCGGCCTCCGGCAGCACCAGCTTCTGGCCGGCCTGAAGATGCGCTTCTACATACATTGCACCCGCCCACGTGCGCACCGGCGAGGTCACCCCCCAGGCCGACCCCATCAGCACGCGCGCCGGCACACCGCCGACGTCCACACGCGGAATGGCGTCCGACGGGTAGTGCAGAAAGGCCGGCTCGATCTCCTCGTCGGCTTCGGGCAGCGCGAACCACAGTTGCAGGCCGTGCAGGCGATGCGGCACGGCGGTGACTTCGGGGCGCTCGCGCTCGGAATGCACGATGCCGCGGCCGGCCACCATCAGGTTGATGTCGCCGGGGCGGATGGCCTGCAGGCTGCCGAGCGAATCGCGATGCAGGATCTCGCCCTCGAAAAGATAGGTGACGGTGGCGAGGTTGATATGCGGGTGCGGGCGCACGTTGATGCCCTCACCTGCCGGAAAATCCGCCGGGCCCATGTGATCGAAGAAGATCCACGGGCCGACCATCTTGTGGCGTGCGGTCGGCAGCAGGCGGCGCACCGAGAAGCCGCCAAGATCCTTCTCGCGGGGCTGCAGCACTTTCTGGAGGGCGCCGCAGCCGGTGACACAGGGGCAATCGTCGTGGAGTTCCTGGGTGGTGTTGCTCATGGGCATGCTCCTTCAATCGGGCAAGAATTCAGCGGTACAGCCATCGGGATACGAGGCGTGTGTAGTGCGGCATGATGGCGTACACCATCAGTGCCACGATGACGACCGCGACCAGCGCCTTGGCCACCAGCAACGGCAGGCCGCCGAGCAGCGGACCGAGTGCCCAGGGCACGATCACGGTGAGCGGGAAGATTGCCGACAGCGTCAGCAGGTACTGCTTCCAGCGCTTCGGCGGCTTTACCGCAGGCGGCGCAAACCAGAAGTCCAGCCCGCTGCGGATCTCGTAACGGTCGGCCTGCTCCAGCGTATGTTCAATGCGCTGCAGGTGCTCACGCCGCTCGGGCGATTCCATCCAGGCGCGCAGGGCCTCGACCCCGGCAAAGCGGATGATCACGGTGTAGTTCGGCAGGTTGCCGACCGGACGGATCACGTCGGTCGACAGATAGCCCGGAAACTGCCGGCAGGTCTCGCGGATATCGGCGAGCCATTGCTCGTACTCGTCACGCGCGTCAAAGCGCGGGTGGTGCACGATGATGCCGGTGACGGTCTCATCGGCGGCGGAATCGGCGGGGGTGCTCATGCAGATACTCTCCTGCTGGAACGACACATTCTGGCACGGCCGGCGGGCTGCCCCACCGGCCGTGCCTCACCGCAGCTTACTTGCCGCCCTTGAGCGTGAAGTAGCTGGTCATCAGGTTCTTGTAGTCGGGGATGTGGTTGGCGAACAGCGTGCCCAGACCCTCGACGTCGTTACGCCAGTCGCGGTGCAGCTCGCAGGCCAGGCCGAACCAGGTCATCGGTTGCACACCGGCGGCAGACATGCGCTCCCACGCGGAGTTGCGGGTGAGTTCGTTGAAGGTGCCCGAGGCGTCGGTGACAACGAAGACCTCGAAACCTTCTTCGATGGCCGACAGGGCCGGGAAGGCCACGCACACCTCGGTGACGACGCCGGCGATGATCAGTTGCTTCTTGCCGGTGGCTTTCACGGCCTTGACGAAATCCTCGTTGTCCCAGGCGTTGATCTGGCCAGGGCGAGCAATGTAGGGCGCATCCGGGAACATCTCCTTGAGCTCCGGCATCAGCGGGCCGTTGGGGCCGTCTTCAAAGCTGGTGGTGAGGATGGTCGGCAGCTTGAAGTACTTGGCCGCGTCGGCCAGCGCCATCACGTTGTTGTTGAAACGGTCGGGGTCGATGTCGCGCACCAGCGACAGCAGACCGGCCTGGTGGTCCACCAGCAGTACGGCGGCGTTGTTCTTGTCGAGTTTGACGTAGGGCTTGGTCATGGTGTTCTCCTTGGGGGTTTCTCTATGGGGCTTGGGGTGCCGCCTGCGCGGCCGGGTTTGACCTCCGGCCCGTAGGGGCCGGGGATCGGGTTCAGGCACTTGCCTCGGCAGCTTCCGCACGCGGAATCTCGCCAAAACGGCCACTGTTGAAATCGTCGATGGCCTGCTTGATCTCGGCCTCGCTGTTCATCACGAACGGGCCGTAGCCCACGATGGGTTCGTCGATGGGCTCGCCGGCCAGCAACAACACCACTGCATCATTGTTGGCCTCCAGTGTTACGGCGACGCCCTCGCGGTCGAGCACCGCGATCTGGTCGGCGCGCACCACCGCATGGCCGTTGACCTGCACCGTGCCGCGCAGCACCACAACAGCGGTCGTCCAGCCTTGCGGCAACGGCAGCTCGGCCACGCCACCGGCAGCAAGACGCAGATCCCACACGTTGATCGGCGAAAAGGTCTTCGCGGGGCCACGCTTGCCGGTCAGTTCCCCAGCGATGATGCGTGCCGTACCAGCGCCGTCCAGCAGATCAACCACCGGGATGTCGGCCGAACGGATGGCCTGGTAGCCCGGTGCCGTGAGCTTGTCGCGGGCCGGCAGGTTCACCCACAGTTGCGCCATCTCCAGCTCGCCGCCGCGGCGGGCAAAGCCTTCACCGTGAAACTCCTCATGCAGGATGCCGGCGCCAGCCGTCATCCACTGCACATCTCCGGGGCCGATCAGGCCGCCCTGGCCGGTGGAATCGTGATGGGCCACTTCGCCGGCATACACGATGGTCACGGTCTCGAAACCGCGGTGCGGATGCTGGCCGACGCCGAGCTGCTCGGTGGTGGCGTCAAAATGCGCCGGGCCGGCGTGGTCGAGCAGCAGGAAGGGGCTCAGCGCCTTGCCCTGGCTGCGGTACTCGAACAGCGAACGCACCGGGAAGCCGTCACCGACCCAATGGCCACGCGGTGCGCTGAAAATGCCCTGGACTCGTTTCATGTTCGTCTCCTTGTTTGCGGTTCGTGTTGCGTGTTGTCACTTTAGTTGTGGGACGAACGCACCGGAAGACCGCAAAATTCGCACGCAGTGTTCCACCAGTAGGACAATGCGTGCGTTACAGGAGGAAACTGCATGGACGACCTGAACGACCTCTATTACTTCGCCCGCGTCGTCGAGCACGGCGGCTTTGCACCCGCCGGCCGCGCCACCGGCGTACCCAAGTCCAAACTCAGCCGCCGCATCGCGCTGCTCGAGGAACGCCTCGGCGCACGCCTGCTGCAGCGCTCGACACGGCACTTCTCGGTCACGGAACTGGGTCAGACTTTCTACGAGCACTGCCGCGCCATGCTGGTCGAGGCCGACGCCGCACGCGAGGCCGTGGAAGCCACCCGCGCGGAGCCGGCCGGCACGGTACGCATCAGTTGCCCGATCACGCTGCTGCATGTTCATGTGGGAGCCATGCTGGCGGACTTCCTGGCGGAATACCCGCGCGTATCGCTGCAGCTCGAAGCCACCAACCGCAAGGTGTCACCGGTGGGCGAAGGCATTGATCTGGCCATCCGGGTACGTCCGCCCCCGCTCTCCGACAGCGATCTGGTGATGCGCGTACTGGCTGACAGTGCGCAATGCCTGGTCGCCAGCCCGGCGCTGATCGCCACCCACGGCCAGCCCGCCGGCCCGGCCGATCTCTCCGCCTTTCCGAGTCTGTCGCTCGGCCCGCCGCAGGACGAACATGTGTGGACCCTGTTCGGCCCGGATGGCGCCGACGCCCAGCTGCACCACCATCCCCGCCTGATCACCGGCGACATGGTGGCGCTGCGCAACGCGGCACGCGCAGGGGTCGGCATCGTGCAGTTGCCCACGCTGATGCTGCGCGAAGACATTGCCGACGGCACGTTGCTGCGCCTGTTGCCGGAATGGGCACCGCGCCGCGAGATCATCCACGCGGTATACCCATCCCGCCGCTGCCTGCTGCCGGCGGTGCGCACGCTGATCGACTATCTGGCGGCGCGCTTCCAGGCGCTGACCGAGGACTGACGAAGCACTCCTGCCCCGATGTCGATTTCCGCCAGGCTGCTTCGACTAGCTCGGCAACCCACATCATCAGGAGGCACCAGCATGCGATTCATGATCCTCATCAAAGCCACCGCCGACTCCGAAGCCGGCGCAATGCCCGGCGGCGAACTGCTCGAAGCCATGGGCACGTACAACCAGGCGCTGATCGACGCCGGGGTCATGCTCGCCGGCGACGGGCTGCGCCCGAGCCGCGACGGGGCACGCGTGCGCTTTGCCGGCGACAAGCATGTCGTCACCGACGGCCCCTTCATCGAGACGAAAGAGCTGATTGCGGGGTTCTGGATGTGGCAAGTGGCCTCGCTGCAGGAGGCCATCGAATGGGTCAAGCGCTGCCCCAACCCGATGCCCGGCCATGAGGCGGAAATCGAGATCCGGCGGGTCTACGAGCCGGAGGATTTCGGCGAGCTGTACTCCGATGAATTACGCGCAAAGGAGGACGCACTGCGCGGGCGAACACCGCAGGGCAAGTGAATCCGGCCGGACAGGCAAGACGGCTTGAACGCTTGGTGCTCAATGCACTCCGCAGAACCGGAGCACCTCAGGCAGAATGAGCGCACACAGCATGAGGACCCCGCCATGAAAGCCGTCGCCTACCGCATCACCGAAACGCCCTCTGCCGATGAGCCGTTGCAGGACGTCGAACTGCCTGACCCGACCCCCGGTGCGCGCGATCTGCTGGTGGAAGTACGTGCGATCTCGGTCAATCCGGTCGACACCAAGGTGCGCACGCGCCCGGCCGCGCCGGCCGGTGGCTGGAAAGTACTCGGCTGGGACGCCACCGGCGTGGTGCGCGCGGTGGGTGCCGAAGTCACCGCCTTCAAACCCGGCGACCGCGTGTGGTACGCCGGCGACATCACCCGCTCCGGCACCAATGCCGAGCTGCATGTGGTGGACGAGCGCATCGTCGGCCATATGCCGGCATCGCTGGATTTTGCGCAGGCTGCCGCGCTGCCGCTGACCGCCATCACGGCGTGGGAACTGCTGTTCGACCGCCTCGGGCTGCTGCCGGGCAAGGCCCCCAGTGACGCCCGCCTGCTGGTCATCGGCGCGGCCGGCGGCGTGGGCTCCATCCTCGTTCAACTGGCCAGCCGGCTCACCGCCGCGACCGTGATCGGCACGGCATCCCGCGCCGAAACACAGGCCTGGGTGCGCGAACTGGGTGCGCACCACGTTATCGACCACACCCGCCCGCTGGCCGAAGAACTCAAGCGCATCGGCGTGAATGACGTCACCCACATCGCCAGCCTGACGCACACGGATCACCACTTTGCGCAGATCGTCGAGGCCGTCGCGCCGCAAGGGCGGCTCGCGCTGATCGACGACCCGGAGCCCATCGACGTGCGCCTGCTCAAGCGCAAGAGCGTGTCGCTGCACTGGGAGCTGATGTTCACGCGCTCGATGTTCGGCACCGCCGACATGGTCGCGCAGCAGCGTCTGCTCAATGAGGTGGCCAAGCTGGTCGATGCTGGCGTGATCCGCAGCACCGTGGCCGAGCACTTCGGCCCCATCAACGCCGCCAACCTGGAGCGCGCCCACGCCCTGCTGCGCTCCGGCAAGGCGCGCGGCAAGATCGTGCTGGAAGGGTTCCGCTGATCGGACGGGCGGACGCCGCCTTCTGAGGGGGCGCGCTCAGGGCATCAGGAAACTGCTCGGCCCGGAGCTGCGGATGTCCGGCCGATCAGCCGCGAACACCGAAAAGCGGATCGGCAGGATCGCGCCGGGCAGGCTTTCGGCCGGAGCGGAAACCGTGACGGGTACCGGGGCCACGCTGCCGGACGAGGCGACAAACTCCGGGACGCCTTCGATGCGCAGGCCAGGCACTCCATCCACCGCCACCACGTAGCGGTGCGCGTGCTCATCGAGGTTCACGAGCTTGAGCAGGAAGACGTTCTCGATACGCCCGTCGGGCAGTTCGCGCATCAGTGCGTTGCGGTCACGCAGCACGTTGACCTGCAGCAGCGAGCGATCCATCAGGTTCCAGCCGAGCAGTGCCGCCATCACCGACAGCACCCCGGCGTAGATCGCCAGTCGCGGACGTATCCAGCTGCGCTTTGATGCCGGGCTTGCGGCAAGTTCGTTCTCCGACGCGAAGCGGATCAGACCACGCGGCGCGCCGATGCGGTCCATCACCGGGTCGCAGGCGTCGGCACACAGGCCGCAGTTGATGCAGGCGTACTGCTGGCCGTCGCGGATGTCGATGCCGGTCGGGCACACCTGCACGCACAGGCCGCAGTCCACGCAGTCGCCCTTCTCGGCCGCAGAGCGCAGCGATCCGCGCGGCTCTCCGCGGGCCACGTCGTAAGTCACGACGCGCGTGGCGGCATCCACCATCACGCCCTGAATGCGCGAGTACGGGCACATGTGCTGACACACGGCTTCGCGCGCAAGGCCGGCCTGCACGTAGGTGAACAGCGCGTAGAAGATGAGCCAGAACGATTCCCACGGGCCGGTATCCAGCGCGGTGATGGCCGGCAACAGCTCACGGATGGGCGTGAAGTAGCCGACAAAGGTGATGGCCGTCCACGCCGCCAGCACGATCCACAGACCATGTTTGAGCGTCTTCAGGCCGAACTTGCGGGGACTCATCGGTGCGCTGTCGAGGCGCAGGCGGGCGAGGTGATCGCCCTCCACCCTGGCCTCGATCCACGTGAAGATCTGCGTATACACCGTCTGCGGACAGGCGAAACCGCAGAACACCCGCCCGGCCAACGCGGTGGCAAAAAACAGCCCCACCCCGGCGATGATCAGCGCCAGCGCGAAGAGCAGCGCGTCCTGCGGCCACAACACCAGACCGAACAGGTGCAGCTTGCGCTCGGGAATGTCGAACCACAGCGCCTGCCGCGCGCCGTCGCCGGCATTCCACTGCAACCAGCAGCCACCGTAGAACACGATCTGCGTGATCCACACCATGGCCCAGCGCAGCGTATTGAAGCGACCGGACACCGCTCGCGCATGGATGCTGCCCTTGTTGCGGTACAGCTCCACCCTGGCTTCACGAATCTTGCTGCGCGCGATACCCATCATCTGCTCCGGTTCGGTAGGGGTTCGAGTACATCACCCCTGCCCGGACAGGAACAGATTCAGAACATTTGATTTTTTATAGGCACAGATTGCCGCCCACTCAGACTTGTGCCGCCACCAGCCGGCCCAGCGTGCGCAGCGCCTCGTCCTGCCCACCATGATCGGCGTGGCCGAAGTTCAGGCGCAGATAATTGCCGAAATCCCGCCGTGCCGAGAAGATCGGGCCCGGAGCCACGCTGATGCCGCAGTCGCGGGCCTGCTGATGCAGGCGCAAGGCATCGACGCCGGCAGGCAGTTCCAGCCACATGAAATAACCGCCCTGCGGCCGCACCAGCCGCGTGCCAGCCGGGAAATGTTGTTCCACGGCGTCGATCATGGTCGCCGCCTGCGCCTCCAGCCGTTGTCGCAGACCGCGCAGATGCGTCTCGTAGCCGCCCTGCTTGAGATAGGCCGCCAGCGCGATCTGGACCGGCACGGTCGTGGCCAGGCTGGTGGCCAGTTTGAGGCGGCGGATGCGTTCGGCAAAACGCCCGGCCGCCACCCAGCCGATGCGGTAGCCCGGCGCCAGACACTTGGAAAATGACGAGACGTGCATCACCCAGCCGCCGTCGTCCTCGACCTTGCTGCACAGCGGCGCCTCGCGGCCGAAGTACAGCTCGGCATACACGTCGTCCTCGATCAGCGGCACCTCGTGGCGCGCAAGCAGGCGCACCAGCTCCCGCCGCGCCTCGTCGGGCACGCGCGCGCCGGTGGGGTTGGCGAAGTTCAGCATCAGCAGGCAGGCCTTCACCGGGTGGCGCTGCAGCGCGTCGGCCAGCGCAGGCAGGCTCACGCCCTCGCGCGGATGGCTGGGAATCTCGATCACACGCAGGCCAAGGCGCTCGCTCGCCTGCAGGCCGGCGTAGAAGGTGGGTGACTCGACCGCGATCACGTCGCCCGGCCGCGTCACCGCCTGCAGACACAGGCTCAGCGCCTCCATTGCCCCAGAGGTGACGATGATCTCCTGCGGCGAAACCGTCGCGCCATGCGCGAGGTAACGCAGTGCAATCTGCCGGCGCAGTTCGTCATTGCCCGGCGGCAGGTCGGTGGCGGTCGCCAGCGGATCGAGCCGGCGCGCAGCAGTGGCGAGGAAACGCCCGAGGCGCTCGAGCGGGAACAGATAGGGGCTGGGAAAGCTCGACCCCAGCGGCACCACCGACGGATCACGCACGCTGTCGAGAATCTGGAAGATGAAGTCGCTCACCTCCAGCGCCGTCTCGCCACGGTGCGGCTGCGTCGCCTCCGGCTCCAGCAACCGCGTGACGAGGCGTGGCCGCACGAAGTAGCCGGACTTCGGCCGGGCCTGGATCAGGCCGCGGCTTTCCAGCAGGTGATAGGCCTGCGTCACCGTGACCGGGCTGACGCCATGCGTGCGGCAAGTCTGCCGCACCGACGGCAGACGGTCGCCGGTGCGCAGCACGCCTTCGCGGATCAGGGCTTCGGTGCGGTCAGCGAGATCGAGGTAAAGCGTCATGCGCGGATCGTATCAGCGACTCGCACCAGGCCGCTGCCGCGCTCACTCGGGCAGACGTCGGGCGTAATCCTCGCGCAGACGGCTCCAGTGGTCCCAGTGTGGCTGCGGGCGGGTACCGGTCATCAGGTCGGCGAGCAGATCAAGGTGGGCGTGCCAGCCGGAGCTGACGTTGAGCAGGCTGTTGCGGTCGGCCAGGCGGCGGTGGGTGACCGTCAGCAGCACCTCGTCGCCCTGCACTGCCAGATCGAAGCAGACATTGCCTTCCGCACCCCAGGTGAAGGCCAGACGACGCGGCGGGTCGAGTTCGGTGATGTGGCTCTGCATGCGATGTTCATCGCCAAAGCCCTCGGGCCGACGACCGGGCGGATCGGTCAGCTCGTCGTTGCGCCAGACCAGTTCGAAGGCGGCACCAGGCTGCAGCTGCATGTCGCCACTGGCCAGCCAGCGGCGGCGCAGTTCGCTGTCGGTCAGATAGGCCCAGACGCGTTCAATGGGGCCGGGCAGCACACGCTGGATCTTCAGGGTGGTCGGCTCGACCAGTACGCCCCAGGCGTCGAGGGTGTCGGATTCGCTCATCGTTGTTCTCCTTCGGGAGTGGATGGAGGGCTGGCATCCGCCTCGCGGAGCAGCCGTTCGAGCGTGTCCAGACGCGTGTTCCAGAAGCGCTCATAGAAGCCCAGCCATTCGTGCGCGCTGGCAAGCGGGCCGGGATCGATGCGGCATACGTGAGTGCGCCCGCGCACTTCGCGCCGGACCAAGCCGGCGCGCTCCAGCGCCTTGATGTGCTTGGAGGCGGCCGCCAGCGACATGTCGAAGGGCGCGGCCAGTTCGCCGACGCTGCGTTCGCCATCGGCAAGCGCATGCAGCATGGCGCGGCGCGTGGCATCGCCAAGGGCATGGAAGACGGCATCGAGCGGAGGGGGATTTAATTCAACCATAGAGTTGAATTTATGCGCCCGCAGACCAACTGTCAACCATTTGGTTTAATAACCCCCGTACGCCAGGATCCGGAACGAAATAAGCGCCATTCATTCGAAGACGCCATGGATACCCTGACCCACGCCCTTTCCGGCGCCCTTGTCGCGCGCCTGCGCGCCCGCCCCGCCGATCCCCTGCAACACCCGAACCGCCCGGCCGTATGGCAGGCGGTCGCGGTCGGCACCGTCGCTGCGGTATTTCCCGACAGTGACTTCGTGCTTGGCTACATCTCCGAGCTGACCTATCTGCGCGGCCATCGGGGCATCACGCATTCGCTGCTGATGCTGCCGCTGTGGGGACTGCTGATCGCCTGGATCATGGCCGGCGCATTCCGTCTGCTGCACCGCCCCGGCCAGCCGCAGCCGGGCTGGCGCAATCTGTATTCCTTTGCCTGCGTGTCGCTGCTGGTGCATATCGCGGGCGACTTCATCACCCAGTTCGGGACGATGATGTTCTCGCCATTCACCGACTGGCGCTTCGGCCTCGGCACCACCTTCATCATTGACCTCGGCATCAGCGGCATCCTGCTGGCTGGTCTGATCGCCAGCACGGTGTGGCGTCGCAGCCGGGTGCCGGCGGCATTGGCCGGGGTGCTGCTACTGGGCTGGATCGGCAACAGCGCAGTGGCGCGCAGCGATGCCATCGAGGCCGCGCGGGCCTGGGCCGATCACAGCGGTGTGGAAGTCGTGTCGGTGGATGCAGCGCCGCGCCCGGCCTCGCCCTTCAACTGGACCGCCATCGTCTTCGACGGCGAGAACTATCACTACGCGCACCTGAACACGCAGCGCAGCGAGCCGCTGGTGGCCACGCCCGACGACCATTTCATTCGCCGTTTCTCGGCGCCCTATCTGCCGGTGCACATGGCCGAATGGCGCAGCGTGCCGGTCTTCGGCGAGCCGGAGGTGGCCGATCTGGCGCGCCGTCTTTGGAATGCCGAGGCCTTCGGTTTCTTCCGCTGGTTCGCGATGTTCCCGGTGCTCGACCAGCTCGAGCCGCCAAGCGCGGAATACGGCCTGTGCGCCAATTTCCGCGACCTGCGTTTCGAGACACCGGGGCGCGACGGCACCCCGTTCCGCTTCGGTTTGTGCGAGAACGGCGACACGTGGCGGCTGTTTGAACGCACCACTGAAGGCATGCGCTGGTTGAGGGACTGAAGGCTCGCGCCTTCAGCCGGTGGCGCTCACGAACTCGAGGCGCAGAACACACGGAGACTGCGACACGAAGCGTGCCTCACCACCCAGATTACGCAGGACGCGCTGCACGATGGCCAGCCCAAGGCCGGCGCCGAACGAATCCGCGCGGCCCTTGCGGAAGCGCACGAAGTACTCGTCCTGGCGCGCCAGCGACACGCCGACGCCCTGATCCTCGACTTCAAGCCAGACACGATCATCGGCCGCACTCAACCAGCGCACGCTCACATCGCCCGCGCCGTGGGCCAAGGCGTTCCCCAGCACGTTCGCCACAACTTCACGCAGCAGGGCATGCTGCCCGAGCACCCGCAGGGCTTCGGCACCCGGCTCGATGCGCAAGGCGCGACCGGCGCTTTCGAACAATGGGTAGAGGTCGGCCACCACCTCGCGCACCAGGGTCGCGATGCGACAGGAGCCGGCCGCCGATGTCAGCGCAGCGTGGTCCTGCCGCGCCAGCAACAGCACCTGCTCGGTGACGCGGCGAAGGTGCTGCAGGTCCTTGCGCAGCACCGGCCAGTCGATGTGCCCGTCCTGCTCGAACTGCTGCAGGCGCAGGTCGACCACGGTCACCGGTGTGCGCAGCTCATGCGCGCCATCCGCCAGGATCTGGCGCTCGGTTTCGAGCGCCTTGCGCAAGCGCAGCACGGCCTGATTGAGCGCACGCGCCAGCGGACGGATTTCGCCCGGCAGGGTCTCTTCGCGAATCGACTCGGCGCGCTCCGGGCCGATCTGCTCGGCCAGTCTTGCCGCGCGACGCACCGGTGCGAGAGTCCAGGCCATCAGCGCCCATACCAGACCACCGAACAGCGCCAGCACCGGCAGCAGCAACAGCAGGCTGTGCTGCAGCCGGGCCTCGAGCAGACTTTCGATGGCGGCGCGCTCCTTGCGGTCGCGCCGCGCCACCATCAGGGTGCGACCGTCCTCGAGCCGCACAGGCACGCTGATGACATGCCCGATGTCATTGCGATACCAGAAGCGCCGCGCCAGCTCTTCGAGCGAATCGTCGCGCAGGCGCAGCGGGCGAGTGCGATCAGGCGATATCCACAACACGTCGCCGGCTGCGGAGTACAGCGTATAGGACACATCGCCGCCGGCGTAGTGCGCAGGGAGCCGGGCGACGTCCCCCGTGGCCAGAAAGTCGGCCACGATCTCGGGCGCCTGGATGAACACCAGCCCGCGCCGCACGACATCGCGCGAACCATGCAGATAGAGGCTCATGCCGACCATGCATACGGCAATCACCACGCACATCGACAGCAGCACACGACGACGCAGACTGAAGGCCTTCACAGGCACGTCCCGGAGAGCGTGACAAGACGATATCCGACACCGCGCACGGTATCGATGCGCACATCGGCATGCAGTTGCTGCAGTTTCTTGCGCAGGCGCGAGACCAGTGCCTCGACGGCGTTCAGCGAGGTCGACTCATGACTGTCGTAGATGGCCTGTTCGAGTCGGTCCTTGACGGCGATGCGGGGAGCGGCACGCATCAGCTCCTCCATCAGCATCGCCTCACGGCGAGGCAGATCGAGGGTTTCGCCGGCAATGCCGATCTGCATGAAGACCGGGTCGTAGGCCACGTTACCGAGCGTCAGCACGGTGCTGCCACTACCGCCTGCGCGGCGCAGCACGGCGCGCAGGCGCGCCGACAGCTCGCTCATCTCAAAGGGCTTCAGCACGTAGTCATCGGCGCCGGCATTGAGGCCGGCGACGCGACTTTCGAGCGCATCGCGGGCAGTCAACGCAATGCACGGCAGCCGCGGGCCCGGGCGCGCCGTGATGGCCCGCAACACCTCCATGCCGTCGATATCGGGCAGACCCAGATCGAGCAGGGCCAGATCATAGTGGTGCAGGCGCACAGCCGTCAGGGCCTGACGGCCCGTGCCGACGGCATCCACGGCAAAGCCCGCCTGCCGGAGGTGATGCTCCAGCAGACTGCGCAATTCATGGTGATCCTCTACGACCAGCACCTTCATGATCCTTGCCCATGCATGCGGGAGTGCCGACGTTTCATGCGCCCCCCGCCAACCACAGCATCGCCGCAGCCAGAACCGCCGCCCCCAGCAATCCGCCGACCGCCCGACGTGAGACGTAGGTGAAACCCACCCCCAGCGTCAGCGCGGACAGGCTCAGCACGCCCAGCCAGACGGCCACACCGACCGACGGCCACCAGCGCACGATGCAGACCCACAGGGCCACGACAAGCAGGGCCGTGCCGGCAAGCTGCCCCAAACGCACCCATGCCGCACGCACGGGTACAGCCGACAAGCTGTCCTGATGGCGTTCCATGCCCAGCGCCAGCCCCGCGAATCCGAGCAAACCCAGGCAGTACGCAAGCAACACGCTGCTCATGATGGCGACACCGCCTGATCGATGACGGCCTCCACATCCGCGGCAGGCGCAACGCCAGCCGTGCGCCGCGCAAGCTTGCGGTCATCGGCAGCACGCAACATCCGCCAGGCTGCCACGCCATGCACAGCCGCCAGCAACAAGGCCGCCACATCAAAACCAGCGACGGGCCACTGCCCATGCACCAGGCTCCAGCTCAGCGGCACGCCACCGGTCAGCGCGTTGAGCAGGGGCAACAGCGCGAACAGCGACGTCGCGAGCAGCAATTGCTCGATCCAGGCACGACGATGCGGACGTAGCAGGGCATGCAATGACATCACCGCCCACACTGCGAAAAATCCGCGGATCTCCCAGTCGGAACGCCCGGCCATATCCAGCGGCAGCGTGCGGTTGAACCAGAACAGCGCCGCAGTTGCCACCGAGAGGCCGCCGATACTGGCAACGTTGAGCACCTCCACCAGCCGGTGGCTGAACGGCGTGCGCCCCAGGCGCTTGCGGTCGGCCTGACGCTTGACCACCCACAGCACCAGACCGGTGGCCGCCATCACGGTGCCAAGTACGCCGGACAGGAACAACAGCCAGCGCACCACCGGATCGGCAAAGCGCCCCAGATGCGCGGCGGTCATCACGTTGTAGGCCTGTGTCACCACCGGCACCTCCGGCGCGGGGTCGGAGACCGATTTGAGCTCACCGGAAACGCCGTCAAAGCGCATGCGCTCGCTCGCGCCGCGATCGGCCAGGCTGCGCCCGCCGCGCTCGCGCAACTCCACCATCGCGCGCGACGTACCCGGGGCGCTCACGCTCACGCTGCCCACACCGCGCTCGGGCCAGCGCACCTGTGCGGCGGCCAGCATCGGCGCCACATCGGCCAGCGGCACCTGCGCCGCATCCACAGCGGGCTCGGCGGCTCGTGCGCCGCCTCCACCTCCGCCCTGCCCTCGGCGCTCGCTGAAGTAAGCGCGCGTGTCACCGTCATACACCGCCTGCACACCCCAGGGCATCAACAGGGTCATCAACAGCAGCAAGCCGCTGAAAGTGATGACGACATGAAACGGCAAAGCCAGCACCGCCGTGGCGTTGTGCGCATCGAGCCACGAACGCGCGCCCTTGCCGGCACGGAAGGTGAAGAAGTCGGCAAAGATCTTCTTGTGCGTGATGACGCCGCTGAGGATGGCCACGAACATGAACATGGTGGCAATGCCGACGATCCAGCGCCCCCACGTTCGGTCGATGCCGTGCAACTCGAAGTGGAAGCGATACAGGAAGTTGGCGCCGGCAGTGTCGCGCGTGTCGATGCGCTCGCCGGTGGTGGCGTCGAACTCGGCCCGTTCAAACGCCGCACGCCCCTGCGGCGCCTCTTCGCCGGGTGCCACCGGCTTGCGCCAGGAAGCGCTTACGGTGGTCTGGCGCTCACCCGGCAGGGTGAGGTTCCAGCTGTCCGAATGCGGCGCAATGCGTTCCAGCGTGCGCAGGGTGTTGCCGACCATCTCCGGCCCGGGCACGGAACGGTGGGTTTCGGGCTTCATCCAGACGTTGATCTCGTCCAGGAAGTAGCTCAGCGTGCCGGTGAAGAACACCGCATACAGCAGCCAGCCAAGCAGCAGACCGCTCCAGGTGTGCAGCCACGACATCGAGCGGCGTACGGTTTCGGGCTTGCCGTCGGGTCTCATCGGAAGATCTCCGGTGCAATGCGCCACGCCAGCAGCGCCAGCAATGCAGTGGGAAGGGCGATGCCAAGCCAGGCGCGACGCGCGCTGGCGCACCCGAAGGCCCACAGGGCAGCACAGGCGTGTGCAATGAAGGACAGCAGCGTGCCGCTCATCACGGCATGCACGCGCGGCGTGCCGGCGTCGACCAGCAGCAGGCCGACTGCCGCAGCGACAGCGGCGGCCAGCGCATAGCCGCCGAAGATCGCGGCCATTGCGCGCGACAGCACTGCGAAGCGATAACGCCAAGGCAACGGGGCGTCCCTGCGGACGCCCGTTCCGGGGGAAGAAGCGGTAGTAGTGGTCACGATGTACGAGCCAGTGGTTTGCAGACGGGCGCCAGTGATGACGGCGCCCGGCCCGGTGCCGATCAGAAGTCGGCCGTCACGCCGACGTAGAGGCGGCGTCCGTCCAGCGTCTTGCCGTAGTCCTCGGTCGTCACGTCCTTGTCGAACAGGTTGTACAGCCCGGCGAAGACCTTCAGGTTCTTCTGGATGCGGTAGGATCCACCGATGTCCACCAGGGTGTAGGCGGGCAGCTGTGAGGTGCCGTCCTCAAGCGTCTTGCTCTTGTAGCGCGCCTTGGCCCACACGTCGCTGCGATCCGTCACCTGCCAATCCACGCCCAGATTGATCATGTGCTTGGGCAGGTTGTTGAGTGGCTGCCCCTTGTCGGGGCCACTGGTGATCTCGCTGTCCGACCAGGTGTAGTTGGCGTTAAAGCGTGCGCCATGCCCAAAAGGCATGCTGAAAGACACTTCCATGCCCTTCAGGTCAGCTTCGTCAACGTTGGTGTACTGGTTGATGCGGTTACGGAAGGTGCCATCCGGCCCCTCGCATTCCTGCGCCGTCGACGTTGAGCTCTCGCAGATCAGCGTGCGGTCGATCTTGTCCTCGAAGTTGGTCTTGTAGAAGGTCACACCGGCGTTGAAGCGCTTCGGATCGGTCCAGTTCATGCCGATCTCGTAGTTGGTGCTGCGTTCCGGCTTGAGGTTGGGGTTGCCGACGTCCCACGCCGCACCGCGCGCGGCGTTCTCGACGATGTTGTCGTCGGTCTGCTTCAGCGTCGGGGTCTTGTAGCCACCGCTCACGCCACCCTTCACCACCAGCTTCGGAT
This sequence comes from Pseudazoarcus sp. NS36, assembly GCF_059703705.1. Taxonomy (NCBI): domain Bacteria; kingdom Pseudomonadati; phylum Pseudomonadota; class Betaproteobacteria; order Rhodocyclales; family Zoogloeaceae; genus Pseudazoarcus; species Pseudazoarcus sp. NS36. The sequence continues at coordinate 114,574 of NZ_BAAKJA010000004.1, read as the reverse complement.
TGACGTGATAGACCGCGTACAGGCGCGGCGTGGTTTCGCTGCCGAAACGCTGGTTGCGGTCAAAGCGCAGGCCGCCGGTGATAGCCAAGTCATCGGTCAGGTAATACTCGTCCTCGACGAAGAGCGCGGTCTGCCAGCGTGACAGCTTGAGCGAGGTCGAACCCGGGAAGCGGTCGGCGTCATGATCCACCTCCTCTTCCTTGTACTCCGCGCCAATGGTGATCATCTGGCGATCCAGGCCGATCACGGTCTTGCTGTTGGCCGTGGTGGCGCGATAGGCCGAGAAGTTGGTGCTGTTCTCGATGTCGACCTCTTCGCGCAGCACGAAGGACTTGGTGTTCACGCGAGCACTCCACGCGATGTCGTGCATCACGCTGTAGTGGCGACGCTCGTTGGCCATGTCGCCGGGCGCACCGGTTCTGGCCGTGCGGTCGTTGTCGTGTTCGGCAACACCGGTCTCGAACTCCAGACTCTGACGCTCGCTGATCTTCCAGCGCAGCTTGCCGGTCAGGTCCTCACGCACCTTGCGTGCATAGCCGCCGGTGAAATCGTCTTCATTGCGCTTGTACTTCGAGCCGTACAGCACCAGCGCGAGCTTGTCGTCGATCAGCGGGCCATTGAGGTAGAAGCGCCCCTGATGAGCCGCGCCCGCGTCGCTGTCTTCCTGGATCACGGTATCCAGCGTGACGCTGCCGCCCCAACGGTCTGCGACTTTCTTGGTGATGACGTTGATGACGCCACCCAATGCGCTCGACCCGTACAGCGACGACATCGGTCCGCGCACAACCTCGATACGTTCGATGGCCGACACCGGTGGCAGCCAGCCCACCTGGGCGCCACCGCCGAAGCCGTTGTAATAGGCTTCGGAAGACGCACCCAGCGGCTTGCCATCGACCAGGAAGAGCACGTAGTTCTCGTTCAAACCGCGGATGTTGACCGAGGTGCTCTCGATCTTGCCGCCAGCGCCGCCTTCGATGCTCACGCCGGGGATGTCCTGCAACGCATCCGTGATGTCGCGGTAGTACTTGCCCTCCAGCTGCTCGGAAGTGATGACGGTGATCGTGGCCGGCGCATCGGCAACGGCCTGCTCGAAACCGGAGGCCGTCACGACGACTTCCGACAACTGTTGCTCGGCCACCCCGACCTGCTGAGCGCCAACCGCACCTGACGCAAGTGCGAACAATGCCACCGCGACTGCCTGATGGCAGCGCGTGGTGTGGAACAAATCCATGGAAACTCCCTGATCGACTGCGGCGTGACGTCACGCCGGCTCAGCCGGCGGATCCGCGCGGGTCACGCCGGATTATCCTATAAATGCGAATCATAATCATTTTGTTGCAGCTTCCTGATCGGAAGCTGACGTGACGATCACATTTATAGGATCTGCAGTACCGGGGAGAACAGGGGGCAGGCGGCTAGGTAACCGCCTGTCAGACCGAAACGTTGATCACCGTACCGGTGACCTCGCCTTGGGCGTTGACCACCGGCCGCGGGGCCGGCATGTCAGCAACGGGTGTCGCGGGCGCGACAGCCGGTGAAGGGTTGATTTGCTCACGCAATTCGCCGATCTGCACATCGACCTGCTGCAGAGCACTACTTGCCGCCAAGCCGCTGCGCGCGCGGCCGGCTTCTTCGGTGGCTTGATCGGTTTTGACTTCGAGGGTGCGTGCGCGCTCCTGCGCGCGGTCGGCCTCGGCGTTGGCCTGGCGGGTTTCGGCCTGCAGGCTCCGGGCGCGTTGCTCGGCCTGCTCGGCGCTGCGCTCGGCCTGCTGGCGCTGCAACTGCGCAAACGCCGCCGAAGTGGGCCCCGCAGTGTTCGAAATCATGGCCTGCGCCCCGGGGGCCTCAGTTTCTCAGGAAACTGTTCGGCGACTGATCGTCGAAGGCACGGCCGTTCTGGCCGGACGCGGCAGCGCCATTCGACGGCTCGGCCGGCGGGTTGGCCGCCGGATCATCGCCCCGCTCCGGCGGCGCGGCGTCATTGCGCGGCGGCGGGCTGGCGTTGTTCGCCGGATTCTCCTGCGGCCGGTTGCCTGGGTCGTTGGCCGCGTTCTGTTCCTGCTGCGCGAGTTGCTGCGCCTGCGGGCTGATGCTGGTGATGGTGCTCGGACCTTCGTTCACACGCGGCGCTTCCTGCGGCGGCGGAGCCGGCGGGGTGAGCGGATTCTGCTCGTCCGGGTTGCGGGTCTGCGTCGTGCGATCGTTGGTGAGCAGCGTCGCAGGACTGCTCGTCGGATTCACGCCTTCCATCTTGATGACCTCCCGTATCGGGGTGCATGCCTCGGCCCCGTGTCACCCGGCAAGGACTGAAACGTTCCGGGTCAAGTACTTGAAAACATACGCTCGCTTGCACGGCAGAGCAAGGCCGGACGCTCAGGCCTCGTTGAGCCCGAGCAGGCTGGCCAGCGTCGGGGCCTCTTCACGGCGGTCAAAGCAGATGCTGCGTTCGAGCGCTTCAAGGTGCTCGTGCATCAGCGCGATGGCGGCAGGGGCGTCACCACGTTCGATGCAATCGACAATGTGTTCGTGCTCGTCGTGCTCGCAACTGGCGTTGCCGGGCGGCTCGTACAGCGACACCACCAGCGCGCAACGCGACAGCAGCTCGCTCAGGTAGCCCTCGAGCACGGGATTGCGGGCCAGCGTCGCGACCTGGCGATGAAAGGAACTCGCCAGTCGGGCCCAGGCGGGTTGGTCGAAGCGATGCATGGCCTCGTGCTCGCTGCGCAGATGGGTGCGCAGACGGGCGATGTCGGCCGCGCTGGCGCGTTCGGCGGCTAGTGCCACGAGCGCGGCCTCGACGGCGCGGCGGGCCTCGAACACGGCGCGGATCTCATCCGGCGTGGGCACTGCCACGACCGCACTCTGATTGGGACGCAGGCTCACGACATGGTCGTTGGCCAATGCCTGCAAGACCTTGCGCACCACCGCGCGGCTGACCTTGTAGAGCTTGGCCAGCGCGGCCTCGGGCAGCCGCGTGCCGGGCACCAGACGGCGGTCCATCACCGCGTCGAAGATGGAACCGTAGATACGCCGCTCGACTTCGCCCTTGCCGCGCGAACTGGTCGAAGTGGCGGCGCGCGCCACCGCGCGGCGGGGCGCGGCGGTCGGTTTTACAGCGGGAAGACGTGGCGTGCGTGGCATGGTCGGTCGCGGTGATGATGTAGAAGGCATACGACAAGCCCCGAATCTTATCAATCCGGCCGGGTCTCGGCTTGCGTCTGAACGTCCGCCTCGATGCCGAGGGCGTCGACGTGCCCGCAGATCGCACCGGGCGTGGTCATCCAGATACGGCCGGCATCTCGCAACGCCGCCAGACGTTCGAGCGCGCGACGCATGTGGCGCAGGCGGTGCGGCTGGCCGACAAGATAGGGATGCAGCGCGATTCCCATTACCAGCGGTTGTGCGCGGGACTGGTCGAGCATCTCGTCGAGGTTGTCGAGCACCATGTCGAAGAAAGCCGGCGCCTCCATCTGACGTGCCACCAGCATCGGGATGTCGTTGAGCTCCTGCGGGTAGGGAATCGACCAGATCGATCCGCCGTCGCGGGTGGCCATGCGCACCGGCTGGTCGTCGTGGCACCAGTTGAGGGTGTAGCGGTAGCCGGTCTCGGCAAGCAGGTCGGGCGTGACGCGGCTCTCCGAAATCCACGGCGACAGCCAGCCCTCGGGCGCACAACCGCTCTCGCCCGCGATGCGTTCACGGCAGGCGGCGAGCAAGGCCCGCTCACGCGCCTCGTCGAAATCTCCCTGCCGCTCGGCATTGGTGTGGCCGTGGCCGACCAGTTCGTCCCCGCGCGCGGCAAAGGCCGCCACCAGTTCCGGGCAGTGGTCGTACAGCGCCGTATTGAGGATGGTCGCAGTAGGCAGGCCGAGCGTGTCGAACTGCTCCAGACAGCGCCACGCGCCGACCCGGTTGCCGTACTCGCGCCAGGCGTAATTGAGCACATCGGGCTCGGGCATGGCCGGGCCGATCTTGGCGCCCATGCCCTCGCCGAAAGCGAAGTGCTCGATGTTGAAGCCGAGGTACACGGCCAGCCGCGCACCACCCGGCCAGTCGTACTGCGGCCGGTCGCCAATGGCACGGTAAGGGAATCGCCCGTGCCCCGGCACCGGGGCCAGAACATGCTGCTTGCTCATCTGACGCCCCTCAGGCCTGGATGCCGGCGCGCGTCAGGATCCATTCCGCGCTGTCGTTCCAGACGTCCATCTGCACGATCTTGCCGTCGCGCAGCACGTAGCGGTCGACATAGCGGTTGCCTTCGAAGGGCGTGCCGTCAGGCCATTCACCGAACAAGGTGCCGAGCGAATACACGATGGCTTCCTCCGGGCTCGCACCGGCGACCACCTCATAGCGCTCGTACTTCTTCTGCACCTTGGTGTAGCGCCCCTTGTTGAAGGCCGTGCACTCGGTCGGATCCTTCATCTCGCGGCCGCCGGTGAAGCGGATGCGCATGTCGGGAGAAACGAAGGCGCGTGCCCCGACGGGGTCCGGAATCATGATCGTTCGCAGATAAGTGTCGACAATTTCAACCATCTCTTTTGCGTAATCTGTATCCGCAATGATCGTTAGTGGTGCATTATTCATGGCGATTTCCTCGGTTATGCACTGTTGTGGTGCCGCTTTTGGCCTGGCTAGGATACGCTACACGCTGATGCAAGGAACGCGCCAATGTGTAGACACCTTTAATTTAGCAGTGTTGACACTGAATCGGCAGCCCGGCCAAGCGGCTGGCACGCCGCTTGCAAGAAACGCAGAGCCCGTTGTCCCCCAACTGCAAGGAGCGAAGCGATCATGAAATTCACCCGACGTAGCTTTATCGCCGCAACCGCCGTGGCAGCCAGCCTCGGCATGCTGCCCGCCGCCCACGCCGCCGAGCCGATCCAGATCGGCCTCGTGGCCGCCCTGTCCGGCCAGTCCGCGCTGTCCGGCGAAGCCATCACGCGTGGCATCAGCATCGCCATCGACGAAATCAACGCCGCCGGCGGCCTGCTCGGCGGACGCAAGCTCGAACTGGTGCGCCGTGACGACGAATCCAACCCGGCCAAAGGCGTGATCGCAGCCCGCGAGCTGATCTACCGCCAGAAGGTGGCCGTGATGTTCGGCGGGCTGGATACGCCGGTGTCGCTGGCCATCGTGCCGCTCGCCAACGAACAGAAGGTTCCCTTCATCGGCGCCTGGGCGGCCGGCACGCCGATCACCAAGAACGGCGCCGACCCCAACTTCGTATTCCGCGTCTCGGCGGTGGATGAGATCGTCGACCAGGCCATGCTCGACTACGCGCAGAAGACCTTCGGCGCGAGCAAGTTCGGCATGATCCTGATCAACAACCCGTGGGGCGAATCGAACGAGAAGGGCCTGCGTGCAGCGCTTGAAGCCAAGGGCATGCAGCCGGTTGGCGTCGAGAAGTTCGAGAGCAACGATGTGGACGTCGTGCCGCAACTCACCCGCCTGCGCGACGCCGGCGCCGACGCGCTGTTCATGGTCGGCAACGTCGGCCCCTCGGCGCAGGTCGTGAAGTCGCTCGACCGCATGGGCTGGAAGGTGCCCATCGCCTCGCACTGGGGCCCGGCCGGCGGCCGCTTCACCGAGCTCGCAGGCCCGAGCGCCAAGAACGTGCACTTCGTGCAGACCTACAGCTTCTTCGGCAAGCAGTCGCCGGTGGGTGAGCGCGTGATCGCGGCGATGAAAGCCAAGTACTCCGACGTGAAAGGCCCGGAGAACATCACGCCGGCGGTTGGCGTGGCCAACGCCTACGACGCCATGCACCTCACCGCGCGCGCCATCGCCATTGCCGGCTCCACCGACGGTGACGCGATCCGCCAGGCCTTCTACAAGATCGACAAGCACGAAGGCCTGATCAAGACCTACGAGATGCCGTTCAAGCCCGGCGTGCATGACGCCATCACCAAGGACGACTACGTCTGGGCACAGTTCATCGACAACCGCATCCTGCCGGTCGGCATGGAGCAATAAGCTCCACCCCCTCGCCCGGCGCCACGTGCGCCGGGCTTCACCTGTTTTTCGGAGAACGCCATGCTCACGGCGGCCCTGATCAGCGGCATCGGACTTGGCAGCATGTACGGTCTGATGGCGCTCGGCTTTTATCTGACCTATGCGGTGTCCGGCACCGTCAACTTCGCCCAGGGCAGCTCGATGATGCTCGGCGCGGTGCTCACCTTCACCTTCGCACAGACCTTCGGCTGGCCCATGCTGTCGGCCATCGTGCTGGCGCTGGTGCTGTGTGCGCTGTACGGCCTGGTGGTGGAGTTCGTCGCGGTGCGGCCGTTCGCAAGCCGCGGGTCGGATGCCTGGCTGATGGCCACCGTGGCGCTGGGTATCGTGCTCGACAACCTGGTGATGTTCACCTTCGGCAAGGAGCCGCGCAGCTTGGCTTCGCCGCTGGCCATGACACCGCTGGAAGTCGGCGGCAGCGGCCTGGGCGTGTATCCGCTGCAGGTGCTGATCCCGATCATCGGGCTGGCGCTGGCCGCCCTGCTGCACTTCATTTCACGCCGCACGCGCTGGGGCACCGCCATGCTGGCGGTGACGCAGAACCGCGACGCGGCCCGCCTGATGGGCATTCCGATCCGCCGCACCATTGCGGTGGCCTTCGCGCTGTCCACGCTGCTGGCGGGTATTGCCGGCATCCTGATTGCGCCGCTCTTCAACGTGCATTCCGACATGGGCACGCTGTTCGGCCTGAAGGCCTTTGCGGTGGCGATTCTGGGCGGCATCACCAGCGCCTGGGGTGTCATGATCGCCGGCCTGCTGTTCGGCATCGGTGAGGCACTGATCACCTCCACGCTGGGGTCGAGCTTCACCTACATCATCCTGTTCGGGCTGGTCATCGTGGTCCTTGCCATCCGACCCAACGGCCTGTTCGGCCGCGCCCAGGTGAGGAAGGTATGAAGGCACGCGCACTGCTACCGGGTTCGCCGGCCGCGCTTGCCGCAGTGCTCGCACTGCTGGCTTTCGGTGTGTATCTGGCGCTGACGGTGAATGGCTATTACGTCTTCGTACTGGCCACCGTGGCGCTGCTGGCCATTGTCGGCATCGGGCTCAACGTGTTGCTCGGCCTGTCGGGCCAGATCTCCTTCGGCCATGTCGGCTTCTACGCGCTGGGCGCCTACACCGTGGCCATCCTGACCAGCGCCTCGGGCTGGAGCTTCTGGCTGGCGTGGCCGCTTGGCGCGCTGGTCGCCGCAGTGGTCGGGGGGCTCGTGGCAATGCCGGCCCTGCGAGTGAAGGGCCCGTATCTGGCGATGCTGACGATTGCCTTCGGCTTCATCGTCGAACATTCCATCGTCGAACTACGCGACTTCACCGGCGGGCAAAACGGCATCATGGGCATCGGCTCGCCGTCACTCGGCTTTGCCGACGGCGAACGCGCCGTGGCAGTCATCGCCATCGTCATGGTCGGCCTGCTGATGTGGGTATCCGCGCTGATCTCGCGCGGCACCTGGGGTGCGGCCATGCGCGCGGTGCGCGACAACGAGATTGCCGCCGAATCGGTCGGCATCAACCCGGTCATGGTAAAGACCGCCGCCTTCGTGTTCTCGGCCGCGCTGGCCGGGCTGGCCGGCGGACTGTTCTCGCCGCTGTCAGGCTTCGTCACGCCGCACACCTTCAACTTCTCGATGTCGATCCTGTTCGTGCTGGCCGTGATGATCGGCGGCTCGGGCACCGTCATCGGCCCGGTCATCGGCGCCATCGTGGTCGGCCTGCTGCCCGAATTCCTGTCCAGCCTTGAGGAATACCGCTTGTTGTTCTTCGGCGGCCTGTTGCTGGTGGTGTTGTGGGTTGCCCCCACCGGCGCCGTCGGCATGGCCCGGCAGCTGTGGCAGCGCTTGCGCCCGCACACGGTCACCGCCGCCAGCGACGACTCGCCGCGCGACACGGCCGGCCTCGGCCAGCGCGAACGCGCACCGCTGCAGGCCGACAGCCTGACCATGGTGTTCGGTGGCCTGCGCGCAGCGTCCGGCATCAGCCTGACCGTGCGCCCCGGCGTGCTGACCAGCCTGATCGGCCCCAACGGCGCAGGCAAATCGACCGTCATCAACATGCTCACGGGCTTCTACCGCCCCACCGAGGGCGAGGTCCGCCTAAAGGACGGCCTGCTCAACGGCGCGCCGGCCTGGCGTGTGGCGCGCTCGGGCGTGGCCCGCACCTACCAGACCTCGCTGCTGTTCGGCTCGCTCGGCGTGCTCGACAACGTCGCGCTGGCGATCACCGGCGGCCATCTCGGCGGCTTCCTCGGCGCAAGCCACAACCGACCGGATGCGCGCGCCCGTGCACGGGCGCTGCTCGACTACTGCGGCTACCGCGGCGCCCCGGACACCCCGGCGGCAGACCTGCCGCACGTCGACCGCCGTCTGGTCGAGATCGCCCGCGCACTCGCCACCGACCCGGACGTGCTGCTGCTTGATGAACCGGCCGCGGGCCTGTCGCGCGAAGACAAGGCCCTGCTCGCCACCCTGCTCACCCGCATCGCGCAGGCCGGCATCGGCGTGCTGGTGGTGGAACACGACATGCCGCTGGTGATGGGCATCTCGGATCACATCGTGGTCATCGACGCCGGCCAGCCGCTGGCCGAAGGCACCCCGGCCGAAGTGCAGGCCAACCCGGCCGTGCGCCAGGCCTATCTGGGTGAAGGCGCCGGCTTTGCTGCGCGCAGCGAACCCCGCCAGAGCGATACCGACGGCACCGACGAGCGCCTGGGCATCAACGCGCTGACCACCGGCTACGGCGCCGCGCCGGTACTGCACGGCGTTGATATTCAGGTCCGCCGTGGCGAGCTGGTAGCGCTGCTCGGCGCAAACGGCGCCGGCAAGTCGACGCTGATGCGCGCCCTGGCCGGCCTGCACCGCCCGGTGTCCGGCGGAATCCACCTCGACGGCAATGAACTGGTGAGTTTCAACGCCGAGCGCGTGGTGCAGCGCGGCCTAATCCTGGTGCCCGAAGGCCGGCAGGTGTTCCCCGAACTGTCGGTGCTCGACAACATCCGGCTGGGAGCCTTCCGCTGTCCCGAAGGACGCGAGGCGCGCGTGGAGGAAATGCTCGACCGCTTCCCGCGCCTGCGCGAACGCGCCCACCAGCGTGCCGGCCTGCTGTCCGGCGGTGAGCAGCAGATGCTCGCCATCGCACGCGGCCTGATGGCCAAACCCGAAGTGCTGCTGCTCGATGAACCCTCGCTGGGCCTCGCGCCCAAGGTCATCGAAGACCTGTTCGAAGCCCTCGACCGCCTGCGCCGCGAGAACATGACCATCCTGCTGGTCGACCAGATGGCCTCACTCGCGCTGGCGCTGGCCGACCGCGCCTACGTACTCGAAGGTGGCCGTGTGGTCGCCAGCGGCACAGCTTCGGAGATCGCCGGCAACGGCGCGCTGGCCGAGGCTTACCTGGGCGGGCACGGCTGACGGGGACGGCGGGGGCACGGTTGCGCGCCCCACGTCGTCCCCGACTAGATGCGCGATTCGTCCTCGTTGGTGTCCGGCGCCACCGGCTCGCCACGCCAGCGCCGCACCGCGCGCTGGAAGAACAGACTGTTCGGAATCTGCAGCACGGTGTCGCTGCCGTCCGGCAGCTTCTCCTGCAGCGTGGTGTGGATCAGGTTGATATCCACCACCTTGCCCTTGAGGCCGGGCTTCTCACCGTTCTCCAGCAACTCGATGTGGTCGTACAGGCGGAACGGTCGCGTGGTGAGGATGAGCAGGGTGCAGAAGATGTTCGACAACACGCTCCAAGCCGCAAAGAAAGCCACCGCCGCCACCGCCGCAAAACCCGTGAACGCCGTCCACAACACGGTGCCCGACACCCCGAAGCGGTCGAGCAGCAGCAAAAGCGCAACCGAATAGATGACAAAACCGAACAACCGCCTCGCCACGATCAGCAGCTCGGACGGCAGCTTGTAGTGCTGACCGATGCGGCGCACCAGACGACGCATCAACATGCTCAACACCCATGCGCCGAGCACGATGCCGACGACCTGCAGGCCGAGGGTGATGGATTCGATCCAGGGATGGAATGCTTCCGGCAGATAGAGTTTCATGCGTGCTTGCGGTCCTGACTGGGCATGCGAAGGATTCGCACGCCGTGACTCTAGCACCGGGCGCGCGCGACCTGCCTGCGGCCATCAGTAGCGCCTCGCCCGAAAACTCAATGCGGCAAGTTCCAGCTCAAAGCCGGTGTCGAGCACGCGATTGCTAGAGCCCCGCCAATCCAATCGGAAACGACCTGGCTACGCGCTCAAGCGGCATACGTCAGCTTGTCGTACATGACGGCAATCGACTCCATCGAATCCATCGACTCTCTCTCGGGAAATTGACGGTACGGCATCGCCGCCTTCAGTGGCTCTGAGTCACTCAAGGGCCGCAAGTAGAAGACGGGAGCGCATTCCATTTTCATCATCCGCGACTCAGCGGCAGATACGGTAGGGCCCGCGGTCCAGATGCAGATGGTCGGCATGTGCAAGGTTGTACTCGGGCCCCATCACGCCATTGAAGAAGCGGCAGGCGCCCTCGTGAATGGTGCGCAGAAACTCTGCTTCGGCGTCTTCGTCAGACCAGTCGCGCGCCACCGTGATGCGTCGCCCGTCGGCCAGCACAAACCCTGCAATGTCGAGTGCGTTGGCGGTCGCATGCTGGCTGCGCCGCCCCTCCTCACGTCCATAAACGTTGCGACAGGCATAACTCCCGTAATGCTCGAGCCTCTCCACCGGCGAACCCAGCAAGCGTCGGGCTTCGGGCATGAGCACGTGCTGCTCCCACAGCGCCAGCGACACGGCAGCGCTGCAAGTCAGCGAGAACGGCGCACCGATGTGCACCTGCGTGCGGCTGACGTGCACCGCATTACTGAGGCCACAGCCAGGCCCGCTCGCGCGGTCCGTTAGCGCCTCATAGCGCATCTCGGCCGTGGCCAGCACCGCCTGACAGCGATCCGGCGCCTCGGCGAGCCGCGACAGTTTGAGTCGCGTCAGCCAGCCGGGCGTCTCGTCAATCACCAGCGGCGCCCAGGGGTTGTGACGGCCGGGCAACTGCCAGTGCTCACCATGGCTCCATACCAGCAGAGCCAGCGCAATGAGCAGTCCGGTGAGGACTTTCACCGTGCGTCGCCCGGCAAGGTCGGAACCGGATCTGGGTGGTCAGGAAGCAGAAATATCTGGGACCGGCAGAGAAAGGGCATCACGATCATGTCTCGAACGGAAGAACCGGTTCGAGACATGTCCCCTTCGCAAGTTCAAGCTTTCAACCTCCTCCTCGCGATCCGGCAGCAGATGCTCAGAAAAAGGTGCAGCACAGGAATGATCGGGAAAAAGAGCCGGAAGGGCTGGCAAGTCGGGGGCTTGCCGCGCGAAGACTCCAGAACAGCTTGAATCCTATCCAAGCACCTTCGTACCAAGAAACGTGAAGGTCGCACCAAATACGGCAAGCGCAAACAGCACCAGCAACCCATCGCGCACCACCAGGGCAACCCCAAGCGCCAAGAGCGCCAACCCGGCCGCTGACGAAGTAAATGGCACCAATTCCAGAAAGGGCATACACAGCCCGACCGCCACGCATAAGCCGGCAATGGCGTAACTGCCACCCCTCTTCACCAGAATGGTCAGCCGCGGCTTGAGCAGCTTGTCGATGCCTCGCGCCGGCTTCTCAAGCCAGCTCAACGCCTTCTGCAGTTTGGAGCGCTCGACCGAACGGTCAAGAATGAAATGCGGCAACCAGAAATGGTTTCGCCCCATCAACATCTGCCCCGCAACAAGCAAGACAAACGCGGCCATAAAAAACGACATGCCGGGCACACCGCTCAGCGGCGAAAACAAGGTCATGCCGATGAGCATCAACATCGGCCCAAAAGACCGACTTCCGATCGACTCGACAACCATTGCGACCGAAACCCGCTCGTTGTCACGAGCCAGCTCGCTGATTCGATCAATCAACTGGGCAAGATTTTGCAACGGCCCGCTCATCGAAGACTCCCTCGAATCGCGCAGGCTACCTTTGGTGACATCTGTTCTGGCCAAAAAAAGTTGGAAACTGTCGGACAACGCTCGCGCTAGACTCCGTACTGATCGGGCCGCCCCTCCACCGATGCGAAGTTGAAAACTGCGCGCCGCTGCGGATCAAGTCTCCCGACGAAACGCAAATACAGTCGAGAACCCGACAGTTGCCTGCTGCCGGTGCGGTCTACACGAACCTAAACTTTTTAGATCCCCATGCTTGCCTGCTAGTAAAACTGAGTCGCTCTGAGTTTTGAGAGGACTCCAACTCTTGAGAAGATGGAGCGACGCGACGAGGGCAGCGTGCCGCACTACACGTCGCAAGCGGCCCGTGCGTACAAGCTCGATCCGTTCGACTATCTTCAAGTGACCTGCGCCTGCGCTTGAACTCTCAATAATAGAGAAACCCCAGTGCGTCCTTCAGCCGGTCGGCGGTGGTGCGCATGCGGTCCCAGCGCTCCATGGACACATCGCCCTGACGGAACTCCCTGAAAAAATCGTTGGCCTGCAACTGCGTCATGACGGCGTCGAGATTTGGGGGCGTGCTGTCAGCGAAGCCAAACCGCTCGCGCAGCTGCTTCATGCGCACAGCCATGGGCTCGGCTTCGCCCACGGTGGCTTCTGAGATCATCATGGGCGACCTGGGAGTGACGAGAATGAGCACCGAGCGCTGCAGCTCATTGGTCCGCTTGTTCGAGAACAGATACTGTAGCCCCGGCACGTCCTGCAAACCCGGTACGCCGTCGCGGGTGCTTGAAAAGGACTTTTCACTCAAGCCGCTGAGTACCAGCGTCTCGCCGAGGTTCATGACCACATTGGCGTTCGCCGTGGTCTCTCCGATCTCGATCTGGTAAGCCACCCGCGGGTTGTCCGAGCTGGCATTCAAGGCGGTGCGCTGAGCTTCCACCTGGAGCTGCACCCGACCCTGCGGCAGGAAGGTGGGGGTCACGGCAAGCTTGATGCCGAAGCGTTTCTCCAGTGGCACGATGGTGGTGCCACCCTGCTCGCTGGTCGAGACCACGCCCGCACTCAGGTTGGTACCCGAAAAAAACTCGGAGGGCTGGCCTTCAATGGCGGCGAGGGTCGGGCGTGCCAGCACTTCGTTGAGCGAGCTGTTGGCGTTGGCGATGTTGAGCGAGTACGACAATGCCGGGATGGTCACGGCGCGGGTGATGGTCGTGGTCGAAGCCGCTCCCGGTAAGCGTTCAGTGACGCGGGAGTAGGCCGGAAGGTTGGCCGACAACGAGCCGAGCTGCAACGTCAGGGCGCTGAGCAGGTTGACGCCCTTGGAAGTCGCCATCAATTCCTGGGTCGAGAGCAGCACCACGTCCACCAGCAGCATCTGCGGGCCGGCGTCGACGGCTTCGGCCGAAGGCATCCCGGCCGTGTTGGCCGTGTTGTCCTCTCCTGCCAACGCGGACGCATCGAAATCCTCCGAGCCGTCGTCGGCCTGCGCAAACATCATGGGACGCGCATTGCCCGGCACTGGGTTCAGGCTTGTCTTGAGCGCGCTGGCTTGCTTCTGGTCGCTGTAATAAGCCTTCCACTGAGCCAGGCGTCGATCAATGCGCTCGACCTCGACTCCGTCACCCTGATGCTGGACCAGCGCGGCGCGCACCCAGTCGGCCCGGGCAAACTGCCCGCAGGACGCGTACACCGAAATACTCGAGCGCATGAACCCCGGGTCGGGTCTGGCCGACACCTTCAGGAACTCATCGGCCATGGCACAGGCCGTCTTCGCGTCGCCCGTCAAGTAGGAGGCCACCATCAGGCCGTAGATTGAGCGCGCGCTGTCCGGCGTCAGCAACAGCACCTCGGAGAACGCCAGCTTGGCGCTGTCGAACCGCTTGAGGTCCATGTAGGCCAGGGCCAGAAACTCCTGAGCGATCCAGTTGCTCCGGTCGATGCGCAGCGCCTGCTGGTAGCCCTCTACCGCCAGTTCCCCTTTCTGCGTGTCACCCTGACGCGCCTGCAGGTGGTAGACGAAACCATTGAGGAAATGAAGATGCGAGTTGCGCGGATCGAGCTGCAGCGCTTCGTTGACCGCCGACTGGGCCCGGGGCAGGTCCATGCGTTTGATGAAACCGACGGCTGCCGTGACCTTGGCCAGCATCTCCGAGTCGTGAGTACCGGCGGGGATCAGCGCGACATTCTCCACCATCTGCGCGAAGGACCTGGAGGCCTCGTCTGCCCATGCGCTGGGCAGGGTACAGAACACCAGCGCCATGGCTGCCGCGACCCCGCATCGACGCAGGGAGTGAGTGAGTACTTTCATTCGGATCATCCTGTGGAAGAGGGGACGTCGTGGTTCTGGCAAGCGGCACGGTCAGCCAGCTTGCTGGCCGGCGAGATCAGGGGCTGACAAGGACCTCGTTGTGTACGGCCCTGACACCAGCCACTTGCCCCGCGAGGTTCTGGGCCGCAAGTTTTTCCTGTGGGCTCTTGGCGACTCCGGACAGGAGCACAACGCCATACAGCGTCTCGACCGAGATGCCGGTCAAGGCGCGCTCGGCATGACGAGCCTTGATCGCCGAAGTGATGGCTTTGTCCTCGACGATAGTGGCGCTGGCGGCCTCCGGGCCGGACGTGATGGCACAACCGGTAGCGGTCAGCACGAAAAAAACCATGCCAACTGCGATGACGCTTTCTCGCATAATCATTGAAACTCTCTAGGAGTACACGAAGGAATGCAGCGGCGCTTCAGTGCGCCGCCTTCTCCGTTTTGCGGCATGACCGTCCACTTAAGCGCACAAGGAAAAGCTTGCAGATTCTGTGCGAACAAACCGTATCCGTCCTTATTGTGGCATAAGCAGCTTGATCGCCAGCGGGACGACTTACAGCGGACCCCTATCTTTTGACCGGCCGAAGCTGCATATGTGGTGCTTCTCCAACACTGTGATAATCAGCCTTCGGCGCAGATAGACTAGGCCTGCGTTTGCGTCGGGAAGTGAATTGCTGACGGCCTCATAAGTGCTTTACATCTCGCTGCACTCATGAGATGGCATGCCAAGTGCATTAACTTTCCGGCTTTCCGGAATTGGCTATTCATGAGATCGGGGAGTGATGAAAAGCATTGGACTATTCTCCCAGTCTAACTTCATATATAAAAATATGACCTGCTCAACGTAAATTTATTATTACCCATAGGAGGATGCATGCGCTCACTCTTTCAGATTCATGTTGTTCTGGTATTTGGATTACTTAGCTTTGCCCCTTTTCACGCTTTCGGCCAGACGGCGTCGCCATCCACAGATCTGGGAACTTTGCAGGCTAAAGTTGACAGTTACATCTCCGCTGGCGCGATGAGCGAAGTCGACAGCTTGCTGAGTAGTTTTAACGGCTTGAAGATCGGAAATACCTATTCACTAGCCTCCCCCACCCTTGGTCCAGAAAAGGATGGCAATGCGGACGCAACGTGGACGAGGATGACCTATAACAATAAGAGCGCATCCCAGATGATTGGCTACGCCAGCGACATGTGCGCCAGTCATGTGGTCTATGAACAGCTCGTCGCCAAAGGAGTGAAAGTCGATCAGGGCAAGTTCAACGCTGCTCATGACAAGTTCTGTAGGCTTGTCAAGGCGGCGGCTGAGCTCAAGCACCGTTATGACAAGTACCAGGCGATCAAGAAAGACGGCGTGGTCCTTGTGAAGAGAGCTAAGAGCCAGAAGCATGATTTCCACGGTCGCGAGCGGACCTTTGGCGGCGGCATGAGTCTCGTGTACAAACCTGATCTCGCAAAGACGATTTCAAGCGGCGTCCATCCCGACGAGACATTCGAATACCAAAGCTGGATCAAATGGAGCGACAATAATCCGACGCCCTTGAACATCATCAAGAAGATTCGCGAAATGAGGAACGGTCAGGCGACCAATTGCGAAGGGTTCCGATTCCAGGTTATCTATGGGAAGGAAGTCGATGCATGGCTGTACCTGGATGTCGTCGATGTGAGTTCGTCCAAAGTGACAATTCGAAATTGTGTCAAGGTCAAATACAACGGAATAAACAAAGGGCATGCGTTCCCAGAAATTACTATGGAGGCTCCCTTCGGGTACCTTTACGAGCTCGAACAGATGAAGGATAGCGCCAGGGTCCAGTTGATGAACAAAATCAAAGACAAAGTGGCCTCAATGATCGGCGCCAACCAGCAGATGATCGAACTGCTAAAGACGCTTAAGTAAGAGCAACTCTCGTCCGGGGGATTTCGGTCAGAAACCGACGTCCCCCGTCTTCAGTAGCGCCCAGCTTTGGAGTCCGGGGTAATGTTGGCCCTGCCCCAGGATTCCGTGCCGTTCAAAAGTAGAGAAATTCGGCATGATTAACCGCCCCTCATAGGGGAGGTCTTGCCGTGAAGAAGTCGAGATTTACCGAAGAATAGATTGACCTGCCCTGGGATTTTCAGCACGCGCCCCGACCGAGACGCCGGTCAAGGCGCGCTCGGCATGACGAGCATGGATCGCCGAGGTGATGGCCTTGTCCTCGACGTCGGCGCTGCCCCTTTCCGGGCCGGGCGTGGTGGCGCAGCCGGTGCTGGCCAGTACGACAAAAGCCATGCCGACCATGATGGCGCGTGGTCGCATGTTCATTGAAACTCTCTGAAATTGGGCGGAGGGAGCTTGGCTTGCCCGACGCCATTGTGGCATGGCCCGCGCGATCATCCGGCCTTCCGAGCACAGCGGCCATTGTTTCTTCTTCGCAGCGCGCCATATGTGGTGCTTCCCCAACACTGCGGGACGCGGCCCTTGGCCCGGATACACTGCATTCGCGCCGACCGGTGATTTGCCGAGCATTTCCATCAGTGCCTCACGTCGTGCGCATGCATGGACGAATGGCGGAGCTGATCTTCCATTCGTTTTTCCATCCTGTCCATTCATGAGGCATCAGGGCAGAGCGGCGCCTTTTGGGCTTTGTCCTCATTCTCGTATTTACTCACCTTCAAAAGGCTATATATGCGCCCATCAACTCCGACCAAGCTGTTTCTGGCATTAGGATTCTTCGCTCTAGCTCAAGGTTCTGCACAAGCGGAATCGGCAGACTTGGCCAATTTGCAGGCGCAAGTCGACAGCTATGTTTCTGCCAGCGTGACGAGCGAAGCCGACAGCCTGCTCAGCAGTTACAGCGCCATGAAAATCGGCCAGACCTATTCGACGGATTCACCGGTTCCTCCCGCGGGCGACAATGCCGATGCGACGTGGAAAAAGGTGACGTACTCCAATGCGAGCGCGTCCCAGCTGATCGGTTATGCGGGGGACCAGTGCGCTGCGCATACGGCGTACGACCAGCTCGTCGCCAAAGGCGTGAAGGTTGACAAGGCCAAGTTTGATAGCACCAGCGACAAGTTCTGCAAGCTCGTACACGCGGCTGCTGAACTCAAGCACCGCTACGACAAGTATCAGGCCATCAAGACCAACGGCATCGTCCTGCTCAAGCGCTCAAAGAGCCAGGGGCATGATTTCAAGGGTCGCCATCGAACCTTCGGTGGCGGACTTGACCTTGTTTATAAGCCCGATATCGCTGGCACGGTCGAGAACGGCCTGCATCTGGACGAGACCTTGATCTACAACAGCTGGATCAAGTGGAGCGACGACAAGCCGACGCCGCTGAATGTGATCAAGCGAATCCGCGAGATGCAGAACAGCGACGCGGGCCGGTGCGAAGGCATTTCATTGCCGATCATCCCCAGCGGCTCGGTGAGAGCCTATATGTACCTGAACGTCGTTAACGTCAGTTCCAGCAAAATCACCATTCAGAACTGCCTGAAGGCCGTTTATAACGGAACCCACAAGACTCACGCGTTCCCGTCCGTCTCGATGGAAGCGCCGTTCGGTTATCTGTATGAGCTTGAGCAAATGAAGGACAGCGCCAAGGCAAAATTGAAGGACAACATCAAGAATAAAGTTGTCTCGATGGTGGGTGCCAACGAGCAGATGATTACCCTGCTCAAGAAGCTCAACTGAGCGTTTGGTCTTTGCAGATTGCAATCGTTCTGGGCAGGTAATCGAGTCGCCTCCACTGGACAGCGATTGACCCACGATCAATCCCTGCAGACCAAGCCCTAACACAACACCGGCCTTGCGCCGGTGTTTTTTTGCTTTCAGGGTGTCGTCGCGACAGGTGAATCGCCCCTGGTTTTTCTAGACGGCTGCGTTCCTAACTCTTGCTCGAGTTGTCGACTTTATTGCGGCGTTTCCGACTTTAATGGACAGTTTTCCACTTTATTTGGTCCGAACACCTCAAGTCCCCCGCCGAACGCTTACTCGACCGTCACGCTCTTGGCGAGGTTCCTCGGCTTGTCCACGTCCGTGCCCTTCACCAGCGCCGCGTGATACGACAGCAATTGCAGCGGGATGACGTGCAGCACCGGCGACAACATGCCGTAGTGCTCGGGCATGTGCAGGATGTGCACGCCTTCGGATTCGGGGATTTCGCTGCCGGCGTCGGCGAAGACGTAGAGCTCGCCGCCGCGCGCGCGGACTTCCTGCAGGTTGGACTTGAGTTTTTCGAGCAGTTCGTCGGCCGGAGCGACGGCGATGACCGGCATGTCCTTGTCGACCAGCGCCAGCGGACCGTGCTTGAGTTCGCCGGCGGCGTAGGCTTCGGCGTGGATGTAGGAGATTTCCTTGAGCTTGAGCGCACCTTCCATGGCGATGGGCCAGTGGCGGCCGCGGCCGAGGAAGAGCGCGTGCTGCTTCATGGCGAAGTTTCTCGCCCACAGCGCGATCTGTGGTTCGAGTTCGAGCACTTTCTGCACGGCCACCGGCAGGTGGCGCAGGCCGGCCAGATGCAGGTTCTCGACTTCTTCCGCAAGCCGCCCGGCCATGCGCGCCAGCGTGAGCGTGAGCAGCGCCAGCGCGGCGAGCTGGGTGGTGAAGGCCTTGGTGGAGGCCACGCCGATTTCGGGGCCTGCGCGGGTGATGAAGCGCAGGGCAGCTTCGCGCACGATGGCGGATTCGGGCACATTGCAGATGGCCAGCGTGCGCGTCATGCCGAGCAGCGTGGCGTGCTTGAGCGCAGCCAACGTGTCGGCAGTCTCACCGGATTGCGAGATGGCGATGACCAGCGTGGCCGGGTCCGGCACCGAACTGCGGTAGCGGTATTCGCTGGCGATCTCGACGGTGCAGGGAATGCCGGCGATGGATTCGAGCCAGTAGCGTGCGACGAGCCCCGAGTGGTAGCTGGTGCCACAGGCCAGGATCAGCACCTGATGCACGCCGCCGAGTATGGCCGGGCCGTCGGCGCCGAACAGTTGCGGGCTGGGCAGGCCGCCGCCGCCGATGATCTCCAGCGTGTTGGCCAGCGCCTGCGGCTGCTCGAAGATTTCCTTCTGCATGTAGTGGCGGTAGATGCCCAGCTCCACCGCGTCAGCGGACAGGCTGGAAACATGCGTGGCCCGTTGGACCGGCTGGCCGGCGCTGTCGATGATGCGCACGGCATCACGCGTGAGTTCGGCCAGATCGCCGTCTTCGAGGTAGATGATGTTGCGCGTCACCTGCAGCAGGGCCGCGGTGTCCGAGGCGGCATACATGCCGTCTTCGCCCTGCCCCAGCAGCAGCGGCGAGCCGCGCCGGGCCACCACGGCGCAGTCCGGTTCGGATTCGCACAGCACGCCGATGGCGTAGGCACCGACCAGCTCGGCCGTAGCCAGACGCACGGCTTCGAGCAGGCTGCCGGCGCTCTTGAGCTTGCTGTGCACGAGGTGGGCGATGGCTTCGGTGTCGGTCTCCGACTCGAACACGTAGCCGGCGGCGCTGAGGCGTTCGCGGATGGATTCGAAGTTCTCGATGATGCCGTTGTGCACCACCGCCAGCCCGCCGGAAACGTGCGGGTGGGCGTTGCGTTCGGACGGCGCGCCGTGCGTGGCCCAGCGCGTGTGGGCAATGCCCACCGGCGCGGCTACGCTTTGCGCGGCCTCGGCCAGTTCGGCCACACGGCCGGTGGAGCGCACGCGGCGCAGGCCACCATTGAGCACGGCCAGCCCGGCGGAGTCGTAGCCCCGGTATTCGAGCTTGCGCAGCCCCTCGATGAGGACGGGAACGACGTCGCGGCGGGCGACGGCGGTAACGATGCCACACATGGGGGCGATCTCCGGATCAGGTGGTTTTCTTGACGGGGCGTTTCCAGCGCACGCTGGTCTGCTTGACGCGCGACACGGTGAGCTGGTCGGGCGGCGCATCACGCGTGAGCGTGGTGCCGGCACCGACGGTGGCGCCGCGGCCCACGCGCACCGGTGCCACGAGTTGCACATCGGAGCCGACGAAGGCCTCGTCCTCGATGACGGTGCGGTGCTTGTTGGCACCGTCGTAGTTGCAGGTGATCACGCCGGCGCCGATGTTCACGCCGGCGCCCACGTCGGCATCGCCCACGTAGGCCAGGTGGTTGGCCTTGCTGCCGGCGGCGATGTGGCTGTTCTTGACCTCGACGAAGTTGCCCAGATGCACGTCATCTGCCAGCACCGTGCCGGGACGGGTACGGGCGTAGGGGCCGATGACGCAGGCTTCGCCGGTGGTGGTGGATTCGATGTGCGAGAACGGCGCGATACGCGTACCGGCCCCGATCACGGCGTCACGCAGCACGCAGTTCGCGCCGACCTTGACGCCATCACCCAACACCACGCGGCCTTCAAACACGCAATTGACGTCGATCTCGACATCCGCCCCGCAGCTCAGACGGCCACGCACATCAATGCGCGCCGGGTCGATCAGCGTCACACCGGCGTCGAGCAGGGTGTTGGCGACATTGGCCTGCAGCGTGCGCTCCAGCGCGGCGAGCTGACGACGGTCGTTCACGCCCAGCGTCTCCCACTCGACGGTGGGCGAAGCGGTGACGACTTCCACGCTGTCGGCCACCGCCAACCCGACGATGTCGGTGAGGTAATACTCACCCTGCGCGTTGTCGTTGCCGATGCGGTCCAGCCAGTCGCACAGCCGCACGGTCGGGGCAGCGAGGATGCCGGTGTTGACCTCGTGGATGTTGTGCTCAAGCTCGGTCGCGTCCTTGTGCTCGACGATGCGCTGCACGCGGCCCAGCGCATCGCGCACGATGCGGCCATAGCCGGTCGGGTCCTGCATGGTCTGGGTCAGCAGCGCAAGGCGGTCGTCGTTGGCGGCGTCGATCAGGCGGGCCAGCGTAGCGCGCGTGATGAGCGGCACGTCGCCATACAGCACCAGCGCCACGCCATCCGGTGACAGCTCGGGCAGCGCCTGCTGTACCGCGTGGCCGGTGCCCAGTTGCGGACTCTGCAGCACCCAGCGCAGACCGGGCCCATCCAGCGCAGCGCGCACGTCGTCCGCGCCGTGCCCCACCACCACGCAGATGCGCGCAGCATCCAGCGCGCGAGCGGTGTCGAGCACGTGCGACAACAGCGGACGACCAGCCAGCGGCTGCAGCACCTTGGGACGGCTCGAGCGCATGCGCGTGCCTTTGCCCGCAGCGAGAATCACGACATCCATGAACACTCCGAAATGCCCGGAAACGGCGGGAATTCTAGCATGCGGGGCGGATGCGGCCGGCACGGCGCAAGGGTAACGAATTCGCTCGGGAGGCCGATCTTGCGCTGCATCAAAAATGACGGCGTCCGCGCACGTACAATCGTGACGAGCCTCCCAAGGACGCCAGCCCATGCACACCCCCGCTCCGCGCCTCATCGAGAACCGCACTTTCGACGAAATCAGTATCGGCGACCACGCCGAGTTGTCGCGCACGCTGCGCCCGCAGGACATCCAGCTCTTCGCAGTGATGTCGGGCGATGTGAACCCCACCCATGTCGACGCCGAGTACGCGCGCTCGGGTCAGTTCCGCGAAATCATCGGCCACAGCATGTGGGGCAGCTCGCTGATCTCGGCCGTGCTCGGCACCGAATTCCCCGGCCCCGGCACGGTGTATATCGCGCAGAACCTGCGCTTCGTGCATCCGGTGGTGATTGGCGACACGCTGACCGTGCATGTGGTGTGCCGCGAGAAGTTTCCGCGCACCCATCACATCGTGTTCGACTGCCGGGCAGTCAATCAGGACGGCAGCGTGGTCATCGAGGGCGACGTGGAAGTCGCCGCGCCGACCGAGAAGATCCGCCGCACGCGCGTCGACCTGCCTGAAGTCAGCTTCTCGTCCGACCGCGACACGCGCTACCGCCACCTGCTGGCCATCACCGAAGGCCTGGCGCCGGTCACGCTGGCCGTTGCCCACCCGTGCGACGCCGAATCACTCGGCGGCGCGATGCTGGCCCTGCAGTCCGGCATTGCCGTACCGACCCTGGTGGGGCCGGAGTGGCGCATCCGTGCCGTCGCCGAGGAGAACGGCATCGATCTGGACGGCGTCGAGATCGTCGACGTCGAGCACAGCCACGCGGCCGCAGAGAAGGCCGTCGAACTGTGCCGCGAGGGCCGCTGCGAGGCCATGATGAAGGGCTCTCTGCACACCGACGAACTGCTCGGCGCGGTCGTCGACAAGGCCACGGGCCTGCGCACCGGGCGGCGCATCAGCCACGTTTTTGTGGCCGACGTACCGACCTATCCGCATCCGCTGATGATCACCGACGCTGCGATCAACATCGAACCCACGCTGGAGGAAAAGGCCGACATCGTGCAGAACGCCATCGATCTCGCCCACGCCATGGGGCTGGCGCAGCCCAAGGTGGCCATCCTGTCGGCGGTCGAGACGGTCACGCCCAAGCTCAAGTCCACCATTGATGCTGCCTGCCTGTGCAAGATGGCTGAGCGCGGCCAGATCACCGGCGGCCTGCTCGACGGGCCGCTGGCCTTCGACAACGCCGTGTCGCTGGTGGCGGCCAAGACCAAGGGCATCATCTCGGCGGTCGCCGGCCGGGCTGACATTCTGGTGGTGCCCGACATCGAATCCGGCAACATGGTCGCCAAGCAGCTCGAATACCTCGCCAACGCGCTGCTGTCCGGCATCGTGCTCGGCGCGCGCGTACCCATCGTGCTCACCAGCCGCGCCGACGACGCCCAGGCCCGCACCGCCTCGTGCGCCATCGCGCAGTTGCTGGCGCATCGCAAGCGCAGTGCAATCAAGCCGTGAAGGCACTGCTCGTCCTCAATGCCGGCTCCAGCAGTCTGAAGTTCGGCGTCTTCCCGGCCGAAGCTGCGGGCGCGCCGCTGCTGTCCGGCCAGATCGACGCCATCGGCAGCACACCGCGGCTGCATGCGCGGCGCGGTGACACGCGCTTCGACGAAGCCCTGCCTGCCGTTGCCGGCAGCGCCTGTGCGCACGAAGACGCCCTTGCGTGGCTGATCGACTGGCTCAGCGATCACCTGGCGGCACTCGAACTGATCGCCGCCGGCCACCGCGTGGTACATGGCGGCAGCCATTTCTCGGCGCCGGTGCGTATTGATGACGCAGTGCTGCGTGAGCTCGAAGCACTGATTCCGCTCGCCCCGCTGCACCAGCCGCACAACCTGCGCGGCATGCATGCGCTGGCCGCGCAACTGCCCGACCTGCCGCAGGTGGCGTGCTTCGACACCGCCTTCCACCACACGCAGGACGCCCGCGCCGCGGCCTTTGCGCTGCCACGCGCACTGAGCGACGAAGGCCTGCGCCGCTACGGTTTTCATGGCCTGTCGTATGACTACGTTGCCACGCAACTGCCGGCCGTACTCGGCGAGCGCGCCGAGGGTCGCGTAATCGTCGCGCATCTGGGTGCCGGTGCCTCGCTGTGCGGCATGATCGGGCGGCGCAGCGTGGCCACCACCATGGGCTTCACCGCACTCGACGGGCTGATGATGGCCACCCGCCCGGGCAGTCTCGACCCCGGCGTGCTGCTGTACCTGATGGATCACAAGGGCATGGACGCAGCGGCGCTCAACACGCTGCTCTATCGCCAGTCCGGGCTGCTCGGCGTATCAGGCGTATCGGCCGACATGCGCGCGCTGCTGACCAGCGACGCGCCGGCCGCAGCCGAGGCCGTGGAGCTGTTCTGCTACCGCGCCGCACGCGAGATCGGCTCGATGATGAGCGCGCTGGGCGGGCTCGACGCCATCGTGTTCACGGCTGGCATCGGCGAACACTCGGCGCCGGTAAGGGCACGCATCGGTGAGCTGCTGGGCTGGACGGGCGTCGCGCTGGATGCAGCGCGCAACGAGGCGCACACCGGCCGCATCGAGGCGGACGATTCAGCCGTGGCCGTGGCCGTGGTAGCGACCGACGAGGAAGGCATGATTGCGCGTTACACGCGGGACTTGCTCGCGTAAGCGATCCACCGGACGTGTTGTGCCCTGCGAAAGTCCGCGACATCCAACGCATGCGGGGCGCACCCGTTACAATCACGCCTTGCACTGCACAACGAGCACGCCGTGACCACTCCCGCCTCCCGCCCCCTTCGACTTGCCATCAACGGCTACGGCCGTATCGGCCGCTGCTTTCTGCGCGCGCTGGTCGAGGCCGGGCTGAAGGACGAGCTGCAGGTGGTGGCCATCAACGAGCCGGCGGACTTCCGCGGCATCGTCTATCTGACCCGCTTCGATTCCACGCACGGCCGCTTTCCGGGCAAGGTGGATGCCGGCGACGGCACGCTGGTCATCGACGGCTGCGACATCGCGGTCACGCATGCCTCCGCGCCCGAGGAGGTGGACTGGCGCAACATCGACCTGCTGGTGGAGTGCTCCGGCCAGTACGGCAGCCGCACCCAGCTCACGCGCTTTCTCGATGCCGGCTGCACCCGCGTGCTGGTCTCGCACCCGGCCAACAGCGCCGAAGACGTGGATGCCACCATCGTCTACGGCTGCAACGAGGACGTGCTCTCCGGCAGCGAACGCATCGTGTCCAACGCCTCGTGCACCACCAACGCGGTGGTGCCGGTGCTCGATATCGTGCAGCGCGCACTGGGCGTCGAGCAGGTGCTGCTGACCACGCTGCATGCGGCCATGAACGACCAGCCTCTGATCGACGGCTACCACCACAGCGACCTGCGCCGCACGCGCTCGGCCATGCAGTCGATCATTCCGGTATCAACCGGGCTGGCGCGCGGCGTCGAGCGTCTGCTGCCGGCGCTGTCGGGCCGCGTGCAGGCCAAGGCCATCCGCGTGCCCACGCACAACGTCTCGGCCATCGATCTGGTCATCGAAACCGAGCGCAGCGTCAGCGTGGAAGAGATCAACGCGCTGCTGCGCGCTGCCGCAGAAGGCGTGCAGGCCGGACGCATGGCGTACTCCGAAGACCCGCACGCCTCGATCGACTTCAACCACGACGGCCATTCGGCCATCGTCGACGGCAGCCAGACGCGCGTCATGGGCGGGCGCATGGTCAATCTGCTGGTGTGGTTCGACAACGAATGGGGCTTTGCCAACCGCATGGTCGACGTCGCCCGCCACTGGCTGGCGCGCTGACGGGAACACACAGCGCCGGGCGCCGTCGAAGCGAGCTCTCTTCACAGCACGGAAACCCGCATGAGCGACAAGACCTGGACCCCGCCGAAAGTCTGGAAATGGGAAGCCCCCAGCGGCGGCGCCTTCGCCAACATCAATCGCCCGGTGGCCGGTGCCACGCACGAACAGGCGCTGCCGGTGGGCAAGCATCCGCTGCAGCTGTATTCGCTGGCCACGCCCAACGGCGTCAAGGTCACGGTGATGCTGGAGGAACTGCTCGCGCGCGGACACGCCGGCGCCGAGTACGACGCACATCTGATCCGCATCACCAAGGGTGACCAGTTCGGCAGCGGCTTCGTCGAACTCAACCCCAACTCCAAGATCCCGGTGCTGCTCGACCGCAGCATGGACCCGCCGCTGCGCGTGTTCGAATCGGGCGCGATCCTGCTGTATCTGGCGGACAAGTTCGGGGAATTCATACCGAAAGACGTCGCCGCCCGCACAGAATGCCTGTCCTGGCTGTTCTGGCAGATGGGTAGCGCGCCCATTCTCGGCGGCGGTTTCGGCCACTTCTTCGCCTATGCGCCGGAAAAGTACGAGTACCCGATCAACCGCTACACCATGGAAGTGAAGCGCCAGCTCGACGTGCTCGACCGCCGTCTGGCCGAGAGCGAATACGTCGCCGGCGCCGACTACACCATCGCAGACATGGCGATCTGGCCGTGGTACGGCGCCGTGGTGCGCGACGAAGTCTATGACGGGGCAGCCGAATTCCTGGACGCGGCCAGCTACCGCAACGTGCAACGCTGGAGCGATGCCATTGCACAGCGCCCGGCCGTGCAACGCGGCCGGATGGTCAATCGCTCCTGGGGCGCGCCGGAGCAGCAGCTGCCAGAGCGCCACGACGCCAGCGACTTTGAACTGCGCACCGGCGACAAGCTGCCGCCGCGCGACTGAAGCCCCGCCCGGAGACGGCTGCGCGCCTCCGGCGCACCGCAGCGCCCGCGCTCGGGCTAAGATCGCGCATCCCCACCCCGCGAGGAGCGCGCCATGAGCGACCCCACCCCGTCCGCCCCCCATCGCTGGCGCTTCTTCCGCGTCGGCGGTTTCGATCAGGTCCGTATCGACAGCGCCGACGACCTGCGCAATCTCGCCGCGCTGGACCAGAAGCTGTGGTCCGCGCTGGCCTGCCCGACCTCCGATCTGGAATTCGACACGCGCACGCTGTCGCTGATCGATCTGGACGACGACGGCCAGATCCGCCAGCCCGAAATCCTCGCTGCCGTGGCCTGGGTCTGCCGCGTACTGAAGACACCCGACATCGTCTTCGAGCGCGGCGACAGCGTGCCGCTGGCCGCACTCGACGAGACCGACGAGGAAGGCGCAAAGCTGCTCGCCGCCGCACGCGACGTGCTGGCCATTCTCGGCAAGCCCGAAGCCGATGCCATTTCACTCGAAGACGTCGCCGACAAGACGCGGCTCTTCTCGGCAGGGCATTTCAACGGGGACGGCGTGGTGCCGGCTGCGTTGGCGGGCGACGAACATCTGGCCGCAGCGATCCGGCTCATCCTCGACACCGTCGGCGGCGGCACCGATCACAGCGGCGAGGCGGGCATCGATGCCACCAGCCTCGCGGCCTTCTTCGAGCAGGCGCAGCAGGTTTCCGACTGGCG
Organism: Pseudazoarcus sp. NS36; assembly: GCF_059703705.1. NCBI lineage: Bacteria > Pseudomonadati > Pseudomonadota > Betaproteobacteria > Rhodocyclales > Zoogloeaceae > Pseudazoarcus > Pseudazoarcus sp. NS36. Next base: position 87,593 of record NZ_BAAKJA010000004.1, on the reverse strand, counting down.
CAAGGCCGCCGAAGACAACGCCGCCGAGGTCTTGCCGCTGGGCGAGGCCACGCAGGCTGCCGCAGAGTTGTTCGACGCCGTACGCGCCAAGATCGACGACTACTTCACGCGCTGCCGTCTGGCGGCCTTCGACGAGCGCGCCACGACGGCCCTGAACCCGGCCGACGCCTTCTACAACGAGCTTGGTGCACACGCCCTGAGCGCCGGCAATGTCGAAATCGCGACCCTGCCGCTGGCGCTCTCGGCCGCCGACAAACCGCTGTCGCTGACCGGCGGTCTGAACCCGGCCTGGTCCGCACGCATCGCCGAGCTGCGCGACAGCGTCATCACGCCCGTATTGGGCGCACGCGAGGCGCTGTCGGAAAGCGACTGGGCAGACCTCTCGGCACGTTTCGCGGCCTACCGCGGCTGGCTGGCCGGCAAGCCGGATTCGCCGCTGGCCGTGGTCGATGTTGCGCAACTGCGCGCGTTGCTGGCTGACGACACGCAAGCGCGTCTGGCGCAGCTGATCGCGGACGATCTGGCCGCCGACGCGGCCGCCGGCCCCATCGACGCACTCGAACGCCTCACGCGCTACCGCCGCGATCTGGTCACGCTGCTGCGCAACTTCGTGAACCTCGCCGATTTCTACGACGGGCAGAAGAAAGCCATTTTCCAGGCCGGCACGCTGTATCTGGATCAACGCAGTTGCGAGCTGGTGCTGTCGGTACGCGACATGGCCAAACACGCCAAACTCGCGCCGCTGTCCAATGCCTATCTGGTGTATTGCACTTGCACACGCAAGGGCGAGGCGCCGATCAGCATTGCGGCGGCCATGACCGGCGGCGATGCCGACGAGATGATGGTGCCAGGCCGCAACGGCGTGTTCTACGACCGCGAAGGGCGCGACTGGAGTGCCAGCGTGGTGAAGGTGGTGGAAGCGCCGATCAGCGTACGCCAGGCCTTCTGGTCACCGTACAAGCGCGTCGCACGCATGATCAGCCAGCAGCTTGAGAAATTCGCCGCCTCACGCGACAAGGCCGTGGATTCGAAAGCCCAGGCCGGCATCGCCGACTCCGCCGCCAAGGCCGAAGCCGGCACAGCACCGGCCGCGACACAGGCTTTCGACATTGCCAAGTTCGCCGGCATCTTTGCCGCCATCGGTCTGGCCGTCGGCGCCATCGGCACCGCGCTGGCAGCGGTGGTCAGCGGCCTGCTGTCGCTGCCGCTGTGGCAGCTGCCGGTGGTCATTGCCGCCGTGATGCTGCTGATCTCCGGTCCGTCGATGATGCTCGCCGCGCTCAAGCTGCGTAAGCGCAATCTCGGCCCGCTGCTCGACGCCAACGGCTGGGCCGTGAATGCGCGGGCGCGCATCAACATCCCGTTCGGCGGTTCGCTCACCGGCATCCCGCAACTGCCGGCCGGCGCCACACGCTCGCTCGACGATCCCTTTGCCGACAAGCCGCGCACATGGCCCTGGTGGCTGACGCTGATCCTGCTCGGCATCGCCGTCGTCACGCTGTGGCAAAAGGGACTACTCAGCCTCTGACCTTGTGGCGGGGCGCGCCGGACACTGACGCCCCGCCGGCACAGGCTCGCAGCACGGACGGAAACAATTTGCGGGCACACAGTCTCATCAACGCTCGCCAGACCCTGTACGGTAAGCGCACCCGACTCACGCTGCGGAAGCCCCTTTGACCTCGAGCAATACCGCACTCCCCCTTGTACTGGCCGGCCCGATCCTGCGTCGGCTCGAAGCGCGGCGCGTCGTACTGTGGCTGGTATGCAGCCAGCTGGCACGCGTGCGCATCACCCTGGATCACGGCAACGGCCCGCAGGAGTATCTGCTCGAGCCGGGCTCGCCGGCCTGCCGCCACCTCCAGGCCGGCGAGCGCCTGCACTATCTGATGCTCAAGCTGACGCTGGACGAAGACTTGCCGGCCCATGAATGGATTTCGTGGAGCCCCGCGCTGCAGCCACTCGGAGTCGAGGATGCCGCCTGGAGCGACTGGCGCGAGTGGGCGCCCGACCTGTGCTATCCGGGGCGCGAAACGCCCGGCTTCGTGTTCGCACCGCAGGTCGGTGCCCTGCTGCACGGCTCCTGCCGCAAGCCGCATTTCGACGGCGACGATGGCCTGGCCGAAGCTGACCGGCTGCTCGCACGCCACCTGGCGGCCGGCGCACCATTCGATCGCCGCGACGCCGATTTGCCGGCGTGGCCCTCGGCACTGGTGCTGAGCGGCGACCAGATCTACGCCGACGACGTCGCCGGCCCGATGCTGCGTGCCATCCACGCGCTGCTCGCGCGTCTCGATCTGCCGGTGGAAACGCTGGAAGGCACCGAGGAATGCGGCGTCGCCGACTCGGAACAGCTGTACGCCCACCCGGCCGGCTACTACCGGCGCGAAACGCTGCTGCCACGCCGCGAGAAGGGCAATCTGAAACTGGTCGAGGTCCTGTTCGGCGGGGTCGAAAAGCCGGTGTTCACCACCGACAGCGCACACAACCACCTGATCACGCTGGGCGAAGTGCTGGCCATGTATCTGCTGGCGTGGTCGCCCGCCTGCTGGGACGGGCTGGACCTCACACCGCCGGACACGCTGGATGCCGAGTCACTCGCGCTGTTTGAACACGAGCGCCGCCACATCGATAACTTCGTCGCCTCACTGCCTGCGGTGCGCCGACTGCTCGCACACCTGCCGGTGGCGATGATCTTTGACGACCACGACATCACCGACGACTGGAACCTGTCGCGCGAGTGGGAGGAGGTCGCCTACGGACACCCCTTCTCGCGGCGCGTGGTCGGCAACGCCGTGATCGGCTACCTGATCAACCAGGCCTGGGGCAACCGTCCCGAGGCCTTTGACGAGGAGTTGTTCGGCGTCGTCAGCACCACCCTCGCACAGCCCGGCAGTGCCGAGCATGAGGACTGCATCCGACGCCTGCTGGCCTTCCGCGAATGGCATTACGTGTGGCCGACCACCCCGCCATTGGTGGTGATCGACACGCGCACCCATCGCTGGCGTTCGGAGTCCCACGCACGCAAACCGTCCGGCCTGATGGACTGGGAGGCGCTGACCGATCTGCAGCACACCCTGCGCGACCTGCCGGCCGTGCTGCTGGTGTCACCCGCGCCGATGTTCGGCGTGAAACTGATCGAGGCCCTGCAGCGCATCGTCACCTGGTTCGGCCACCCGCTCACGGTCGATGCAGAGAACTGGATGGCACACCGCGGCGCGGCCCACACCATGCTCAACATCTTCCGCCACCCCAAGACACCGCAACACTTCGTGGTGCTGTCGGGCGACGTGCATTACTCCTTCGTCTACGACGTGGAGTTGCGCGGGCGCGAACGGGGCCCGGACATCTGGCAGATCTGCAGCAGCGGCCTGCGCAACACCTTTCCCGAGAAACTGCTCGACACGCTGGACCGCAGCAATCGCTGGCTGTATTCGCCGCGCTCGCCGCTGAACTGGTTCACGCGGCGCCGCCGCATGCGCGTGATTCCGCGCAAGCCGGAAGGCACCCCGTCCGGCCGGCGGCTGCTCAACGGTGCCGGCGTGGGGCTGGTGGAACTGGACGAAGAAGGCGTGCCGTGGCGCATCCGCCAGCTGCTGACCGATGGTCGGGCGGTGGAATTCACGCGGCGCGAGAAGGAATCACACTGGAGCACGCCCTGACGCGTAGATGCGCCTTGCTCTGCCTATACTCCATGCATCGGGCGCTTCGCCCGACCGCTGGAGACGGCACATGGCGCTGGCGCAAGGCATCCGCAAACACGGCTTTCGCAAGTGGCATGAGCGCCAGCTGCTGATCGGACATGGCTGGCTGGCCGTCACATTGCTCGCCGCCGTGATGGCCTTTGCCTCGCTCGAATCCATGATCAACGCGGAGTCGCTGACTCACCGTCTGGCCAACCTCGCGGCCTTCGCCATTCTCGGCGGCATCACCATCATCAGCCTGCAGCGCTTCCTCACGCATCTGATCCGCGCCCAGCGCGCCGGCACTCAGGCCCGCTGCACGCGCTGCGACACCTTCGGCCGCCTCGAAGCACTCACGGAAGACCCGCAGGGCAAATGGGTACGTGTGCGCTGCCGGCAATGCGGGCACGAGTGGCCGATGGATGAGCCCTGAGGCGGCTCACCAAGTTGCCCAGCATTGATTGCAGCGGGGGACTTCAGCCCAGCGGCAGGATCACCGCTTCGCGGTCCAGCGTCAGCTCGTCGCAGTTGTGCCCCGGACCGGCGCGATCGACGATCAGGAAGTCACTCACGCCTTCAAGCGCCAGCAGCGGGTGATGCCACACGCCCGGAGCGTAGTTCACCCCCTGCGCGGCGGTGGCCAGAAAGGTCTGCAGTTCGGCCGCTTTTGGTGCGTCGGACGGCGGCGCAACCACCACCAGATACGGCCGGCCCGACATCGGCACAAAGGCCTGCGAGCCCAGCGGGTGGCGCTCCATCATGGTGATGCGGAACGGCAGCTCACGCGGCTCGCCGCGAAAGATGCTGATGATGGCGCGGCCCTCGGGCCCGGTGTCGACCTTGGCAAGATCGTGATAACGCTCGGTGTTGCCGGCGTTGATCGGGTAATGCATCACGTCATCACTGACCTCGATGACGTCGCCGAACGGCGCAAAAGCCTCGCGCGTAAGCGGGCGAACGGTGAGGGTCAGCGGCTGTTCGGCTGCGGTCATCGGGCAATTCCGGAAAACGGGGTAGATTCGGAGGCGCTAGCTTGCCATGGATGGCGTTCGATCCAGTGGCGAGCTATGTCGATGCGGCGGCTGATCCAAACGCGGTCGTGGCCCTCGATGTGGTCGAGGAATCGCTGCAGCGCACGGAAGCGGCCGGGGCGGCCGATCAAGCGGCAGTGCAGCCCCACGCTCATCATTGCCGGCCGTTCATCGCCCTCGGCGTACAGCACGTCGAAGGCATCGCGCAGGTATTCGAAGAACTCATCACCATGCGAGAAACCCTGCGGCATCGCAAAGCGCATGTCGTTGGCGTCGAGCGTGTAGGGCACGATCAGATGCGGCACAACGCTGCCGTCGCTTTTGGTCACCGTGGTCCACAACGGCAAGTCGTCGCCGTAGTAATCGGAGTCGTACAGAAAGCCGCCATGCTCGGCGACCAGACGCCGCGTGTTGGGAGAATCACGGCCGGTGTACCAGCCAAGCGGCGCGGTGCCGGTCGTGCGCTGGATGGCTTCGATAGCCAGCCGCATGTGTTCACGCTCAACATCCTCCGGCACATTCTGGTAGAGGATCCAACGCCAGCCGTGGCTCGCAATCTCATGCCCGAGTTCAGCAAATGCGGCGGCCACTTCGGGATGGCGCTGCAAGGCCATGCCGACGCCGAACACCGTCAGCGGCAGACCGCGTTTTTCGAACTCGCGCAGGACGCGCCACACACCGGCACGCGAGCCGTATTCGTAGATCGACTCCATGGTCAGATGCCGCTCGGGAAACGCCGGCGGATTGAACAGCTCGGACAGGAACTGCTCGCTGCCGGCATCGCCGTGCAACACGCAGTTCTCGCCCCCTTCCTCGTAGTTGAGCACGAACTGCACCGCCACCCGCGCGCCGCCCGGCCAGTCGGCATGCGGCGGATTGCGGCCGTAGCCGACGAGGTCACGGGGGTAGGTCTTGGTGTTGTTCATGTTGATCGTTCCGGAGTTACAGACGTCCGCCCCTGCAACACCGGGGCGGACAGGACGCGATGTTCAGTTGTCGAGAAAACGCTTGCTCACGGACCAGTGGTTCATCAGCAGATAGTAGATCAGGCCGGCGGGGATCAGGCTCGCATACCACGACACCGCAGAGAAGCTCAGGGCCACGACGGCGCCGATCAGCGAGGCGATGATACCGGCGTAGTTCACGCCCCGGTACGGCCCGTTCTCGTCGTACAGCTTCGACAGTGAGAGCGTGCGGCGACGGATGATGTAGTAGTCCACCACCAGCACCGCGAAGATCGGCCCGAGGAAGGCGGAATAGGTCTGCACGAAGATCTGCAGCCCGGCCGCGGATTCGTCCTTGACCAGTTCCCACGGGAAGGTGCCGAACGCCAGCAGACCAACAATGACCGCCGCCCAGCGGAACGGCAGCTTGAAGACATCCATCAGGATGTAGGTCGGCGGCACGACGTTGTTCAGCACGTTGGTGGTGACCTGGGCGAAGGCGATGAACAACAGCGTGATCACGAGCAGCGGCGTGTTGTCGACCGCGCTGGCAAACACCTTGATCGGATCGGCAACACCTGTCGCACCCGACACCATCAGCCCGATCAGGCCCATGAACAGCGTGCAGGGCAGGATGGACATGGCATAGATCGTGGTCAGCACCCGCGGGCGGACGCCGTGGTGCAGTTCGCGCGAGTAGTCGCTGACGTTGAGCATCATGGTGCTGTAGATGCCGAGGAACAACATGGTCGCGCCCCAGAACGGCAGGCCCCAGGTGCCTTCGATGTTGACGAGGTTGGTGGTGATCTCGTCGCCGTACTTGTTGATCACGCTGAAGAACATGTAGGTCAGCGCCAGCAGGATGAAGCCGCTCCCGATGTTCTCGAGCCACTTGATGCCCTGGAAGCCGAGCACCGACAGCGCAATCTGCACGAACTGGAACACGACGAAATAGAAGATCAGGTTGTCGAAACCGAACAGCGTTGCAGACACCGCATTCAGTGCGCCGGCGCCGATCCAGCTCTGGAAGCCGTACCAGACGATCGCCGGCACCGCACGCACCAGGCCGGGAAAGCGCGTCCCGGCGAAACCGAACGCGCTGCGCGCCTGGACCATGAAGGGGATGCCGTATTTGTGGCCGGCCGCACCGTTGATCGCCAGCGCGATGCCGATGACAAAGCAGCCGATCGCAATCGCCACGGTTGCCTGGAGGAGATTGAGCGTACCGACGATGCTCGAACCCATCGCGAAAGTGCCGATGGAAACGCAGCCGCCAAACCACGCCAGCAGGTACGACCACTTGCCCATGATGCGGACCTGCTGCGGTTCAAGCGACTCCTCGCCGATTGCCTTGCCGTGGCTGACCTCGCCGGTCGCCCCCTGATCCACTGCCTGATTGACGCTGCTCATGACGTGATTCCTCCGCTGATCGGGCCGAATCGCCCGGTGGTTACGTGCTTCCCGTTATGCCTTCTCCATACGTTGCTGTACGGCCCCTGTCCCGAGTCAAAGGCCCCATCCGTTCAAGTCACTTCGCCATCCAGAGCGCTGCCTCCGCCTCATTCGTGGCCCACGGCAGCGCATCACATCCGATCGGCATCCTTCCTACGTAGCGCTGCCCCAATGCCCGAACTTGCCGGTAAACGTCTTTGCCCGGGGAAAGGCCAGGTCGCCGTGCTTGCTGGTGTTCAGGCGCAAGCTGACGAGGGATTCCGCGAGCTTGACCGCCGCGGTCACGCCTTCAACCACCGGCAGGCCGACCGCGTCGGAGATCCGCTCTGTCAGGTCGGCCATGCCACCGCAACCGAGAACGATCGCGCCGATGCCGTCCTCGGCTTTGGCACGCTGGCACTCCTCGACGATCCGCTGGAACGCGGCATCGCCGTCTTCCTCGAGATCGAGCACGGGAATTTCAGCCGCGCGCACCTTGCGGCAGTGATGCGCGAAACCGTAGGACTGCAGCAGATGCTCGGCGATGATGACGGTGCGCCCCAGCGTGGTGACCACGGAGAAGCGCGTACTGATCAGCGTGGCGAGATGAAAAGCCGCCTCGGCGATGCCGATCACCGGCGCGGCGGTCAGTTCGCGCGCCGCCAGCAGCCCGGGATCGCCAAAGCAGGCGATGATGTACGCGTCGACACCCTCCTGCTCGCCACGCCGAATCTCTTCAAGCACACCCACCGCCGCGATGGCCTCGTCAAAATGCCCCTCGATCGACACCGGCCCGGATTCCGGCTGGCTTGCGCTGATCCGCGTTCCGGGGGCGGCAACGCGTGCGGCTGACGCCGCCATCGTTTCGGTCATGGACGCCGTGGTGTTGGGGTTGATTACACGGATATGCATATTCCTCACCAGATCTTTGATAACCGATTAATTAATTTCTATACACAACTGTAGACAACCTTAATACACAATCAACCAAAAAATCATCAATAACATTCCCTACAATGATAGAAACCAGTAAAAAACGTTGATTCACACTGAAATTACTGGACATTTTTCGTATACGATTTACACATACATCGCACACAACACTCCGAGGAGAAACATTCATGGCCAGCACAATCCCCGGCGCACCCGTCTTCGCCCCGCCTGCCGACCTGCCCGACTGGGCCGCCCGATCGACCGACCTGGCCAACCTGCGCCTCGGCGCCCGGGTGCTGTGGACCTCGGACGAATACTTCGGCGCAGCCGAACGCATGCTCGCCCCGACCCCGGCGCAATTCGTGCCCGGAAAGTTCGACGAACACGGCAAGTGGATGGACGGCTGGGAGACGCGCCGCAAGCGCGTCGCCGGGCACGATCAGGCCCTGCTGCGGCTGGGCGTCGCAGGCGAAATCCGCGGCTTTGACGTCGATACCAGCCACTTCCGGGGCAACCACCCGCAAGCGGTTTCGATCGATGCCTGCGTCTGCGACAGCGACGATGTGGCGGCGCTGCAGGCCGCAGAGTGGACCGAGATCCTTCCCGCCGCGCCCCTCGAACAGAACCGCCACCACCTGATCGAATGCACGAGCGGCGGCACATGGACCCACCTGCGCGTCCACATCTACCCGGACGGCGGCGTTGCGCGTCTGCGTGTGTATGGCCGCCCGCGCACGAAGCTCGACCTTTCAGCCGCCTCCAGCACCCCCGTCGACCTGATCGCCCTGCAGAACGGCGGCCGCCCGGTAGCCTGGAACGACGCCAGCTTCGGCTCCTCGGTTTCCGCCCTGCTGCTGCCCGGGCGCGGCGAGAACATGGGCGACGGCTGGGAAACCCGTCGCCGCCGCGAGCCCGGCAACGACTGGTGCGTGATCGAACTGGGCGCTCCGGGCACGATCGAGCGGATCGAGGTGGATACCGCCTTCTTCACGGGCAACTTCCCGGACCGTTGCTCCATTCAGGCGGCCTTCGCCCACGGCGGCACCGACCAGTCGATCACCACCCAGTCGATCTTCTGGCAAACCCTGCTGCCCGAGCAGAAGCTGACCGCGAACGCCATCCACACATTCAGCAGCGAGATTGCGTCGCTCGGCGCGATCTCCCACATCCGCTTCAACATCTATCCGGACGGGGGCGTTTCCCGCTTGCGCCTGTGGGGTCGTCCGGCAGCGCGCTGAACAAGACATGCGGGCGGCGCTACGCGGCGCCCGCATGTGTACAACGGGTGCGACGTAACAGCGATTTGCGGGCCTGCATGGCGAGTTGACCGAGACGCAGCAGACAACAGTGTCGACAATCTCTTGCCCATCCCGTTTACAGCGATTCGTCCGACCGCGACAATACAGACAGTCCACTTCGCTTCACGATCACCATGCCCGCTACCCGCACGGCCAAAAAAGCAGCCAGCCCGAAGTCCGCCTCCACGCGGCCGGTGATCGACAACCAGCGCATCTACGACCTCACCTTCGATGCCATTGCGCATCGCAAGCTGCCACCCGGCACCAAGCTGTCGGAAGAGCGTCTGTGCCGCGTTTTCGGGGTCAGCCGCACGCGCTTGCGCGAAGTCTTCTGCCGCCTCGCGCAAGACCGCATCATCACGCTCAAGCCCAACCACGGCGCCTACGTTGCCAGCCCCAGTGCGCGCGAAACCAGTGAAGTTTTTGCCGCGCGGCGCGCCATCGAAACCGCCATCGTCGAGCAGCTCGCACGTGGCACGACGAGCGACGCCCTCAAGCGCCTCGACGACCACCTCAAGCTCGAAACGCGCGCCCGCGCCGAAAATGACCAGGACGCCCTGACCCGTCTCACCGGCGACTTCCACCTGCTGCTCGCCGAGCTCACCGGCAACAGCCTGTTCTACGACATTACGCGCCGTCTGGTCGCTCTGAGCAGCCTCATCATCTGGCTGTACGACTCGCCCGACGCCAAGGCCTGCAAGGATCACGAACACCACGACATCGTCGAATGCATCCGCAACGGTGACGTCAGTGGCGCCCGCGAACAGCTCGTGCATCACCTGCAGCATGTCGAGCAATCACTGAAACTCAATGGTGATGAAGGCGAGCATTTCGACATCGAATCGGTGTTCGAAGCCATGCTGCAGGGCTGAGGCAAGCCCCTTCGCGCGCATGCACGGTGCAGCTGCACGACGCGCAGCCCGCACTGCAACCGACATCTTGAGCGCCAAACGACAACGGCCGCGGAGTTTCCCCCGCGGCCGTTCTTCCATGCAGCCGCCCCGACGGCAGCTGACTTCAGGAAATCAGTACTGCTTGTAGGCCAGGTACTTGCCCGACATCACGATCTGCACGCGATCACCGTTGGGATCAGGCAGACGCGACAGATCCATCTTGAAGTCGATGGCGGACATGATGCCGTCGCCGAATTCTTCGTGGATCAGCTCCTTGAAGGTCGTGCCGTACACGCTGACCAGCTCGTAGAAGCGGTAGATCAGCGGGTCGGTCGGCACGGCGGTGGGCAGCGAGCCCTTGTAGGGCACGACGCACAGCAGCGCGACGGCGGCGTCCGGCAGGTCGAGGATCTCGGCCGCCTTCTTGGCCTGCTCTTCGCTCATCTGCATCTGGCCGAGCAGGGCGGCGGTGGTCCATTCCTTGGACTGGCCGATGGCCTCGGCGATTTCGGCCCAGGTCAGCTTCTTCTGGATGCGTTGGGCGACGACCATTTCGGTGACGTCGTTGCGGGTCATGTACTTGGTGCTGGTGGGGATGTCGCTCAGGTTCATGATGGTTCTCCTTGCGGGGTCAGTGGGTCAGACTGCGCGGGCTTTTTCGGCCGGTGCGCGGGAAAAATGGGTGGGCAGTTCGACGACTTCGGCGCTCTGGTCGAGGCCGGGACGCACGACGGGCGGGTTCTTCGGGTCGTGGGCAACCAGTGCGTCGCCGGCGTAGTCCTTGGAACGATTCACCAGGAAATCGACGAGGTGGTTGCGGATGCGGTAGTACTGCGGGTCGTGGTGCATGGTGCTGCGCGAGCGGTCCCGCGGCATCGTGACTTCGACCACTTCAGCGATGCGTGCGAACGGGCCGTTGCTCATCAGCAGGATCTTGTCGGCGAGCAGGATGGCCTCGTCGACGTCGTGCGTGATCATGAACACCGTCTGCTTAGTGGCCTGCACGATGGAGAGCAGCTCGTCCTGGATGGTCCCGCGCGTGAGCGCATCGAGCGCACCGAAGGGCTCGTCGAGCAGCAGCATCTTGGGCTGGATGGCAAAGGCCCGCGCGATGCCCACACGCTGCTTCATACCGCCGGAAAGCTCGGCCGGCTTCTTGTGCAGGGCGCCACCGAGACCGACCATTTCGAGGTACTTGGTGCTGTGCTCAGTGACCTGCTTGGCACTCCAGCCCGGCCAGCGCGAACGCACGCCGAACTCGACGTTCTTCAGCGTGGAGAGCCACGGCAGCAGGGCATGGCCCTGGAACACCACGCCGCGGTCGAGTGACGGGCCGGAAATCTCCTTGCCGTCCATGATGACCACGCCGTCGCTGGCCTGATCGAGGCCAGCCAGCACGTTGAGGATGGTGGTCTTGCCGCAGCCCGAGTGGCCGATGATGCAGGCGAACTCGCCCTTTTCGATGCCGAAGTGGATGTTCTCGAACACGGTCACGCCGGGAAACTGCTTGGCGAGACCTTCAACCTTGAGAAATGCTTGGCTCATATGCTTACTCCCTGTACGTAACGGCGCGAGCCAGACGCGCCAGCGTGAGGTCGAGCAACATGCCGATCAGGCCGATGAAGAGAATGGCGCTGATGATGTTGGCGATGGAGAGGTTGTTCCACTCGTTCCACACGAAGTAGCCGATGCCGGTGCCGCCGACGAGCATTTCCGCCGCGACGATGACCAGCCAGGCAATGCCGACCGAGATGCGCATGCCGGTCATGATGGTCGGCGCGGCGGCCGGCAGGATCACCTGGAAGGCAGTGCGCATGCGGCTCACTTCCAGCGTGCGGGCCACGTTGACCCAGTCCTTGCGCACCGAGGCCACGCCAAAGGCGGTGTTGATCAGCATCGGCCACAGCGAACACACGAAGATCACGAAGATCGCCGAGATGTCCGAATCCTTGATGGTGTAGAGCGCCAGCGGCATCCAGGCCAACGGCGAGATCGGCTTGAGGATCTGGATGAAGGGATCGAGCGCCTTGTACACCAGCGGCGACATGCCGATGACAAAGCCCAGCGGCACGGCCAGCAACGCCGCCAGCCCAAAGCCGATGGCCACCCGCGCGACCGAATGCGCGAGCTGGATGCCGATGCCCTTGTCGTTGGTGCCGTTGTCGTAGAACGGGTCGGAGATGTGACCCCACATCTTTGCCGCGACATCGCCCGGCCCCGGCATGGCCGACTGGCCACCGGTTGCCGCCGCCGCACCGATCAGCGCGGCGTACTCGGGATCGACAATCACTTCGCCGGCCGTCTTCATCGTGGCCAGATGCCACAGGCCGAGGAAGATGCTGAGAAACACCACCGACAGAAATGGCGCGAGCCAGGGACGGGCTTTCATTGCTCAGCTCCTCTTGATGGCGAAGGAATCCACGTATTCCTTCGGCTTGCTCGGGTCGAAGGGCTTACCCATCACCGAGAACAGCTTGGAGGTAGAAGCCGGCGCTTCCATGCCGACTTCCTTCATCAGCTTGGTGGCGTCGGTGGCGAGGAAGACTTCCTTGGCGACCTTGGCGTAGTCGACGTCGCCCTTGATCTGGCCCCAGCGCTTCATCTGCGTGAGGATCCACACCGCGAAGGACTCGTACGGGAAGGGGTCGAAGTCGATGCGGTTGGGGTCCTTGATGACGTTGCCCAGGCCATCGGCGTAGGTACCGGTGAGCACCTGCTCGACCACCGTCACCGGCTGGTTGAGGTAGTTGGTCGGCGCAATCGCAGCGGCGATTTCCTTGCGGTTCTCTGCCTTGCGGGCGTAGGCGGTGGCGTCGATGATGGCTTTGAGCAGCGCCTGATAGGTGTTGGGCATTTCGGTGACGAACTTCTTGCTGGCAGCAAACGCGCAGCACGGATGACCGTCCCAGATCTCTTTCGACAGCAAATGGATGAAGCCCACGCCGTCATACACCGCACGCTGGTTGACCGGGTCCGGCGCGAGGAAGCCGTCGATGTTGCCGGCGCGCAGGTTGGCCACCATTTCCGGCGGCGGGACGGAGCGGATGGATACATCCTTGTCCGGGTCGATGCCGTGCTCGGCGAGGTAGTAGCGCAGCAGGTAGTTGTGCATCGAATAGTCGAACGGCACGGCAAAGCGGAAACCCTTCCAGTCCTTCGGGTCGCGCTTGTCCTTGTGCGCCATCGACAATGTGATGGCCTGACCGTTGATGTTCTCGACGGCCGGCATGGTGTAGGGAATGGCGTTGGAGCCCACGCCCATCGAGATCGCCAACGGCATCGGCGAGAGCATGTGGGCCGCGTCGTATTCCTTGGCCAGCGCCTTGTCGCGCACCACCGCCCAGCCGGCGGTCTTGACCACTTCCACGTCCAGGCCGTACTTGGCGTAGTAGCCGAGCGGGTGGGCCATGATGATGGGCGTGGCGCAGGTGATGGGAATGAAGCCGACCGACAGCTTCTTCTTCTCCAGCGGACCGCCGGCGGACGCAAAAGCCTCCTTGGCCATGGCCATCGGGAAGATGCTGGAAACCGCCGCCAGCGCCGTACCGCTACCCACCGCACGCAGGAACTTGCGACGCAATTCGTCCTGCGGGAACAGCGCCTGCATCACGGCGGTTTCGACCACGCGCTCCTGCATCTCGCGCGCCTCGATGGCGACAGCGTGGTCGTGCTCGGACTGGCTGTTGTGGCGGCCGCAGCTGCAGCCGCCGCGCTGCAGGCGGACATTCGGGTCAAACGGATTGCGGTAGGCGGACATGGCTGACTCCTTCGTTGGTTTCAGGCGGATGTTTCAGGCGGACGCAAGACGCGCCGACGTTGGCGGCGTCGCGTATTCGATGTCGTGTTCGTACAGCTCGTAGGCGCGGTGGTATTCCATGATTCGCGCCACGTCGTGAATGAAGACGTCGTCGTATCCGGCACGGCGCAGCAGGTGAAAACCCATCTCCATGCCTGAGCAGATGCCGCCGCCGGTGACGATGCGGCCAGCGTCCACGACCCGCGCCCGGCTGATGCGGCAAGCCGGTGCGATCTCGGCCAGGCGGTCAATCGGGGTCTTGCCCATGTGCGAGGCTTCGAGCCGGTCCGGCTCCTTGCGGTTGGTGGCGGGCAGGCCGTCGAGCAGACCCATCGCGCCGTAGATCCAGGAGCCGGTGCACACGCTGGTGATCAGGCAGTGCTCGGGCAGCGCGCGCACGAAGTCATGCAGGTTGGTGTTGTGCATTTCCTGACGCGTACCGAAGCCGCCGGGGATCAGGAAGGCGTCCATCGCCGGCTTGTCGGCGAAGGAATAGTTGGGAATGACCGTGAAACCGGCCTGGGTCTGCACCGGCCGCATGCTCTCGGCAATCAGGAACACGTCCAGCTCGGGATCGAGCCTGCGAGCCACCGAGAACACACCGCAGGGCGCGGCGTAGTCGACGACCTCGGCGTCCTTGAAGACATACACCCCGAGTCGGAATCCGGCTTTCTTCATTGCGGCGCCCCATGCGGCTTGGTTGACGCCTTGCATCATCCGCATCGGGGCCGGGGGCCGGTATCGCGCGTGTAGTGATTGTCGTGTAGTGCTGGCACTACACCGAACGGCATAACCGACGCCTTTCGCAGCGCAGACCAAGCGCGCCAGCGTGCCGGATCACACAGGTAAGATGACCGCATCACATACACGATCCGCCGCCATGCACACCGAACCGCCCTACATTGCCCCCGCCCGTTTCGACGACCCCGACGCCGCGCTGACGCGCGTGCAGGAGATCTACGCCGCCAGCACGGAATGGCTGCGTGAATCGCTGCGTCTTTTCGTGGCGGGCGAAAACTTCGACCGGCGCCTGCGCGCCTGCTACCCGTTTGCCCGCGTGCGGGTCGACACCGTTGCGCGGCCGGATTCGCGCCTGGCCTATGGCTTTGTGGCGGGTCACGGCACCTTCGAAACCACGCTCACGCGGCCGGACCTCTTCGCCAACTACTACCGCGAACAGTTCCAGTTGTTGATCGAGAATCACAAGGTGGACATCGAGATCGGCACCAGCACGCAGCCGATTCCGATCCACTTTGCGCTGGCCGGCATGGACCACTTCGAGGGCCGGCTCGATGCCGAACGGCGCCGCCGCCTGCGCGACCTCTTCGACCTGCCCGATCTGGCCGCAATGGACGACGGCATTGCCAACGGCACCTATGAACCGCCGCCGGGCCATCCGCAGCCGCTGGCGCTGTTCACCGCGCCGCGCGTGGATTACTCGCTGCAGCGCCTGCGCCATTACGCGGGCAGCGACCCCGAGCATTTCCAGAACTTCGTGCTGTTCACCAACTACCAGTTCTACATCGACCAGTTCATCGCGCTCGGTCACGAACTGATGGCGGACGAAACCGGCGCGCATGGCTACGAAGCCTTCGTGCAACCCGGCAACGTCATCACCCGCCGCGCCGGGCTGCCCGCCCAGCCTGGCGACGAGCGCGGCGCCCCGCCCCCGCGCATGCCCCAGATGCCGGCCTACCATCTGACGCGCGGCGACAGCGCCGGCATCACCATGGTCAACATCGGCGTAGGCCCGTCCAACGCCAAGACCATTTCCGACCACATCGCGGTGCTGCGCCCGCACGCCTGGATCATGCTCGGCCACTGCGCCGGCCTGCGCACCACGCAGCAGCTGGGCGACTACGTGCTGGCCCACGGCTATGTGCGCGAAGACCACGTGCTCGACGAAGAGCTGCCGCCGTGGGTGCCGATTCCGCCGCTGGCCGAGATCCAGCTGGCGCTGGAGGCCGCCGTGGCCGAAGTGACCAGGCTCTCCGGCTACGAACTCAAACGCATCATGCGCACCGGCACCGTCGCCAGCACCGACAACCGCAACTGGGAGCTGCTGCCTTCGCACGGCAACGCGTCCGCGCCGGAGCGCCGCTTCAGCCAGAGCCGCGCCGTGGCGCTGGACATGGAATCCGCCACCGTCGCCGCCAACGGCTTCCGCTTCCGCGTGCCCTACGGCACCTTGCTGTGCGTCAGTGACAAACCGCTGCACGGCGAGATCAAGCTGCCCGGCATGGCCGACACCTTCTACCGCCAGCGCGTCGACCAGCACCTGCGCATCGGCCTGCGCACCATCGAGCTGCTGCGCGAACAGGGCATCGACCGCCTGCACAGCCGCAAGCTCAGGAGCTTTGCCGAGGTCGCCTTCCAGTAGATTTTTGCACCGCAACGTAACAATTGAATAATTTCACTTAACTCTAATACAGTGCTAGCCTGAACGAATGTTGCATAGCAGCATAAGGTGGCACATGCGATTGACTTCCCCGAAGAATCCGCGCATCAGTCTGGCCCTGCAGGGCGGGGGCGCCCACGGCGCTTTCACCTGGGGCGTACTGGACGCACTGCTCGAAGACGAGCGGATTGACTTCGAAGGCATCAGCGGCACCAGCGCAGGCGCCATCAACGCCGTCGTGCTCGCCCACGGGCTGCTCGAAGACGGTCGCGAGGGCGCCCGTGCGGCCCTTAACACGTTCTGGGAAGGTGTCGGCAGCAAGTCTCCGCCGGGGTTTCCCTCCGGCGGCCAGAGCGACGCGGGACGCGTTGCACCGGCCACCCGCATGCTGCTGCACTGGTCGCGCTATTTCTCGCCAGCGCAGATGAACCCCTTCGATATCAATCCGCTGCGTGACCTGCTCAGCTCGCAGATCGACTTCGAGCGGCTGCGCGCGCAGTCCCCGCTCAAGCTCTTTGTCGCCGCCACCCACGCCAACAGCGGCAAGCTGCGCCTGTTCGAAACGCATGAACTGAGTGCCGACACCGTGCTCGCCTCGGCTTGCCTGCCGACCATCTCACGCGCCATCGAAATCGACGGCGAGCCCTACTGGGACGGCGGCTTCTCGGCCAATCCGGCGGTCTTCCCGCTGCTCTACGAGTGCGAATCCCGCGACATCCTGCTGGTGCTGCTCGCCCCCTTGCTGCATGCGACCACGCCGCACAGCGCCGAGGACATCCGCAACCGCACGCTGGAACTGGCCTTCAACGCCACATTCCTGCGCGAGATGCGCCGCTACGCCCGCGCCGGCTCGGCGCGCTCGCTGCTGTCCGGGCGCCTCGAACGGCGGCTGCAACACACCCGCTTCCATGTCCTCGAGTCCGATGCGCACACCGGCGACCTCGCGGCGGAAACACGCCTGCTGCCCAACCCGCCGCTGCTGCGCATGCTGCGTGACCGTGGTCGCGAGATGGCGACCGAGTGGCTGGACCGGCATCGCGACAACTTCGGAAAACGTTCCAGCTCCGACATCCGCGAGATGTTCATCTGAGCAGCCCATCCGCACCGGATTTCGTCTTGTAAGTTTTTTGTAAGCTTCGCGTGATTCAGGGGAACCAAATCGGCGATAATGCCCTCCACCCACCGCCGATCCACAACCCGCGGGCGCACAACGCCTGCCGCATCATGCCCAGAATTACCCTCGACGTCTGGAGCGACTTCGTCTGCCCCTTCTGCTATCTCGAAGCCCCCGTGCTCGACGCCCTGCGCGCCGAATTCGGCGGTGAGCTTGAGATCCGCTGGCGCGCCTTCGAACTGCGCCCCGAGCCGGCCCCCACCCTTGATCCGCGCGGCAACTACCTGCGCGAGGCCTGGCAGGATCACGTCTACCCCATGGCCGAAGAGCGCGGCATGCGCCTGCGCCTGCCGCCGGTGCAACCGCGCAGCCGCCTGGCCTTCGAGGCCGAGCTGTTCGCACGCGAGCACGGACTGGGCGACAAGATGCGCCTGTCGCTGTTCCAGGCCTTCTTCGAGCACGGCCGCGACATCGGCAAGATCAGCGTGCTGACCAGCATCGGACGCGCCATCGGCCTGAACGCCGCCCGCCTCAAGTTCGCGCTGCAGAACGGCGACTTCACCGCAGCGGTGCAGGCCGACCGACGCGAAGCAGAGCGGCTCGGCATCCGCGGCGTCCCCGCCATGCGCCTGCGCTCGGCCTCCGGCCGCCAGCGCCTGATTACCGGCGCACAAGCACTCGACACGCTGCGCGAACAGATCGCAGCCATGCAGGGCGACGAGCCGGATGACACCGCCTTCGGTAGTGACCCGAATTCCGCCTGCCGGCAGCGGCCCGAAGCGGTGCTCCTGCAACACGCCTGAGCACATCACATCTGACGCTTTCAAAGAAATGGCAGCTTGCGCTGCCATTCCTTTTGGCTGCCTTCAGACCATTCCCGTTCACGAACGCTCCGGTTCGTGGCTGGGAGACAACACAAGCGTGCCGCTCAAGAGAAAGTTGCCGAAATTGAAGCCAGTCTTCAGAGCCCCTTCCGGACACATGAGACTATCCAGTCGGTCCAGCCTAACGAACAGAACAAGCCGGATGCCCATACCCAACCGAGAATGCATCCGCGATGACCGCTACCCCCTGTGCTGGACCTGCCCTGAAACCCAGCGGCATTGCTACGGCACTGCGCCACGCCCTTACGATACCCATGCTGTTTGTGCCACTGACGGTTCTGGCGCAAGTCGAGAACGGCATTGAGGACCTGGGCAAGCTCGGCGGATATGCGAGCAGCGCCACCGGCGTGTCGGCAGACGGCTCGGTTGTCATCGGCTGGATCTCGGCGGACGGCGGCTACAGGGGGGTCAGCTCGTACCGTAGGACCAGCGCTACGGGCAATTTGAGTATCGAGGCGCTCGGCGGAGGCTCAAAAATCTATGCCTACGGGGTTTCCGGAGACGGCAACGTAATCGTTGGGGAAGCAGAGACGAGGGGCAGCAAGAGCAAGCGCGCCTTTCGATGGACTGCTGACGCGGGCACGGTCGACCTCGGGACCCTAGGTGGTGCGGGGGCAGTCGCACGAGGCATTTCTGCGGATGGCGCAGTCGTGGTCGGCGAGGCCGAAACGACGGGCAACGCTGCATGGCGCGCTTTCCGCTGGACCAGTGAGGACGGCATGACCGAGCTGGGCACACTGGGCGGCACGGCCTCCTACGCGTCGGGCGCATCTGCAGACGGCGCGACCATCGTCGGGCGCGCCCAGAACGCGGACAACCAGTTCCGGGCATTCCGCTGGACAAGCGGGGGCGGGATGGCCGATCTGGGTACGCTGCTGGGCGGCACTGCCTCCCGCAGCAGCGCCACATCGGCTGACGGCACCGTAGTCGTCGGATACTCCGCCACCGCTGGCAGTACCACGTTTCAGGCATTCCGCTGGACCGAAGACAGCGGCATGGTCAGCCTCGGCACTTTGGGCGGCGACGAGTCGTTCGCGTATGGCACCTCCTCAGACGGCAAGGTGGTGGTGGGGAGCGCAGACGACCCGAACGATCCGTACCAGCTCTCTCGTGCCGTCCGCTGGACGCAGGCAGACGGCATGCAGACGGTCGAAGACTGGCTGCAGGCCAACGACGTCAGCGTTGCGAGCGATCTCACCTTCAGCGCGACCGCCACGAACAGCGACGGCAGCGTGGTCGTCGGACGACTTTCAAACAACGGCAGCTTCATCGCCCGCGTGGCGGCTGCCGACGAGGACGGTGACAGCGGCAGCGGCCTCATCGCACTCGAAGACGTACAGCAAAGCCTGGCTTTCAGCGGGAGCTCCGCAAACATGGCCTTGACGTCCGCCGGCACCGCCATCCATGGCGCCCACAGCCGGCCGCTGATGCGCCTGGTCGAGCCCGGCCGCAATGCCTTCTGGCTGGCGGGCGACTGGGGGCGCGACGACCACGGCGGACGCAGCGGCACCATCGGGCTGGCTGAAGTCGGTTTCGGTCGCAATTTCGGATCTGCACAACTCAACGTCTCGATCGGCCAGACCTGGGCGCGGCAGAACCAGACGCTGGGCGGCGAGGCCAGGACCTACGGTACGTATGTCCTGGCCGAAGCACTGATCCCGCTCGGTGGCACCTTGTGGGCCACCCTGGGTGGCTATGCCAACTGGGGCAAAGCCGATCTGCGCCGCGGCTATCTCAATGCGGGCATGCCCGACACCTCGCGCGGCAAGACCGATCTCGACAGCTGGAGCCTGCGTGCCCGGCTGGACTGGCTCGACGTGTGGCGTGCGGGTTCGACCGACCTGACGCCCTACATCGACCTGAGCCACGGCAAGGCACAACTGGACGGATACACCGAAACCGGCGGCGGCTTCCCGGTCCGCTTCGACCAGCGCACCGACAAGACTACCGAACTGCGTGTCGGCCTCAACGCAGCACACCCGCTCACCAACGGCTGGAAACTGCACGGCACACTGGAAGCCGCGCACCGCTCGCAGCGCAAGGGCGCGCGCACCTCCGGCGAAGTGGTCGGTTTGTTCGGCTTCGATCTGGACGGCGTAGAGAATGACCGCAACTGGCTGCGCGCCGGCGTGGGCGTGGACGGCGCGCTGGCTGGTGGCACGGCATCGGTCATGCTGAATGCGACGACCAAGGGCGAAGCAGCCAGTTCATGGATTGCCGTGGGCTGGCAGCGGGCGTTCTGATCACGGGGACGGCCGACGCGCAACGGTCCCCGCTTGAATTCGCCCAAGGCTGAATGGCGCACATGCGGAAATGGGCAGCTTCGGCTGCAATTTGCGCATGCGCGAGGTGCTTCAGACGCCGCGACGTATGGCCCGCCCAGCCGCCATCGCATACACTTCCCATCCCATCGACATGCTCGCCGCCCACGACCATGCAAGCCTTCGTGCTCGAATCGCGCTGGTACGAAATCATCCTCGCGGGGTGGCTGTTCTTCGGCGGCATCTATCTTTTCTTCGGCACGCTGACCACGGTGCTCACGCGGCATCTGCTGCCAGCCATCGGCTACGGCAGGCTGCTTGATCCGCGCCCGCTCGCGCCAGGGCAGCTGCGACGCGAGCTGCTCCAATCAGCCTCCTCCGTGCTGCTGTTCGGCGCCGGGCTGGTGTTGCCGTGGGGCTTGCTGCAATTGGGCTGGGCGAGGCTCGCGGTCGATCCGTCGTGGTGGCAGATCGCCATCGAGATGCTGGTACTGGTGGTGTGGAACGAAGTGCACTTCTACGCCAACCACTGGCTGCTGCACACGCGCTGGTTGCGCCGCTTCCATCTGCCGCACCACCGCTCGGTGGTGACCACGCCGTGGGCCACTTACAGCTTCCACCCGGTCGAGGCGGCGATGCTCGGCAACGTCCTGATCCTGCCGATGCTGGTACACGATTTCAGCTTCGCCGCGCTGCTGGCACTGCCGATCTTCAGCCTCACCTTCAACTCCGTCGGCCACTCCAACTACGACTTCCTGCCGGATTTCGACCGCGACCGCTGGTGGCTCAACGGCGCACGCCGGCATCACCTGCATCACGCCTGTTTTCACGGCAACTACAGCTTCATGTTCCCGTTCATGGACCGCCTGTGCGGCACCGCGCTGCCGCCCGACGCTGCCAAAGAGCGCATCGCGCTCGACCTCGCACGTGAAGCGAAACGGCATGCTGCATAACCGGCGCGACCTGCAGAGCCTGGCGTATCTGCTGTTGCTGCCGGTGCTGGTGGCCTGGCAGTGGCAGTACGGCATCTCGCTGCCGCTGTACGCTGCTACGCTGTTCCTGACGCTCGGCACCGGCGTAATCCACCACAATCACGCGCACCGCCGGATGTGGCGCAACAGGCATCTCAACCGCGCCACCGACCTGTGGCTGAGCATGCTGCAGGGCCACCCCACCTTCGTGTTTTACCCGGCGCATGTCGCCAACCACCACCGCTACAAGCACGGCCCGCTGGACGTGGCGCGCACCTACCGCTTCGGCGGCGACACCAACCACCTGTGGGGCTATCTGCTGCACCCCTTTCAGGCCGCGACCGTGCTCTACCCGCTGTTCCTGCGCTGGCTGCACAAGCAGCGCGGCAGTGCCGTATGGCGACACGCCCTACTGCAATACGCCGCCGTGGCGCTGCTGTGGGCGACCCTGGCCATGATCGACACCGAGAAATGGCTGCTGCTGGTACTGCTGCCGCAACTGCACGGCCTGCACTGGCTGCTCGCCACCAACTACCTGCAGCACGCGCATGCCGACGGCCGGTCGCGCTTCAACTACGCGCGCAATTTCGAAGGCTGGGTGAACCCCTTGCTGTTCAACATCGGCCTGCACACCGCCCACCACGAGCACCCGCGTGCGCACTGGAGCGAACTGCCGGCACTGCACGCACGCTACCGCCCGCAGGTCGACCCGCGCCTGAACGCCGGTGGGCTGGCCGCCTACATGTTCCGCAGCTTCGTGCTCGGCCTGTTTTCCGAACGCTGGCGCGGCCGCAGCCTGATAGCCGAATCCGCCACGGCACGGCACGCACCACCCGACACCTCATCCTCAGGGAGCCCTCCGGATGCCCACCCGCTTTGACCACGTCTATGTAGAGTCCGCCGGCTATCACTTGCCCGGCCCGGCCATCGACAACGCCGGCATGGACGCCTGCATTGCGCCGCTCAACCGTCTGTCGGGCCGCCTCAAGGCGCGCATCCTGGCCGAGAACGGCATCACGCAGCGGCATTACGCGCTGGACGCCAACGGCAACACCACGATGTCGCATGCCGCGCTGGCCGCGGCGGCCATCCGCGACTGCGCGGCACGTGCCGATTTCGCGCTGGGCGACGCGGGACTGCTGTCGGTCGGTTCCAGCGGGGGCGACGCGATCATGCCTGGCTTTGCCAGCATGATTCACGGCGAGCTCGGCGCGCCGCCGATGGAGACGCTGTCCAGTCAGGGCGTATGCGCGGCTGGCGTGCTGGCCATCAAGCACGCCGCGCAGGCCATCGAGCTGGGCGAGCATCGGCATGCCATCGCCGCCGCAGCCGAAATGCCGTCGCGCATCTTCAAGAAGAGCCGCTTCGCGCCGCGCGGCTACGACGCCGACTTTGACGCCCACTTCCTGCGCTGGATGCTGTCCGACGGGGCCGGTGCGCTGCTGCTCACGCGCACACCGAGCGGGCGCAACGGGCTGCGCCTGAAATTGAACTGGGTGCACCAGAAGAGCTTTGCCGGCGACTACCCGGTGTGCATGCAGCTCGGCCTGTCAGCCGACCGCAGACGCTCGTACCTGGATTTCGCGTCGGCCAGCGAGGCCGAGGCCGATGGTGCCCTGTCGCTGCGCCAGGACATCCGGCTGCTGCCGCATCTGTTCGACGTGTCGATCCACGAGTACGTCGGACTGGTGCGTGAGGGCTGGGTGGATTCGGCGGACATCGATCACTTCCTGTGCCATTACTCGTCGGCGCGCTTCATCCCGGTGGTCGAAGACCTGCTCGACAAGGCCGGGCTGACGATTCCGCGCGAGCGCTGGTACAGCAACCTTGCCACGCGCGGCAACACCGGCGCTGCGTCGATCTACATCATGCTGGCCGAATTTCTGGACACGCACGAACTGCGGCCAGGCGAGAAGATCTTCTGCTTCGTCCCCGAATCGGGGCGCATCAGCGCGGCCTACATGCTGTTCGAGGTAGAGGCCGCGGATACGCCTCCGATGGTCGCGGCCCCACGCAGGGCACGTGCAGAAATCGCTGACGAGCTGCCCGCACCGCCACATGACCCGGCCGGCGCGCCCGAACACCTGCGTCAGTTACTGACGCGGCTGGCCGGCATCTGGCACGACTACCGCTCCGAGGTGTGGCGCACGCCGGTGGTGCACAAGCTGGTGTCAGGGCGCTTCGATGTCGCCGACTACCGCAACTGGACGGCCCAATGGGTGCCGCAGGTGCGCGAGGGCAGCAAGTGGATGCGCGAAGCGGTGGCGTCGATGGACGGCACCTTCGCCGCGCTCGGTGACCTGGTCGAGACCCATGCCGGCGAAGAGCAGTTCGATTTCCGCATCCTGTACGAGGATTACCGCGCAGCCGGCGGCACGGCAGAACTCGACGCGCTGCGCCGCAACCCCGGCGGCGAAGCGCTCAACGCCTATCTGCACGCGCTGGCCGCCACGCCCAACCCCATCGGCCTGCTCGGCGCGATCTACATCATCGAAGGCACCGGCCAGCGCATCGTTCCGGCGCTGCTGCCGCTGCTGCGCAAACAGGTCGCGCTGCCGCCGTCGGCCTTCCGCTTTCTGGAGTATCACGGCGAGAACGATCTGCACCATCTGCAGCGCTGGCTGCAGGCCGTCGAACTCGCGCTGCTGGTCGACCCGGCCGCCGCCCGCAGTATTCTGGATACCGCCACGCACACCGCACGGCTATACCTGATGCAGTTCCGCCACATCCTGGACGAAGACGCATGAGCCCCCTGCCCGACTTCCTGCCCGCCGAACACGACCCGCTCGACCCCAATCCCTGGCATGCGCTGTATCTGGACCGCAGCACGCCGCTGCCCGACGACGTAAAGGCCGCCTGGCTGAGGGATTCCAGCTCGCGCTCACGTCAGTACCTGCTGCCCTTCGTGCGCCCACTGGCACGCGCCTTCATCATCCTGATCCAGATCGTCAAGATCGTGATGCCGCGCAACTGGGCCGCTTCGCGCCTGCTCCACCGCCTGCTTGCCCAAGGGCTCAAGCGCTTCGTCTCGCCGGAGGCCAACTGGCTGATCCTGCGGCATTTCGCGCTTGGCTCGCAGATTCTCGAGTTCATCGGGCGCAATGCTCCGGTGCCGGTGGAAACCTCGCCGCTCACCCCCGTCACCATCGACGAGCTGGAAGACGAGCTCTTCCTCAAGCACGACCTCAACCTGTTCAATTTCGTCATCCGCCTCAACCAGGGCCTGCGTGACCAGAACATCACGCTGGGGCTCGCTGAGCACCCCGACTTCGGCATGATCGAACCACCCGCCGTGCGCCTCGAAGACATGCCCCGCGGGCGCTTCAACCTGATCGACCTGCAGACCGCCATCGAATGCTTCACGCCGATCTATCAGTTCTTCCTCACCGACAACGACTTCTGGCGCGCCACCAACTCGCTGCAGCTCGACGAGACCATCGGCATCTACGCCGCCACGCTGCTGGGCCGACCCGAACACCTGATCCTGCTCAACAACAAGCACCCGCTGGTGCCGATGAGCACGCTGCGCGCCGGCTACCGGCTGGTGCTGCACGGCCTGTCCACCGAGATGCTGCACGCGCTGCTGACGCAAGCCAAAGCCGAACAGGCTGCCAGCGCCTGACCCACGGTTGGGCCGGTGTATTTCAACGCTCTCAAACTTTTCGCTAACACTACGAGATATTCAGATTATGTCTTTTGAATTCACGATCCCTGAGCCGAATGGCTCTTCTTTAGAAGTTGGGCTCGATATTGGTCAATGCCTTTTCATCCTTGGAGCAAACGGAACTGGAAAGTCGAGTCTGATGCAAAAGCTCTATAGTGCGCATCACGGAAAGTCCCAACGGATTTCCGCACATCGACAAACTTGGTTTTCATCAAGTTCGATATCGTTGTCGCCGGCAGAAAAGAGAAGTATGGAAACTAATATTTCTACTAGTGATACGCGCGTACAGTCGCGCTGGAAGGATGACTATGCCTCGCATAGAGCCAACATGGCGATCTACGATCTAATTGACGCCGAAAACATTCGGGCTCGAAATATTGCTGGCGCCGTAGACAGCGGCAACATTGATTTGGCAAAGACGTTATCAAAGAAAGATGCACCTATAAAAATAATCAACGAATTGCTTCGCCTGTCAAACATACCAATTGAGATATCGGTAAAGGAAAATGAGCAAGTCCTTGCAAGCAAGTCCGGCAGTGCTCCGTATAGCGTTGCGGAACTCTCTGACGGAGAACGGAATGCCCTATTAATTGCTGCAAGTGTTCTCACAGTTGTCCCCGGAACGTTGCTACTCATTGACGAACCAGAGCGCCATCTTCACAGATCGATCATTTCTCCCTTGCTGACGCTTCTGTTTGCTAAGCGTATGGACTGCGCATTCGTTGTCTCTACTCACGACGTAATGCTCCCTCTTGATAATCCTAGTGCGCGCACCATGCTTATTCGCGGCTGCACCTACCACGGAACAACAGTCACTTCATGGGATGCCGACGTAGTTCCTGCGCAATCCAGCATCGACGAGGAGATAAAGAAGGACATTCTTGGGGCGCGGCGAACATTACTATTCATTGAGGGAGATGAGCGGAGTCTGGATAAGCCACTCTATAGTCTTGTTTTTCCAAATGTAACCATCATTTCGAAGGCAAGCTGCCGTGAAGTCGATCATGCTGTCTCGGGTATTCGAAGCGCAACAGAGTTTGCTTGGCTACGCGCTTTTGGAATTGTGGATAACGACCGCCGGACGCCAGACGACATTTCACGGCTCAAAGAGAAAGGCGTCTATGCCGTAGACGTGTATTCTGTTGAATCGATCTACTATCACCCTGAAATTCAAAGAAAGCTAGCTATACGCCATGCATCCGTGACCGGTGAAGATGCGAACGCTCTCGTTGATTCAGCGAGATCTGCTGCTCTTGTAGCGGTTGCGACACACGTGCGACGCCTCAGCGAACGCGCCGTCGAGAAGACGTTACGAGACGAACTTGATAAACACTGGCCAAAGCAAGCGGAGATATCTGCGGGCATTCCAATACGCATCGAAATCGACGTAGCTGCCGCAGTGAACAATGAAATTTCCTTTTTCAATCAATCTATAGCCGAAAAAAATCTTGAAAGAATAATTGTTCGATATCCGGTACGAGAGACGCCAATGCTTACCGAAATTACGCGGAAACTTGGTTTCCAGAGCCGCGATCAGTACGAGAGTGCTGTGAGAAGGCTGCTAATGGATGACATAGCGTCACTTGATTTTGTGATGTCACTGTTTGGAACGCTTGCATCCGATGTCGCCCATGCATGATTGGCCCAACCCAAGGGAGGATAGGGACGGCCTGCAAGCGCAGCTTGCAGGCCGTCCCTATCCTCCACGATATCCCGCACGCCCGCGCTTCACCCCGCCGCTAGAATCATTCGCGCACCGGCCGCTGCGCCGGCATCTGCTCACGGAGGTTGCATGTCCCTGCATCGCCAGCTCCAGCAACGCGCGGCAGAAGGCCGCCCGATCCGCGTCGGCCTGATCGGCGCCGGCAAGTTCGGCGCCATGTACGTTGCGCAGATTCCGCGCACGCCCGGCGTGCATCTGGCCGGCATCGCCGACCTCAACGTGCCCGGCGCGCGCAACAACCTGCAGCGCGTAGGCTGGCCGGAGGAGCAGTATTCCGCCGCGTCGCTCGACGCCGCGCTGCAGCACGGCACCACCCACATCGCGGAAGACTGGCAGGCGCTGGTGCGTCACCCGGCCATCGATGTCATCGTCGAATGCACCGGCCACCCCATTTCTGCGGTCGATCACTGCCTGGCCGCCTTCGCCCACGGCAAGCACGTGGTCAACGTCACCGTCGAAGCCGATGCCTTCTGCGGCCCGGCACTGGCGCAGCGTGCACAGGCCGCCGGCGTGGTGTATTCGCTGGCCTTCGGCGACCAGCCGGCACTGATCTGCGATCTGGTGGATTGGGCGCGCACCTGCGGCTTCCCGGTGGTGGCTGCCGGGCGCGGTCACAAATGGCTGCCGCACTTCGCACAATCCACGCCCGACACGGTGTGGGGCTACTACGGCCTCACGCCCGAGCAGGCCACGCGCGGCGGCCTCAATCCCAAGATGTTCAACAGCTTCCTCGACGGCTCCAAACCCGCCATCGAATCCACCGCCGTCTCCAACGCCACGGGCCTGACCGTGCCCAGCGACGGCCTGCTCTACCCGCCCGCCAGCGTCGCCGACATCCCCCGCGTCACCCGCCCCCGTGAGGAAGGCGGCCACCTCGAACGCAAGGGCATGGTCGAGGTCATCTCCAGCCTGGAGACCGACGGCCGCGTCATCCCCTACGACATCCGCATGGGCGTGTGGGTGACCGTGGAGGGCGAAACCGAATACGTGCGCAACTGCTTCGAGGAATACAACGCCCACACCGACCCCTCGGGCCGCTACTTCACGCTGTACAAGCGCTGGCACCTGATCGGACTGGAAGTGGGCATGTCGGTGGCCAGCGTCGCGCTGCGCGGCGAAGCCACCGGCGTGGCGACTTGCTGGAACGCCGACGTGATCGCGCAGGCCAAGAAGGATCTCGCCCCCGGCGAAGTCCTCGACGGAGAAGGCGGCTACACCGTGGTCGGCAAGCTGTTGCCCGCCGAAAAATCCCGCGCCATCGGCGGCCTGCCGCTGGGGCTGGCGCACGACATCAAGGTACTGCGGCCGGTGAAGCAGGGTGAATGCCTGAGCTGGGACGACGTGCAGGTGGATGACACGACCAAGGCGTATGCGCTGCGGCGGGAGATGGAACATCGCTGAACGGGTGCGCCATGAACACCGATGCCGTCTTCCGCGCAGCCTCTACCCGCCACCTGCTGGGCCTCGCCGGCTCGGCTGTGGTGCTGCTCATCGGCGTGTTCCTGCCCGATCCGTTTGCGCGCTGGCTGTGCGTGTTTCTCGGAATCATCGGGCTGCTGATGGGGGCAGCCAAGTACGCGCTAACGCCGCGCCGCCTCACGCTGGATGACGACGGTCTGACCGTGGAAACGCCGCTTCGCAGCACGCGCATCCGCTGGCGCCACGTCAAGGCGCTGCGCCTGCACAGGGTGCAGCAGAACAAGCTGATCATCGTGAACTGCACGGGCCGCTGGCAGGGCGGACGGCCGTTCAAGGCTTCGCAGGCGCACTGGGTGGAGCGCGACTACTTCGTGCCGAACATCTTCGATGCGCCGCTGGAGGATATCCAGGCGCAGATGGTGGCCCGCCACGAGGCGTCGGAGGACGGGGCGGACCACCGTTGAAACGAAGCC
The DNA here is from genome assembly GCF_059703705.1 of Pseudazoarcus sp. NS36. NCBI lineage: Bacteria > Pseudomonadati > Pseudomonadota > Betaproteobacteria > Rhodocyclales > Zoogloeaceae > Pseudazoarcus > Pseudazoarcus sp. NS36. The sequence continues at coordinate 58,680 of NZ_BAAKJA010000004.1, read as the reverse complement.
TCACTCCACTTTCGGCCCCACCCACACCTGTTTGGCATTGACGAACTCACGGATGCCGTGCGGGCCGAGTTCGCGGCCGAAACCAGAACATTTGATGCCGCCGCTGGGCAAGCGAGGATCGGTCTTGACGATGCCGTTGACGGCGACCTGGCCGGCTTCGAGCCGGGCGGCGATGGCTTCGCCGCGGGCCGCGGTGGTCCATACGCTGGCGGCCAGGCCGTAGCGGGTGTCGTTGGCGATGCGCACGGCCTCTTCCTCGTCAGCCACGCGCATCAGCACGGCAACCGGGCCAAAGGTTTCCTCGCACGCTGCGGGCATGTCGTTGGTGACGTCGGCCAGCAGCGTGACCGGATAGAAGTAGCCCGGTCCGTCAGGCACCTCGCCGCCGAGCAGGCAGCGTGCGCCGGCCGCGACGGTTTCGCTGACCTGCCGGTGCAGGTTCTCGCGCAAGTCGGGGCGGGCGATGGGGCCGACGTCGGTGCCGTCTTCGCGCGGGTCGCCGAGCTTGAGCCGCGCAAGGCGCTCGTGCAGCAGCCCGGTGAAGCGTTCGTACACGGCCTCCTCGACGATGATGCGTTTTGCGGCAATGCAGCTCTGGCCGGCGTTGATGATGCGCGACAGGGTCAACACGTCGGCGGCCTCTTCCAGATTGGCGTCGGCCAGCACGATGGCAGGGTCCGAGCCGCCGAGCTCGAGTACCGAGTGCTTGATTTCGGAAGCCGCGGCAGACGCCACGGCGGCGCCCCCTTTCTCCGAACCCGTGAAGGACACGGCCTGGATGCGCGGATCACGGATCACGGCTTCGGCGCGCGGGGTTTCCAGCAGCAGATTGGCAAACACGCCGGCCGGTGCGCCGGCGCGCTCGAACAGCTCGACGATGGCCGCCGCACAGCCGGGCACGTGCGAATCGTGCTTCATCACGCAGGTGTTGCCGGCCATCAGCGTCGGCGCCGCGAAGCGGAAAGCCAGCCAGAACGGCGCGTTCCACGGCAGGATGCCGAGAATGGCGCCCAGCGGCTCGTAGCGCACGTAGCTGGTAGCTGCGTCGGAGGCGATCTTCTGCGTGGCGAGATAGCTCTGTGCATGCTCGGCATAGTGTTCGGCGGCCCAGGCCGACTTGTTGACCTCGCCGACGGCTTCCTTTCGTGGCTTGCCCATTTCCTCGGTCATCAGCAGGGCGAGGCGGTCGACATCCTCGCGCATGAGCTGCGCAACCTTGCGCAGCACGCGGGCGCGAGCGTCGAAGCCGGCGTCGCGCCAGTCGCGCCACGCGGCTTCCGCCGCGGCGAGCGTGTGCTCCACCTCCTGCGGCGTGGCCGGCGTGACCGAGCGGAGAACGTGGCCGGTGGTGGGGTCGATGGCTTGCAGCATGTCAGGCTCCCTTGCGTTTCTGCTTGTTCGGTTCCTCGGCGATCAGCGCCACGATCGGCTCCTTGGAACGGACGTCGGGCTTGACCACGAAATCCTCGTCCAGCGTGAAGAAGCTCTCGCAGCCGCGGTCGGTGATGTAGAGGGTGTCGCTGATGCCCACGGTCTTGTCGCCATCCACGCCCCACATCCACGGGATGATGTGAAAGGTCATGCCCTTCTCCAGCACGCGATGATTGCCGTGCTTGAGGCTGACGATGTAGCCCTCGTCCCAGCTGGGCGGGAAGGCGATGCCGATGGAGTATCCGGAGCGTGTGATGAGCTGCGCACCCACTTCGTTGTCGCTGATGATGTTGCGCACCAGGTTGTCGGCATCCGACACCGTCACGCCGGGGCGCAGCAGCGCCTTGACCTCGCACAGCGCGCGCCTCATGCGGTCCTGCGCCTTGCGCATCGAGTCCGACAGTTCGCCCAGCACCACGGTGCGCATCATCGCGGTGTGATAGCGCCGGTAGCAGCCACCCACTTCGATGAAGACGTGCTCACCCGGCTGCACCTCGCGGCCCTCCCAGGTGGCGTGGCCGATCATGGTGCGTGGGCCGGACGTGACGTACGGCATCACCGCAGGCGGCTCGCCACCGGCGCGGAACATCGCAGACGAGATGGCCGCGCCGATGTCGTTCTCGGTCACGCCCGCAGCGCAGACCTCGATACCGGCCTGCATGCCGGCCTCGGTCGCCACCGCGGCGCGGCGCATGACCTCGATCTCGACCTCCGACTTGCAGACGCGCCCCTCCTCGACGATGCCAAAGCAGTCGAGCAACTGGCCGCCGATGAACGAGGTGCGGATGGTGTCCTGGTGATAGGCCGGAAAGAAGTAGCTGTTGCGCTCGTAGCCCACGCTCTTGCCCGACAGGCCAAACTCGCGCAGCGACTCCACCAGCATCTGGATGGCGTCACCGGTGTCCGGGTAAGGCCGCGTGATCTCGACCCAGGTGCGCGCATGCACGTTGGATTCTTCCAGCCGCCGCGTGATCATGAACGGCTCCTGCTCCAGAGGCACCACCAGCGCCTGGAAGAAGGAGTAGCCGGTGGTCTGGTAATCCGTCAGGTACATCAGATTCTCGGGGTCCGAGATCACCACCGCGTCGAGCAGGCGCTTCTGCATGCGTGCGCGCAGCTCGTCGATGCGGCGCATGTACTCCGCAAACGGAAAGGTCATGTCATCGCGCTGTCTCATGCCGGCACCTTTTCCAGCTTTTCGGCGGCCTCATGCACCGACTTCGACAGCAGCGCCAGCCCTTCGGCCAGGTCGTCATCCGGGATGGTCAACGGCGGGATCAGCTTGAGCACCTTGCCGCCACTACCGCAGGCGCCGATGATCAGCCCGTTGGCAAAACAGCGGGCCGAAACCTCCTTGGCCAATGCGCCATCACCCAGATCGATCGCCTGCATCATGCCCTTGCCACGCACCTGCATGCGCCGCTGCGGGAATTCGCTCGACAGCGCAATCAGATGCTTGCGCATCAATTCGCCCTTGCGGCGCACCTCGCGCATCAGCTTGTCGTCATCGAAGTACTTCAGCGCCTCTGTGCCGGCCACAAAGGACAGACCCTGGCCACGGAAGGTGCCGGTGTGTTCGCCCGGCGACCAGTGCTTGTCGTGCTCGGGCTTGACCAGGTTCATCGCCAGCGGCGTGCCGAAGCCGCCGATACCCTTGGCCAGACAGACGATGTCCGGATCAAGTCCCATGCCGTCGAAGCTGAAGAAACTGCCGGTGCGCCCGCAAGCGGCCTGGATGTCGTCGAGGATGAACAGCGCACCCAGATCCTGTGCGAGTTGCTGCACCGCCAGCAGCCACTCCTTCGACGCCACATGCACGCCGCCCTCGGCCTGCAGCGGCTCGACCAGAAATGCTGCCGGTGGCGGCAGGCCGCCCGAGGGGTCTTCGAACTGCGCGCGCAGCCGCTCCACCGCCGCCACACCACAGCCGGCATCACAACCTTCGCACGGCGTCTCGCAGCCGAAGGGCTGACGGATCACGTGATCCAGCGGCACGCCGGCCGCGTTGCGGAAATAGCTGTTGGCCGTGCACGCCAGGGAACCCAGCGTCATGCCGTGAAAACCGAAGGAGCACGCTACGACGGTCTGCCGACCGGTGACACGGCGCGCGAGCTTCAGCGCAGCTTCCACGGCATTGGTGCCGGTCGGCCCGGTGAACTGCATGCGGTGATTCATGCCGCGCGGCTTGAGGATGGTCTCGGCAAACTTCTGCACGAAGGTGCGCTTGGGCACGGTGTACATATCCAGGCTGTGTGCCGGGCCGTCGGCCTCGATGAACTCGATCAGTGCCTTCTTCATGCGCGGGTTGTTGTGGCCGAAGTTCAGCACCCCGGCCCCGGCGAAGAAATCCACGAAGGACCGACCCGACTCGTCCACCTGCCGCGCGTTGGACGCCGACGCGAAGACCGTCGGATAAAGGCGGCAATAGCCACGGACTTCGGATTCCCACTGTTCGAATACCTGCATGTCGGTTCCTCCTTGTGTTTCGGTTCAAGAGCCGGGCCATCAATGCCCGGTCGCTGGCATGCGCTCTCCTACGCAAAGTGATGGACGCAAGACGCCCGTCTGCGACGCATTCGTCGCAAACAGGAATTCGGATTCGGAAAATGGCGCGGACAGCGCCAGGAAAAAGCGAGCGGGCGCAGGGGATCGTGAGCCCGACAGCCATGCGCAGAACACCGCGCACGCTTGCACCGAACCGCCCCGCCCGTAACACCCGCACCGCTTCGCGCGGCGTCGTGTCCCGGCATCGATGGCTTCGCTCCGGATCGCTTTCATCAAAACCAATCAATCCGCAGCCCGATCAACAGACCACTCGCGCAACATGCCCAGTGCGAGTCCCGCTGCTCGGGTTGGTTCCGCCGACGAAACATTCCGTCACGGAACAGGCGCTGTGATGCGCCCCGGCTCCATGCTGCGCTTCCGGATCGGGCAAACGCAAGAGAGAAGGTTCAAGTGCCCCCGGCGCGGCAGTCGACTGTCCCGCCCCACGTCACCCGCGCTAGAATCGGGACCATGTTCGATCTATCCCTTTTCGGCCGTCTCAAGTTCGCCCACGCGAAGCCCACTCAGCCGCCGTTCGGCCCCGGCAGGCATTACCTCGGTCTTTCCGAAGAGCGCGACTATCTGCTCTATGTACCGGAGAGCCTGGATCTCACGCAGCCGGTGAAACTGTGGACGTTGTTCCACGGCGCAGGCGGCTTCCCCGAGAAGATCCTGAAGTTCTTCGTCGAGCACGCCGAGCGCGAGGGCTTCGTCATCCTTGCGCCGCACTCATTGCTGATCACCTGGGATCTGGTGATAGGCGGCAGCGGGCCGGACATCGAGCGTCTGGACAAGGCGCTGGCCATCGTCGCCGACCACTTCGAGCTCGACCCAAAACACTTTGCTTTCGGCGGCTTCTCGGACGGCTGCAGCTATTCGCTGTTCATCGGCGTCACCAATGGCGACCTCGCCAGCCACGTCATCGCCATGTCGGGCGGCTTCCTGACGCTGTTCATGCAGCACGGCGCGCCGAAGATCTTCCTCTCGCACGGCTATCAGGACGAACAGCTACCCTTTGCGACCGCCGGCGAGGCCAAGGCCGCCAAGCTCATCGAGGCCGGCTACGACGTGCGCTTCGTGCCGTTTGAGGGCACGCACAAGCTCATCCCCGAAATCGCGCAGCAGGCGGTGGATTTCTTCCTCGACCGGGACGCGAAACCCGCCTCGGCCTGAGCCGAAAGTCACACATCCAGGCGGCCCGGGCAGAATTTCAGCCGGGCCGCGCGGCACGCAACGCTATTTCGGCAGCATGTCGTGACGCGCCGCGTAGGTCAGCAGTTCGGCCAGACTGTGCACGTCGAGCTTGTCAAAGATGCGCGCGCGATAGGTCGAGATGGTGTTGCCCGACAGACACAGTTGCTGCGCGATGTCGGACACCGAACGCCCCTGCGCAAACAACGTCAGCACCTGGAATTCGCGGTCCGAGAGCAGCTCGTGCGGCGGTTTGCCTTCGCCCTCACGCACGCTGCGCGCGAGCAGTTCGGCAATTGCCGGGGTGATGTACACGCCGCCGTCGGCCACCTTGTGCAGGGCCGCGAGCAGTTCGTCCGGCGAGCACCCCTTGTTCAGATAGGCGCCCGCGCCGCCACGGATGGCGCGCACAGCGAACTGCGATTCCGGATACACCGAAAGCATGACCACGCCCACCTGCGGAAACTCGCTGCGCAGGGTCTTGAGCACGTCCAGCCCGTCACGGTCACCCAGCGCCACGTCCAGCAGAACCACCTGCGGCGCGCGCTGGCGCAAGGCACGCAGCGCGGCGGGTCCGTCGCCGGCCTCGCGGATGTCGCCGATGCGCGCTGCGCCGGTAAGTATTTGGATCAGACCGCGGCGGATGATCATGTGGTCATCGACAATGAGCAGATCGATCATCGCGGCTGCCCCCGCGCGAGCGCACCGGCCAGTCGCAGGCGTACGGTGGCGCCACGCCCCGGCGCGCTGTCGATGGACAGCGCGCCGCCAATCGAATGCGCACGCTCACGCATGCCGAGCAGGCCGAAACTGGTGGGCGCCGCCGGTAGCGTCATGCCGCGTCCGTCGTCCGCTACCTCGATCAGCAGATCACGCCCCTCGGCATGCACCGTCATTGCCACGCGTTGGGCGGCGGCGTGGCGCTGCACGTTGGTGAGCACTTCCTGCACGATGCGGTAGATGGCAATTTCCGCATCACGCCCCAGACGCACGCGCTCGACCTCTTCCGGACAGACAAAGCTGCAGTTCAGCCCCGCGCGCGCCTGCATCTCGTCCATCAGACATTCGAGTGCGGCCCACAGGCCGAGGTGATCAAGCACGCCGGGGCGCAGATCGTTGAGGATGCGACGCACCGAATCGATGGCGTTCTTGCCGATATCGAGCGCCGCATCCACATTCGCCCGCAGCGCCTCGTTGTCGCCAAGGCGGCTGCGCAGGAAATTGAGTTCGAGCTGGATGGCGGTGAGCGAGGCCCCCAGATCGTCGTGAATATCGCGCGCGATGTGCGCGCGTTCGCTCTCGCGCACACTGTTCATGTGGGCCGACAGACGACGCAGGTTCTCGTGCGTCTGCTTGAGCTCGCGGTTGGCGGCCGACAGCTCGGCCGTGCGCTCGGCCACGCGCCGCTCCAGCTCGGCCTGCGCGGCGTGCAGTGCGGCCTCGGTGCGTTTGCGCGCGGTGATGTCGTTGAAGGTGACTACCGCGCCGACCACGCGCTCACCGTCGCGGATCGGGTAGGACGCGTATTCGGCGGGAAAGGAGGTGCCGTCGCGCCGCCACAGCACCTCGTCCTCCACGCGCACGCCTTCACCCTGCTGGAACGCCCGGAAGATGCGGCAGTCGTGCACCGGCATGTGCTGACTGTCGGCGTGCGAATGGTGGATCAGGTAGTGCATGTTGCGGCCCAGCACCTCGTCCGGCGTGTAGCCCAGCAGTTCGGCCCCCGCACCGTTGATGAAGATGCAGCGGCCGTTCAGGTCGATGCCGTAAATACCCTCGCCGGCCGATTCCAGCAGCAGTTCAAGCTGGCGGCGCCAGGCGGCGTGGTGCGAGAGGTGGTGGAGGTCTGCGAACATCGGCCTGCAAATCGTCGTGATGCAGACGCTTTAGCAAGAACGGTTCCCGTCGCAGCCGCAGCGTGTGAACGCGCTACCGAGGCCGCTGCCCGGGTTTCTGGACACGATGTGAAAGTCAGCCTTGCGGCTCAAACAGGCACATCCGCACCGAATTGGTGCGTAGATGCATCGCTTACTTGGCGGACTCTTTGGTCGCGGCCAGCCACAGATCGTCCAGGTCGTCGAACTGCCAGTTTGCCGAGTCTTCACTGCCGGCAATCTTCTCCTTGCAGTGACGACTGGATAGATCAACCGTCTCCGGGAGAATGCGGCTGTTCGAGCGGGTGGAGTAGAACACCCGGACACGGGGTGTCAGCAAGGAAGCGGCATTCGTCTCGAGGACGATACCGAGACGGCCGGAGCTGAGACGCACCAGCGAGCCAGGAGGATAAATTCCGACACAGCGCACAAACGCGTGCAACAGCCGGTCGTCGAAATGCCCTTTCCACTCGAACATGCGCTGGATCGACTGCGCGGGATCCCAACCCGCCTTATAGGGGCGGTTGGAGGTGACCGCGTCATACACGTCGCAGATTGCGCCCATGCGTGCGTATTCGCTGATGTCGCCCTCGCGGAGACGGTGCGGGTAACCGGTGCCATCGACACGTTCGTGGTGGTGCAGGCACACATCGAGTACCAACTCGTCGACTTCACCTGCCTCACGCAGCAGCTCGAAGCCGCGCTGGGGATGTTCGCGCATGACGGCATACTCCGCGTCGCTCAGCTTGCCGGGCTTGTTGAGCACCTCAAGCGGCATGACGGCCTTGCCGAGATCGTGCAGCAAACCAGCACGTCCGGCGCGCGTCACCTCTTCTTCCGGCAACCCCAACTCACGGCTCAGCCCGATCATCAGCGCGCATACCGCCACGGAATGCATGTAGGAATACTCGTCCTGCTTCTTGAGACGAACCAGGGTGATCAATGCTCCGCGGTGTCGCAGCACGGAGTCGGAAATGTCATTCACGAGACTATCGACTGCCTCGGTATCCACCGCCTTGCCCATACGCGCCTCGGCGAACATCGCCAGCACGACCTTCTTGGCGCGGGAACATACGAGCGCCGCGTTGGCCATTTCGTCCCCAAGCTCAACGCTCGCCGACACGACCGGCGGCTGAACGCCAGGCACGTGCCCTCGCTCGATATCGTCGAACTCATCCGGAACAATCACCTCTGCAGCTTGCGGGGCCACGTCCTTGCCACGCGAGGTATCGATCCATACCTCGGCGATGCCGTGCTCGCGCAGCTTGCCGAGATCGTCACTCCGTTCGAGCAGAAAGGACTTTCGCCAGAAGGGATGTGCCGACCAGTGAGCGCAGATCTCGTGGATATACATGCCGACCTCAAGATGCGCGATCGGGATGCGTTTCAGATGAGGAGGGCGGCGCGCGCTCATGGAAGAATCAGAAAGTGCTAATGCTTTAGTCTAACGCGCCTACTGGGTAAAAGGTTTGAGAATCAAGGTCTCGCCGCGCTGCGTGAACTCCAGATGTTTGAGCGCGCTCATGCCGAGCAGGATTTCATCGCCGTCAAAGCCGGGGTTGAGGTGTCCGGCCACCTGGCGCATGCGGAAGGGCCCCAGGCCCAGTTCGTCGATGACGGTGGTGCGCACCGTGACCGATCCGTTGGCCGTCACCACCCGCGCCGCGCCGCCCGGCGTGAGCCCCAGGGCATCCGCCAGATGTGCGGGCACCGACACCTGCGTGGCGCCGGTATCGAGCAGGAACGTCACACGCTGGCCGTTGATGGTGCCGGGTGCAACGTAGTGGCCGGCGCGGTTGCGCTGCAGCACCAGTTCGTTCTGACTGGACTGCACGGAGAGGTTGCGGTTGGGGTTCCAGCTGCGCTGCAGATAGGCGTCGAACGCCATCCACAGCACGCCCAGCAGCGCCAGGCTGGCCAGCCACATCATGCCGCGACCGAGGCGGCGGGTGGAGCGGGGATCGTCCATGCGGGTCAGACCGACGAGGGATGGCGGGCGTTCATGCTCAGCGAGGCAGTGGCCTCAACGCAAGCGTCATGACAACGCCGCCCGCGGGCGGCGTTGTCGCTTCAAAGCACCTCGCCGTGTTCGCGTGTGGCGTGGAAAGATACCTTCGGCCACTTCTCCCGCGTCACGTCGAGGTTGTAACGGGTGCTGGCCAGATACACCGGGTTGCCGTCGATGTCCTTGCCCAGACGCGCGATCTGCTCGCGCTCGAAGTTGCGGCGCGTGACCTCGTCCGGAAAAGTCAGCCAGCGCGCGGTGTAAATCTCGGCCGATTCGAAGATGGCGTCGACCTTGTACTCGTCCTTCAGGCGCTGCTCGACCACCTCGAACTGCAGCTGGCCGACCGCGCCGAGCAGCAGGTTGCCGCCTTCCTGCTCGAAGACCTGGATGGCGCCTTCCTCGCCCAGCTCCTTGAGGCCCTTTTCGAGCTGCTTGGACTTGAGCGGATCGCGCAGCCGCGCCACGCGGAACATCTCCGGCGAGAAGTACGGAATGCCGCGGAAGCCGATGTTCTCGCCTTCAGTCAGCGTGTCGCCGATCTGCAGCTGGCCGTGGTTGTGGATGCCGATGATGTCGCCAGCCACGCCGTCTTCCTTGTGCACGCGCTCGTTGGCCATGAAGGTCAGCGCGTTGGCGAGCTTCATCTCGCGCCCTGCGCGCACATGCTTGACCTTCATGCCCGAGCTGTAGCGCCCCGAGCAGATACGGAAGAAGGCAATGCGGTCGCGGTGGCGCGGGTCCATGTTGGCCTGGATCTTGAACACGAAGCCCGAGAACGGCGCCTCGGCCGGCTCGACCATGCGCGCGCCGGCATCACGCGGCTGCGGCGGCGGCGCCCAGTCGAGCAGCGCCTGCAGGATCTCCTGCACACCGAAGTTGTTGATACCGGAGCCGAAGAACACCGGCGTCTGCTTGCCGGCCAGAAAGTCCTCCAGCGAGAACGGGTTGGACGCGCCCTGCAGCAGGTCGACGTCGTCGCGCAACTGGCCGACTTCATTCGGAAATTCGGCATCCAGACGCGGGTTGTCGAGACCTTCAATCACTTCTGCCTCGGTGCGTTTTTCTTCGCCCGGCACGAAGCGCAGCAGCTTGTTGGTCAGCAGGTGATACACGCCGCCGAAGCGCTTGCCCATGCCCAGCGGCCAGGTGATCGGCGCGCACTCGATATTGAGCACTTCCTCGATCTCGGACAGCAGATCGAAGGGCTCCTTCACTTCGCGGTCGAGCTTATTGATGAAGGTGATGATCGGCGTATTGCGCAGCCGGCACACCTCCAGCAGCTTGATGGTCTGCGCCTCCACGCCGTTACCGGCGTCGATCACCATCACCGCCGCATCCACGGCCGTCAGCACGCGGTAGGTGTCTTCCGAGAAGTCCTGGTGGCCCGGTGTGTCGAGCAGGTTGATGGTGTGGCCGGCGTACTCGAACTGCATCACCGAGCTGGTCACCGAAATGCCGCGCTGCTTCTCCACCTCCATCCAGTCGGAGGTGGCGTGGCGTGCGCTCTTGCGCGCCTTGACCGTGCCGGCGAGCTGGATCGCACCACCGAACAGCAGCAGCTTCTCGGTCAGCGTGGTCTTGCCCGCGTCAGGGTGGGAAATGATGCCGAAGGTGCGACGCTTCTTGACGTCTTCGACGAGCTCGGGCGGAAAAGGAGTGGCGGACATGCGGACCTGCACAAAAAGTGAGCCGCCCGGGAAAAGCCAGCTACGAGGCCTCGGGCGGCGAAGGCGCAATTCTATCAAGCAATTGCAGACGACTCACGCAGGTCTGTGCAGGACTACAGCGCGTTGCGCGAAAGCGACCAATGATGTCGTGTATGTTTTAGGCTCTTTGCGGATCGCGATTTGGAAATCGCGTTCAGCAATACCAATCCCACCGCCTAGATAACGCCAGATCTTGCACCGCCGCAGAACCAGAGTCTGGATGCTGCGACTACATCTGCAAGGAACAGCCAGCCCAGTAGCTTTTCTTGGTACGTACATCAAGTAGCGAGGCCTAAGAGATGACTCAAGTAGAAGACGTAAATAACCTCCGGCTGGACCGCCCACTTAGACCGGGGATGGCACTTAAAGCTGATTCGCTTGATCGAAGCGAGTTCGCTTGTCGAGTAGCTGATGTTTTGCAACGCATTTCTCCAGAAGCCGGTCTCGTGGTGTCGGTGGAAGGAGCATGGGGTAGCGGCAAAACATCAATGTTGGCGATGATCGAGGATTTGCTAAACACCAAGCCCGCGAACGAGCGCCCGGTGGTTGTCCACTTCAATCCATGGTTAATCGGTAACCGAGACGCTTTGCTGAGGCAGTTTCTGGCGAGTATCGCGAAGGCAGTCAAGCTTACGGACTACGGAAAAGAGGGAAGGCGAGTCGCCAAGGAGCTCAAAACCTATTCGAAGGCATTCGATGTTTTGAAGCTCATTCCAGGCGCCGAGCCCTGGGCCAGCATTGTCAAAGCCGTGGTCGAGTCGGTTGGCAATGCTGGCGAGGCTGTCTTTAACTACAAGACACCCGACATCGAAGCAAGAAAAGACGCGCTGGAGGGGGCTCTGCGAAAATTCCCCCAACGCATCGTTGTGTTGCTTGATGACCTTGATCGCCTGTACCCAACCGAAGCCTATGAGATGGTCCGCATAGTCAAGACCGTGGGTGACCTTCCGAACGTCGGCTACGTATTGGCCTGGGACGAGAAATATGTCAGCGCCGCATTAGAAAATTTGAGTGTGCCTTTTGCAACGAATTATCTTGATAAGTTAGTCCAGGTGAGACTACCAGTTCCTCCGCTCTCATTCCCACAGCGTGTCGCGCTCATGAACAGCGCACTGGGAAGGCTGGCAAAGGAGGCACGGGACGCCCATTTCAGTGAGGGAGATGAGCGCCTTGGGTCGCTATTCCATCATGGGTTAAGTGAATTAATTGAGCAGCCACGCGATGTTATTCGACTGTTCGATGTCGTCAGCTCAATCGAACCGGGACTACGGGGTGAAATCCACTTGGCTGACATTCTTGGTTTAGCGAGCCTGATGATCAAGGCGCCCCCTGTTTTCGAGTTCCTCAGTCAAACGCCACAGGCGTTTGTCGGCCGGCGACCTGGATCACGTATAGAGATTCATGACTCCAAGGAGGTAGTCCAGAAGTACGCAAAGAAACGAGATGCCGCCATAGACCGATGTGCGAATGCAAAGTCTGTCCGAGATGTGGTGCATTGGCTTTTCCCGCAGACTGCCCAAGCAGACAGAGCTTTCACCCTAAATCGCATCAAATTTGGCGAAGGGCATCTAGCGCATCCTGACCGGTTGCTTGTGGCGCTGCAACTCAGTGTCCGGCCCGACGATGTAAGTTTAGTTCTTGTGAGCCGGTACCTCTTTGACCCGAGCAAGCGGGAAGACGTTGCAGCGACTCTTAGGCCAGATAACTGCACCGACTTCGTCAGTCAGTTGGGCAGCATGGCAGAGAGGATAACGAGCGATGTCACTATCGACGTTGAAGATTTGGCAATAGCTGTCGCTCGCATAGTGGAGGAAGAACCTTTTGCATTTCGGTCAAAAGAGCGTGAGGATATTTTCGCTCTGCGATCTGAGTATATTGCCGCGCATACAATCGGAAAAATCGCCAAACGCGTAGATGAAGAAGCTTCACAGCGCTTGACGGAATGTATCGTAAGCGACGAAGTGGCTTTGTCGGTAGCGGCACAGATATTGGCCCTGAACTCCCCTACGGAGGATCATGAAGACGATCTCCCGCTCAAAGTTTCAGAAGACAGTCGTAAGCGAGTCCTTGCTGCATTCGCCAAGAACGTCGAACGCGCGGCTACGAATAGCGAACTCTTCGAAAAGCTCTCCCCTCACCTTGTTCTGTGGGTTTTGTCGCGGCTAGCGCCTTCGCATTGCGAGGCTGTGTTTCAGGCAATTCAGCGCGTCGATCCAACCTTGGACCAGTTTGTTGAGACCATGCTCAAAGCAGTCTTCGACAGCCACAAGGGACAAAGCTATCGGTTACCGGAGGAGCGTCAGATGCTGGAGAACTTTGTTCCTATTGCCGTATTGAAGGAGCACGCTGTGAAGCGCTTGGCAGATAACGCTATGTGTTATCCCGTCAAGGCAGCCTGGCGCGCAGTAGTCGAGGAACGGTGCATTTACGGCAAGGATGGCTCTATCTATCGTCAGTGACTTCCCAAGTCAGCTACCGCGTCCGAACAACTAGCGTTCCCTAATGCGCGAACTCAAGCCCTTTCATACAATCAGCCGATGAGTGAACCCCGCATTCTCGATCTCGGCGACCGCGCGATCACGATCGAATTCGGCAACGCCATTGATCCGGTGCTGCTGGCGAGGGTGGCGGCGCTTGACCACGCGTGTGCAGCGGCGGGACTGCCGGGAATAGTGGAGACGGTGCCGAGCTTTCGTTCGCTGACCATCATCTTCGACCCCCTAGCGACTTCGCGAGCCGAGCTGCTGCCAGCACTTGAGACGCTGCTGGCACAGGACATTGCAAGCAACGCAGCGCCGGCCCGCCGCTGGCGACTGCCGGCCTGCTACGAGGGTGACTTTGCACCCGACCTGTCCGATGTAACGCGGCGCTGCGGCCTCGGTGCTGATGCGGTGATCGAGGCGCACGCGGGGCGTGAATACGTGGTGTACATGCTCGGCTTTCTGCCGGGCTTTCCGTTCATGGGGGATGTGACCGAAGCCCTACGCCTGCCGCGCCGGGCCGAGCCGCGCGTGGCGGTGCCGGCCGGGAGTGTGGCGATTGCCAACGGACTGACCGCCATCTACCCGTGGCAGAGCCCGGGCGGCTGGCATCTGTTGGGGCATTGCCCGGTGCCGTTGTTCGATGCGGGGCGTGCGTCACCGGCCCTGCTCGTGGCGGGCGACCGAGTGCGTTTCGAGGTGGTCGATGCGGCCGAGCACGCACGCATTACACAAGCGCTGGCGGCGGGTGAGCTCTCGCCGGATGCGTTTCTGGACTCCGCCACATGAGCGCGGGGCTGATCATCACGGCCACCGGCACAGCGGCGTCCATCCAGGACCTGGGCCGCTTCGGCCATCGGCGCATCGGCGTGCCATGGTCCGGCACGCTGGCGCCAGACCTGCTGGCAATTGCCAACCGGCTGGTCGGCAATGCCGACGGAGCGCCGGGCATCGAGTGCTTTTCCGGCGGGCAGGCGTTCACGGCGGGCGATGACGCGGTGCGCGTGGCGGTGGCCGGAGATGCGGAGCTGGTCATCGAAGCGGGCGGCATGACGCGGCACGCCCCTGCGTGGCAGAGCCTCCGTCTGCTGCAAGGCGAGACCTTGCGCGTGCGCGCGATCCACGACGGTCGCGTGGCGCTGCTCGCAGTGGCCGGCATCACCGTGCCGAGCGTGCTCGGCAGTGCGTCGGCACACACGCGCTCGGGGCTGGGCGGAAACTGGCTTGCGGCCGGCGCGCGCATCGAGTGTGCAGCGGCGGCGATGCAGCCGGAGTGGCGGCTGGATGACGCACCGGCCCCGGACGACACCCCCATCCGCGTCGTCGCCGGGCCGCAGTCGGATCACTTCACGGCTGAGGCGTGGCAGACCTTTCTCGCCGCCGAGTACCGCATCGGCCTGGCCGCTGACCGCATGGGCATGCGGCTGGAAGGGCCGGCGCTGCAACACCGTGACGCGGCCAGCCACGACATCGTGTCGGACGCGGTGGTGCCCGGCACGATCCAGGTACCGGGCCACGGCCAGCCGATCGTGCTGCTGGCCGATGCGCAGACCGCCGGCGGTTATCCGAAGATCGCCACCGTGATTTCGGCCGACCTGCAACGGCTGGCCACGCGCAAGCCGGGTGAGACGGTGCGTTTTGCGTGCGTCGACGCCGCCACGGGCGAGACCGCCGCGCGGGCGGCGCACGCGGCGCTACAGGTACGGCTGGCGAAGCTACGTCGGCTCACCGCCGAGGGGATCGACCTCGCCGCGCTATATCCGGAAAATGACTGACACCACGACGCAGCAGGACGCCCCATGCAACTGAACCTCAACGCAGACCTTGGTGAATCCTTCGGTGCCTGGAAGATGGGTGACGACGCGACGATGCTCACCATCGTAAAGAGCGCCAGCATTGCCTGCGGCTTTCATGCGGGCGACCCGCAAATCATGCGGCGCACGCTGCACGCGGCGCGGCGCAACAACGTCAGCATCGGCGCCCATCCATCCTTCCCCGACCTGCAGGGCTTCGGGCGGCGGCGTATGAACATTCCGTCCGACGAGCTGCAGGCCATCATCCTGTACCAGCTCGGCGCGCTGGCCGGCATGGCGCGCGTCGAGGGGCTGGCGATGACGCACGTCAAACCGCATGGCGCGATGAGCAACATGGCCAGCGAAGACGCAGGGATGGCGCTGAACGTGGTCAAGGCGGTGAAGGCTTTCGACCCGGCGCTGATCCTCCTCGCGCCGGCCGGCTCGCAGCTCGACATCGCCGGTCGCAACGTCGGCCTGCGCGTGGCGGGCGAGATCTTCGCGGACCGCGCCTACACCGACCAGGGCCATCTGGTGCCGCGCAGCCAGCCCGGCGCGGTGCTGACCGACAAGGCTGCCTGCGTGGCCCACGTGTTGCGCATGCTCGATGCCGGCGGCGTAGTGTCCATCACCGGACGCAAGCTGGAGGTGCCGTTTCACAGCATCTGCGTGCATGGTGACAACGTGCACGGCGTAGAGGTGGCGCATGCCGTGCGCGACGCGCTGGAGCGGGCCGGCTGCGAACTGGTGGCCCTGCCTGAGCTGAAAGCCCTCGGCTGAAAAAAACGCGGCCCGAAGGCCGCGTTGCAACTGACACCCGAAGGTGCAAGGGAGGAGACTGCCTGAGGGGAGACTATTTCTTTCCGGCCTGGTCACCGACGACACCGCCAATCGCAGCGCCACCGATGGTGCCGAGCACGCCGCCGTTAGTCAGCACCGCGCCAGCCACGCCGCCGACGCCGGCACCCACCGCCGCGCTTTTTTCGCGCTTGGACATGCCATCCCATGTTGAACAGCCGGTCGCCATAAGGACTGCGGCGAACAGGGGAATCAGGGCTTTTGCTTTCATGGTGATTTCCTTGGTGCGAACACAGCTTGATCCTAGGCGCGGGGGCGCGGCGATTTGCAACCCTTCGGTATGAATGTGTTTCAAGCCATGGCCGCCTGCGCCTCGGGCTAAGATGCCGGCTTTCGTCCGCCACTACGCGAACCCGATGAATCACAGCTTCCAGACCGGTCTCGACCGCCTTCTCGCCAGCCCCGACTTGCGCCGCCCGCTGGCCGGCCGGCGCGTCGCGCTGCTCGCCCACCCGGCCTCGGTCACACCCGATCTGACGCACGCGCTGGACGCGCTGGCGGCGCTGCCGGAGATTCGCCTGAGCGCCGCCTTCGGCCCGCAGCACGGCCTGCGCGGTGACAAGCAGGACAACATGGTGGAGTCAGGCGACTTCATCGACCCGCGTCTGGGCATCCCCGTGTTCAGCCTGTATGGCGAAGTGCGCCGCCCGACCGCGCGCATGATGGACAGCTTCGATGTGCTGCTGGTCGATTTGCAGGACCTGGGCTGCCGCATCTACACCTTCATCACCACGCTGCGCTATGTGCTGGAGGAGGCCGCCAGACTCGGCAAGAGCGTATGGGTGCTGGACCGCCCCAACCCGGCCGGCCGGCCGGTGGAAGGTCTGACGCTGCGCGAAGGCTGGGAGAGCTTCGTCGGCGCCGGGCCCATGCCGATGCGCCACGGCCTGACCATGGGCGAGCTGGCGCGCTGGTTCGTCGCGCAGCTCAAGCTCGATGTTGATTTGCAGGTGATCACCATGCAGGGTTGGCAGCCCGAAGCCGCGCCAGGCTTCGGCTGGCCGCAGGAGCGGAGCTGGATCAACCCCAGCCCCAACGCGCCTAACCTGTCGATGGCACGCTGTTATGCCGGCACCGTCATGCTGGAAGGCACGACGCTGTCCGAAGGCCGCGGCACCACGCGCCCGCTGGAACTGTTCGGCGCACCGGACATCGACGCGGAAGCCATCATCGCCACCATGCACAGCCTCGCTCCGCACTGGCTGGCCGGCTGTGTGCTGCGCCCCTGCTGGTTCGAACCCACCTTCCACAAGCACGCCGGAAAATTGTGCAGTGGCGTGCAGATTCACGTCGACCTGCCCGCCTACGACCACAGCGCTTTCCGCCCGTGGCGGCTGCAGGCATTGGCCTTCAAGGCCGTGCGCCGGCTCGCGCCGGACTACCCGCTGTGGCGCGACTTTCCCTACGAATACGAGCACGACAGGCTCGCCATCGACCTCATCAACGGCAGCCCGCTGCTGCGCGAGTGGGTGGATGACCCGGCGTCACGCGCGGAGGATCTGGACGCGATCACCGTGCGCGACGAACAGGCCTGGCGCGAAACGCGACGCCCCTTCCTGCTGTACTGAGCGTCAGCGCTGCCACAGCCGCGCGAGATCCGCATCGCGGACATCGCGCTCGGCGCCCGAAAACTGCTCGGCATCGGCGTCGAGCAGCATCCACGCCAGAAAGCGCGCCACGGTCTCCGGCGGCAACAGCGCGCCGTCGGACTTGAGCCGGCGGAAGGATTCGACGTCGGGGAACGCATCGGGCGCCAGCGCGCGGATGCCCGCCTGCATCGGCGTATCCACCACGCCTGGCCGTGCGCTGCCGACCAGTACGCCGCACGCCTTCAGCTCGGCATTCCAGCACTGCGTGAGCATGTGCAGCGCAGCCTTGGACATGCAGTACGGCCCCCATCCGTTGAGCGCGTGATGGGCGGCACCGGACGAGATGTGCAGCACGCGCGCGCCATGCGCCAGACGCGGCAACAGTGCCTGCGTGAGGAACAGTGGCGCGGCAAGATTGGTTTCGAGATGCGCGCTGAACGCCGCGCGATCGAGTTGGGCCAGCGGCCCGGCCGGCTCCAGCGTGGCGGCGTTGTGCACCACGAAAGCCGGGGCACGCTCACCGAGCGTATCGAGCACACGCTGCGGCGCATCGGCCGCAGCCACATCCAGCGGCAGCACCGTGACGCGGCCGGGGTGTTCGGCGGCGAGCGATTCGAGCGGTGCGGCGCGGCGGCCGACAGCCAGCACGTCGCAGCCACGCTCGATCAGGGTCAATGCAAGCGCACGGCCGATGCCGGTGCCGGCGCCAGTAACGAGGGCAAGCGGGTTCATGGAGGTCCTCACGGGTTCGAGCTGCACATCTTAGGGCCTGATCAGCGTTGGCCAAGCGCAACCACCATGGCAGATGTGGGCAGGCCCTGAGCGTGCGGGTTCCCCCGGACTACCGGCCGGGGTGCGTGTTGTACAATCCGCCCACCCCCCGTGGCGGACCATACGGCCCGCCCGCGACACCTACGCAGAGAGCTCCCCCATGGTTCCTCACCTCACCACCGCGCTGACCGGCCCCCTGCTGGAGCTGGAGTCACGCTTCCTCGATCACGCCACCGAGATCGAACAATGGATGCGCGTGCAGTGGCGGGACCATGCGCCGCCGTTCTACGCCTCGACCGACCTGCGCAACTCCGGCTTCAAGCTGGCGCCGGTGGATCTGAACCTCTTCCCGGGTGGCTTCAACAACCTGAACGAAGCCTTTCTGCCACTGTGCGTGCAGGCCACGCAGTCGGCCGTCGAGCGCATCTGCTGCGACGCCAAGAATCTGCTGCTGATCCCCGAGAACCACACGCGCAACCAGTTCTACCTGCAGAACGTCGCACGGCTGGTGTCGATTCTCGCGCTGGCGGGACTGAACGTGCGCTTGGGCACGCTGCTGCCCGAGATCACCGAGCCGACCGTGATCGAGCTCACCAACGGCGCACGGCTCACACTCGAACCGCTGGAGCGCCGCGGCAGCCGTCTCGGCCTGGCCGGCTTCGACCCCTGCGCGATCCTGCTCAACAATGACCTCTCGGCCGGCGTACCGGATGTGCTCAAGGGCATCGACGAGCAGTGGCTGATTCCGCCGCTGCACGCCGGCTGGCATTCGCGCCGCAAGTCGATTCACGCGGCGGCCTACGACCGCGTGGCGCGCGAGTTCGCGGACGTCATCGGCCTCGACCCGTGGCGCATCAACCCCGAGTTCCGCACCTGCGGCCAGATCAACTTCCAGGAACGCACCGGCGAGGAGTGCCTGGCCACGCAGGTGGATGAACTGCTCACCCGCATTCGCGCCAAGTACAAGGAATACGGCGTGGACGAGACCCCCTTCGTGGTCGTCAAGGCCGACGCCGGCACCTACGGCATGGGCGTGATGACGGTCAAGGACGCCTCCGAGGTGGTCGGCCTGAACCGCCGCCAGCGCAACAAGATGTCGGTCATCAAGGAAGGCATGCAAGTGCACGAGGTCATCATCCAGGAAGGCGTGCACACCTTCGAAACGCTGGGCAACGCGGTTGCCGAGCCGGTGGTGTACATGATGGATCACTACGTCGTGGGCGGTTTCTACCGCGTGCACACCGAGCGTGGCCGCGACGAGAACCTCAACGCGCCAGGCATGCACTTCGAGCCGCTGGCCTTCGAGACCAGCTGCACCGTGCCGGACGCAGATCAGGCGCCGGACGCCGCTCCGAACCGCTTCTACGCCTACGGCGTGGTGGCGCGCCTGGCACTGCTGGCGGCCTCGGTCGAAATCGAGGAAACCGAGCCGGCCGACGAAGCCGAGGCAGCCTGACATGGCGCTGAAGATTGCCTTCATTCTCGACCCGCTGGAGCTGCTCAAGCCGTACAAGGATTCGAGCATTGCGATGATGCGCGAGGCCGCAAGGCGCGGCCACGCGGTGTACGCCATCCGGCGTGAAGCGCTGATGTGGTGTGACGGCGCGGTGGTGGCACGCGCCACGGCCTTGAAGGTGAGTGATGACAACGCGCAGTGGTACGTGCCCAGCGCCGAAGGCGTGCAGCCGCTGACCGACTTCGACGCCGTGATCATGCGGCAGGACCCGCCCTTCGACTTCGAATACGTCACCGCCACCTGGCTGCTCGAACGCGCCCAGGCCGCCGGGGCGCGCATCTTCAACGACCCGCGCGCGATCCGCGACCACTCCGAGAAAGTCGCCATCACCGAATTCCCGCAGTTCGTCGCGACCACGCTGGTGGCGCGCGACCCGCGCGACGTGCAGGCCTTCATCGACGAGCTGGGCGATGTCATCCTCAAACCGCTCGACGGCATGGGCGGCAGCCAGATCTTCCGCGTGCGCGCGGACGATCCCAACCGCAACGTGATCCTCGAAACGCTCACGCACGAGGGCACGCGCACCATCATGGCGCAGCGCTATCTGCCGCAGATCGCGGACGGC
Organism: Pseudazoarcus sp. NS36; assembly: GCF_059703705.1. Lineage (NCBI taxonomy): Bacteria > Pseudomonadati > Pseudomonadota > Betaproteobacteria > Rhodocyclales > Zoogloeaceae > Pseudazoarcus > Pseudazoarcus sp. NS36. The sequence continues at coordinate 38,354 of NZ_BAAKJA010000004.1, read as the reverse complement.
GACAAGCGTGTGCTGATCATCGGCGGCGAAGTCGTGCCGTTCTCGCTGGCGCGCATTCCCAAGGCCGGCGAAACGCGCGGCAACCTCGCCGCCGGCGGACGCGGCGTGGCCATGCCGCTGACCGCGCGCGAGCGCGAGATCGCCGAATATCTTGCCCCCATCCTGTGGCAGCGCGGTCTGCTGGTGGTCGGGCTGGATGTCATCGGTGGGCACCTCACCGAGATCAACGTCACCAGCCCCACCTGCTTCGTCGAGATCGCCGAGCAGGCCGGCTTTTCGGTGGCCGGACTGTTCATGGACCGTCTCGAACAGGTCTGCGCATGAAGCTGCGTCCGCGTTTCGATGCGCGGGCGTCCGCCCGCAAGGCGGCACTGTGTCTGCTGCTGGCTGCCACGCTGGTGGCCTGCAGCCGGCCCGAGCTGCACCATCAGGAAGCCTATGTCTTCGGCACACGCGTCGATCTGACCGTATACGGCGACTCGCGCGAAGAGGCCAGCGAAGCCATGGCTGCCGTGCTGCGCGAGTTCGACCGCCTGCACCATGCGCTGCACGCCTGGAAGCCGTCCGAGGTCACGCGCCTGAACGAAGGCCTGGCGCGCGGCGAAACGGTCGAGGTGTCGGACGAGCTGGCCGGGCTGCTGCGCGACGCACAGAAGATTGCCGAGGCCGGCGACGAGCTGTTCGATCCCGCACTGGGCAAGCTCATCGCGCTGTGGGGCTTTCACGACGACGAGTTCGAGCCGGTGCTGCCGGACGCCGACGCGCTGGCGGAGATTCTCGCAACGCGCCCGCGCATGGCCGATCTGAGCATCGACGGCAATCGCGTGTCCTCGTCCAACCCCATGGTGCAGATCGATCTGGGCGGCTACGCCAAGGGCTACGCGCTCGACCGTGCAGCGGCGATCCTGCGCGACATGGGCGTGGACAACGCACTGATCAATATCGGCGGCAACGTCATGGCGCTCGGTTCCAAGGGCAAGACGCCCTGGCGGCTGGGCATCCAGCACCCGCGCGAGCCACGCCCGCTGGCGACCCTGCCGCTGTACGACGGCGAAGCCATCGGCACCTCAGGCGATTACCAGCGCTTCTTCGAGATCGACGGAAAACGCTACTCCCACCTGCTGGACCCGCGCAGCGGTTATCCGGCCGAAGGCACGCAGTCGTTATCGGTGCTGGCCATGCCGGGCGAACATGCCGGCACCTGGTCGGATGCGGCCAGCAAGTCCCCCTTCATCGCCGGCGACGACTGGCTCAAGTACACCCGTGCCTACGGCATCGACCACGCGATACGCGTGGCTGACGACGGCCGCATCGAGGTCACGCGCGGACTGCGCGCACGCCTGCAGATCCCGTCCGGCATCGGCCCGGTGAAGGTGGTCGACTAAACGTGAAACGGGGCGCCTGAGCGCCCCGTTTGCTTACTGCGGCGGCTTGTACGGCTCAAGTGGTGCGAGCGGCTGCAGCTCTTCTGCCGGAATATCCGACAGATCCGTCAGCGGAATCACTTCAGCACGAAGACGTCCATTGGCCGGCGCGCCCGGCAACACCGGCGGGTTCTTGGTTTCAGGCAGCAACTCATAGGTGCCGCTGGTATTGCGCGGCGGATCAAGGACGACCGGAACCTCCACGGCGGGAGCGCTCTCCGGTGCCGGCGCAGCTTCGGGCTGCGGGGCGGGCTCGGGTGCCGGAGCGGACTCGGGTGCCGGTGCAGGCTCGGGTACCTGTACAGGCTCGGGTACCTGTACAGGCTCTGATGCAGGTGCCGCTTCAGGTGCAGGTGCCGCTTCGGACGCTGGCGCAGAGGCCGGTTCGGGCACCACCGGCACCGGCGCAGGCGCAGGCACTTCCTCACCACGCAATCGGGCGCGTTCGGCATCCCGGCGGGCACGCTCCTCGGCGGCGCGCTCTTCAGCTTCACGCGCAGCCGCTTCGCGTTCGATACGAATGCGCGCAGCCTCTTCGTCGCTCACGGCACCCGGAGCCACCGGCTCTTCCACCACCGGCGGCGGAGGCGCTTGCTCGCGGCGTTGCCGTTCCAGCTCGGCTTCTTCCAGGGCGCGCTCCTTGGCAGCGCGTTCCTCGGCGGCACGTTCTTCGGCTTCACGCGCGGCGGCTTCACGCTCGGCACGGACCCGCTCGGCTTCCTCGGCCGGAATGCCCGGCGGGGGCGGCGCTTCCTTCGCGGCGGCTTCGGCTTCACGCGCTGCCTGCTCACGCTCCTCCCGAATACGCGCGGCTTCTTCCTCGCTCAGCGGCTTGGGCGCGGCTTCGACCGGCGGAGCGGGCGGCTTCGGCTGGATGACCGCACGTGTTGCCGCAGCGCCCTGCTCCTGAATCTCGCGCACGCGACGCTCAAGGCGCTCGGCCAGCTCGCGGGCATAGATGGCCTCGCGCTCGGCAGCAGGGAGCTTGGCCAGTTCGGCTTCACGGGCCTTTTGCTCGTCGGGCGTGAGCGCGCCAGGAGCCGGCGCCAGCCGTCCGGCGCGCATGTCGATGGGCGACTGGCGCTCGGTGGCCAGACGCATGCGCTCGGCGAGCTCCATGCGCTTGCCACCCTGTTCGAGCTCACGTGCGGCCTGGATGTCGGCGGTGCGGGCACGACGCGCACGATCCAGGCAGCGATTGACGAAAAAAGTGTTGTAACAGTCGGCTTCAGCCGCGCTGAAACGGGTTTCAGCCGCTTCGCGCATGCGCTCTCCCTGCTCGATCATGGTGCGCGCGCGATCGAGAACATCGTCTGACTCGCTTGCGTGAGCGAACAGGGCCTGAGACAGAAGTACGGCAAGAATAAGGCGTTTGGGCATCATGGATCCGTCATGCAGTAGGGCCAAGGTGCTCAAAAGGCACCCGGGACGGGGTTACGAACGTCCAAGCCGATAGAATACCGCCTTTGTAACGAAATGAATGCCGCCAAGTGATCCAGTTACGTAACTTACGCCTCGCTCGAGGTGCCAGAGTCCTGTTCGAGAACGCCTCCCTGCAGATTCATCCGGGCTGGCGTGTGGGCCTGACCGGCGCCAACGGCAGCGGCAAATCGAGCCTGTTTGCAATGCTGCGCGGCGAGCTGCATCAGGACCAGGGCGACCTGGAAATTCCGGCCGCCTGGGTGGTGGCCCACGTCGCGCAGGAAACGCCCGCGCTGGCGCGCTCGGCGCTCGACTACGCGCTCGACGGTGATGCCGAACTGCGCAGCATCGAGGCCGCGCTGACCGAAGCAGAAGACGCCCACAACGGTGAGCGTATCGGCGAACTCCATGCACGCCTGGGCGAGATCGACGGCTATGCCGCGCCGGCGCGTGCCGCGGCACTGCTCGACGGCCTCGGCTTCACGCAGGGTGATCTGGCGCGCCCGGTGTCGGATTTCTCGGGCGGCTGGCGCATGCGCCTGAACCTGGCCCAGGCGCTGATGTGTCGTTCCGACCTGCTGCTGCTCGACGAGCCGACCAACCACCTCGACCTCGATGCCGTGATCTGGCTGGAGCAGTGGCTGGCGGCCTATCCCGGCACGCTGGTGCTGATCTCGCACGATCGGGATTTCCTCGACGCCTGCGTCAGCCACGTGCTGCACATCGAGCAGCAGCGCGTCACGCTCTACACCGGCGGCTACTCGGATTTCGAACGCCAGCGAGCCGAGCGTCTTTCGCAGCAGCAGTCGATGTTCGAGCGCCAGCAGCGCGAGATCGCGCACATGGAAGACTACGTGCGCCGCTTCCGCGCCAAGGCCACCAAGGCGCGGCAGGCGCAGAGCCGCATCAAGGCGCTGGAACGCATGGAACGCATCGCCGCAGCCCACGTTGATTCGCCCTTCACCTTCTCCTTCCGTGACGCTCCGCCGGCGCCCGACCCGCTGCTGCAGATCGAGGACGGCGCGGCCGGCTATGGCGACAAGACGGTGCTGTCTGGGCTGAAGCTGCAATTGCGCCCCGGCGAGCGCGTCGGCCTGCTCGGCCGGAATGGCGCGGGCAAATCGACGCTGATCAAGCTGCTCGCCAACCAGCTCACACTGGCTGACGGCACGCGCAGCGAAGGCAAGGGGCTGGTCACCGGCTACTTCGCCCAGCATCAGCTCGAAACCCTGCGGCCGGATGAATCGCCGCTGCAGCACATGCTGCGGCTCGACCCGAGCGTGCGTGAGCAGGATCTGCGTGACTACCTCGGCGGTTTCGACTTCCGCGGCGACGGCGTGGGCGGCACCTCGACGCCGGCCACCGCGCCTTGCGCTCCCTTCTCCGGCGGGGAGAAGACGCGGCTGGCGCTGGCCATCCTGATCTGGGGCCGACCCAACCTGCTGCTGCTCGACGAGCCGACCAACCACCTCGACCTCGAAATGCGTCATGCCCTGACGCTGGCGCTGCAGGATTTCGACGGCGCGATGGTGCTGGTGTCGCACGACCGCGCGCTGCTGCGGGCTACCTGCGACCGCTTCGTGCTGGTCGATGGCGGCGTGGCGCAGGAGTTTGATGGCGATCTGGACGACTACCGCGACTGGCTGGCGGTGCGCCGTGCGGAATCGATCGCAGCCGAGAAATGCCCGGATCAGGCCGCCGACAAGGCCAGCCGCAAGGCGGACCGGGCGCAGGCGGCGGCCGACCGTCAGACACGCCTGGCCGAACGTCGTCCGCTGGTGAAGGAGCGCGACCAGCTCGACCGCAAGCTCGAAGCCTGGAACCGCGAGAAGGCACAGCTCGACGAACGGCTGGCCGATCCGGCGCTGTACGCGGACGCCGATGCGGCCCTGCTGCAAGACCTGCACCGGCGTCAGACCGAACTCGGCTCCCGCATCGAAGAGGCCGAACTGCGCTGGCTGGAGATCGAGGAGCGGCTGGAAGCCATTCCGGCGGATTGACGCCAATGATTGTGTCCCGGCCCCGGATCGCGAAGAATCAGCCCTTCGGCGACACGCTGGAGTGATGCAATGACTTCTCGCTGGGAATGGTTGTGGATGCAGTTCTCGCGCCGGCTGTGGGTGCGTGCGGCACTGATCTCGCTACTGGCCGTCGCCGCCGTCGCGTCAGCCGGCCTGCTGCGCGATTACATCTCCGAGGACTTCGCGGCGCTCATCGGTGCCGGTTCGGTCGACAGCATCCTGTCGATTCTGGCCAGCAGCATGCTGGCCGTCACCACCTTTTCGCTCACCACGATGGTGTCCGCCTACGCCGCTGCGACCAGTCAGGTCACCCCGCGTGCGACCCGGCTGCTGCGCGAGGACACCACGACGCAGAACGTGCTGGCGACCTTCATCGGCAGCTTCCTGTTCTCGCTGCTGGGCATTGTTGCGCTGGCTACGGGGCTGTACGGCGAACAGGGCCGGGTCACGCTGTTCATTTTCACGCTCGGCGTCATCGCGCTCATCGTCGTCACGCTGCTGCGCTGGATCGAGCATCTGTCGGCGTTCGGACGCGTCGACGACACCACACGGCGCGTCGAGTTGGCAGCCACCGAGGCCCTCACCAACTGGGTGAGCACACCCTGCCATGGCGCGCATCTGCTCGAAAGCACGGATGACATTCCGGCGCATGCCCAGCCGCTGCACGACGAGCGCATCGGCTACGTGCAGCACATCGACGTCGGCCTGCTGCAGGCCTGGGCAGAGGAACACGACGGCCAGGTGTTCGTGGTGGCGTTGCCCGGCAGCTACATCGAGCCCACACGCCCCGTAGCCTGGGCGCTGGGCGACGAAGCGCCGAACGGGCTGATCGAAGAAGCCTTCATCATCAGCAACGACCGCTCCTTCTACCAGGACCCGCGCTTCGGCCTCTCCGTACTGGCCGAAATTGCCTCGCGCGCACTCTCCCCGGCGGTGAATGATCCGGCCACGGCCATCGACGTGATCGGCCGTGCCGTGCGCGTCCTGTCCGAGTGCGCCGGCACGGATGGCCGGCCTTGCGGTGAGCCGCAATGTCCGCGCGTGTATCTGCCGACACTGGCAATCGATGATTTTTTCAGCGACGTGTTCGACCCGATCGCGCGCGACGGGGCCTCCCTGATCGAGGTACACATGCGCCTGCAAAAGGCCCTGGCGATGCTGGCCCGCATGGGCGACGAACTGCGCGCGCCGGCGCGGCGCCACGCGGCACTGGCCCTGGCGCACGCCGAAGCCGCGCTGGCACTTGAGCAGGACAAGGAAATCCTGCGGAAGCTCTGCGCACAGGTCGGCGCCGAGCACCCCCACCCTGCGGGCAGGGTGCGAGACTGAGCGGCGGCAGCGCGGTGCTACAATCGCGCGCTGTTTTTGCCCACCACAAAAGGCCTTGCCGTGAAAATCGTCTGTCTCGACCTCGAAGGCGTGCTCGTCCCCGAAATCTGGATCGAATTCGCCGAGCGCACCGGCATCCCGGCGCTGCGCCGTACCACGCGCGACGAGCCGAACTACGACACGCTGATGAAGTACCGCCTCGACATCCTCGCGGAACACGAGCTGGGCCTGCCGCAGATCCAGGAAGTCATCGCTTCCATGGGCCCGATGGACGGCGCGCGCGCCTTCCTCGACCAACTGCGCGAGGACTATCAGGTGGTGATCCTGTCCGACACCTTTTACGAGTTCGCACACCCGCTGATGCGTCAGCTCGGCTGGCCGACGCTGTTCTGCCACAGCCTGGAAGCCGACGACACGGGTCGTCTGGTGAACTACCACCTGCGCATGCCGGACCAGAAGCGCGAAGCGGTGCGTCGCTTCAAGGAGCTGAATTTCACCGTGGTCGCAGCCGGGGATTCCTACAACGACACCGCGATGCTGGGCGAAGCCCACGGCGGCATCCTGTTTCACCCGCCGGAGAACGTCATCCGCGAGTTTCCGCAGTATCCGGTGACCAACACCTACGCTGAACTGCGTGCGGAGATCGACAAGGCTTTCGCGCGCGTCGCCTGATCACGGCGTTGCGGGCGTTCAGGACGGCGGGCGATGCCCGCCGTTTTCTTTTGTAGCGCGCATAAAAAACGGGCACCCGAAGGTGCCCGTAGAGCCGGACTGGCGAGGAGGGGTCCAGTCCGACAGCGCTGTGTGCTGCGTGAATCAGAAGCTCTTGCTGACCGACAGGATGAAGCGGCCATCGGCGGTGCGATTGTCCTTGATGTCGGTATCGGTGTAGTGCAGACCGAAATCGACGCCACCGTAGGACTTGGTCACGCCCAGTTTCCAGTCCTTGTAGTTGTCCTGGCCGGTGATGTTGGAGTAGCCGTAGTGGGCATCCACCGTCAGGCCGTCCATGACTTCGTAGGAGGCCGCCAGGTTGTAGTACTTGGAGTTCTTCGAATCTTCGAAACCGAACAGGTTGGTGAAGGAGTGCGAGTACGTGAAGGTCAGGAACTCCCAGGACAGGCCGATGTAGCCTTCGAGGGTGTGCGGATCATCATTGCCGGCGGACTTGTAGGCATTGCCGTAGTCACCCGGGTAGTAGTACTGCAGCAGGCCGACGTCGATGCCGATCGGACCAATCGAGGTCGCGTAACCACCATACAGGTTGGTTTCGAGGCTGTTGTTGGTGCCCAGATCCAGGTCGTTCAGCCAGGACACGTTAGAGGCCCAGAAGCCGAGGTAGAAGCCGCTGTCGTGTTCCCAGTCGAGACCGCCCTGAATGGCCGGACGCTGATCGGTCTGGCTGATACCGCGGAAGGCGTAGTCAGACACGATGCTGAGGTTGGCCGAAATCGGCAGCTCACCTTCGGCCATGGCGACGTTGGCACCGACGAACGGGGTTGCGGCCAGAACAGCAGCTGCGATGAGAGTTTTCTTCATGTGTACTTCTCCTGTTAAAAGGTGGGGCGTTCTGCAATGACTAGCTAGCAGGTAGCGTGCCAGATTCAAAAAATCGTAATAAAAGCTTTAAAAACGGCTATTTGCAGCAGCAACCTGTTTCGCCTGAACACGTCGCTCGCAAAGGGCTGACGTTTCCGGTGCTGAAGCCGGCACCAACGCACCAATAATGTGCATTGACGTTCATTCCGTGCCGCTCAGACCTGTCGCGTGCAAGAAAAAGAGGCGCCCGCAGGCGCCTCCGTACTCGCGCGGCTTACGCGCTTACTTGCTGACAAACTCGGGGTAGGCTTCCTGGCCGCACTCGGCGAGGTCGACCCCTTCGTACTCTTCTTCTTCGGTGACGCGGATGCCCATCACTGCCTTGAGCACGCCCCACACGATCAGGCTGCAACCGAAGACCCACACGAAGATGGTCAGGGCGCCGACGATTTGACCGAAGAAGGTCACGTCGCCGTTGGTGACCGGCACCAGCAGCAGGCCGAGCAGGCCGCACACACCGTGCACCGAGATCGCACCGACCGGATCGTCGATCTTGAAGACGCGGTCCAGCGTGGTGATCGAGAGCACAACCAGCACACCACCGGCAGCGCCGAACAGCGTGGCGAGCAGCGGGGTCGGGGTGGAGGGTTCAGCCGTGATGGTGACCAGACCAGCCAGTGCGCCGTTGAGCAGCATGGTCAAGTCAGCTTTGCCGAACATCATCTTGGACACGATGATCGCGGCAATCGCGCCACCGGCAGCGGCCGTGTTGGTGTTCAGGAACACCATCGCAACAGCGTTGGCACTGCTGATGTCGCCAAGCTTGAGCACCGAACCACCGTTGAAGCCGAACCAGCCCATCCACAGGATCAGCGTGCCGAGCGTGGCGAGCGGCAGGTTGGCACCCGGAATCGCGCGCGGTTCGCCGTTCGGGCCGTACTTGCCCTTACGTGCGCCGAGCAGGATCACACCCGCCAGGGCAGCCGCTGCGCCAGCCATGTGGACGATGCCGGAGCCGGCGAAGTCGGAGAAGCCGAGGTCACCCAGGTTGTACATGCCGAACACGTCGTCGCCGTTCCACGTCCAGGCGCCTTCCATCGGGTAGATGAAGCCGGTCATGACCACTGCGAAGGCCAGGAAGGCCCACAGCTTCATGCGCTCGGCCACCGCACCGGAAACGATGGACATGGCGGTTGCCACGAACACGACCTGGAAGAAGAAGTCCGAAGCGCCGGAATAGACCGAGTCGCCGGTGAAGTCGGCCTGCTCGACCATCGCGCCCAGCGCGTCCTCGACCAGCGTTTCACCGCCTTCGATGCCGGACAGGAAGATGCCGCCGCCGTACATGATGGCGTAGCCGCAGACGAGGTACATGACGCAGCTGATGGAGAACAGCGCGACGTTCTTGGTCAGGATCTCGGCGGTGTTCTTGCCGCGCACCAGACCGGCTTCGAGCATCGAAAAGCCGGCGGCCATCCACATCACCAGCGCGCCGCACACCAGGAAGTAGAAGGTGTCCATTGCGTACTGCAGGTGGAAGACGTTGGTCATCACGTCCGCCATGGTCGGCTCCTGGGCCAGCGCGGGGGCGGCGACGCCGGCCGCGGCAAGCGCGAGAAGGGTTTTGAACGATGTTTTCATGTGTAGGCTCCCTTGCTTACAGTGCGTCGGTGCCGGTTTCGCCGGTCCGGATACGAATGACTTGTTCGACGTCGAACACGAAGATCTTTCCGTCGCCGATCTTGCCGGTGGCGGCGGACTTCTCGATGGTCTCGATCACCTGCTCGGCCATGTCCGAACGGATGGCGACATCGATCTTCACTTTCGGGAGGAAATCCACCACGTACTCAGCGCCGCGGTAGAGTTCGGTATGGCCCTTCTGGCGGCCGAAGCCTTTGACTTCGGTCACGGTAATGCCCTGTACGCCGATGGCGGAGAGGGCTTCGCGCACTTCGTCGAGCTTGAAGGGCTTGATGATTGCTGTGATGAACTTCATGGTCATGGGAATCTCCTGTCATCGGGTGCTGCGAGTGTTGTCGGGGCTTGCATGTCACTTCCTCACGCAGTCGTTAGCTGGCAGAAGGCCATTTGCACGTTCCATGCCAGATTTTGAAACATGATATTTTTCAGCGGCTTGAACCAATCCAAACGCACCACTCCGGAATTCCCTGTGCATTAGCGATGCACAAAAGCAGTGAGTCGCACGGTTTTGGTGCATCCGCCCGCTTCCGGCGCCCGGCGGGGTGTCGGAGCCGGTGCTAAACTGGCTACCTGAATTGAAACCACGCGGAGTACGACATGAACCAGCCCCCACGCTTTCTGGACGAAATCGGTGCGAAGCTGGCCGAGCTGGCCGCCCACAGCCCGGTCGGTGACATCGAGAAGAATGCGCGCGCCCTGCTCGGCAGCGCCTTCAACAAACTCGATCTGGTGACACGCGAGGAATTCGATATCCAGCGCGACGTGCTGGCGCAGACACGTCAGCGCCTGGCCGATCTGGAACACCGTGTTGCCGAGCTGGAAGCGGCGCGCAAGGTCGTGGACCCGGATGCCTGACGCGCAGCCCGGTACCTTCGGGAAGAAGAACATCCGCCCGCAATAGGGGTGCGATGGGCCAGTCCGCCGTCTGCGCGGGGCTCATGCACCCCCACAGGAGCGCTTCATGAACTGGATCAAATCAGGATTGGCCGCAGCCTGCATCGTCCTCGCAGGCCTTGCCGGCGCAGCCGACAAGCACAAGGTCGTGTATCACATCAACGGCGGCGAAGCCGGTCAGCAATATGCGGCACTGGGCAATGTGCTGAACCACATCAACGCGGTCGGTGACGGTAACGTTGAGGTCAAGGTGGTCATGCACGGCGACGGTCTGTCGCTGCTGCTGTATCCGGAGGATCGTGAGCGGACCAAGATGAAGAGCGCCAATGCCGACGAGAAGATGCAGGCGCGCATCGCCGGTCTCAAGCAGAAAGGCGTGCAGTTCCAGGTCTGCGCAAACACGCTCAAGGGTCGCGAGATCGAGCTCGAGAACCTGTACGACGTGCGCCAGGAGGATGTGATCCCGTCCGGCGTAGCGCAACTGAGCATTCTGCAAACGCAGGGCTTCACCTACATCAAGCCCTGACGTCTCCCGTAGTGCTCGTCTCAGCCGGCCTCTTGCGAGGCCGGTTTGCTTTGCAGGTAGGCAAGCATCACGTCGACTGCGTGCTGTCGCCGCTCCGCCAGCCAGACCGGATCGGCCAGATCCTTCTCAAAGATGGTCGACAGCGTGTAGCGGTTCGAAATGTGGGTGAGCGCCAGCGACAGGATCGACACATACAGCTGCAGCGGGTCGACGTCCGAACGAAACAGGCCGGCCCGCTCGCCGCGCTCCAGCGTCTCGCGGATCATGCCGACCAGCGGCGTGCTTTGCTGCGCGACCTTGCCCGACTTCTTCAGCATGCGACCGCCAAGCAGATTCTCGTTGCGCACCAGCGCGATGAATTCCGGGTGGTTCGCCATGTGGTCGAACGTGAATTCGACCAGCGCACGCATGCCGGCAACCGGCTCCAGATGCGTGAAATTGAGCTCGCGCTCCTTCGAGCGCAGATCTTCGTAGATGTGCTCGAGCACCGTCAGGTACAGACCTTCCTTGTCGCCGAAGTAGTGATAGGCCATGCGGATGTTGCAGCCGGCGCTGCGCACGATGCGCTCCATTCGCGCGCCGTCGTAACCGCGTTCGCAGAACTCCTCGGTGGCGGCCTGCAGCAGGCGCTCACGCGTCTCGCCGGCATTGCGGCGCGCGCGCGGGGCCGGCTTGCGGGGCTTGGCGGAGGTTTCAGTCATCTGCGCTTCCTGTAGGTGCCCGGATTCTAGCGGCTCACAGCCCCAGTGCGATGCCGTCGCTGCGCGGATCGTGCGCACCGCTGAAACCGTCCGGTTCGATGCGGATGACGCCGGGGTGACCAGCCAGCGGGCTCTGTGCCGGCAGCGGGCTGATCTCATGGCCACGGTGGGCCAGCTCGTCGAACACCGCGGCACCGGCATCCTCTTCCAGCTTGAGCGTGTCGCGGCTGTCAGAGAAGGTACGCCCGAGCAGGAAGCGCGGGCGCGCCAGCGCGCTCAAGGGGTCGAGCCCGTAATCGATCAGGCGCGTCAGGATAGCCGCCAGCGTCTGCGGCTGCCCGTCCGCACCCTGCGTGCCATAGAGCAGGCGCGGGCGGCCGTTCTCCAGATACATGCCGGGGTTGAGCGTGTGGAAGGGTCGCTTGCCGGGCGCCAGCACGTTCGGATGCGCCGGGTCGAGGCTGAAAGCCGCGCCGCGGTTGTGCCACAACATGCCGGTGTCGCCCACCATGACGCCGCTGCCCCAGTCGTAATACACCGTCTGCAGCATCGACACGGCGTTGCCGAAACGGTCCGCGGCGGCGAGAAAAACCGTGTCGCCATGGCGGAACGCATGCGGCCAGGCGCGCGCGCGCGCCGGATCGATGGACGCAGCCGAGGCCGCAAGATGCCCGGCGGACAGCAGACGTTCTGTCGGTACGTCGTGAAAGTCCGGATCGGCCAGGTGCAGGTTGCGGTCGATGAAGGCCAGCTTCACCGCCTCGACCAGCAGGTGATAGTGATCGGCACTGCCCTCGGCGACCGCCGCGAGATCGAAGCGGTCGAGGATGCCCATGATCTCCAGCGTGGTCATGCCCTGTGTGGGCGGGCGGTGCGCAATCAGCTCCCCGCCGCGGTAGGGCACGCGCAGCGGGGTCTCCAGGCGTGCTGAGGTCGCAGCCAGATCGTCAGCGTCGAGCGGTGAGCCGGCGGCCGCCAGCCCGGCCGCGATCCGCGCGGCAAGGTGCCCTTCGTAGAAGTCACGGTGGCCGTGCTCGGCGATCAGGCCCAGCGACGCGGCCAGCTCGGGCTGGCGCACAAGGGTGCCAGCATCCGGCACAGCGCCATCGCGCAGAAACCGCGTGGCAACGCCACTCAGCACATCCATCTCGGCCGCGCGGAAGTCGAGCCAGAAACGTTGTGACGGCGTGATCGGGAAGCCATCGCGCGCGAGACGGATCGCCGGCTCCAGCAGCGCGCCCCACTCCATGCTTCCGCCGCAATCGTCGCGCGACAGGGCATGAGCCTTGCCCCAGGTGTCGACGGTGGCCGCGCTGGTGAGCATCGACGCAGGGCCGCGTACCGGGATGGTCCCGTCGTAGGCCGGAAACCGGCGCGCGGCCTGACCGATGCCGGACAGAGTGCGCACGCGCCCGGATGCATCCGAGATGATCATGAAGGCGTCACCGCCGAGACCGGTGAAGTGCGGATAGGTCACGGTCAGACAGGCGCCCATTGCGATGGCCGCCTCGATGGCATTGCCGCCATCGCGCAGCACGGCCAGCCCCGCCTCGGTCGCCAGCGTATGCGGGCTGGTAACCATGCCTGCGTGCGAGCGCGCCAGCACGCCGCGCCCCGCGGCTTCGGTCGTAGTCGTCGGTTTCAAGTACCTCTCCTCGTTTGGCCTGCGCAGCTCATCCGCCATACACGGTGTTGGGCAGCCACATGCTGATGGCGGGCAGATAGGTGAGCAGGATCAGCGCAACAATTGCGATGCCGATGAACGGCAGCGACCCTCGCACCGCCTGCAGATAAGTCACCCCGCCCAGCGAACTGGCCACGAACAGGTTCAGGCCGAAGGGCGGCGTGAACATGCCGATCGCCCCATTGACGGTCAGCACCGCGCCCAGGTGCACCGGATCGATGCCGACCTGGATGCCGATGGTGTAGAACAGCGGCGCAAGAATCACCATGATCGAAGCGGCATCGAGGAACATGCCGACGATCAGCACCGTGACGTTAATCAACAGGAAGATGTGATACGGGTTCTCGGACAGCGACAACACGGCGTTGGCCACCGCGACGGCCAGTCCGTTGCTGGTCAGGAACCACGCCAGCACGGATGCCGCAGCGAGGATGATCATCACCTGTGCGGTGGTCGTGGCCGAGTCGATCATCGTGCGGAACAGCTCGCCGAGCGACTTCTCGCGGTAGATCAGGGCCGACACCAGCAGCGCATACACCACCGACACGGCCGCAGCCTCGGTCGGTGTGAACACACCGCCATAGATGCCGCCGAGCACGACCACCGGTACGCCCAGGCCCCAGGCTGCATCCTTCAGGCCCAGCCACAACTCGCGCAGCGTCGGCGGTGTCATCGGTTTGACGCCGTCGCGTTTGGCGCGCCATACGCAGTAGGGCAGAAAGCATGCGGCGTAGAGCAGGCCCGCACCGATGCCTGCCATGAACAGCGCGCCCACCGACACGCCGGTGACTGCGGCATAGACGATCATGACAATCGACGGCGGAATGATGATGCCCAGCGAACCTGAGGCGATGATCACGCCGATCGAGAACGGGCCGGAGTAGCCGTCGCGACGCATGGCCGGATACAACAGGCCACCGACCGCCACTACCGTCGCCGGGCTGGAACCCGAGATGGCGCCGAAGAACATGCTCGACGACACCGCGGTGATGCTCAGGCCGCCGGTGAAGCGCCCGACCAGCAGATTGGCAAAATGCACGATGCGTTGTGACAGCCCGCCGACACTCATCAGACTGCCGGTGAGGATGAAGAACGGAATCGCCATCAGCGAAAACTTGTCGAGACCCGCGAACAGGCGCTCGATGACGATGGCCAGCGGCACATGGCTGCCGGTACCCATGGCGGTCATGACCGAACCGGACAGGGCGATGAAGATCGGCGCGCCCAGGATCAGCAGCACGACGAGAAGAATCAGGAAAGTCGTGACCATGGCATCACCCGATCTGTTCGAGGTGGGCCGCTTCCTGCTCGCGACCGAGCAGACTGCGGAAGAATTGCTGCGTGAAACGCACACCCATCAGGGTGGCGCCGACCGGGATCGCGAGTTGTACCAGCCACATCGGCATCTGCAGCGCCGGGCTGACCTGACCGAAGGCGCGCGTCTGCGTGACCAGCTCAACGCCGTAGAACACCAGAAAACCGCAGAAGGCCACGGCAATCACATGAATCAGCAGGTCGATGGCCTTGGCGATGCCGGGCGGACTGAACTTGATCAGCAGGTCCACCCCGATATGGATGCCCTGCCGCGCCGCGACACTGGCGCCCAGGAAAACCATCCATACGATCTGGTAACGCACCAGTTCTTCAGCCCAGGCAAAGCCGGCATTGAAGGCATAGCGTGCAACGACGTTCGAAAAGAGGATCACCGAGGCGGTCAGGATGAGCACGCCGATCAGCACTTCCTCGGAACGCGACACGAGAAGGTCGAGTTTCCGCATTGGAAGACTCCGGTAGAAGATCAGGAAGGTGCGGGGCCAGCAGTGCGCCAGCCCCGCGGAAGGATCAGCGCGCAGCCGTGATGGATTGCTTGAAGGCATCCATCAGATCGGTCCCGATCTGAGCGGCAAACTTGTCATGCACCGGCGCGGTAGCCTCGCGGAAAGCCGCCAGTTGCTTGTCGTCGAGCGCGCTCACACGCGTACCGCTCTTCTTGATGGTATCGACGTAACCAGCCTCGCGGCGGGCGGTCTCTTCACGCTGGAAGGCGGTCATCTCGCGTGCGGCATCCATCAGCAGCTTCTGGTGCTCGGGCTTCTGCGCATCGAACCAGCGCTTGCTGAACAGGAAGGCGTAGGCCAGATAGGCGTGGTTGCTGATCACCACATCCGACTGCACCTCGTAGAACTTCATCTTGGTAATCGACACCAGCGGGTTCTCCTGGCAGTCGACAACCCCCTGCTGCAGCGCGTTGTAGGTCTCGCCAAAGGCGATTGGCACCGGGTTGGCCCCCATGGCGCGGAACTGCTCCATGATGATCGGGCTTTGCATCACGCGCACCTTGCGGCCCTTGAAGTCATCCGGACCGGACACTTCGCGGTCACACGTGAATTGCTTGAAACCGCTCTCCCAGAAGGTCGCACCCTTGAGCCCGACCTTCTCTACCGTGGCAAGCAAGCGGTCGCCTGCTGCGCCATCGAGCACCTTGTGCGCGATGGCCGGAGACGGAAACAGGAAAGGCAGGTCGACGATCTGCATCGCCGGCACGAAGTTCGACAGCTTGGCGGTCGGGATAATGGCCGACTCCAGCGCGCCGAACTGCATCTGCTGGGTCGCCTCAACGTCATCGCCGAGCGCGTTGTTCGGGAACAGCTTGACCGTGATCGCGCCGCCGCTGCGCTCTTCCACCGCAGCCTTGAACTTCTCGGCGGCGAGGTGTTGCGCGCTGTCTTCGGGCAGGTCATGGTGGAACTTCATCGAAACCTGCGCCATGGCACCACCGGCATGAACCAGCGCGGCGAGCGCAAGACCGCCGACAAGTGCCTTGAGTTTGCTGTGTTCGAACTGCTTGCTCATCTTCATCTCCTGGACGAATGGTTGGGATCAGGATGCCTGTTACGGTCTTGCAATGTTTGCAAGTAATAGATTACTTACCATTCTGGCGAAGTCAACGAACACGTGTTGCGGGACAGCCGGAGAGGGTTCCAGACAGGCTACTGAAGGTGGTTCAGCGGGGAGCGTGACGCTCGATCAGCTCGATTCGCTCGGGGGTCGGCGGATGAGTGGACAGATAACTGCTGCTGCCGTGCTCCGGATCGAGGCGCGACAGGATGTCGCCCAGGCGTTGGGGCGCAATGCCGCTGTCGCTCAGCACACGCACCGCATACAGATCCGCCTCGCGCTCGAAATCACGCGAGTAGCCCATCTCGGTGAGGATCACCGGAATTGACGCCGCCAGCGCCGGCACCGACGAGACATCACCAAAGACCAGCAGGGTCAGCAAGGAAAGCGCCGAGGCCTGCACCGCGCGCCGCAGCGCGTGGCGCCCCGCGACGTGCCCTATCTCGTGGGCCAGGATGGCGACGAGTTCCTCGTCGTGCTGCGCCATCGCCACCAACTGATCGGTCATGATGACCGCGCCGCCCGGCAGCGCCAGCGCGTTGGCGCCGAAGCTGTTCTCGGCATCGCGGAAACTGACCTGAATGCCCAGATCTGGCGCGTGGCGTTCGATCAGCGGCGCAAAGACTGCCTGCAGACGATCCTGCTCGGCTGCCTCAAGACGACTGGGTTCAAAGGCACTGCGGTCAAGGACGTCCAGCGCCAGGCGCTGCGCTTCCTGCCCGACCGAGGCCGGCAACTGGAAAGCCACATGCCGAGCGGCCGCCGGCACGCCCCAGACGATGCTTCCGAACACCACCGCGACCGTCACGACCAGCGCCAGACACACGAACCGCCAATGCGATTCAAGGCGATTCACCCAGCCCTGCCCCGAACGAGCGCGCCGGCCCAGCAGGGCATCGACGCCGTCGTTGTCGTCCGTGGTGAAGCTGCCGCCGCCGGGAAAAACAAGATGACGCGGTGTGCGCCCGAGGCGGGCACTGACGCTCACATTGTCGGGCGCCACAGGCTCGACGAGCGCATGACCATCGGTGCTCACGACGAACAGGCGACCTTCTTCGAGTCTCAGTTGTACGGCATCTGCACGTGCCTGCCGGCCATCGCTGAAATGCCCGGAAACCTGCATCAGAAGCCGACTCCGATGTCGAACAGTTCGCCCATCTCGCCGCCGGTGGCATTCACGTCCGGATCCTGACTGGCGGCAAAGTCATCCAGGCTGCCGTCGGCGATCACACGGGTGTGTTCAGCCGCATAGCGTGCACTGCGCACCTTGGCCCACGGGTAGAACAAGCCCAGCGTGAACACCATGCCGAGCGTGTTGACCAGGACGAGCCGTGCATAGGAGCCAAACCGGTAGTCCGCCTCGAAACGATGCATGCCAAGGCGGCTGTTATTGAACCGATAGTTGGTCATCCAGGCAACAAACAGGACAAAGGCCAGAAAGTAGCCAAGCAACGGCGGCACCATGCCGAAGGCGGCCAACACCAGCCCCAGCATGCCGGGGTCGCTGCCAGCGCTCGTTCCGACCAGCGCCGGCGTCACCACACCGAGAAACAGCCCCGCGACAAAAGCGCCCACCAGCAATACGCCGAGACACGCGCCGAAAATCACGTAGATGCCTTTCACGCTGCCGTCGAAGCCGAAGCGGGTGTCGCCGAAACGGCTTCCCTCGATGGCATAGGTCACCTGCCTTCGCACCACGTAGGGCATCAGCAAGCCGAGCGTCAGTGCGCCGGCAATAGGCCACAGCAACCAGTTTCCATAGGCATCCCCGAGACTGCCGTCGAAGCCGAAACGCACACCGCGCCAGGCGCTGTTGTGGTTACGGAAGCGCAGGCTGCTGTGGATGATCCACGGCATCAAGGCCATCAGCACGACCACCGCCAGAATGCCCAGCAAGGGCGAAAACTGGTCGGACACCATGTACAGCACGAATAGCGCAAAGGCGATCAGTCGCCCCTTGAGAATGCGGATCGGGTCGGCCAGATATTCGAAGCTCGACCCCGCCAGACGGGTGTTGCCATAGAAATAACGCTCGGTGCGCACCTTGGCCCATGCCGAATAGATGCCGAGCGTCAGGATGCTCAACACGATGTTGACGATCCAGATGCGGAAGAACTCGCCTCCTGCGCCGTGGAACTCGAAGGGCACGATGCCGCCTGCGTCGTTGTCCGCTCCACTCGCCGCGGGTGCAGTCGGGGCTGCCGGCGGCGTGGCACGCGGCGGAGCCATGGCGTCTTCGATGCGCAAGGCCACGGCCATGCCGATGGCGTTGAGGCGGGCGCAGTAGCGCACAGCATCGTCCTCACTCAGCCCATGCCGCAACACGACGGACTGGCCGCTGAAGACACGCGCCCCCTGCTTGTCGTTGAGCCCGAGCAATTCGATGACACGTGCCTTGACGGCCTCCGCATCGAAGCCGTCTCGAATGCCTCCGTCGTAGGTAAGGCTGAAAGTCGATTGAGACATCGGCTTCTCCAGATGAATGCGATGCGGAATAGGGGTCAATGCCGGGCGCGGCAATTGCCTCGAATCATATCAGCAGCGCATCCCGCAGGAGCGCCAAATAAATCACCCTGTCATTGCAAAAGCGACCGCTACAATGCGCCGGTCAAGCGACGGGAGATCTGCATGTCTTTGGCATTGGTGAGGACGCGCGCGCTGTCCGGTCTGGAAGCGCCTGAAGTAACGGTGGAAGTGCATTTGGCCAATGGTCTGCCGGCCTTCAATCTGGTCGGCCTGCCTGACGCCGAAGTGCGTGAAGCGCGCGACCGCGTGCGCGCCGCGCTGACCGTATCGCAGTTCGAATTTCCGCAGCGTCGCATCACCGTGAACCTCGCTCCGGCCGATCTGCCCAAGGAGGGCGGATTGTTCGACCTGCCCATTGCCGTCGGCATTCTGGCGGCCTCCGGTCAGATCGATGCCGCTGCGTTGGAAGAACACGAGTTTGTCGGCGAGCTGTCGCTCAACGGAGCCCTCAGAGCGATACGCGGCGCGCTGGCCATTGCGCTGGCCACCATCGCAGACGGCCGGGCATTGGTCGTGCCATCGGCCAACGCCGACGAGGCCGCGCTGGCCGATGGCGTGCGGGTTCTGCCCGCAAGCAATCTGCTGGCCGTGTGCGCACATCTGAATGCCCATACGCCGATCGCCCCGCACCCGCGCACGCTCGTCAACACCCCGCCAGCCATCGCGGATCTGGCAGACGTCAAAGGGCAACTGCGCGCGCGGCGTGCGCTCGAAGTCGTCGCTGCGGGCGGACACTCAATGCTCACGTTGTAAACATAAGACCCAAATATCTTAGGAACTAGATAGGCTAGACCGCCGAGTCTGCTTCGGGCGTGATGAGGCCGGCTTACTGAGCCTCTAGACCGGGAACAGCGGTAGGTCGTCTAGCAACGACTGCGCGGAATCTCGGGGGTTTAACGCCAAGTAAAGCGCGTCGACGGCCTTGGTAGGAGTACCACCTCGAATTAAGGAGATTAGGGATGCCGCTCGATAGTGCCCCTCAACATCGGCCCCTTCGAAGGAGTTTAGGTGCGCGTAGAACCGGAAAGCGGCACCCCGGAGGACGACCTCGATCAGGTACTTGAGGATGTTCGCTTCGAAGAGGGGCTGGTAAAGGCGGTCACTTCGGGTCGTACGTTTAACGGCAACAGCGAACAGAAATCCCGCGCCGTCGATAGAGTTCTCTAGAAGGCGATGCGCCTCCTCCAGTAAGTTCAGATTGGGGCCGTTCAGGTTCTCAACATCACTCATGAATCGTTGAAGTTGCGGAGGCAGAGGGTGAGGGAGGCGGACACCCACGATATCCGGCGACGAGAGTCCAAGCTCCATGTCGCGCAGCTTCAGGGCATGTTCGAAAGCCTGAATGTTTCCCCTAACCTCCGCCTTAAAAAGGCGTGTGGCATCGTAGCCGCGAGGGAGCTTAACGATAGCGACCTTACGCGTTGGGGTTGCTACCGCGTCTAGTGGGCAACTGAACACGCTCGAATCCCAAAAACCCGAATCCATGAACCTGTTCCAGGCAGCCGCGGCGTTCCAAAAAGCGCCAGCCTCCAGTAGCTCAAAGACATCCCCCTCGACTTTAGCGATTGCTGCGCTCTTAACGTCGAAGTCGGCGCCGAACTCATGCCGTCCCGCAAGCTCTGCGTTAAGCCGAAACTGATCGAGATAGGCGGAGTACGGGCGAGAAGGGTCTGGATCATTGTCAGTCCCCGGCATGAACTCACCGAAACTACAGTTCATTGCTGCCTGTTGGCGAAAACGGAAGAGCGTCCGTCTGCCTCGGACTGGATTGCTCCTCCTGTCCTCAAAGCACTTACCGTGAGGGCACTGGCTACACAATTCCTCGTGCGCGAATTGAAACGGCATTAAGGCTCCTGTCGGGTCGCGACTTCACGAGCTGTTGCGAACACCACATCGAGATCAACCCCCAGACCACGAGCAATCCGTTGCATGACATCAAGCGTAGGGTTCCTAACCCCGCGCTCAACCCCGCTTATGTATGTCCGATCAATACCTGAGCGATCAGCTAGCTCCTCCTGACTGAGACGAAGAAGCTCCCTGTGCCGCCGTACCGCCGGACCGAAGTAGTCTGATAGGTCCATGGCAGAAAGCTAAATAGTTGATGACTATTGATCCACGGACGATGAGTCACAATTTGAGGAAACTGTAGAAGAAGAGTCACTATTGTTTGACTGGTTGAGAATCGTTCCGTAGACTCTAGTTGTCTAGTAGTCACGTCAATCCGCCGGTCCCTATGCCTACAAGCCGCTTACCCTCTGCTGTCTCGCTTTTCTCCGGGTGTGGGGGGTTCTGCGAGGGCATTGAGTCCTCCGGGATGGAGGTTCGCGCAGCCGTTGAGCTGGACAAGTTCGCCAGTCAGACGTATCGGCACAACTTCCCCCGAACGCCCCTCTTTGATCGCGATGTGCATGAGTTTCTTGCGGAGGACAGCGGGCACGAAGAGCTGTACCGCTTAGCTGACATTGACTTGGTATTTGGTGGGCCGCCGTGCCAAGGCTTTAGCCAAATCGGAACGCGGCGCCTAGATGATGAGCGGAACGAACTCTATAAACAGTACACGCGTGTTGTCTCAACCCTGCGGCCCCGGATGTTCTTCATGGAGAACGTCCCGAACTTAGCCTTAATGAATAAGGGGCACTTCAAGAATCTCATTCTTAAAGAGTTCGCGGCTATTGGCTACAGCAACACAGTGATGCTTCGTCTGCTGGCGTCTGACTACGGGGTTCCGCAAACGCGTCAGCGGGTTATCTTCGTCGGGACAAGGGATGAGGACGATTTTCCCTTTGACATGGCTCAATTTGCAGAAGAAGCATTGCAATGCCAAAGGGTAAAGCGGCCGGTGACCGTTCATGAGGCGCTTTGCGACCTCCCTTGCGATGTGGTGCATAGCGGCGAAACGTTGCCGTACCCTAAGGCGTCTAGGCCGAACGCGTTTCTTAAGGACATGAGGCTTGATTGCGACGGGGACCGCTACACCAAAGCCATGAAGAAACGGCGCGGTATCGCAGTGTCTGGGGAGCTACTCCACAATCACCATACGAAGGAAATCCAAGAGCGCCGGGCGCATCTCATTTCCATGCTTCGTCCGGGCATGAAGGCAGACAGCCTCCCGAAAGAGATTTGGAATAACAAGAGACCAGAGAAGTGGAGGCGCCTCCATCCAGACCTTCCCTCGCATACGATCTTGGCGCAGATGCATCGCGACCTCAGCGAATGGATTCATCCGAGCCTCAACCGATGGATCACTGTACGGGAGGCTGCAAGGCTGCAGTCGTTCCATGACGGCTTCGTCTTCGTAGGTAGCGAGTGGCAGCAGTTGAAGCAAATTGGCAACGCTGTCCCACCTGTACTCGCCTTTGCCCTCGGAAAGCTCGCGCAGAAAGTCCTGGGGGTCTTAGACCAGAAGAGCACTGGAGACGCGGAAGACGCCGGCCCCGCCAATGCCAGCAATCCGAGGCTCTTGGCGGAAGAATCCTCTCCTTAAAACGCCTGTTCCGCGCCACTTAGAAATTTTCACCGCAAATTTGCGAGCGACCTCTCTCGAAGGGGTTTACAGGCTGCTTCCCCCGCTGCCGCCCTTTGCGATGAGCTTTAAGTGTGACGGGGGCACCTCCTCCCTACCCCACCAACCTCGCGCCTCCTAGTCAGCAACTATGCCTGCACCTAAATCTCGGCAATCCAGAGGCCGTGCGCACGAAGTGATTGTGTACGCAGGATTTGGCTTCTTCATCGGCTTGATCTTGAACATGTTTGTTTCGGAGCTGATAGGCGAAGAACTCCGCTTCTCAATTGGGGTCTGCGCCGCTGCTTGCACAGGATACTTTGCGGTCTACTCCACATCTCCCGGCAGATGGGAGCTACCGACCACGGGAGAGAAAGGGGCTCGCTACACCATCGAGTCCGCCCATCGGGTGCCGCTTGCTGGTGATGCCGTCGTTCTCTTTGAAGTGACCGCTCCCGATACCACACGGAATACCCTCGCCGTTTCCCGTGCGCATCTAGACGACTCCCATGTGGCGTTGCTTCTGTCGAATGGGGACCAATACCTTGTTCGCATCAGTGACATACGCCATTAGCAATGGCTACGCTGACAGCTAGTCGATAGGATCAAAAGGTAACCCTTGTGGGCCATCCTCGGAGCCTACCCATCAGCATGGATCATTACTGTTGATTTTTACTGAGCCACCCTTCATGATGTGAGCCACAGTTAATGAGCCACACAATCAAGGGGAGGCAAGGCCATGTCAGCAACCGTCGCATACGTCCGCGTCAGCACAGACGATCAAACCACAGAGAATCAACGGAGAGCCATAGAGGCCCGCTACAAGGTCGCCAAGTGGTTTGTTGAGGATGGCGTATCAGGAGCCGTTCCAGCCGCTCAGAGGCCCGCTATGAAGGCGCTGCTTGAGTATGTCCGTGAAGGTGACGCACTCGTGGTGACTGCTGTTGATCGCCTCGGGAGGAACACCATTGATGTTCTGACAACTGTCGAGAGCCTTCAGCGCAAAGGCGTGTCTGTTGTGTCGATGCGCGAAGGGTTTGACCTGGGGACGCCGATTGGCAAGGCGATGCTGGCGATGCTAGCCGCTGTGGCTGAACTTGAGCGAGACAACATCAAAGTCCGCCAGCTAGCAGGGATCGAGCGCGCGAGGGCCGAAGGGAAGAACCTAGGGCGAGAGAAGACGATTGACGATGAAGCTGTGGTGACATGGAGACGTGATAACGAAGCCAGCATCAAGGCTACAGCGGAACACTTCGGTATCTCGACGGCTTCAGTCAAGCGTGCATGTCAGGCTGTGAAGGTGGCTGCATGAGGTTTCCAAGGCCACACGAGTTAGATAACGCCTTCGCCATCGTGTTCATCATCTTCAGCGCGGTGATGATAGTGTTGCACTGGTAAGAGATGGCTTTGTGGCTTGAATACAGCCTCGTGGTGACGATGTAATGGGTCAGGGCATACCGATGCCTACCTAAGACTCTTCAGACGCTCTACGAGGCTGAAATCGCTTCCTGCTAATCCTGACACTATTCGTAATCCTGACAAGGTAGAGGATCATCACCATCAGCCTGAATCCCCGACGCAGCAAGGCTTTCGAGATACCACACAGTTATGGGGTAGAGAGAAGATGAAGATAAGACTTCAGTTAAGACTTATCTTAAGACTTCAGATAAGACTTCTCTCTTGTAGTTATTAAGTAGTTATTAAGACTACATCCTTAGATGTCTTCAGAGACTTCAGATTGTCTTCAGTGAATCTAAGGTAGGTTGCAGGTGTTCAACCTCCTCCCATCCTCACCCCGTTAAAACCCGTAGGTCTTCACCCTGTGTAGCGTTGCTGCTCTCAGGGGCATGGTTATCCATGTCTGACCTGCGGGTTTTTTTGCTTGTTTCACGGAGTTGTTTCACGAGCGTATGAGGTGATCTGTATTTTCGATATTACTTCATATATTTCAATTAGCTATCCACTCCCGGAACAGTTGCACTGATCGGTCTTGTTTACGATCTAACTCTCTGTCAGGATCGCTCCTCCTTCAACTCAGGAGTACCTGTAATGACTTTCCAAGTCGGTGGTTTTGTTCTGGAAGTGGGTGTCTGGATGCTGTATGTCCGAGTCCCGGCTGTTGGTGAAGTGTGCTGGACGCCTCAGTTCGGACTGACTGCTGACAGAGCGTAGGCTTAAGGCTGGTTATGGTTGAGGGGGTCATCGACTACCCTCTTCCTCTGGCCACGCATACACAACGGACGTAAAGCTATCTGAGTGCTTCCACACAAGCTCAAGGGTTCCCGTTTTCCAGTTCACAATAATGCGGTCGAACACCTGACGTAGAAGTGCGTTTGCTCGGGGGCGGTCGATGGTCTCCGCCTTAAGAGCCTCGCCCATCTCATCTATCCTTTTTTCGACAAGGAGACTTGACGCAATCACATACCGCTCATGCAACTCCTTCTCCTCAAGCTTCAGGCTGTCCAGTGCAACTTCGTACTCTTTAAGCCTGTTAAGCAAGGCTGATGATGGGGAGGCAGAGATTGCATCTACGAGGTTAGCGATGTGATCCCGCAAGCCATCACTCTGAGCCTTCACGTCCGCCAGCTTTCCATCGAGGTCACTGGCACCCGATGGAGCAGTCCCCGTAATGAACGAGACATTAGAGATTAGCGCATCCTCTACGTCTTCCTGACGGATGGTGCGATAAGTGCAACCGGCACCGATCTTTGCACGAGAGCAAACCAAGAAGGGCTTACCGGCTTTCTTGACTGCCCCCTTTTGCACTCGGGTCATTGAGGCACCGCAACAGGGGCATCTACTAAGACCAGCAACCAGATTGGCAATTACTACTCCCCCTCGCGCTCTCGGCCCGCCCTTAATACTCCTCATCGCCTGAACCCGCTCGAACATCTCGGAATCAACAACTGCGGGATAGTAGTTCTCGATTGGGTCGAGGGGCTTCCTGACGTTCTTTCCGTCTTCATGCGTGCTTAGGTGAGGAACAAGAACACCTATTACGCTCGGATTCTGAAGTATCTTCTTGACGTAGCTGCGATGCCAAATAGAGGCCCGACCAAAGGGAGGAATACCTTCATTGTTAAAGGTGACTGCTATCCGTTCGTATCCAACCCCTGCTAAGGTCATATCGAATATTCGTTGAACCACAACATCTCGACCTTCGATTACTTGGAAAGAACCGGCCGCTTTATCTAGCCTCAGCCATGCGGGACAGACAGAAGTTAGTGGCCTCTCCCGGATGCTTGCTCGCTTTCCCTCCCATGCGGCCTTTAGACGACGGGCCTTCGTTGCACTCTCTTCGTTTGCCCTCATGAACAACATGATTGCCACCATCAAATCTATTGGGCGTTCATCGAGAGACTGTTCGGTGTAGGTCTTGCCGTCGTTCAAGGTAACGACCGTGATCCCTTCTTGAATGATGTCCTCTAGGACGCGCAAAGCCCTTCTTGGAACCAGTCGGCTCAGGCGGTCGAGAGCCTCAACTAGAAGGAATGATCCCCGCGGCACCGCGCCCGCCTGGACACCTTCGAGGAACTCGGAAAGCATCCCTGCCTCCGCGTTCTGTCCCCGAAATGCAGAGACCCCAAGATCGTGAAAGGTAAGCTGATCGTCTAGTTCAAGTCCATGCTTCGCGGCGTACTCCTCGGCCATGCTGGTCTGTCGGCGGAAGCTGTCGCCCCGCATCTGCTCGGGCGTGGAGAACCTTAGGTAGCTGAAGGCTTTGACCGATTTGTTAGGGGGTTTCATACGACTCTCTGAGGGGTTAGAGGTCTATTGTATATAACGTGCTGCTGTTCGGGCCGCCCGGCACCGGCAAGTCGATGCTTGCGCAGCGCCTGCCCGGTCTGTTGCCTCCACTGGACGAAGCGCAGGCCGTGGCCACCGCGGCCGTGCAGTCCATTGAGGGCAGCTTCGACCCGGCGCGCTGGCGCCAGCGCCCTTTTCGCGCTCCGCATCACTCGGCATCCGTGCCGGCACTGGTCGGCGGTGGCACCGTGCCGCGGCCGGGTGAAATCAGCCTCGCGCATCACGGCGTGCTGTTTCTCGACGAACTGCCCGAGTTCGACCGACGCGTGCTCGAAGCCCTGCGGGAACCGCTGGAGACCGGCGCCATCACGGTTTCGCGCGCACAGCGGCGGGCAGAATTCCCGGCGCGATTCCAGCTCGTGGCAGCCATGAACCCCTGCCCCTGCGGCCAGCGCGGCAGCCCCAGGACACGTTGCCGTTGCACGCCCGAACAGGTCGCACGCTACATCGGCAAGCTGTCCGGCCCGCTGCTCGACCGGATGGACGTCTTGATCGAGGTGCCGGCGCTGGATGTGGCCGAACTCGAAAACGCGTCGCCAGGCGAAGACAGCGCCACCGTGGCGGCCCGGGTGCTGGCCGCGCGTGAGCGCCAGAGTGCGCGGCAAGGCTGCACCAATGCCGAACTGGCCCCGGCCGGAATCGACGCCCACTGCACGCCCGACGCGGCCGGGCGCGCGCTGCTTGCACAGGCGGTGGAGCGCCTTGGGCTTTCCGCACGGGGCTACCACCGCGTGCTCAAGGTCGCTCGCAGCATTGCCGACCTGGCCGGCGCGCCGGACGTCAGCGCAGCCCACATCGCAGAAGCCGTGCACTACCGCCGGACGCTGGATACGCGCTCCTGAGGGCGGGCCTGCGCCGGGCGGCACGACCGCGTCGACGACGTACATGAGAACGCTCGCCGGGCCGGGAAACTATCGGGACGGACACAGGGTCATTATCCTGTCTCCCTGCGCCGGACCTGCCGCGGCGCATCTTCCGGAACTCGCATGACGCTCTCTCCCGCCGGTCTGGCCACGCTGCTTGCTGCGCTGGCCGCCATCGGCCCCTTCTCGATCGACACCTATCTGCCGGCCTTTCCCGCCATGGGCGCCGAGCTGGGCGCCACGCAGATCGAAGTCCAGCAAACGCTGACTGCCTACATGCTGACGTTTGCCGTCATGGCCTTGTGGCATGGCGCACTGTCGGACGCCTTCGGGCGACGCCGCGTGATCATCGTGTCGACCAGCCTGTTCGGACTGGCCTCCCTGCTGTGCGCGCTGGCAACTTCAATCGAAGGGCTGTGGGTCGGGCGCGCGCTGCAGGGCATGAGCGCCGGCGCCGGCATGGTGGTCGGCCGCGCGGTGATCCGTGACCTGTTCGACGGCGCCCGCGCGCAGCGGCTGATGTCGCGCGTGATGATGATTTTCGGCATCGCACCGGCCGTGGCGCCGATGGTGGGTGGCGTCTTGCTGCTGCTCGCAGGCTGGCGTTCGATCTTTCTGTTCCTTGCCGCCTTTGCCGGAATACTGGCCTGGCTGAGCTGGCGCTTCCTGCCCGAAACCCTCCCGCCCGAATTGCGCCAATCCATGCATCCGGGGCGTCTCGCGCGCGCCTACGGCACGGTGCTGGGCAGCGGCGCCTTCCTGCTACTGGCCTTTGCCCTGGCCTTCAACTTCAACGGCTTCTTCGTGTTCGTGCTGTCGGCACCGGTGTTCATCATGGATCACCTGGGCCTCGGCCCGGAATCCTTCGGCTGGCTGTTCGTGCCGGCGGTTGCCGGCATGATCGGTGGCGCCTGGCTATCTGGACGGGTGGCGGGACGCTGGAACTGGCAGCGCACCATTGGCACCGGCTTTGTCGTGATGATCGCCGCCGTGTCATTCAACGTCGCGCACGCTGCCCTGTTTGCGCCGTCGCTGCCGTGGTCGGTACTGCCCGTGGCGATCTACACCTTCGGCATGGCACTGGCGATGCCCAGTCTGACGCTGCTGGTGCTGGATCTCTTCCCGGCGCGGCGCGGCCTGGCTTCGAGCTGCCAGAGCTTCACTCAGGTCGGGGTCAATGCCGTAACGGCCGGGGTTTCAGCGCCGCTGCTGTGGGCCTCGCCGCTGTCGCTGGGCGCGGGTGCGAGCGTGTTCGTGGCGCTGGGATTGCTGTGCTTTGTGGTGTGGGCGAGCCGCAGCCGCCCGTAGATCAGCGACTCAGCACTGCTCCCACGGCAAGCCGTCGTAGCGCCAGCCGCTGACGCTGCCGCGGTGGTGCTGTTCGTCCAGCTCACCTTCGAAGCCGTGCAGCACGTTGTAGACGTTGTGAAATCCCGCCTCGACCAACGCTTCGCCAGCCGTCACCGAGCGATTGCCGCTGCGGCAGATCAGCACCACCGGACGGTCGGTGCCGTGACCGGCAAGCTTCTTCACCTCGCCGACGAAATGCGGATTCACTTCCCAGTCCGGGCCGTCATTCCAGGAAATATGCGTGGCCCCCTTCGGGTGACCGACAAACAGATATTCGATCTCGCTGCGCACATCGATGAGCAGCGCTTCGGGATTGTCGTTGAGGAAGGCGTATGCCTCTTTGGGCGTGAGGTGTTTCATGCCGAGGTCTCCATCGCAAGATCGGCATATTAGCGTATTTTGTGCATACGCCCGACGCGCCCATGTGTACAAGCCCGGTTCAGCGGGTAGCTCGACCGAGCTTGAGCAGGCGCGAAGCGCGGTCGATCAGCACGGTCAAACCGACCATCGCAAGCAGGTAAGTGCCGGCACGTTCGAAGCGGAACCACTCGAAATTGAACGAAAACTGGAAACCCAGTCCGCCGACGCCGATCAGGCCCAGCACCACGGCCGCGCGGACATTGCTCTCGAACTGGAAGAAGGCGTAAGTCATCCAGTCTCGCCAGGCCAGCGGCACCGCCACAGCGCCGTAGGTGACCAGTCTGGACGCGCCGCTCACCGGCTCGAAACGGCTCAAGGGCAGGTTGTCCACCGCCTCGCCAAAGACACGCCCGAGCACGCCCAGAGTGTGCAGCGCAATCGCCAGCGTGCCGGCCACCAGGCCCGGCCCGAAGAAGGCAATCAGCAGAAACGCCCACATCACCTCGGGCACGCCGCGCGCCACCATCGCAGTGGCGCGTGCCGCAGCGAGTTGCACGGCACGCAGCCCGCGCAACCACCACGATGGCGTTTCGCCGGTAAAGCGCGGGGCGTGTAGCTGGAAGCTGGCCGAGTGCCAACGCGTCAGCACGACGGCCCCGGCAACGCCAAGCGCCGTGCCCACCACGGCAATGGCGAGCGGAATCGCTGCGGATTCGATCACCCGCCAGACGAAGGCCGGCTCCAGCACCGGTGAGAGCAGACGCTCGAAGAAGCGCAGGTTCTCCCACGCCTGACCGGTGAACAGTTCCAGCGCCGGCTCCAGGTGATTGCGCGGCGTGCCGTCCGGCGCAGCGCGATTGCCCCAACCCATGAACCACAGCGACCACAGTGTGACCAGTCCGGCGAAGCCGGCCGCCCACCAGGCAGCGCGCGGCGCGCGGATGGCCACCGCCTTGTCATCCAGCGGCCCGGCAACGGCGCAGGAGACCGGCGCGGCACTGCGATTCGGATCGCCGCGCAACTGGCGGCGGATGTAGTTGCTGGCCAGATCAGCCGTGAGCGTCAGCAGCAGCGTGAACAGGATCAAGGTGCCGACCTTGTCCCAGGCGCCGAAGCGGATCTGATACCAGATCTCGGCGCCCAGCCCACCGCCGCCGACCGCGCCGATCACGGCCGCGTTGCGGATCGCGCATTCGGCGCGCATCAGCGTAAAGGACAACACATTGCGCGAGGCCAGCGGGCGGATGCCGTACAGGAACGTGGCGACGCGCCCGCCGCCCAGCCCGCGCACCTGCGCGTAGCGATCTTCGGGCACGCTGTCCCACAGTTCGCTATAGACCTTGGCGAGGATGCCGGTAATGTTCAGCGCCAGCGCCAATGCGCCGGTGAGCGGGCCGAGCCCGATCATGGCCACCAGGATGATGGCCCATACAAAGTCCGGCACCGCGCGCAGCACGTCCTGGATCAGCCGGCACAGTGCGCACAATGCGGCCGTCGGGGAACGCAAGGGAAAGTGGCGCCACAGCCCTCGCGCGTTCTCCTCGCCAACGCACACCGCCCGGCTCGCGCCCATCGCCAGTGGCCAGGCCAGTACCACCGCCAGCGCCGTGCCGAGAATGGCCGCGGACAGCGTCTGCAGCGTCAGCTCCCAGCTTTGCGCCAGAAACTCCGCCGACAGATCCGGCGACAACAAGGCGCCAAGCCATGCGCCCATACGTTCCGCTGCGGCGGCACGGCGTGCAGCGTCGGTCAGTGCCGCAAGATCCCATTCCGCCGCAGCAAACGAGGCGACGATGGCCAGCAACACCGCCACGATGGCGACGAAATGCCCCCACGGTCGCTTTTCCTGCGGGTGGAGATGCGCGAGGACGTTCATGCCGGCAGCGCGATCTCGTCCAGATGCAGCGCGCGGTACTCGGCGCCGTAGAGCTCGCGCAACAGCCCCTGGGTCAGCTCGTCCGGGCGGCCTTGCCAGAACAGCTTGCCTTCGCGCAGCGCAATCACACGGTCGAAATTGCCCTGCAGCAAATCCAGCGTGTGGAGATTGACCAGCAACGTCACGCCATCGCGCGTGGCCAGTTCGGTGAGCAGGCCGATGATCTCGCGGCCCAGACGCAGGTCGAGCGCGCTCACCGGCTCGTCGGCCAGCACCAGCTTCGGCTGCTGGACGATCAGGCGCGCCACCGCAACCCGCTGTTGCTGCCCGCCGGAGAGTTCATCGGGCAAGGACCACAGGCGCTCAGACAACTCCACCCGCGCCAGCGCGCTGCGCGCGAGATCGATCTGCTGCGGCCACAGCAGCGACAGCAGCGCGCGCGGCAACCACCAGTGACCGAGCCGCCCCATCAGCACGTTGTGCACCACGCGCAGCTGCGGGATCAGATTGTCCTGCTGCTGCAGAAAGCCCAGCTCACGGCGCAGGCTGTCGAGCGCGTGACCACTCAATTTCCGCGTGTCCCGGCCGAGCGTGAAGGCCTCTCCGCGAACGGGTTTCACCAGCCCGGCAATGAGTCGGAACAGCGTGGTCTTGCCGGCGCCCGACGGCCCGATGACCGCCACGCGCTCGCCCGCTGCGATGTCGAGCGTGATGCCGTCGAGCACGGTCTTGCCGGCATAGGCGACGGAAGCGTCGGCGAGGCGGGCCGGGGAGTCCGAGGGGGGGTTCATGAGCTGTCCGGGAATCGTCGGGTATTCGTAGGAGAGCCTCGTAGGACGGAACAAGCGAAGCGCATTGCGCCGAACATGCGGCGGATGAAGCTGCGCTAATCCGCCCTACGAGAGATCCTTCGAGGACGGCTTAGCCGCCGATGTCGATGCCCGACTGCAGCAGCTCGACGTAGCCCTGCCATTCCGAAATGTCGGCTTCGATGAACTTGCCGGCCTTCAGATACTTGAGCACCTTGGCGCCGTTCGGGTCTTTCGCGTCCAGATCCAGCAGCGCGCTGCGCAGCGCGGCCAGCAGTGCCGGGCCGAGATCGGAGCGGGCGGTCAGCGCGTAGTTGGTGTAGGGCGGCGTCTTGTAGACGATCGGAGCCTTGGCCTTGAGTTCGGCACTGGCCTTGTCCCACGACGCGTAGTTGAGCGCGCCGACCTGGTGCGTGCCGTCGGCCACCATGCGCATCGTGACGTCGTGGCTGCCCGAGTACGCCACCGTGCGGAACACCTTCTCCGGGGCCTGTCCGGCCTGATCGAGGAAGTACTTGCGCGGCATCATGTGGCCCGAAGTACTGCTCTTGCTGCCGAAGGTGAAGCTCCAGCCTTGGCCAGAGGCGGCCTTGGCGAGCTCGCCGAGGTCGTTCACCGGCGCCAGGCCGATGGCCGGGTTGGCGATGAAGTAGCTGACAAAGCCCTTGTCGATGTCGCGGCAGCCGAGGATGGTGATGCCGTCGCCCATCTGCATGCGCGCCTGCGCCGTGGTGACGGCGCCCAGCCAGGCGACGTGCGCACGACCGGTGGCCAGCGCGGTGACGCTGGCGGCGTAGTTCTCGACGTGCATGTACTCGACTTCAATGCCGGCTTTCTCGCCGAGATATTTGGCCAATGCGCCGAAGTTTTCGCGCATGCGGTCGGCGTCGCCGTCGTCCGGAATGGCGGTGATGATGAGTTTCTTGGGGGCGGCCGCGCTGACCGAAACCGAGCCGAAAGTGGCAAAGGCCGCCAACGCGATGGCGGACAGCATGAAGCCTCTGCGTGAGGCAGATTTTTGGTGCATGGAATTCTCCCGTTGTCGGATCGGACTGCGTCCGGTCCAGCCACTCCGGTGCGGGATGCGCCGGGTTTAATGCCCGCCGAAGCGGTTGGTTTGCGGGCGGAGTTCTCCGCCGCCGGGCAGCCGATACGCAGATCAGCCTGAATTGCCCGTGAGGACGCGATTGTTCCCGTTCGTGACCGCGGGGGCAAGCTGCCTGACTTATCATGCGAGGCACAGAACCGTCCTGCGGGCCGCCGTGTCGAAGCAGTCCGCGCCCAGGAGCACGCCATGAGTACCCCCCCGCTTTCCGATCTGCGCAAGAGCTACGAACAGGGCAGTCTCGAAGACCACGAAGCCCTTGCAGACCCCTTCATTCAGTTCGAGGAATGGTTTGCCGACGCCATGAAGCGTGATGTGCCGGAACCCAACGCGATGACCGTCGCAACCGTCGGCGCCGATGGCCGCCCCTCGACGCGCATCGTGCTGATCAAGGGTTTCGACCAGCGCGGCGTCGTCTGGTACACCAACTACAACAGCCGCAAGGGCCGCGAACTGGCCGCCAATCCGTTTGCCGCGCTGCAGTTCCACTGGGTGGAACTCGAACGCGTAGTGCGTATCGAAGGCAGGGTAGAGAAAGTATCGGAGGAAGAGTCCGACGCTTACTTCGAGAGCCGCCCGCTCACCCACCGCATCGGTGCCTGGGCGTCACACCAGAGCGAGGCCATTCCCGATCGCAGCGTGATCGTCGCACGGGCTGCCGAATACGGCCTGAAGTTCGGCCTCAAGCCTCCGCGTCCGCCGCACTGGGGCGGCTACCGGCTAGTACCGGAATACTGGGAGTTCTGGCAGGGCCGCTCATCGCGTCTGCACGACCGCTTTGCGTGGACACTGGGTGAAGACGGAAACTGGTCGCGCGCACGCCTGTCACCCTGACCGACAGCCCACTACTTTGATTTGAAGGCCCTCTGGCCAATGAGGTTCACCATGAAAACCAAACTTTCCATGTGGCTGCTGGTGCTGGTAGCGCTGTTCGGTCTGAGTGGCTGCATCAGCTTCCAGACCCGCTTTGATGCCGAGAGCGAGCTGCTCGCCAAGCGCGGCGCGCCAAGTCATGTCTGGAAGAACGAGGACGGCACACGCACGCTGGAATATTCCACCCAACCGATGGGCGAAACCTGCTGGATGTATACGGTCGACGCAACGGGCCGCGTGATCGAGCAATTCGACGCACTGGATCACCGTAACCACGGCCGCGTTAAAGCCGGCATGACGGTCGAACAGGTACAACGCACGCTTGGCGCACACCGCAGCATCGAGCGCTTCCCGCGCATGAATGAAGAAGTGTGGGACTGGAATGTCCCCAATCCTTATCCGGGCATCATGGCCACCTACCTCAACGTGCACTTCATTGAGGGTAAGGTAGATCGCACCAGCTACACCTACGTCTATTACAACGGCAACGACGGGTACAGCATGTTCGGGCCACGCTTCGGTTACGGTATCGGCATGGGCTTCGGCCACGGCCACGCCTATCCCTACGGCCACTTCGGCTACGGCTCACCGCGCTTCGGCTGGTTCGGGCATTACGGCTGGTAAGCGCTTGTTTTGCATGCCGGCGCGGCTCCCGGTAAACTGCGCGGCTTGCTGAGGAGCGCTGCGACCCGACGCTGACGAAATCACGTCGCCGGGCCAGGCTCAGCAACCGAACAACGGCGCTCGCAGACCCTTTCCCGGGGCTGTGGCGCCGTTTCCTTTTGCAGCGCGCCTCCCGGCCCATGATTTGCCCGAGGTAAGAAGACGCATGCAGCCCGACCGTACCGAAGAACTCCGCGCCTTGATGGCTGAACGCATCCTCGTGCTCGATGGCGGCACGGGCACGATGATTCAGCAATACAAGCTGAACGAGCGGCAGTACCGCGGCGAGGGCATCACCGACCGCTTCATGGCGCACCCGCGCGACCTCAAGGGCAACAACGACCTGCTGGTCATCACGCGGCCCGAGGTCATCACCGAGATTCACCGCGGCTACCTCGATGCCGGCGCCGACATCATCGAGACCAACACCTTCAACGGCACTCGCGTGTCGCAGGCCGAATACGGGCTCGAAGACCTCGCCTGGGAGATCAACTTCGAAGGCACGCGTCTGGCGCGCCAGATCGCCGACGAATACACCGCCAAGAATCCCGCCAAGCCGCGCTTCGTGGCCGCCGTGCTGGGCCCCACCTCGCGCACGCTGTCGATCTCGCCGGACGTGAACGACCCCGGTTTCCGCAACATCAGCTTTGAAGCGCTGCTCGACGATTACTACGACTCCGCCAAGGCGCTGGTCGAAGGCGGCGCGGACATCATCCTGATCGAGACGGTGTTCGACACGCTCAACGCCAAGGTCGCCATCTTTGCGGTGGAAAAGCTCTTCACCGACCTCGGCCAGCGCCTGCCGGTGATGATCTCCGGCACCATCACCGATGCCTCCGGCCGCACGCTGTCCGGCCAGACGGCCGAGGCTTTCTGGAACTCGCTGGCACACGCCAAGCCGATTTCCATGGGGCTGAACTGTGCGCTGGGCGCCAAGGAGCTGCGCCAGTACGTCGAAGAGCTCTCCAACATCTGCGACACCTATGTGTCGGCCCACCCCAACGCCGGCCTGCCCAATCCGCTGGCGCCCACCGGCTACGACGAAACGCCGGAAGAGCTTTCTGCCGCCATCCGCGAATGGGCTGAATCCGGCCTGCTCAACATCGTCGGCGGCTGCTGTGGCACCACGCCCGAGCACATCGCCGCCGTGGCCGAAGCGGTCAAGGGGCTGGCACCGCGCAAGGTGCCGGACATTGAGAAAAAATGCCGCCTGTCGGGCCTGGAGCCCTTCAACATCGCGGACGATTCGATGTTCGTGAACGTCGGCGAACGCACCAACGTCACCGGCTCGCGCGCCTTCGCCCGCATGATTCTCGAAGACCGCTTCGACGACGCGCTGGCCGTCGCCCGCCAGCAGGTCGAGAACGGCGCGCAGGTCATCGACATCAACATGGACGAGGCCATGCTCGACTCCAAGGCCGCGATGGAGCGCTTCCTCAAGCTCATCGCGACCGAGCCGGACATCTCGCGCGTGCCGATCATGATCGATTCGTCCAAGTGGGACGTGATCGAGGCCGGCCTCAAGTGCATCCAGGGCAAGGGCATCGTCAACTCCATCTCGATGAAAGAGGGCGAGGCCGAGTTCCTGCGCCAGGCGCGCCTGTGCCGCCAGTACGGCGCGGCCGTCATCGTCATGGCCTTCGACGAGCAGGGCCAGGCCGACACCTTCGCGCGCAAGACCGAGATCTGCGCGCGGGCCTACAAGCTGCTCACCGACATCGGCTTCCCGCCCGAAGACATCATCTTCGACCCCAACATCTTCGCCATCGCCACCGGTATCGAAGAGCACGACAACTACGCCGTCGACTTCATCCAGGCCGTGGCGTGGATTCGCCAGAACCTGCCGCACGCCAAGATCAGCGGTGGCGTGTCCAACGTCAGCTTCAGCTTCCGCGGCAACGAGCCGGTGCGCGAGGCCATCCACACCGTCTTCCTGTATCACGCCGTCAAAGCCGGCATGACCATGGGCATCGTCAACGCCGGCATGCTCGGCGTGTATGACGACCTCGACCCGGCGCTGCGCGAAGTGGTGGAAGACGTGGTGCTCAATCGCCGCCCCGGCGCGGGCGATGCGCTGGTGGACATCGCCCAGTCGGTCAAAGGCAAGGCCAAGGACAGCGGGCCGGATCTAACCTGGCGCGAAATGCCGGTCGAAAAGCGCCTGAGCCATGCGCTGGTGAAAGGCATCACCGAATACGTCGTGGCCGACACCGAAGAAGTGCGCGCCAAGCTGGAGGCCGAAGGCAAGCCGCCGCTGGCCGTCATCGAAGGCCCGCTGATGGACGGCATGAGCGTGGTCGGCGACC
Organism: Pseudazoarcus sp. NS36; assembly: GCF_059703705.1. NCBI lineage: Bacteria > Pseudomonadati > Pseudomonadota > Betaproteobacteria > Rhodocyclales > Zoogloeaceae > Pseudazoarcus > Pseudazoarcus sp. NS36. The sequence continues at coordinate 2,175 of NZ_BAAKJA010000004.1, read as the reverse complement.
TTTTCGGCGCGGGCAAGATGTTCCTGCCGCAGGTGGTCAAATCCGCCCGCGTCATGAAAACCGCCGTGGCCCACCTGATCCCCTACATCGAGGCCGAAAAGCTGCGCACCGGCTCGCAAGCCAAGGGCCGCATCATCATGGCCACGGTCAAGGGCGACGTGCACGACATCGGCAAGAACATTGTCGGCGTGGTGCTGGGCTGTAACGGCTACGAGGTCATCGACCTCGGCGTGATGGTGCCGTGCGAGAAGATTCTCACCGCCGCCAAGGAACACGGCGCCCAGGCCATCGGCCTGTCCGGCCTCATCACCCCGTCGCTGGAAGAAATGAGCCACGTCGCGGCCGAGATGAAACGCCAGGGCTTCGACCTGCCGCTGCTCATCGGCGGCGCCACCACCAGCCGCGCCCACACCGCCATCAAGATCGCCCCGCACTACGACAACGCCGTGGTCTACGTGCCGGATGCTTCACGCGCCGTGGGCGTGGTCACCACCTTGCTGTCGCAAGGCCAGAGCGCGTCGTACAAGGCCGAGCTGGCCGCCGACTACGCCAAGATCCGCGAACAGCACGCCAACAAGAAAGGCCTCACGCTGGTCAAGCTCCAGGCCGCGCGCGACAACCGCTACCGCTGGAACAGTGTCGAAGGCTACGTGCCGCCCAAGCCCGCAAAACTCGGCATCCAGGCCATTGATGTGCCGCTTGAAGCGCTGGTGGACTACATCGACTGGGCGCCGTTCTTCCAGACCTGGGATCTGGCCGGCAGCTACCCCAAGATTCTCGACGACGAGGTCGTCGGCGAAACCGCCCGCAACGTGCTCAAAGACGGCAAAGCCTTGCTCGACCAGATCGTGCAGGGCAAATGGCTGCAGGCCCGCGCCGTGCTCGGCCTGTTCCCGGCCAACACCGTCGGCCATGACGACATCGAAATCTACGAGACCGAAGCGCGCGACAAACCGCTGATGACCTGGCACGGCCTGCGCCAGCAACACGAGCGCCCGGACAGCAAACCGCACTGGTGCCTGGCGGACTTCATCGCCGATAAAGACTCGGGCGTGCCCGACTACATCGGCGCCTTCGCCTGCACCGCCGGCATCGGCATCGAACCGCATCTGGAACGCTTCGAAGCCGAGCACGACGACTACCACGCCATCATGCTCAAAGCCATCGCCGACCGCCTCGCCGAAGCCTGCGCCGAATGGCTGCACGCCCGCGTCCGCAAAGAGCATTGGGCCTACGTCCCCGACGAAGCCCTGCCCAACGAAGACCTCATCAAAGAAGCCTACCGCGGCATCCGCCCGGCCCCCGGCTACCCCGCCTGCCCGGACCACACCGTGAAGGGCGATCTCTTCAAACTGCTGGACGCCCCGCACAACGCCGGCATGACGCTCACCGAGAGCTTCGCCATGCTGCCCACGGCCGCGGTGTCGGGCTTCTACTTTGCCCACCCCGAGAGCCACTACTTCGCCGTGCCGAAGATTGCGGGGGATCAGTTGGATGACTGGGCAGCGCGAACGGGGATGAGTGGGCAGGAAGCACAACGATGGTTGGCGCCGTTGCTGTAAGCCTCAGCACTAAACGCACGTAACGCCCCTCGCCGTCATTGCGAGGCGGAAGGCCGCGGCAGCCTCAACTCATTGAGGCTGCCGCGGCTTTTTTCTCGACTCATGATTATTGACTGTTGGTGTGGAGTCGCAGGCATGCCAACATTCAACTTCCCGAATACCGGCGGCAGTCAGGCATGCAGCATTCAGTGCAACACGTTTCGCCCTAAGCGAACTACGCGGCGTTTAGTCCCGCCATTACAACTTTGAGTATATTGGTGTAAGAATAAGGGGTTAACCTTATGGGTCTAAGTGCTAAGCTATTTTTTGACAACAGCGAGAACGAAACACTCTTTACGCGCATTTCGTTGACGCGTGGCCAACTGAAGGACGCAAGAGCGAAGAAAGATAATCTGCTTGAGCTAATTAAGCCTGAGCTTTCCACCTCACTAGAAGTTCCTGTCAAGCACTGGATTCAAGGGTCTTATAAGAATCACACTCTTATAAGACCAATACAAAAAGGCGATGTGACCTGCCCCCAGTTTTAGTACCGCTGCCTACTTAGTAGGCCCTGGGGTTGAGATGAGTGTTTCTTCCTTTTGTTGCTGCTTCCCGGCGCGCCAGTTGGCGGCAA
>NZ_BAAKJA010000003.1:0-380443 GCF_059703705.1 Pseudazoarcus sp. NS36 | reverse complement strand
GCCGTGCCGACGACACAACTCCTTGACCTGCACACCTGCCTCGGCCTGCTTCAGAAAATCCAGAATCTGCTCTTCCGTAAAACGCTTCTTCACTGCCGTCTCCTGTTCGGACAACGGACTCTACTAAGTTCAGCGTGGTACTGAAAACGGGGAGCAGGTCAGGTCTAGAATTTATACCGACAACGGCTCCTTATTCGGAATCCATTCGAATCTTGATCAGGCGACAGAATGCCGTCTAATCCCAAAGCAAGAATCCGAGGCCATGAAGAAACTCCATATCGCCATCTCCACCGACAAGATCGACGCAACCGTTGCCGACTATTCGTCGCGACTGGGCGTTCAGCCGAGCGTGGTCGTGGCTGGCGAATACGCCTTGTGGCGGACGGAGTTCTTGAATGTTTCCGTGCGGCAGGACCTCTCTTGCGGCACGGGCTCTCTGAGACATCTGGGGTGGGAAGACCCGGCCGCAACGGAGTTCACGCAGGACACCGACGTGAACGGGATCGTCTGGGAGCGATTCGCCGCACAGCAGCAGGCCGACGAGATCAATGAGATCTGGCCTGATGCCAATTACCGGCCTTGAACCATGAAAACGCAGTACTACACCGCCACCAGCCTGGACGGATTCATTGCAACCGAGGATGACTCGCTGGATTGGCTTTTCCCGCTTGGCGACCTGAACAACTCCAGCTATCCGGCATTCATTGAGGCGGTGGGTGCGTTGGCTATGGGTGCGTCGACCTACGAATGGATGCTGCGCAACGCAGAGGCGGTTGCCGCCGAGACGGGTTCGCCATGGCCGTACACACAGCCAACCTGGGTGTTTTCCACACGTGAGCTGGAGCGTGTCGGCGCTGCGGATGTTCGTTTCGTGCGCGGGGACGTGCGGGCCGTACATGCACAGATGCGGGTCGCAGCAGCAGGCAAGAACATCTGGATCGTGGGTGGCGGTGATCTGGCGGGGCAGTTCCATGATGCGGAGCTGCTGGACGAGATGATCATCCAGATCGGATCGGCCACCCTTGGCTCGGGTAAGCCGGTGTTTCCGCGCCGGGTTCTGAGCCCAGAGCTGCGTCTGGTGTCAGTTCAGCAGATGGGGGCTGGGATGGCCGAGCTGCGCTATGAAGTTTTGCGTGACGGCACCAGGTCCGAATAGTCCACATTATTTGACTTAAGAGGATAGTGATCGATGGACGATCATGGCGATTCAAGTAGCGGTGCCATCGATGAGCCTTTGTCAGCAAGAGACCTCCTGATACTGAAGGTCTTGAGGGGGATAATGTTGTGCACAGCGCTGCTAGTTGCATACTGGTTCCTTGGCATTAGCTACTCAGGTCTCATGAGGTTCAATGAACTCGACCTTGGGCAGATGATTCTCACGCTCAGCACTTCCTATGCGTGGGTCGTCTTTTTTGTCATGGGCGTGTTCTGGGTTTTTGATAGGAGGATCGGGGGGTTCTTCCCTGTTACCGGGTCTGTTTCGGCGGGACTAAGCATTGCGATGACTTTTGTGGGTTTTATCTTTGTGCCATGGTTGTTGGTAATGCTTGTGCCGTTGGTTTTATTTGCAAAACGCCTGATGGAATTTCACTCTGGCCGAGGTGATTCGGATTGAATTGCTTGGCCGACCCAGCAATGCCTTCCGCGTACAACGCCATCACTGAAAGGCATTTCGGAGGATGTCCCTGATCATTTTAATGCGGCGCAATGCGCGTTGCTTATTGCGTCCTACGCGGTTTGTCCGGCCATTGAGCCTCCACCCTTGAGACACTCGTGAACGACGACGAAATCAAAGCCATCTTCGACCAACAAGCCGCCGTCTACGACCAGCGATGGGAGCGCACCGCGCCGATCCGCGAGGGGCTGCATTTCCTGCTGGAGTCGGTGTTTGCCGACTTGCCTGCCGACGCGCGTGTGCTGTGCGTGGGAGCCGGCACGGGGGCGGAGATGCTGCATCTGGCCGGCCGCTTTCCGGGCTGGACCTTCACGGCGGTGGAGCCATCGGGCGCGATGCTGGCGATGTGCCGGACCAAGGCCAAAGAGGCGGGCATCGCGCATCGCTGCACGTTTCACGAGGGCTTTCTGAATTCACTGACGGATGCGCAGCCATTCGACGCCTCCACCTGCTTTCTGGTCTCTCAGTTCATTCTGGATCGCGATGCGCGCATCGGCTTCTATGGCGAAATCTCGGCACGCTTGAAGCCGGGCGGCATGCTGGCCAGCTCGGACCTGTCGGCAGATGTGCGCTCAAAGGAGTACGACGCCCAACTGGCAGTGTGGTGCTGCATGATGTCGGGCGCAGGCATTTCGCCCGAGGCGGTGGCGCAGATGCGCGCGGCGTATCAGAAGGATGTGGGCGTGCTGCCGCCGGCCGAGACGGCGGCGCTGATTGCGGCGGGCGGGTTTGATGCGCCGGTGGCGTTCTATCAGGCGGGGCTGATTCATGCGTGGTTTGCCACACGCCGGCGCTGACAGGCTTGCCGCTGGATGGGGCAGAGTTCGATATAGAAAGCGTGATCCGCGTTAATCTGTCGCCTGTACCCTTCGCGATCCGAGAAGCGAACCATCCCGCCCATGCCAGCCGACCTGACCGCGCTCTATCCGAAACTCATCAACCTGCTGATGGATACGGTGTTCGTCGTCGATGCCGACAACCGGATCGTTTTTGTCAGTGACACGTGCAACACACTGCTTGGCTACGAAGCCGACGAGATGATCGGCACCTTGATCACCGGCTACATGCACCCGGATGATCGTGCGAGCACGCTGGCGGCCGCGCGCCGGGTGATGGAAGGTCAGCCTCACATCGACTTCCGGAACCGCTATCTGCGCAAGGACGGCAGCGTCGTACACATTCTGTGGGCCGCGCGCTGGTCCGAAGAAGAGGGCGTGCGGATCGGCGTCGCACGGAACGTGACGGCGCTGATGCAGGCCGAGGCGGAATTGCGGTTCATGGCGCACCACGATCCGCTGACGAAGCTGACCAACCGGTCGCTGTTCTACGACCGCCTCAACACGGCATTGCGCTCGGCCCGCCGCCGCAAAGGGACTCTGGCCTTGCTGTTCGTAGACATCAACGACTTCAAGCGCATCAACGATGTCCATGGCCATGCCATGGGTGACCGCCTGCTGTGCGCAGTGGCACGGCGGCTGGAGCGCTGCGTACGCGAATCCGACACCGTCGCGCGCATGGGCGGTGACGAATTCATTGTGCTGCTGGCAGACATCCAGTCGACCGAGTCTGCCACCGCCAAGGTGGATCAGATCCTCCAGGTGATGGCTGAACCCTTGGGCGCGGAGTTTGGCGACCTCGAGATGCCATCCTGCAGCATCGGCGTTGCCTGCTATCCGGCAGACGGAGAGGATTCCACCACGCTGCTGAACCACGCGGATCACGCCATGTACCGCGTAAAGAAGCGGGTATCGAAACCCGTATAGGTCCGACACGCACGGCGCATTTGGCTACACAATGTCATGACAAAACCGGGCACCGGCATGCGCCAGGCATCCGACTGCCCGGCCTGTTCCGACCCGTACACCGCCAGCCATGAGCGGAGTTCATCATGAAACCTGCCTTTGCCGCACTGGCCGCCGCAGCCTTGCTCGCCACCACCGCTGCCTGCGCCAATGACCTCTCCTCCTGGCGCGAACGCCGCGCCGCGGCCGACGCCGACACAAGCCCAGCGGGCACCCATGAGCGCACCCTGCGTTTCGCCGGCGACACGCGCAACTATGTGCTGCATGTTCCGGCCGACCTGGACCCGGGCCGGCCCGCAGCGCTGGTGGTGGCCATGCACGGTGGCGGCGGGCACGCGGCCTACATGGCTGACGACGAGCGCTACGGCCTGATCGGCAAGGCCAACCGCGAGGGCTTTGTGGTGGTGTTTCCGAACGGCTACAGCAAGTTTCCGCGCGGCCGGCTGGCCACCTGGAATGCCGGCGGCTGTTGCGGCGATGCGCGCGACCGCAACAGCGACGACGTGGGCTTGGTGCGGGCAGTGGTGGCCGAGGTGCAGTCGCGCGTGAAGATCGACCCGGCGCGCATCTTTGCCACGGGCATGTCCAACGGCGGGATGATGGCCTACCGGCTGGCCTGCGAGGCGGCCGATCTGTTCCGTGCGGTGGCGTCAGTGGCCGGCACCGAGGCCGCGCCGGAATGCAAACCATCGCGCACGGTGCCGGTGCTGCACATCCACGCGCGCAACGATACGCATGTGTTGTTCAACGGCGGCGCGGGGCCGGATGCGTTTCGCGATGAATCAAAGGTGATGGACTTCGTTTCCGTGCCCGACACGGTGGCGCGCTGGGTCGGGCGCAACCGCTGCGAGGCGCTCCCGGTGCGCGTGCTCGAAACGCCCGGCGCGTATTGCGAACGCTACAGTGGCTGCCGCGACAATGCGGCGGTGCAGCTGTGTGTGACGGAACAGGGCGGGCACTCCTGGCCGGGAGCGCAGAGCGTGCGACGCGGCAAGGAAGACGCCTCGCAGGCGCTTGATGCCAACGACGTGATGTGGGCGTTCTTCAGCAAGGTGTCGCGCTGACACCTTCCTCTGGGCGGCGGAGCCGCACCGCGGCATCATCGCGGTCCTGCCTTGTAACGGAGCCACCATGCTCATAGACCGCCTCGACCACCTCGTTCTCACCGTGAAGAGCATCGAGCTCACCTGTGCGTTCTATGCTCGTGCTTTCGGCATGGAGGTGGTGAGCTTCGGCGAGGAGGGACGCAAGGCGCTGGCCTTCGGGGCACAGAAGTTCAACCTGCACGAACAGGGGAACGAGTTTGAGCCCAAGGCTGCGGCACCCACGCCGGGCTCGATTGATCTGCGCCTGATCACGCGCACGCCGCTCGACGAAGTGGTGCGCCATCTGACCGAGGCCGGCGTGCCGGTTACGGACGGCCCGATTCGCCGCACCGGCGCCACTGGACCGATCCAGTCCGTGTATGTGCGCGATCCCGACGCGAACCTGATCGAAATCTCCAACTACCTGGATGAACAACCACGATGAAACGACAGCACTTCGCGATGATTGCCGCTTTGCTGCTCACGGCCTGCGCCGGGCCGCGCTTCGACGCAGGGGGCAGTGAAACCGCGCTGCCGCTGCAACGGGCGTGGTTCGAGGGGCAGATCGTGGAGTATGTGACGACCGATGTGTCCGACCGCGCCATGGCCCAGGCGCAGGGCATCAACTACGTGCCGCGCCTGGCGGTTGCGGCCTCAATGCAGGGACCGCAGGCGCTTACGTCGCGGGTGTACAAGTTTGCCGGCGGCGAGCAGATCGGCGTATTCCAGTCGGCACCGGCGCCGACCGGCGGCAACAATGCCGATCGCGCATACAGCCCCTTGTGGCGCGTGGTGATGGTGCGCTGGCTGCACGCAGACGCAATCACCGAGCTGCAATCCGAAGAAGCTGTGCTGGCCGCGGAAGCACGCGGTGCCTTGGCGTTGGAGGTGACCGACATCGTCATCAACTGCCCGGTGACACGCTCGATCGACGGCCTGGCACTGCAGGGCGTGCGCTGAGTCACGCCGCCCAGCAGCCCGCCGCATTCACCAGGCTTCACTGGCTGCCGGCTTCGTCGTCCAGTGCCTGGAGCTCTTTTTCGATTTCGGCGGCTTCAGCGCTGAGCAATGAATAGTTCATGATGTCGCCATTGCGTTGATACTGCATGGCCTGCTCAAGCTTCTGCTGATATTGCTGCTGCAAGGCCTTGCGGGGGTTCTTTCTGAACAATCCGAACATGTCTTCTCCAAGGCGTTTGCCTGACTGATATGGCCCGCTTGATCGGGTGATGCGGGCCGCTATCGGACTCTCCGGCCGGCGGATGGTTCGGCACGCAGATCATTTGTTCATCCGGGCTGGATCTCGCGCACTTGACAGGAGTACATCGTGCTACGCAAGCAACGCAGCGCCGTGTTCGCGGCCTTCACACTCGGCCTCCTTTTTGTCGGCATACCGTTCTGGCTCACGCCCTACGGGCAACTGAACCTGCCTGACGCCTTTCTCGGCATCGGCCTGGTGACCGTCGTCGTGCTGTCCTTCTTGCTGCGCTTCAGCGGCGGCGCGTCGTTCATGACAAGCTTGAACGTCATGGCCATGACGATGCCGGCCGCCCTGATGCTGCGCGTGCTCGTCGAGGGCCTGATGGATCCGACAAAGCACAATCTGTGGCCGCTCGCCCTGGTGATCGCAGTGCTGACGGGCTATCTCACGGCCCTGCCGGGCGCGGGGGCGGCGCACCTGCTGCGCTGGCTGGGCCGCGGCCATGACCGCGATGTCATGTGAATTCTTCGCCCTGCTCAAACGGTATCGACATCGGGTATCGTGCGGAGTCTTTTACAACGTACACGCCGTCACAGGCGGCGATTCAAACCATTTCCATTGAACGGACGGAGGCAGCAGATGCACAGGATCATCCTCATTGCGGCAGCATTGCTGGTCATCGCGGGGTGCAACAGCAAACCGCTGGTGAACGTACACAACGACGGCGTACCGACGGTCGCCAGCGGCAAACGTCTGTCCGCCGGAGACGTGGAGAAGGCCATCCTGAATGCATCGACAAGCCTGGGTTGGCAGCCGCGGGTAGTGAAGCCGGGCTTGATCGAGGCCAGTCTGACCCTTCGTTCCCATCACGCAGTGATCGAGATTCCGTACTCTGCCGACTCCTACAGCATCCAGTACGTCAGCAGTCAGAACCTCGATTTCAGGAACGGATCCATTCACGGCAGCTACAACCGCTGGATTGCAAACCTCAGAAGCAGAATCCAGAGCGACTTGAACCTGCTGCTCCGTTGAAGGCTTGCGCCGGCCGGCCCGCGCGCGTGACGGGCCACCCCGATGCGCGTCGCGCTGAACGGCTGCAGCTGTTTTCCCAGGTCACTCCGCAGTCAGGCCCCTTGCACACACCTTGTTTCCAATCCATGACAATCGGTTTTTGACATGACAATGCCAAACGCGTAACTTCGGCACACGACAAGGCGGTGTACTGCGTGAGAGGCGCGGGTATGTTGCCACCTAGTCTGTCGTGACCGTTATCCGGGTGGGGACTGGGATGACGGCATCGACTACCGGTTGTCTTCTCCGGTTGACCCCGCAACGGCGTGCCGCAGCGGGGTCTTTTTTTGTCCTCCATCAACCGCCGCTGAGCGCCTGCACAATCACCACCTCATCGCCTTCCGCCAGGCTGCGTGACAGATCGAACTCCGACCGGCCATTGACGAAGATGCGCATGTGCGCACGCGTGCGACCTTGCTCGTTCACCACGCGAAAGCGGATGCCGGGGTAGCGGCGATCCAGATCGTCGAGCAGGGCATCCAGCGTGTCACCCTCGGCTTCGACGGTTGCCGCATCGGTATAGGAGTGCAGCGGGGTCGGAATGAGCACCTTCATCGTGCGACCCTCAAGCCACTTCGGCCGTCTCGACCGCGTAGATTTCGGGCAGGTTGCGTGCGATGCACTGCCATTCCGCACCCTCGTTGATGCTCACCCACACCTCTCCCCCAGTAGTGCCGAAGTACAGCCCGACCGGATCGCATGCGTCGGCACACATGGCCTGACGCTTGACCGTCCACCAGGCCTGCTTGCGCGGCATGCCGCGATCCTGCCGCTGCCAGCTCTTGCCACCATTGCGGGTGCGATAGACCGCCGGCTTGCCTTCCGGGCTGGTGCGCGGCCACACCGTCTGGCCATCCATCGGCAGCACCCAGGCGGTGTTTTCGTCGCGCGGATGCAGCACCATCGGAAAGCCGATGTCGCCAACGCTTGCCGGCATGCTGCTGCCGATGCGCTGCCAGCGGGTGGAGGGCCGATCCAGACGATAGATGCCGCAATGGTTCTGCTGATAAAGGCGGTCGGGGTTGGTCGGACACATGCGAACGCAGTGCGGATCGTGAAAGGTGGGGTCCGCGCGGTCGAAACCTTCGACCACGTCCAGGCCGTCGAGCAGCGGCCGGAAGGTATCGCCGCCGTCGACCGATTCATGCACGCCCCCGCCGGACATCGCGAAGTAGAGATGCTGCGGGTCGCGCGGATCGACGATCACGGAGTGCAGCTTGGGCCCATCCGGCGTGCCGTCCTGCGCGGTACCCATCCACTTGCGGTAGTCCGGGTCGTTGTTGATGCACGAGAACGGCCGCCAGGTGTCGCCGCCGTCCTCCGAGCGGAACAGTCCCTGCGGCGAAGTGCCGGCGTACCAGACGCCGGGCTCGTTGGCATGACAGGGCGTGAGCCAGAAGGTCTGGCTTACCGCACGACCGCTGCCGTCATCTGCCTTGTCGAAGGCGGGCGGTCGCGTTGCCTCGGTCCAGCTGGCGCCCAGATCGGTAGAGCGGAAGATGGTCGGCCCGAGGTGACCGGTGCTCGCGGCAGCCAGCAGGGTGCGGCCATCGCGTGGGTCGAGCATCAGGTGGTTGATGATGTGCCCGAGAAAGTGCGGCCCGTCGGCGCGCCACCGGCTGCGCGAGCGGTTGCCATGAAAGATCCAGGCACCCTTGCGGGTAGCTACCAGCACGATGATTGTGGGCTTGCGTGTCGTCACGATGTGCTCCCTGCGGCAATGGGCTCAGCCGGAATGGCCTGCTCGTACTTCGTAGTCGAGCGGCCAGGCGTGGTTTCGACATCTCCCCACAATGAAGCTGCAGAAGGTCTGCCGTAATGCACATCGTATGTGCTGGCTTCGAACCGGAAGGACGGCGGTGCGCGATTACGCGGAGTGGATCGAGGCTACCGGGCATGAGCTGCGCGGTTTGATCCGCATGGCCTGCGAACGGGCGGCAGAACCGCTGATCGGATCGCATGAGTACCGTGGGCGTTGCTCCAGTTGACCTTGGCACTGCGCAACCGTGAGGGGGTGAGGTTTTCACGGTAGCGGCCCAGACACGTCGCGCCTAATCTTCCCATTGGCTGTTCTGGCATACCGATAAATCGGGAGGAGACAAACGTGCGCAAGATGAAATGGTCCGCGTGGGGTATCGGACTGGCAATGATGGCGGGAACCGCTGTCGCAAACACCGGCATGGTGACGGTAACGCCACTGGGCAGTCACGACGGCGAGTTCTGCCCGATGGACCGCGCCCTGATCTTCGAGGACCCGGACGGTACCCGCATCCTCTACGACGCGGGACGCACCGTGCGCGGGCCGGATGATCCGCGTCTCGGCCGCATTGACGTGGTGCTGCTCAGCCACGTCCATGGCGATCACCTTGGCGACTCCATCCCGCCTGCGGCCAACGCGGGCACCTGTGCCAAGCCGGACGTATCGGTCAAGGTCACGCCCAACTCCAACAGCGTGAACATCGTGGCCGGCAAGAAGGCGCGCTTCATCGTCGGCGGCGAGATGCCGGCTTTCTTCCAGAACAAGGTGGTGGCCGCCGGAGGGGAGCGCACGCAGGTTCAGCTGGTGCGTTTTGGTGCCTCAACCAAGGTTGGTGGCGTCGACATCGCCAGCGTGCCGGCAGCCCACAGCAACGGACTGTCGCCCATCTTCGTGGGTTCGGAGTACGCCAAGATGCTCTCGGAAGTCGGCCTGACGGCTTACGTCGGCCCGCCGGGCGGCTACGTACTGACCTTCAGCAACGGGCTGGCCGTCTACCTGTCGGGCGATACCGGCATCACCGCCGAGCAGGACATGGTTGTACGCGGGCACTACGGTGCAAAGCTGGCTGTACTGAACATCGGCGGCACCTTCACCACCGGCCCACGCGAAGCGGCCTACGTCATCAACGATCTGGTGAAGCCGGCTGCGGTCATCGCCTCGCACGCCAACGAGGTGGCAACCGAGGGCGGCAAGCTGCTGCCGAACACCAAGACCGCAGCCTTCATGGAGGCGGTAAAGGTGCCGGTACATCTGCCCTTGTCGGGTCGCAGCATGGCATTCGACGGTGAGGCAAAATGCGTCACCGGCTGCTGAGCTGATCGAGGTGGCAGTAAAAAAAGGGGCGGATATCCGCCCCCTTTTTTTGTCCGGAAGGTGACCTGCGTCAGGCCGCCTGCGCGTCGAGCGCGATATCCACCATCAATTCGTTGCCGACGCTCTCCAGGGTGCTGCGCAACACCTCGTCGGCCAGTGCCGTCGGCACGACCAGCTGCGCGTGCACCTTGAAGACGTGCGCCTCGTTGTCCTTGCCGACAATTTCGGTGTCGAGGTTCTCGATACTGACGCCACGTTCGGCCAATGCCGTGGACAGGCGCCGCACGATGCCGGGACGGTCCGGCCCCGCCAGTTCGAGACGCACCAGCCGGCGGCCCGCCGGCACCGGCCGTGCATCACTGCGCGCAATGGTGATCTGCAATCCGTCGTCCTCCAGCTTGCGCAGCGCCGCCATGACCGTCTCGGCGTCGTCCGGCGAAACCTGCAGATGCACCATGCCGGCAAACTGCCCCGCCACGCTGGTCATGTGACTGTCGGCCCAGTTCACCGCAGCGGCCTGCGCGCAGTCCGACACCTTGCGCACGATGCCCGGCTTGTCCGGCCCGACCACGCTGACCACCAGCGAAGTGGTGAGCGGGTGATCCTGTTCGATCAGTTTCACGGTTCGCTTGATCAGCGGCGCGCGCGTGGCAAAGCGCTCGTCCTGCGGCATCGCAGGCAGGCTGCCGTGCTCCGCCGCGTGCTGGACCACCTGGCGAATGAGCTTCAGCCCCAGCGGGGCGAGCGCACGTTCCCACAGCTCGCGCGGGCCTTCGCCTTTCTCGACAAAGCACCAGTCCTGCGCGGCAATGGCGCCAGCATCCCAGCCGTCATCAAGGTGATAGATCGAACCGCCGGCAATCGGATCACCTTCCAGCAGCGTCCACTCCACGGCTGCGATGCCGCGATGCCGCGGCAGCAGGGAGGGGTGGTAGCCGATGGCGCCGATCTTCGCGCGTGCCAGCGCCTCCTTGGTGACGAAGGCATGGGTGTGAGCCGCCACGATGAGATCGCAGTCTTCCTGCAGATCGCTGCCGGGGACGGTGCGCGGGCTTTCCAGGATCGACAGCGGAATGCCGGCGCTGGTGGCCGCGACAGCGAGCCGGTCATCGGCTGCCGGTGCAACCACGCGCACCACTTCCACGCCATCTTCCAGCAGGTTGGCCAGCACGGCAGCGCCGAAATAGCGCGAACCGATCACGGTGCACTTCATGAAATTCTCCTGTCACGATTGCGTCCCGGAGCAAGCTGCGGGACATTCACGTTGCACGCGGTGCGCCGACCGCGCCGCTTCGAGGGGCGATGTTACCGCGTTCGGCGCTGCCGTTCGCGGGGGTTTACGGAGATTGAAGATGTTCCGAAATTGGGTTTTCGCGCTGCTGCTGACGCTCGTGCCAGCGACGTCCGGCGCGGCGCAGTGGCAGGAGCACGCGGGCATTGCTGCGCTATTCGCGCAAGCGGACGTACGCGGCACCTTCGTAGTGATTGACGCCAACGGCGTCGTGACCGGCCATGACCGGACACGCGCGCATACGCGCTTGGTTCCGGCTTCGACCTTCAAGATCGCCAACACCCTGATCGGCCTGGCGCGAGGCACCGTGCGCGACCTCTATCAGGTGCTGCCTTACGGCGGCAAACCCCAGCCCTTCCCGCAGTGGGAACGCGACATGAGCCTGCGCGAGGCTTTTCCGATATCGAATGTGCCGGTGTACCAGGAGCTCGCACGCCGCACCGGTCTGGACACCTATCGCAAGGATCTGAAACGTCTCAACTACGGCAACGCCGAGGTCGGCCAGCGCGTCGACCGCTTCTGGCTGGACGGGCCGCTGGCCATCAGTGCGGTCGAACAGGTGCACTTCCTCAGCCGTCTCGCTGCAGGGACTTTGCCCTATCCACCGGGTGCGCAACGCAGCGTACGCGCGATCACGCGCATCGAGTCCGGAAACGACTGGGCATTGCACGGCAAGACCGGCTGGCAGAACGCGCCGGAGCCGGGCGTTGGCTGGTGGGTGGGCTGGGTCGAGTGCGGGCAGCGCAAGCACGCCTTTGCGCTCAATCTGGATGTCCGCTCTCCCGCTGATGCCGCACTGCGAGTGGAGCTGGGCCGCGCCAGCCTGCAGGCGGCGGGCGTGCTGCCCTGCCGCTGATTTTGGCACTCAGCGACTGCCGAATACCTTCTTGAGCAAATCGGTACTGCGCGCCATCGGGTTCTGCCGGATCGCACGCTCCTCGTCAGCGAGTTTCACGAACAGGCCGTCCAGCGTCTCGTTCGTCACGTAGCCGTCCAGATCAGCCGAATCGCCGAGCAAGCTGGCGGCCGGGCCGGCACGGCTGACGACATTCTTCCAGGCACTGGTCACACCAGCACGGGCGGTTGCCTTCTGCACGATCGGCAGCATGGCAGCGGCCAGGCGGTCCCAGGTCTTCTCGCGGAAATACTGTGTGGCGGCGTCGTCAGCACCACTGAGCAGCTTCTGTGCGTCCGCGATGCTCATGGCGCGGATGGCATCTCCGACGATGCCCGCGCCTTCCGGCACAGCCGCCTCGGCTGCGCCATTGACGGTGGCCACGAAATCATCGACGGCCTTGCCCTGCCCCAGCGTACGGAGCGTCTTCTCGGCGCGTTCCAGCGTCGGCGGCAGCGGGATGCGCACGGCAGGATCATCCAGATAGCCGCCCGGTCGGGCCAGGCCCTTGATGGCACGCTCCACGCCAACGGCCAGAGCCTCTTTGAGGCCTCCGGTCATCTCGGCTTCGGTCAGCGCGGCGGCGCCACTTCCGCCGGACGAGTTCAGGATGTTCTTGAGCGTCCCACCCCAGTCAATGGCATGAGCGCTGCCGGCAACGGTGGCAAGGGCAATGGCGGTGCAGAAGCGGCGGCGTTTCAAGGCGATTCTCCGCGGAAGTGGTGGTAGCGGAGATACTACTCCAGCACGTTGAGGCGACTGGCGTCGATGAGCGGCATGGGCAGACTGACCAGATGCGTCCACTCGCGCAGCGACACCAGCGAATCCGAGAGAACCTCCTGCATCTGCCCGGCTTCCAGCTCAAGGATGGCGGCGCGCAAGCGTGCCATCGCAAGGTGATCACTACTGCCGCCAAGGTCCAGGACATGGCTGCTCAGGCTGCGCGCTAGGCGCAGTGCGCAGGTCAGCAGATAGGGCGTGGAGCCGGGTGCAAAGCCACCGCCCTCGGGATCACGTTGCCAATAGATGATGTCGGCGGTGGACGTCGGCAGCTGCCAGTCGACGAGCAACACCGCCGACAACTCATGGTGGTCGAAGCCGAAGACTTCGCGCTCCAGCGGCTCCAGCTCGGAACGTGAAGTACGCGCAAAGGACAACAAGCGCGCATATTCGTCGGGCTCGGCGGTGGCAAAGGCCAGCATGCCGATGTTCGACAGCAGGCCGAGGGAGAAGGTGTCGTCTGCGGACTGGTTGTGGGCGGCCAGCGCGAAGGCATCGGTCAGGATGCCTGTATGCAGCGAACCGACCCAGAAATGGTGATAGTTGAAGCCCTCGCAGCGCAGCTTGGCCGACTGCGAGATCAGCGACAGTACGAGTGCGTGGCTACGGATGGCATTCAGGCCCAGACGCTGGACCGCCGTCTGCACATTGGCCGTGCCGCGCATGGCGTGGAAACGTGCGGCAGAGGCAGCGCGCAGCACGAAGCCGGTGAGAGCGGGGTCGGTCTTTACGACGCTGACGATATCCTCAAGCGAGGACTCGGGGTCACGCGCCATCTCCACGATCCGCAACGCCGTTCCCTGAGGGCTGGGCAGTGCGTCGGCCGAGACGAGAAAACTGCGAATGTCGCGGACGACTTCATGTTGCGGACGGGATTTGGCAACCTGGTTCATGGGGACATACCCTCAGCCAATGGTTGGTAATCGTCGAGCACGTTGGCGACCAGGCGGTCCATCAACGGCTCGTCGTCGATCAGCAGCGCCTCGCCCCGCTCGAACTTTCGCGCCAGTTCGCTGCGCGTCAGCGCAACCGCCCGGACACCCTGACGATTGGCGAACAGGAACATCGTACGCGCAGGACTGATCCACGTCAGCCGTACAGCGCGCCGCTGCCCGGCCTCCAGCAGCAACTCCAACCAGTCACCACGCTTGAGCTCATCCAGCCCGTCGTCGGCCAGCAAAGCGTCTTGCGCCGTGGCCGTGGCTGTCTCAGCCGGTTGCCATGAACTACTAACGGCAGGCCGCATGCCGTTCTTTACCGCATTTGCATGAAGCTTGACCAGGCTCGAGAAGAAATCGCTGCGCTCGCTATCCGGCATGCCACATGAATCGAACCCGTGCTTGAGCCGCGAAATCAGCGCCGGAAGCAGTCCGACCAGGCGCTGACGCTCCTCTGCCGAGATCTTGGGCCGCACACTCCACACCAGATCGTCCATGGTCGATACCGCCTCGACCCAGCGGTCGCCACTTTCACCGCCTTCACGGGCGGCGGCGGCGAGCACGGTCGTCCAGTAGGTGTTGAGCAGGGCACGGATGACTTCGGGCACGGACTCGTCGGCAAGATACGGCGCGACGGTACCGACCGCCACGCTGCGGGCGATCTCGGCAACCTCGCGTTCGGTGAGCTTGTCGGTGAGGGTGACCGCCCGCTCGTCAGCCAGACGTTCCTGCTCGGAAAGAAAGGCTTCCAGCGCAGCCAGCCCGGTAACAAAAGCCCCAGCGTCATTCCCCCCTGCGTCCTGAATGCGTTGCACCAGAGGCTCGGCAATCAGATAGAGACTCGAGTCATCGGTGAACTCGCCGTCCCAGGTCGAGGCCGCCTGCGCCATGGTGTTGATCAGGCGGCGGGCCGGGTGTTGGCGATCGGAGAAAAATTCGTGATCAGACAGTGCGAGCTTCAAGACCGGCAGCTGCATGCGGCCGATCAGGGCTTTCATTGGCGTTGGCACGCGATCATCGTCGAAGATGAAGTCAAACAGCGTCGCAACGATGTCGATGATGATGCCGTCGAGCGTCCCGACCTGACGGCTCAGGCCCGCGTCGAGCAACACACGCACGACGTTGACCGAATCCGTTGCCGACGGGTCGATGCTGAACTGCTGCCCACCCAGCTGAAAACCGCCCTGACCACTCTGCACACGCGACAGTGCGTCGATGATGGCGTCGTTGGCAGCCTCATGTCGCAAGGACGCA
The DNA here is from genome assembly GCF_059703705.1 of Pseudazoarcus sp. NS36. Classification (NCBI taxonomy): domain Bacteria; kingdom Pseudomonadati; phylum Pseudomonadota; class Betaproteobacteria; order Rhodocyclales; family Zoogloeaceae; genus Pseudazoarcus; species Pseudazoarcus sp. NS36. The sequence continues at coordinate 365,378 of NZ_BAAKJA010000003.1, read as the reverse complement.
CCGACTGCAGAGACCTCCTGGCCGACGAGGCGGCGCAGCATGCCGGCCGCTTCAGGAGAACGTTGCGCGCGCGCCAGCTCGGGGCGACCGCCACGCCGCACGCTCTGGCGTACGCGCGGCAACACCTTCCGATCCACCAGATGGGAATGAATCGCCCGATATGCGACGGGCAGTTCGTCGGCAATACGCTCGGTGACCATTTCCAGCAAGGTCTGACGCGCCTGCAGACCACAATCGAGCGACCAACAGGCCTCCTTCAGCGCCTCGGCAATGATCTCGGGACCGAGCGGATTGCGACCTTCCTCGACTTCACCCTCAACGCCCAGCATGACGGCAATGCGCGGCATCAACTCACGCAACTCGTTCTCGCAAGCGTTATGCAATCGACGGGCGCGGGTACCGATCAGCAGCGATTCGGAGAACACCATGTCGTCGACCAGCGACAGCACGATGTCGGCCGAACCCGGAGCGCGGTAGTTGCGCGCCTCGCGGCGCGGGCGACTCGCGTGCTGGGCCATCAGACGTTCGAGTGCGCTGGAAAATTCGCGCGGCAGCGCGTCGCCCGATTGCAGCAGTACGCGTCTCAGCTCACCGAATTTGTCCGACTCCGAAGCGTCGTAGGTTTGCCGGCACAGCGTGTCGATTTCGACGGTCAGCGTTTCGTGCTGCGCCAGCATGGCCGCATTGACATGTCGGCGAAGGATGCGACCGCACTCTGCCAACACTCCGGCATAAGAGGCGTTGCGGGTGGCCTGCGGTGCAGGCGTGGGGGCGAGGATAGCGTTGTTCACGGTGGGGCTCCGCGGGGACTTCGCACGGCGCAAACGCAAAGAGCGCTTGCGCAGAAATGGTACAAGCCCCATCACTTCAGGATGACTCACCGACCGTCGGTCCGACGGACGGGATGCGGGCGCGGATGGGGGATCGTCCTTGACCTGGATCATCCGGGATTTGGGCTTCGGAAGCTTGGAAGCAAGCGTTTCCGGATGTATCTGCGTTGCGAGGATGAATGGGCTTTGACTCGCCTTGCCGAACGCCACATGCTTCCGGACAACCCTACAGCAGGAGTTTTCGAGTGATCCCAGAATCCGCGCGAACAGCTACGGTGGACCGTCTTTGCAAGGGCCTCGACGGTGGTTATCCGTTGATCTACATCCGGGGGCACGATGAGGCGCGCATCGAGTGCGTACTGTGCAATCTTGCACAGGTTCGTTACGAAAACTCCGCTCCGCTTGCGGTTTGGACGCTCACCGAAGGGATGGCTGAGGACTCGGCCCAACCGGACGCCGCGCTGTCCGACCCGCTGACCGCGCTTCGCCACGTGATGGCGCGGCAGGCCCCCGGCTTCGTATTACTGAAGGACTTCCCCTTGCTGCTGGCAGGGCATCCAGAACTGGTGCGCGGCCTGCGCGATCTGTATCGCGCGCTGCTCGGGCGGGGAATCTTCGTCTTCCTGTCGTGCAGCGAGTACTGCCTGCCGGATTCGCTTTCACACGAGGTCTTTCTGGTCGACCAGCAACCGCCCTCGCCACAAGAGACGCTGGCCGAGTTGCTGCGCCTCGCCCCCGATCTTGCGCCCGATGTAGCCGACGCTCTGGCGCTGGCCATGAAGGGGATGATGCTCAACGAGATTGCTCATCTCACGCGCCGACTGGTGGCAACGGCTTGCCTGGAGCAGGACGCAGCGCTGGCCGAAATAAGGGCCGAGAAGGCCGCCGTGCTGATGCGTGAAGCCTGCCTGAAGTACATCCACGCCACGGTGGACATCACCCGTGTCGGCGGGCTGGAGAACCTCAAGGAGTGGGTGCAGGCGCGAGCAGGCCTGTTCAGCGGAACCGCGGACTTGCGCGTGCCGATGCCGGCCGGTGTGCTGTTCATGGGCGTCAGCGGTTGTGGCAAGAGCATGGCAGCCAAGGTCATCGCCAGCGCCTGGGGGCTGCCGCTGGTTCGTCTGGACATGAACCTCGTCCTGTCAGGCGCGCACGGCGCGCCCGAGTACGCCTTCGATCACGCGCTGCGCGTAGCCGAACAGGTGGCGCCGCTTGTGCTGTGGATCGACGAGATGGAAAACAGCTTTGGCTACGACCACGAATTGCGCGGAGGCGGGAACAATCCCAACATCTTCTCCAGTTTCCTGACCTGGATGCAGGAAAAGCCCGCTGGCGTGTTCGTGGTGGCCACGGCAAACCGCATCGAGAAGCTGCCAGCCGAGGTGATCCGCAAAGGGCGCTTCGATCAGCTGTTCTTCCTCGACCTGCCGACCGACGCCGAGCGCCAGCGCATCCTGGACATCCACCTGCGCGCCAATGACGCCGATCCGGCAGCGTTCAACCTTGCGGCCCTGTCCGCCGTCACGAAGAACTGGAGCGGCGCCGAGATCGAACAAGGGGTCAAGGCCGGGGTGGTCGCCGCCTGGCAGGCCGGGCACGCGCTCAACGAGCGCGATGTGATGTCAGCGATGTCGCACATGGTGCCGCTGTCGCGCACCATGTCCGAACAGATCAAAACATTGCGGGCGTGGTCGCACGAGCGGGCCACGCCCGCTTCAGCGAAGGAAGGCTAACCCGTAAAGCCGAGCAGGCGCTCGGCGATGATGCGCGCGGCAACCGCATCGGGCACGTCGGACTCCCAATGGCCGCGACCGCGGCCGATGGCGCTGAGCACTTCACCGGCATCGATGTGCAGCAGGGATTCATCGCACCGTTTCACCCCCACCAGCTTGCCGTTCTCCACCAGATGCGCGAGGAGATGGCGCAAATGCGCCGGCACCTCGACCGTGTCGAGCGTCACCAGCGGCGCTGTGGCCTCGGAACGCGAGGGGTAGACGTACACATGGGTGTGATCGGGGAAGAGCTTGCCGAAGGCTTCGAGCATGCCGCCCTCCAGACCTTCGTAGTAGTTCTCGTCAAACAGCCGCGAGAAGTCGCGCACCGACAGCGCGATGCCGATGGGCTCGCGCGTATAGCGCCGCAGATAAGCACGCAGGCGGAAGAAGCGCACGTAGTCCGAGATCATCACGGTGTAGCCACAGGCGCCCAGCAGATCGACGCGCGCCAGAAAATCTGCGGCATCGACATCATCGCCGGTAACCAGCGAATTCATCGTCACTTCGGCGAGCGCCAGAATCTTGGTCTCGTCCACTTCGGACACCTGCGCGAACTGCGCGAGGCCGGCGCCCATCATGTCGGCATTCACCCTGGTCACCGGCTTGAAGCTGCCGCGCATCACCATGACCGGCTTGCGGTAGAACAGCTCGGCCGGCACCACCACTTCGCCCTCGGGATCGAACACCACCGCGCGCGTGAGCCAGCTGCGGATCAGGTGCAGATTCATCAGCCGGTTCTCGACACCTTCAAAGCCCGGTCCGGCGAAATGAATCAGATCGACCTCGATGCGCTCCGAACCGAGGTTGTCGGCCAGACCTTCGACAATCCATTCCGGCCGCGCGGTGTGGAAGAACGCGCCATGCACCAGGTTCACGCCGAGAATGCCGAGCGCGTCGGACTGCAGGGCGTTGTCGTGATCGAGCATGCGCACATGCAGCACGATGTCGCTCGGCTCGGCGCCGGGGGCGTGCTGCAAGCGCAGGCCGATCCAGCCATGGCATTCGTTCTGCTGTCGGAAGCTGCGTGCGGTGACCGTCGCGGCGTAGGCAAAGAACTGCGTGGTCGGCTCGCGCTTGGCCGACAGGCGATTCACGACCTGCGCAAATTCGCGCTCCAGCATCTGCCCCAGCCGCGCACGGCTGACATAACGGTCGACCGGACCATAGATGTCATCCGACACGGCCATGTCGTAGGCCGACATGGTTTTGGCCACGGTACCGGCAGCGGCGCCGGCCTGGAAGAAGCGGCGCGCCACTTCCTGACCGGCGCCGATCTCGACGATCGAGCCGTAGCTGCGTTCGTCCAGATTGACGGCCAAGGCCTTCTGATCGGTGGAGAGCTTGGTATCGCGTTCCTGCATGGCGGTGACTCCGGGTCATGTCGTCGCATGTTGCAGCGCGCCATGATACGCCAGCGCGTCGTGCTGAGGCATGAACGGCCATGCACCGCTGCGGAGCACACACGCCCACGAACGGGGCGCTGCGCACCGACATGATGCATAGATGCGTTGCAATGCACTCATATGAGGCATGATTTCCGGCGCATGCACCGCGCCTGCGCGCAAGTCATTGATCCATATAAGTGCTTCAGATTGGCACGCGACGTGCTAAATGCACGCCACATCCAGATTTCAAAGGGGTTTTCGTCATGGAACAGTTCCAGACCTCGGCCGACGTGTTGTTCGTGCTGCTGGGCGCCATCATGGTGCTTGCGATGCACGCCGGCTTTGCCTTCCTCGAAGTCGGCACCGTGCGCAAGAAGAATCAGGTCAACGCATTGGTGAAGATCATCGTGGACTTCAGCGTCTCGGCCGTCGCCTACTTCTTCGTCGGTTACGCCGTGGCCTATGGCATCGACTTCTTCGCCAGCGCCGAGGCGCTGACCGACAAGAGCGGCTACGACCTCGTCAAGTTCTTCTTCCTGATGACCTTCGCTGCCGCCATTCCCGCCATCGTCTCGGGCGGCATCGCCGAGCGTGCACGCTTTTACCCGCAACTGGCCGCCACCGCGCTGTTGGTCGGGCTGGTGTACCCGTTCTTCGAGGGCATCGTGTGGAACGGCAACTTCGGCTTTCAGGATTGGCTTGAGGCCAGCTTCGGCGCCACCTTCCACGACTTTGCCGGCAGCATCGTCGTGCATGCCGTGGGTGGCTGGATCGCGCTGGCGGCGGTGCTGCTGCTCGGCGCGCGCAGTGGCCGCTACAACAAGAGCGGCGGCATTGCCGCGCATCCGCCCTCCAGCATCCCCTTCCTCGCGCTGGGCGCATGGATCCTGACGGTGGGCTGGTTCGGCTTCAACGTCATGAGCGCACAGACGGTCGAAGGCATCAGCGGTCTGGTGGCGGTGAATTCGGTGATGGCCATGGTCGGCGGCACGCTCGCGGCGCTGGTCGCCGGACGCAACGACCCGGGCTTCGTGCACAACGGCCCGCTGGCTGGACTGGTGGCGATCTGTGCCGGCTCCGACATCGTGCACCCCATCGGCGCGCTGGCCATCGGCCTGGTGGCCGGCGTGCTGTTCGTACAACTCTTCACCATCACGCAGAACCGCTGGAAGATCGACGACGTACTCGGCGTGTGGCCGCTGCACGGCCTGTGCGGTGCCTGGGGCGGCATCGCTGCCGGCATCTTCGGCAGCACAGCGCTGGGCGGTCTGGGCGGCGTGAGCTTCATGTCACAGCTGGTCGGCTCGCTGGCCGGCATCGTCTTCGCCTTCGGCGGCGGACTGCTGGTGTATGGGGTGATCAAGCTGCTGGTCGGTCTGCGACTCGATCAGGAGCAGGAGTTCCAGGGCGCCGACCTGTCGATCCACAAGATCTCGGCCACGCCGGAGCGCGACGCCAGCTTCTGAACGTAGCCCTGGCTGCAGGGAAAACGGCCACGGGTATCATGCCCGTGGCCGTTGCGTTTTTGAGGAAGCCGATGCAGACCCTGATTCCGCCCCCGGTGATTGCCGCGCTGGTGGCCACGCTGATGTGGCTGACCGACTCGGCCTTGCCGCGCGCACGCTTCGAACCGCCGCTGCGCGAATGGGCCGTTGCAGCGCTGGCGCTGTGCGGACTGGTGCTGATGCTGCTGGCGGTATGGGCCTTTCTGCGGGCGCGCACCACCGTCAACCCGGTACGCCCGGAGCGGGCCTCACAGCTCGTCACCACCGGCGTGTTCGCACACTCGCGTAACCCGATCTACCTCGGTGACCTGCTGTGGCTCACGGCCTGGGGCCTGTGGCTGGGTAATGCGGCGGCGCTGACGCTGACAGCGCTGTTCTTCGTATGGATCACGCTGGTCCAGATCCGTGCCGAAGAGTCCGCGCTGCGGGCGCGCTTTGGCGCGAGCTTCGAGGACTACTGCCGACGCGTGCGCCGCTGGCTGTAAGTCACGCGGCCTTCGGCACGCGGTAGTGTTCCTGCGTCATCCGATCTACGCCGCAGGGCAGATTCTCGATCCATTGCAGGAAGCGCTCGACCATCGCCTTGCCCTCGAAGCGCGCGCCGTGCTGCGGCACGATCATCTCCACATCCAGCGTGCGCACCATGTTGGCCCAGAAGCGGCAGATCTTGTTCGACACCATGTAGCGGCTGTGAAAGCCGTGCATGTGGCGCACGTGGGCATCGAAGTCGCGCACCGGCGCGGCCGCCTCGTCGTGGTCGATCATGGAAGCGCCCATGTCACCCGAAAACAGGATCTTCGACACCGGATCGTAGAACTGGAAGTTGCCCTCCGAGTGCATGAAGTGGGCCGGTACGGCCACCAGATCGGACTGGCCCAGGCGGATGTGCATGCCCGCATCGGGGATACCCGCGATGCGCGCGGAGTAGTCCTTGCCCGACGTGAAATGCGGCAGAAAGCGCACCCACAGCTCCGAGATCAGCACCTTGCACGGCGTGGCGATCATCCACTTGTTGAGCGAGGCGATGATGTCCGGATCGGCGTGCGAGGCCAGGATGTAGTCCAGATTGCGTGACGGGAAGTAGCGCTGCATGCCCATCAGCAACCCGGCGTGGGTCATGTTGCCGCCGGGGTCGATGAGCGCGCCGTGCCCGCTGTCTACGACGAGGAACTGGTTGGACTGGACCGCATGGTCTCCCTCTTCGTCGACGAGGTCGTAGAAGGCGAGACAGGCGTGCTTGCCGTTGTTGAAGAGCTCGACAGCCATGGGGCTTCCGCAAGGCACCGCGCGTGCGGCGAAGCCCGGAATATACGGGACAGCAGCAGGGTCTTTTTGGCCGAATGCACCGCCTTTGATCGAGGTCAAACCTCGTCGGGCGCGCACTCCGCATAGCCGTCGGGCGTGAAGCGCGGGGTACACAGCGCGAGAAAGACCAGATCCGCGCTGCCGGTATTGGCAATGCGCTGCGGCATGCCGGGCGGAATGATCGCCACGCTGCCCGGCCCGACCGCCTCGACCATGCGCCCCGCCGCGTCGCCCAGTTCCACCCGCCCCTCGCCCGACAGAACGACATAGCGCTCGGTCACCCCGGCCAGCCGGCGCCAGCGCGTCATCACGCCCGGTTCGACGCGCGCCCGCGCCACCGACAAGGCGGGGTCGTCGGCACTGTTCGACCACTCGGTGATGTAGCAGCCCTCGCGGAAGAAATACTCGCCGCCATGCTCATGCCGGATCATCGCGCGCATCAGAAGCCCGACCCCGGTTGCTGCAGGAAAGTCTCCTCTTCCGGCGTGCTTGTCCGCCCGAGGATGCGGTTGCGGTGCGGGTAGCGGCCGAAGCGCTCGATGATGTCGCGGTGCGCATGCGCGAAGCGCAGGTTGTCCTCAAGCCCGGGCTGGTCGAACAGACCGATGGCGACGGCCTGCATCGCACGTGATTCGCTGTGCATGTAGGGCATGTACAGGAAAGCGCGTTCGGCGCCGACCAGGCTGCGGTCTGCGCCAGCGCGCACGGCTTCCTGCGCCAGTACCAGCGCAATCGCATCGGCCGCGAAGGCCGCCGGCGTGTCGCGATGGATGTGACGCGAGAACTGATCGAGCACGATGATCTCGGCCAGCCGGCCACGCGGCGTATCCCGCCAGGCGAACAGCTCGCCACGCACGGCCACCGTCAGGGTGACGCCAAAGCGCTGCGTAATGGTTCGATCGATATCCTCGTCCTTGCGCCACCAGTCGCGTGGCTGGAGTTCTTCAAACCAGTAGTGCAGGATGTCTTCAGCGTTCATGGGCGCGCTCGTTTCAACGTGACAATAAGGGTGAGCCTAATCGACAACATGCTCCGATACACTGTTCCGAATGACGCGCGCCCCACGTGAGGGGCACTATGATTGGCGTCAGAAATCACGAATGGAGGTCGCCATGGCCACACGCGAGATCACTGCTGAGAACTTCAACGACATCGTCGGTGCGGGCGGCATCGTATTGCTCGACTTCTGGGCCGAATGGTGCGGCCCTTGCCGCGGCTTCGCGCCGACCTTCGAGGCCGCCTCGGAAGCCCATCCCGACGTGGTCTTCGGCAAGATCGACACCGAAGCACAACGCGAGCTGGCCTCCGCCTTCCAGATCCGCTCCATTCCCACCATCGCCGCCATCCGCGACGGCGTAATGGTGTTCCGCCAGTCCGGTGCGCTACCGGCCAATTCGCTCGAACGCGTGATCGCGGGCGTACGCGAGCTCGACATGGACAAGGTACGCGCCGAAGCCGAAGACGAACCCGACCAGCTCGGCTGACGCGTGCCCCCTGCCTGCCCCTTGTGTGCGGCAACCGACAGCCGCCCGATCGATTGCGACGGGCGGCTTTATTTTCGCTGCGGCGCATGCGCGATGGTGTTCCTCGACCCGGCCTTGCGACTTGAACACCGCGCCGAGCGCACGTACTACGACCTGCACGAGAACGACCCCGCAGATGCGCGCTATCGCGCCTTTCTCACACGCACGCTGGACGTCGTGAAGCAGCGCTTCACACCACCCGCCCGAGGCCTCGATTTCGGTTGCGGCCCCGGCCCGGCCCTGACGGCCATGGCCGGCGAAGCGGGCTTCCGGATGGATGCCTACGACGCTTTTTACCGTGACGATCGCGCCGTGTTCGCACGCCGCTACGACTTCATCACCTGCACCGAAGTGGCCGAGCACCTGTTCTCGCCCCGCGAGGAGCTCGATCGGCTGTGGGACATGCTTTCCAGCGGTGGCGCACTGGTCATCCAGACCGGGCGCGTGCTCGACGACACACGTTTTCGCGCCTGGAACTACCGCCGCGACCCCACGCATGTCGTATTCTTCTCGGACTCCAGTTTTGCGTGGCTTGCCCGCCGCTGGAATGCGCGCCTGACGCTGCCACACGCGGATGTCGCGGTACTCGAAAAATCCACCGGAAAGGTGTGAGCCGAGGGGGGAGAAACAATGAGATGGATCGCCATCGCGGGCGTGCTGGCCCTGCTGGGTGCCAGCGCGGGAAGCGCAAGCGCACAATCCGGAGCTGCACCGGCCATTGAATCGGAGGTCCTGGCGCGCAGCACGCAGAGCTGGGACGGCAGCACACTACCGAACTACCCCCGCGCACTGCCGGAAATCAGTATTCTTCGTATCCGCATCCCGCCGGGCGTTGCCTTGCCGATGCACAAACACCCGGTGATCAACGCCGGCGTGTTGCTGACGGGCGAGCTCACGGTGGTTTCGGAAGCCGGCGACACACTGCACCTGAAGGCAGGCGAGGCCATCATCGAGCTCGTCAACAAATGGCATTACGGGCGCAACGACGGCGACACAACCGCCGAGATCGTGGTGTTCTACGCCGGCATCGGCGGTTTGCCGGTGACCGAGAAGAAGTAACACGCAGTCCTGCAGGCCGCGCCTCGATGCACGGTCGCAGCAAAAACAGCACAACCGGAAGTGGACAACATGAAAAGACGCACCTTCATCGCAACGGCCGCGGCCGGCTTAGCCGTGGCGCCGTTCATCACCCCGGAGGCTTCGGCTTCAACGCGCTCCGGGCCGGCTCTGCTGACCGTCAGCGGCGCCTTCCCGGGCGGTAACCGCGGCCCGGCCGGCAAGCTCGACCAGCTGATGCAGAAGCACGGTGTGGAGTTCGAGCGCGCCCATGCCTTCGACTTCGCGGCGCTGTCCGCGCTGCCCACCCACACCATCGAGCCGGTCGTCGAATACGACGCCAAACCGCATCGCATCACCGGCCCGCTGCTGACCACCGTGCTGACGGCTGCCGGGGTGCGCGTGCACGACGGCCTGCTGGTACTGCGCGCGATCGACGGCTACGGCGCCCAGCTCACCATCGAACAGGCCCGCGAGCAGCGCTTCATCGTCGCCACCCACATGGACGGTGCGGCCCTGCCGCTGGGCGGCGTGGGCCCGCTGTGGGCGGTGTATGACCCGGCCCGCATGCCCGGCATGCTCGACAAGCCGCTGGCCGAACGCTTTGCGAACTGCCCGTGGGGCCTCTATCACATCGAAGTCATGCTGGCCTGAAGCCGGCTCAGGCAGGCGCCGGGCGCAGCACCGGCGCCTCGCGGATGGGCAGGTTTACCACCGCCGCAGCGGCCGCCAGCGCCATGTCGGCGTACCACATCCATGTGAAGTCGCCGAAGGCCGTCACCGCCAGCCCACCCAGCCACGCGCCGAGAAAGCCGCCGATCTGGTGCGAGAGCATCGTCAGGCCGAACAGCGTACCCATGTGGCGCACGCCGAACAGCTTGCCGACGATGGCCGCGGTCGGCGGCACTGTCGCCAGCCAGGTAAAACCCAGCCCGGCGGCAAACAGGTAGAAGGTCAGCGGCGTCTGCGGTGACATCAGATACACCGCGATGAGCAGCGCGCGCGAGGCATACATCGCCGCCAGCACATGCTTGCTGCGATAGCGCGAAATGCACGCGCCGGCATACAGACTGCCGAAGATGTTGGCCAACCCGATGATCGCCAGCGACCAGCTCGCCACCGTCGGCGGCAGTCCGCACAGGGCGACCTCGGTCGGCAGATGCGTGACCAGAAAGGCAATGTGGAAACCGCAGGTAAAGAAGCCCAGGTGCAGCAGCAGGTAGCTGCGGTCGCGCAGCGCCACCCGCAGCGTCTCGCGTACACCGCGCTCGTCGCCAGCCTCGGCGGTACGCGGGGCGGGCGCGCCGGTGAGCTTGCGTATCAGCGGCAACGCGGCCAGCGTCATCACCGCCATCGCCCACAACGAACCCATCCAGCCGACCGTCTGGATCAGCTTCTGCAGTACCGGCGCAAACACGAACTGTCCGAATGAGCCACCGGCGTTGATGACGCCAGAAGCCGTGCCACGCGCGCTCGCCGGCAGACGTTGCGCTGCCGCGCCGATCAGCACCGAGAAGCTGCCCGCGCCCGAACCGATGGCGGTAATCAGGCCGAGCGACAGGATCAGGCCCCAGGTCGAGTCCATGAAGGGCGTGAGTGCGGCGCCCACCGCGAGCAGCAACAACGAAGCCACCAGCACCGGCGCCGGTCCCCAGCGGTCAGCCGCCGCACCGGCCAGCGGCTGGATTGCCCCCCAGGCAAACTGCCCGACCGCCAGCGCCAGGCTGATGCTGGCAATGCCCAGCCCGGTCGCAGTGTTGAGCGGGCCGACGTACAGACCCAGCGACTGACGCGTACCCATGGTCACCATCAGGATGCCGGCGGCAGCCAGGGTGACGATGAGAATGTCGGGACGGGCGATCGAGCGGAACATCATGAACCTCCGGGCTAGAGCGACATGTTCACCCACGCCCGCGCGCGACGCCTGAGTTTTGGTGGCTCAGGACCGCAAGGAATTCAGCTCAGCGTCACGCGCGCATCACCGGCAGCGAGCTGCCCGATCACCCAGCCATCGTTGCCCTGCACGCTGCGGATCGCGGCCAGCACTTCGGCCTCCGCGGCCGGATCGCAGGCGATCAGCAGGCCACCGCTGGTCTGCGGGTCCGTGACGAGCTTTTGCAGCCACTCCGGCGCATCGGTCGGCAGCGTCACCGCATCGCCATAACTGGCCCAGTTGCGCGTCGAAGCACCGGTTGCAACGCCGGCCTTGGCAAGTGCCAGCGCAGCGTCGATAAAGGGCAGGTGTGCGGCGTCGAGTTGTGCCGCCAGGCCCGAGGCGCGGCAGATTTCCAGCAGATGGCCGGCCAAACCGAAGCCGGTCACGTCGGTCAGCGCATGCACGCCGGACATCTTTGCCAGCGTGGTACCGACGCGGTTGAGCGTGGTGGTCCAGCGCAGCATCTCGGCGTAATCATCCGGCGAGAGCTGACCTTTCTTGAGCCCGGCCGACAGCACGCCGATACCCAGCGGCTTGGTGAGGATCAGCGTGTCACCGGCCTGCGCCGCAGCATTGCTCTTGACCTCGGCGGGGTCGACCACACCCAGCCCGACGAGACCGTAGATCGGCTCTAGCACGTCGATGGAATGCCCGCCGGCAATCGGGATGCCCGCGTCACGACACACCGAGGCGCCGCCTTCCAGAATGCGACCGATGACTTCCGGCGGCAGCTTGTCGATGGGCATGCCGACAATCGCCAGCGCCATGATCGGCTGCGCACCCATGGCGTAGACGTCGGACAGCGCATTGGTCGCCGCGATGCGGCCGAAATCGAAGGGGTCGTCGACAATCGGCGTGAAGAAATCGGTAGTGGCCACGATGGCCTGACGTTCGTTGAGGCGGTACACCGCCGCGTCGTCGGAGTGTTCGGTGCCGACCAGCAAATCGGGCGGCACGAGGCCGGGCGGCATCGCCGCGAGCATGCGCGACAGCAAGGCCGGGGCGATCTTGCAGCCGCAGCCACCGCCGTGGGAGAACTGGGTGAGTCGGATGTCGTTCATCGGGGGTCCGCTTCGAGGCCCGCAGGATGGGGCAGAGCGGGGATGCTAGCGTGCGCGCTGCAGCGCGGCAAATCGCAGCGCCGATTCAGTGGATCGACAGATGGCGGCTGGCGAATTCGGCTGCCGGCAGCGCCTGGCCGAACAGCCAGCCCTGCGCCTCGCCACAGCCCGCGGCGGTGATCTCGTCGAGCTGCGCTTCGGTTTCCACGCCCTCGGCAACCACCTTCAGACCGAAAGCCGTCGCCAGCGACACAATGGCCTGCACGATGGCGGCGTCACGCGCATGGCCGGGATGGTCGCGCACGAAGCCGCCGTCGATCTTCAGCCGCGACAGCGGCAGATCGCGCAGATGTCCGAGCGACGACCAGCCGGTACCAAAGTCATCCAGCGCCAGCCGCACCCCCAGCGCACCCAAGCCGCGCAGGTTGGCACCCACCTCGGGAGAATGCACCAGCAGCGCGCTTTCGGTGATTTCCAGCTCCAGCCGCTCGGGCGGAATAGCGTGGCGTTCCAGACACTGCGTGACGAAGCCGGTGAACTCCGGATCCTGCAGTTGGCGCGCCGAGAGATTCACCGACAGGGAGAAATCAGGCACCTGCCGCATCCACACCGCGGCATCGCGGCAGGCGGCGTCGAGCACCCAGGCGCCGATCTGGCTCATCAGCTCGCTCTGTTCGGCCACCGGAATGAAACGTCCGGGCGGAACATCCCCGAGCGCCGGGCTCGTCCAGCGCAACAAGGCCTCGGCGCCGGACACGCGGCGCGTGGCCGAATCAACCTTGGGCTGGTAATGCAGGTGCAACTCGCCGCCGGCCAGCGCACAGCGCAAGCCGTTCTCGATGTCGAGACGCTCACGCGCCTGCACTTCCAGCTCGGGGGCGAAGAAACGCCAGCTGCCGCGCCCCGCAGCCTTGGCCGCATACACGGCGGTATCGGCCGCGCGCAGCAGGGCGCCGACATCGGCACCATCCCTGGGGTACAAGGCAATGCCGACGCTGACGCCGACCGTGAGCGTGTGGGCATCAATGCCATAGGGCTCGGACAGCCGGCGGATGATGTGGTTGGCTGCACCGATGGCAGCCTCCGAGTCGCAGTGCTCGATCAGCGCGACGAACTCGTCGCCCCCCATGCGGCACACCATGTCGCGGTCACGCACACTGGCCCGCAGACGCGAGCCGACAATCTTGAGCAGCCGATCTCCGACCTCGTGACCCAGGCTGTCATTGACGGTCTTGAAGTGGTCCAGGTCGCAGAACAACACCGCGAAGGAATGGCCGGTGTTGCGCGCGCTCGCAATGGCAGAGGCCATGCAGTCATTGAACAGGCTGCGGTTGGGCAAGCCGGTGAGCTCGTCAAAATGCGCGCGTGCCGTGAGCTGGCGTTCGGCATGCAGGATGCGCCGCCGCAGCCCGACCGTGAGCAGGTAGGCCGCACCGAAGGCAATGCCGGCCACCACTGCGACCAGACTCAGATAGCGCATCATGCGGATGGCCAGCACATCGGGATCGGCGAGAATGCGCAGCTCACCCAGCCTGGGGCCCGTAGCCGGCAGATCAAACCCGATGCCGGGGCTCAGGAAGCCGCCGTCGCGTTGTTCGAAATCGGCCAGCGCACTGCCGTTCGAATCGCTGGCGGCAAGCACCGAGGGCTTGCCGTCCGCGTCCAGCCGCAGCAGCGCGGCCTTGCCGATCAATACATGGGTCGCCAGTTCATCCAGCAGACGACGGCCCGAAGTATCATCGTCAAACTCCAGCGCAGCGGCAGCACGTGGCGCGACGAGACGCGCTTCGGCCTCCAGCGCCGCATGGATGTGGCCACGGCTGTCGACGTACTCGAACACCACCAGCAGCGAAGCGGCCACGATCAGCGCGAGGCCTGCGGCAAACATCTGCAGCCGCTGACTGGCACGCGGGATGCCGAGCGTCATGCGAGGAAGTGCCGCTGTCGGGCGGCACGACGAAAGGTGAAACAGCCTCGGCTCCGGGTCATGCGATCCTCAATGCGGCTACATAGGTTTCCAAGACGTGCTGCGATTGGCTGATTTTACGTAGATTTTCCTAATATCCAAGGGGCATGCCCGGCCTTTTCGGGTTTGGAGCGTGCAATAGCACCGCTCTCAACGAAGCCGCTTACCCAGAGGGAGGATGAATGCAAAGCATATGTGTCTACTGCGGCGCGGCGCGCGGGCGCGGAGAGGTGTACGTGGAGGGCGCGCGCCGCCTGGGGGCCGAACTGGCGCAGCGCGACTTGCAGCTGGTGTATGGCGGCGCGTCAGTCGGGCTGATGGGCGTTGTCGCCGACGCCGTGCTGGAGGCCGGCGGCAAAGTCGTCGGGGTGATCCCCGAATCGCTGATGAAGAAGGAACTGGCCCACCCCGGCCTGACCGAGCTGGTGGTGACGCACTCGATGCACGAGCGCAAGACCGTCATGGCGGATCGGTCCGACGGCTTCATCGCGCTGCCCGGCGGCATCGGCACCTTCGAGGAGCTGTTCGAGATCTGGACCTGGGCGCAACTGGGCTTTCACCGCAAGCCCTGCGGCGTACTCAACGTTGCCGGCTACTACGACAAGCTGCTGGGCTTTCTCGATCACGCTCGCGACGAAGGCTTGCTCGCACCCAGCGTGCGTGAGGTGCTGCAGGTCGCGGATGCGCCGGATGCGCTGCTGGAGCGCTTCGCCGGCTGGCAGCCACCGAATGTGGACCGCTGGCTCGGCCGCGGCGAGGTGTAAGGCTCACCGCAAAGGCGTAGAATCCGCGCCTTTTCAAGGGCAGGACAATCATGGCAAGCGGGCGTCACAGCACCGGCGTGAAGGGCTTCTGCGCCGACCTGTTCAGCGTGTACTTCACGCTGCTCAAGGTCATGGTGCCGGCGCTGATCGTGGTCAAGGCGCTCGACCTGCTGGGGGGTACCCGCTGGCTCGCCTTCGCGCTGTCGCCGGTGATGTCGCTGGTCGGGCTGCCGGATGAAGTCGCCATCGTGTGGGCCGCCGCGCTGCTGGTGAACATCTACACCGGCATGGTGGTGTTCTTTGACGTGGCGCCGCAGCTCGGGCTGTCGGTGGCCGAGGTCACCGTGCTCGGCACCATGATCCTGATCGCCCACTCCCTTCCGGTCGAAGGCGCCGTGGCCCGCGCGGCCGGCGTGTCCTGGCGCGCCACGCTGGCCATCCGCCTGGGCGGTGCGCTGGCGCTCGGCGCACTGCTCAACCTTGGCTACTCGGCCAGCGCCACGCTGCAGCAGCCTGCTCGCCTGCTGTGGCAGCCCGCCGGCCCGGCGGACGACAGCCTCCTCGCATGGGGCCTGGCCCAGCTGCAGATGCTGGCGCTGATCTTCGTCGTCATCGCCGCCCTGATGCTGTCGCTCAAGGCGCTGCGCGCACTGCGCGTCGAGCGCTTCATCCACGCCCTGCTCGCCCCCATGCTGCGCTTCATCGGCATTGGCCGCGAAGCCGGCCACATCACGGTGATCGGCTTCACGCTGGGCATTAGTTTCGGCGCCGGCCTGCTGATCCGCGAGGCACGCTCGGGTGTGCTCAACCGCCGCGACATGTTCCTCACCATGGGCTTTCTCGGCCTGTGCCACAGCGTCATCGAAGACACCCTGCTGATCGTGCTGCTAGGCGCCGACCTGTCCGGCATCCTGTGGGCGCGCGTGGTCTTCGCGCTGCTGGTGATCGCCGTTCTGGCACGTCTGCCGATGCTGGACCGACGATTGCGCGAGGCCCCGACGCAGGGTTAGCCTCGGGGCGTCGCCCACTTCACGGAAAGCACCGATGAGCAGCCCCCGCCTCGCCCCCGACATGAGTCTTAAAGTCCTGCAGCAACGCGTCCAGGGTACGCACCTGCCGGGTCACTTCGGCATCGAATTCACCCATCTGGAAGCCGGCCGCGTCGAGGCCCGGCTGGCCGTGCGCCCCGAGCTGATGGCCAGCAACGGCTACCTGCACGCCGCCACGGTGATCGCGCTGGCCGACACCTCCTGCGGTTTCGGCACCATCGCCCACCTGCCCGAAGGCGCCACCGGCTTCACCACCATCGAACTCAAGAGCAACTTCCTCGGTACCGTGCGCGAAGGCGCCATCCGCAGCGTGGCGCAGCCCGTGCATGCCGGACGCACCACTCAGGTGTGGGACGCGGAAGTCTTCGACGAGGCCAGCGGGCGGCGCATCGCGCTGTTCCGCTGCACCGAGATGATCCTGTACCCCAGGGACTAGAGCGCGTCGAGGCGGGCCAGCACGGCCTCCCAATCCACGTCGCGCGAGGTGTCGATGGCCACCGCCGGCTCGTCGGCACCCAGCGGCTCGCGTGAGGCGAGTTGGTGTTCCAGCACGCTCACATCGGCATCGGCCGCATCCAGTCCTTCGGCCGCACGTTTGGCAACCCGCTCACGCAGCACCTCGGGCGGGGCATCGAAAGCAAGAATCGCGAACGACACGCCCAACTCGCTCGCCAGAGCGCGGAACTGATTGCGCTGAGCACGCTTGAGAAAGGTCGCGTCGACCAGCGCCGGGCGCCCGGCAGCCGTCACCGCGCGCACGATACTTTGCAGCCGGGCGTAGGTGCGCTGCGTCATGTCCGCCGAGTACAGCCCTTCGCCGACTGCCGCCGTGGCGCGTTCGCCGGCCTTCAAACCCGCCAGCCGCTTGCGCTCGACGTCCGAACGGATGCGGATCGCGCCGCGCTGCTCGACCAGCGTGCGCCCGCAAAAACTCTTGCCGGCGCCGGACGGGCCGCTGGCAATCCACACCGCCGCACGTCCTGATGTGATGCGCGCCAGCGCGTAATCCAGATACATCGCCAACTCGTCGCGGCAGGCCGCCGCTTCCGCGCCATCGGCCTGTTGCATGCGGATGGCGGCAACCTTGGCACGCACCATGGCGCGATACACCACGTAGTAAGCCAGCAGTGCCAAGCCGTCGTAATCGCCACAGGCTTCCAGCCAGGCATCCAGGAAGCGGTTGGCCAGATCGACACGACCGCGCGCCTCGCAGTCCATCACCAGAAAGGCGACGTCGGCCATGACGTCGTTCCAGCGCAGCTGCGGGTTGAATTCGATGCCGTCGAACAGGCGCGCGCGGCCTTCCAGCCACACGATGTTGGCCAGATGCAGGTCGCCGTGGCACTCACGCACAAAGCCGGCAGTCAGCCGCGCATCAAAAGTCGCGGCAAGCTTGCGCGACTGCTCCGCGCTCCAGGTCTCCAGCCGGCCGATGCGTTCGAGCAAGGTTGCATCCGACACCAGTCCGCGCATCTGGTCGAAATTCTGCTGCACCGGGAAGATCACCGCCTCGGCCGTGCCAAAGCCGTCGTCGGGCTGCGCCACGGCGATCTGCGCGTGGAAGTCGGCAACGTGTTGTGCCACAGCCTCCATGTACTCAGCGGTCAGGGCGCCAGCCGCCAGCAGGTGCGCAAACAGGCACGACTGATCAAAGCGGCGCATGCGCACGGCAAACTCCGACGCACCCTCGACCGGCCCGATGTGCGCATCCGCGCCGCCGTACACGCCGACCACGTCCTCGTAGATTTCAGGCGCGGTGCGGCGGTTGAGGCGCACTTCCTCGGCACACATCGCGTGGCGGCGTTCCGGCGTGGAATAGTCGAGAAAGCCCAGATCAAGTGGCTTCTTGATCTTGTAGGCAAAGTCGCCGGCAAGGATCACCCAAGAGGCATGGGTCTCGATGCACTCGATGTGCTCGGCCGGATGCGGAAAGCGGCCGGCGCGCACGAGGGCAGCAGCGATGGATTCGGAGTCAGTCATGCGGGCGCAACGCTCGGGCAAAACGTCGATTCTACCGGGCGCGACAGCCGGCACCGAACGCGCTAGGCTTGCCGCCAACACGCAAACGGAGCATCCCCTTGGCTGGCAGCAACAATACCCCGCGCATCGTCGCGGCAATCCTCGGACTGGTCTTCTTCGCGCTGATCGGCGCCTTCGTGGCGATGGCGATGATCTCGCGCGACGAGGTGCGCATCAACGCCATCGGCCCGCTCGGCAAGGCGCCGGGCGTGGAACGCGGCGGTGTGCGCTTTTCCGGCACGGTGCATGTGTGGGAAGTGGTCGGCAGCGTCGGCACCGATGCGCAGGGCGCGGCACGGCTGGAACTGAATCTGCGCGGTCCCAACGGTCAGCCACCGGACGCAGGACTGCAACTGGGCGCCAGCTTTGTCCGGCCGGACGAAGGTGCGGTGGCGATTCCGGCGCGACTGCAGCGCACCGGGCGGGGCGTCTACAGCGGCAGCGCCTCGCTGCCCGGCGACGGGCCCTGGCTGCTGCGCGTGAGCGTGCCGGACATCACCGGCGTGCTGGCCTTCACGGTCGATCCCTGAGCCACGGCGCGTACAGCTCTTCGGCGTTGCGCCACAGCAGGCGCTCCTGCACCGCCGGGGCAAGATCGCCCACCCACTGCCGGATATCGCTCACGACCTCGCCATAGTGCTGCCAGCGGTTGGTGCTGAACGTGTCGACGGCGACCACGAATCGTTTCGGATAGGCCTCGAACACCTCGCGCCATTCGGGCAACAGCCGTCCGTCGGGCGCAATGCGGGCATCGCGCACCGAAGTGTCGACCCACAGCGCACGCCCTGCATTGCGCTCCAGCATGCGAGCGACGATGCCGGGCGCCGGCACCGTACCCAGGTGCGCCCACAGCACACGGACCGCCGGCGCGATCTCGAAGACACGTTCAATCACGACGGGGTCGCCGTGGATCAGCAGCATCAGGTCGTTCGCGGCAGCAATGCGCACCAGCTCGGCAAACACCTCGCTGTCGACATCGCGCGCAAACAGATGCAGTTCGCCGATACCGGCCCAGCCACCCTCAGCCACACGCGCCGCGACACGTGCAGGCAGCTCACGGTCGTACATCCACATCGCCTTGCCGACGTGCGAGGCATACACACCCAGCAGCGGAATCACGCGTTCCGGCGCATGCGCGTGCAGCTCGCGCGCATGCTGCCAGGGCGCACCCGAGATCACCACGCGCGACACGCTGGCAGCATCCAGACGCGCGATGACGTCCTCTGGCGCCAGCGCCGCGGCGTCCGCGGCAGTGTAGTGGGAGTGCGCGTCCAGCAAAGGGGGGCCCGCAAAGGCCGCCGTGCTCAGACAGAGCATCGCGAGAAGGCATTTCAGAGCGCGCATGTCTCATCGAGCCCACAAGCTCGGGCCAGGTTCCCGTCACCATGCTGAAAAGCCGGGTTGCGTGGCACACTGCCATCGCGCAAAACGGAGACGCCATGCCGCGCCGAGCCATCCAAGTCCTGACCGCAGTGGCCGCCGTCGTCGCGCTGGCCGCGCCGACCACGCTCGGCCTCGTACTCAGTCACCAGCAGGCGCTGGACACCGCAACACAACGCGCACTCGATCTCGCCCGGGACGCCTTGCGGCGTGCCGAGGAAACCAGCGATCAGATGGACGCCGGCATCCGCCAGCTCGCGGCGCTCGGAACCGAATACCCCTGTTCGCCCGCCCACCTCGGTGCGATGCGACAGATCGATCTGTCCTTCACCTATATCCAGGCAATCGGGCATATCCGTGGCGAATACCTGGTCTGTTCATCGATTTCGGGCCCGGAGAGCGGTCGCGGCCTTGACCTCGGTCCGGTCGATCATGTCACCGCACGCGGCGTGCGCGTTCGCAACAACGTGACTCTGCCGTTCGCGCTCGGCGAAACCTTCATCGCTGTCGAGCGCGACGGCTTTGTCGTCATCCTGCACAAGAACCAGTCGATCGACATCACCGGCGCCGACGGCACCACCTCGGTCGGCGTGGTCACGCTCGGCAATCGCACCCTGGTCACCTCGCGCGGTCATCTGGAGCCTCACTGGCTGGACGCCATCTCTGACAGCCCGGACGCAACGTTTGTCGACTCCGGGCATCTCGTTGCCATCGTGCGTTCCCAGCGCTATCTGATCGCCGCGATCTCGGCCATTCCGACCAGTGAGATCAACCGGTACACGCGCGCTGCTGCAACCTGGCTGGTGCCGATCGGGATGCTCGCCGGCTTGCTGCTGGCCGCAGCCGTGTACCAGCTCATGCGCTTGCAGCAACAGCTGCCCTCGGTCATTCGCGGGGCCTTGCGCAGGGGCGAGTTCTTCATGGTCTATCAACCCATCGTCGCGCTCGACAGCGGAGCCATCGTCGGCGCCGAGGCGCTGCTGCGCTGGCGCAATCGGGAAGGACACCTCATCCCGCCCGACGTGTTCATTCCGGTCGCCGTCGAATCCGGCCAGATCACGCGGCTGACGCGCCGGGTAATCGACCTGCTCGGGCGCGATCTCGAAGGCATTTTCACGCGCCACCCCTGTTTCAGGGTTTCGCTGAACCTTGCCGCCGAAGATGTCTGCAACCCCCATACACTGCCGCGTATCGCCGATCTGCAGCGCAAAACGCATGCCCAGCCGGGCAACATCGTGGTCGAGGTCACGGAACACAGCCTGCTCGAAACACAGCAGGCACAGCAGGCCATCGCCCAACTGCGGGACAACGGCGTGCCGGTCGCCATCGATGATTTCGGTACGGGCTATTCCAGCCTTTCGGTCATGCAGTCCTTGCAGGTCGATTACCTCAAGATCGATCGCTCCTTCGTTGAAACCGTGACGACCGAGGCCGTCATCAGCCAGGTCGTCCCGCACATCATCGACATGGGCAGAAGCCTTGGGCTGGGCATGGTCGCGGAGGGCGTCGAGACTCCCGAGCAGGCCGACTACCTGCGTGCCCGGGGTGTGCAGTTTGCGCAGGGCTGGCTGTTCAGCCGTCCGCTGGACATCGCCACCCTCATCGCGCGCCTGCAGCGCGACATGGCCGACTGAACCCCTGCGGAACGAAAGCCTCACCTGCGCAGACAAAGACAGCGCACAAGCCGCTCACAACGCGGCATCATTGCGCCGTCGCGCGGGACCGCGCACCTTCTGAAGTGGAACAAGAACATGAAACGCATCGCCCTTTTCCTTGCCACCAACCTGGCCATCATCGTGGTGCTCAGCATCACGCTGCGCCTGCTCGGCTTCGAGCGCATCCTCGACGAGCAGGGCGTCAATCTCGACCTCAACTCGCTGCTCATGTTCGCCGCGGTGTTCGGCTTTGGCGGCTCCTTCATCTCGCTGGCCATGTCCAAATGGACCGCCAAGCGCATGACCGGCGCCCACGTCATCACACAACCCGGCAACGACGTCGAACGCTGGCTGGTCGACACCGTGCGCCGTCAGGCCGAAGCGGCCGGCATCGGCATGCCCGAGGTCGCGGTGTATGAGGCCCCCGAACCCAACGCCTTCGCCACCGGCGCCAGCCGCAATAACGCATTGGTGGCGGTCAGCACCGGCCTGCTGCGCAGCATGCAGCCGGACGAGGTCGAAGCCGTGCTGGCACACGAGGTCTCGCACGTGGCCAACGGCGACATGGTCACGCTGGCGCTGATCCAGGGCGTGGTGAACACCTTCGTGATCTTCCTGTCGCGCGTGGTCGGGCACCTGGTCGACCGCGTCATCTTCAAGACCGAGCGCGGCCATGGCCCGGCTTTCTGGATCACCACCATCATTGCCGAACTGCTGCTCGGCATCCTCGCCAGCATCATCGTGATGTGGTTCTCGCGCCGTCGCGAGTTCCGCGCCGACGCCGGCGCCGCCGACCTCGCCGGCCGCCAGAAGATGATCGCCGCGCTGCAGCGTCTGGCCGGCGCACGCACCGAGCCGCTGCCCGACAAGATGGCCGCCTTCGGCATCTCCGGCATGAAGGGCGCCGGTATCAAACGCCTGTTCATGACCCACCCGCCGCTCGAAGAGCGTATCGCCGCGCTGCGCGAGCAGCGCTGAAACCAGCCCTCCATGCGCGTCAGGTACACTGATACGCATGGATGCCACCCCACACGCGCTGCCGCTGCCGCCGTGGCGCAACAACCCCGAAGGCCAGCCGCGCCGCATTGGCGTCGAGCTGGAGATGAGCGGGCCGTCGCTCGACGAGCTGGCCCGCATCGCCGCCGATGCACTCGGCTGCGAGGTCGTCGATACCAGCCGCTATGAGCGCACGCTGCGCGGTGACGCGGCCGGCGACTGGATCGTCGAGCTCGACTTCCACCTGCTCAAGCAGCTTGGCCAGACCGAGCGAGACGGTCTGTTGCGCTCGGCCGAGGATGCGCTGCACGCCGTGGCGCAAACGCTGGTGCCGGTCGAGATCGTCAGCCCGCCACTGCCCATGCAGCGGCTGCCAGAGGTCGAGGCACTCATCGCACGGCTGCGCGCAGCCGGCGCCAAAGGCACGGGCGACCACCCGTTCAACGCCTTCGGCATGCAGTTCAACCCCGAGATCCCGCGCGCCGACGCCAACACGCTCACGGCCTACGTACGCGCCTTTCTGTGCCTGTACGACTGGCTCTTTGCGCGTGCCGACATCAACTTCACGCGCCGCCTCACGTCCTACGTCGACCCGTTTCCGGTGGACTACATACGCCTCGTCACCGCGCCCGATTACGCCCCTGATCTGGCGGGCCTGATCGACGACTACCTGCACTACAACCCCACCCGCAACCGCGCGCTCGACCTGCTGCCGCTGTTCGCCCACCTCGACCCCGCACGCGTCGCGGCCGTCACCAACGACCCGCTCATCAAGCCGCGTCCGACCTTCCACTACCGCCTGCCCGACTGCAAGATCGACCTGCCCGGCTGGGGCATTGCCGCGGCCTGGAAGGACTGGCTGCAGGTCGAGCAGCTGGCCGCCGACCCTGAGCGGCTGGACGGCTGCTGCGCCGACTTCCACGATTTCATTGCCCGCCCCGCGCTCGAACGCTGGATGGGCGACTGGGCAGACGAGGTTTCAGGCCGTTGGCTCGCCCCGTAATCGCCATCACCGGCCCGCAACGCGGCGCCTTCGGCCCGCGTCTGTTGGTGTCGCTGGCCGTGCGCCTGTGCGGCGGCACGCCGCTGCAACTGCGCCCCGGTGATGCCGGACGCACGCATCGCTTCGACGGCGTGATCCTCACCGGCGGCCACGACGTAAACCCTGTGCTCTACGCCGCCGCACCCGAGGTCGAACCCCGCTACGACGAAGCGCGCGATGCCCTGGAAGTGGCCATCATCGACGAGGCGCTGGAGCGCCGCCTGCCCATGCTCGGCATCTGCCGCGGCGCCCAGCTGCTCAACGTGCGTCTGGGCGGCACGCTGTTCCAGCAACTCAAGACCCGCCGCCGCAAGACCTCACACCGCTGGACGGTGCTGCCGCTCAAAACCCTGTGCATCCGCCCCGGCACCCTGCTGGCGCAACTCATGGGTGAAGGTACGGCACGCATCAACAGCCTGCACAACCAGGCCATCGACCGCAGCGGCAAGGGGCTGTCCATCTCCGGCACCGACCTCGATGAGCTGCCTCAGGCCGTCGAACACCGCGAGCACGGCCCGCTGCTGCTCGGCGTGCAATGGCATCCGGAATTCCTGATCTTCATGAAGCGCCAGCGGGCGTTGTTCCGTGCGGTGGTGGAATCCGCCCGGGAAACGATGCGCTAGCGCGCCAGCCCCACGCACACGATGCCGGCCGAGATCACCGTCACCGCCGCCAGCCGTGTGCGCCAATGGGTGCGCTCGCCAAACGCAAAGATGCTGATCAGGGTCGCCAGCACCAGGCCCATGTTGGTCAGCGCCAGCACATAGGCTGCAGGCAGGTACTGCAGGGCGTGGATCACCGGTGCGTAGCCCAGACCGATGCACACACTGGCCGCCGCCAACGGGCGCCAAGGCGGGCGCATGCGCGGCACGATGCGGCCGGTGGCGCGCAGGTTCGCCACACTCAACGCACACCAGCTTGCCAGGAACGCGACCGACACCCACCCGAGCAGGCTGGCAAAACCGGGCAAGGCCGGCACCGCCTCCTTGTTCGACAGCGAATACACGCTCGTCGCCAGCGCCGCCAACAGCGCCCATGGCAAGGCCGCACGCGGCTCGCCGCTGCGCGCCGTACTGGCCAGCCACAACAGCCCCGCCACCGAAACCAGAATCCCCGCCCAGCCCAGCGGTGAGATGGACTCGCCAAAGAACAGCACCGACCACACCGCGATCAACAGCGGCGAACTGCGCGCCACCGGATACACCAGGGCCACCGGCGCCCGCCGATAGGCCGCCCGCAGGCCGAGGAAGTACACGCTGTTCGCCACCGCCGTCACGGCCAATGCCAGCAACAGGCCCGATGACCATGTCACCTCCCGCAGCAGTGCCCACAGCGACCAAGGCCCGATCACCACCAGATGCCCGGCCAGCCCCCACCACAGGAAATCACTGCGCGGGTCCGCCCGCCGCGCCAGCAGATTCCAGGTGACGTGCATCAGCACCGCCAGCGCGATGGCAGCGAGGGCGAATGTCATGGCGTTGCGGCCCGGACAGGCACACCCGCCGATTGCCGAATCGGTAGTGAGAGCGAGGTGCGCAAAGGTGAATGGGTGGCCACGACGTAGCGTAGTACAGGCATGGCCGAATGGGATGAGCGTAACCCGTGTTCGAAGGCTGCCAGGCCAGCCGATACGACCCGACTCCGCTCGCTCTTTGACGGCGCTGTCGAAAACCGGCCATCCCAAACGACTACAGTACGAGTCCGCCCACCAGGGTCGACCCCATCACCCTCAAGGAGAACAAAGATGCCCCGCTATGTAGATGGATTCCTGCTGCCCGTCCCGAAAGCCAACGTCGAGGCCTACCGCCGCATGGCGCAAACCGCGGCCGAAGTGTGGCGCGAGCATGGCGCGCTCGAATATGTGGAATGCGTTGCCGACGACGTCGAGCCCGGCAAGGTCACCTCATTCCCGCAAAGCGTGCTGCTCAAGGAAGACGAGACCGTGGTCTTTGCGTGGATCACCTACCCCTCACGCGAAGAGCGCGACCGCATCAATGATGCAGTGATGAAAGACCCGCGCATCGCCAACATGTGCGACCCCAAGAACCTGCCCTTCGATGGCATGCGCATGATGTGGGGCGGGTTCAAGACCATCGTCGAGGGGTAAGACAGCGCCTCCGGGGCCGCGCAGCAAACGGCAGCGGGCGCGAGGCGCCCGGAGGGCGGGGCGTCTGACGCGTTACGATTCGCGCGTTTATCATGCTTGCATCGATGCCACTGGACTGCTCCAGCTGTCCGTTGGAGTTTGATGCCGCTCACCTGAACACAAACGGGCCAAAGAGCGTGCCCCAGAACAAGGCCAGAATCACGACGACAAACCAGCCGGCCTGTCTGGAGTTTTGCGCAAAAAAAGCCAGCGGCATCAGCCCGATCACAAAGATGGCCAAGCCGAAGTGCTGCGCGTCATCACCGAAGAGCGGGCCCGCATAGCCAAAACGGCTCCAGCGCGCAGGCGCATACAGGGAAAAGAAACTGAGCGCGCCAACCCCCGAAACAACCAAAGTCGTGAGTGCAGCAAAAACTCTTGCCGGCCATGATCGTTTCATTGATGTGCGAGACGACTTTTGCATGATCGCAAGTTACTCGGCCACAAAATCCAGCAGGATGAAATAAGCGAAGCACGTCTCACGGGATGCTTCATGTCTCACGATGGCTATCTGCCGACAGCTGGTATCGGATCGACGAACCAGTTCGATCGCTTCTCGCTTGAACTCAGGGCCCTGCATATTGCGCTTGGACATGAACACTTCTCATGGCTCTTACAAGCCTGATCGGAAGTACCCGTGATCTCGGGCTAGAAACCCTCTGGCTGCTGAAGAGCGCTCTGCGAGTCTCGCAGAGTAGGCTTGAATGCTCGCAATCAATTCTGTGGTTGCAACATCCGCAGCGCCGGGCCAGCCGGGGCCGTCTGGATTGCCGGAGCCGCCTGAACGCCCGTCGGAAAAACCCGCCCGCAGCACTGCCGCAGGATGGGCTCGGCCACCGACGGGTGCGCTCGCTCGATGCGCAGGTGAGCCGGCGTGTCTTCGGGATTGCCCACCGGGAGAACGAGCAGCACCGTATCTGACGAATCGCTGCCGGGCGAAGTGCGCTCAAATCCGGCGGCCATCCAGAACGGGACGTAGGCGATGCTATCGGGCCACAACAGCAGCGTCATGCGCGTGCGCCACAGATCCGAACCGCCTTCGGGCGGGACCAGCGAGAGGGTGTGGCGGCCGGGCGGGAGCTGGAGTTCGGCGTAGCCATTCTCCGGGATGGCGGCGATGCGGGTGTCGCCAATGTAGAGCACCGGCTGTTCCTGATGCAGGTCCTGGTCCTCGGAGCGAGGGCGGAAGACGTACAGCCGCGCCTGCCCCGGTTCGGGCGGGAGCGCGTTCTCGAAGCCGGGCAGGACGGGCGGGGGCGACGTGGATGGTGCAGGCGGCGTTGGCGTGGCGCAGGCCACCAGCAAAGCAGCAATGATCAGGGCGGGAAACAGCGTCCGCAACATCTGGAATCCTCGGTCCGGTTGTGAAGCCATCCTAACGGCAAACGGCCTGCATTTGCGGCGACTTGGCGTGGCTACAACAACGGCAGACGCGCCCGGCCAGAACCACAAGCGGCCCTCAGGCCTCAACGCGGAAGACGCCGCCCATGCCGCTGGCGTGATGCTCCAGCACATGGCAGTGCAACATCCAGTCGCCGGGGTTGTCGGCCTTGAAGGCGACCTCGATCCTGTCTTGGGGCTGCATCAGCACGGTGTCATGCAGCGGCTGATGCGGTTCGGGCTGGCCATTGCGGGTGAGCACGCGGAAGTGGTGGCCGTGCAGGTGGATGGGGTGGAACCAGCGCGTGTCGTTGATGAGCGTGAGGTGGCAGGTGGCGTCGCGCTGGAGCGTGAACAGCGGAGCGTGCTGGTGGTGGGCGTCGGCTGCGTGGGGCTGGCCGTTGACGGTCCACGCCATGCCCTGGCGCATCAGTCCGATCATTTCTTCGCGCGGCAGGCTGCCCATCATGCCGCCCTTGAATTCGAGCTGGTGACGCACGGCATTGGCCAGATCCGGCTCAGGCACCGGGTTGGCGGGCAAGGCCGGCGGCACGCTGGAAAGCGCTGCAGCGCGGGCCGGCTCGCCAGCCACCTTCAGCGTCATAAAGCGGTAGGCCGCTGAGGCGTAGAAGTCATCCACGATGTCGACGCCGACGCCGGCTTGCGCGGTGATGTCGAGCACCACATCGGCACGCATGCCGGGGCCAAGCGTGACGCGGTCGGCCTCGAAGGGCGCAACCGGCTGGCCGTCGAGCGCGATGATGTGCGCCGGTTGGCCGCCGAAGTTCAGGCGGAAGATGCGGCCGTTGGCAGCATTGATGATGCGCAGACGGATGCGCTCAAAGGGGCGCACCGGCTCTTCGTCCTGCAGGCTGCCGTTGATGGTGACGGTGTTGCCGATGCGGCCGTCGTGGCTGCGCGAATGGTAGTCGTCAAAACCATCGACGATGTTGCCGTCGCGGTCGAGCATCCAGTCGTCCAGCAACCACACGATCTCGCGATCCGCAGCGTAGGGTTCCGGCTCCTCAATGATCAACGCACCCGACAGCCCGCGCCCGAGCTGCTCCGGCGCATTGGCGTGCGGGTGATACCAGTAGGTGCCAGCGTCCGGCAGCGTGAAGTCGTATTCGAAGCGCCCACCCGGCGCCACCGGCGCCTGCGTCAGATGCGGCACGCCGTCCATGGCATTGGGCAGACGGATGCCGTGCCAGTGGATGGTGGAATCCTCCGCCAGCCCGTTCTCCAGCACCGCCCGCAGCCGCTCACCCTGCTTCAGGCGAATGACCGGCCCCGGCACGGTGCCGTTGTAACCCCAACAGCCTCCGACCTCGGCCGGCCCATGCGGCGCCAGCGAGAACGTGGCCTTGCCAGCCGCCAGCCGCAGGGCTTCATCGGTTTTTGCCCACGCCTTGCCGGCCGGCAGCGCCGCCCAGGCCAGCGTGGCGCCCGAAGCGGCGAGGAAATTACGGCGGGTCAGGCGGGTCTGGGTCATGGTCGGCATCCGAGGAGAGGCGGGACAATCATCCGACACAGACGCCCGAAATGCCGATCAGTTCGCCCGCTTCAGGCGAAATCCGCATCGAGCACGATGCGGTAGCGAGCCTTGCCCGATTCGAGGTGGGCCAGCGCCTCGTTCACGCGGCTCATCGGGAAACGCTCGACCTGCGGCAGGATTTTGTGGCGGGCGGCGAAGTCGAGCATGGTGGCAATCGTTGCGGGTGAGCCAATGGGCGAGCCGGAGATGCTGCGCTGCGCGCCGATGAGGTCGAAGGCGTTGACCGGAATCGGCTCCAGCACGGCGCCCACCACGTGCAGGCGGCCCTTGGGGGCGAGCGTGGCGACGAGGGCGTTCCAGTCCATCGGGACGTTGACGGTGACGAGCAGGAAATCGATCTTGCCGGCCAGTTTGGACAGATCAGCGCTGTCGCGGCTGGACACCACGTGATGCGCGCCGAAGCCGCGCGCCTCGTCGAACTTGGACGGGCTTGAGGTGAAGGCGGTGACCTCGCAGCCCCAGGCGCGGGCAAACTTCACCGCCATGTGGCCAAGGCCACCGATGCCGACCACGCCGACGCGGTGGGTGGGCTTGACGCCGAATTCCACGAAGGGCGTGAACACCGTCACCCCTCCGCACAACAGCGGGCCGACGCTGGCCGCATCCAGCCCCTCGGGCAGCGGAATGGCCCATGCGGCGTTGGCGCGCACACGCTCGGCGAAGCCGCCGTAGTGGCCGATGATCACGGCCTGGGTGTGATTGCACAGATTGTGGTCGCCGCTCATGCACGAGTGGCAGTGCATGCAGCTGTCCGACGCCCAGCCCACACCCACGCGTTGGCCGACGCGCAGGTGGCGCACATGCGAACCGACTGCCTTGATGCGCCCGACGATCTCGTGCCCGGCCACCACCGGATACACGGAGTTCATCCACTCGTTGTTCAGCACCGACAGATCGGAGTGACAGACGCCGCAGTTCTCGACCTCGATCTCCACATCGTCGGCCGCCAGCGGACCGGGGTCGTATTCGAACGGGGCGAGAGGCTGGCCGGCGGCTTGGGCGGCCCAGGCGCGGATGCGGGACATGGCGGATCTCCTGTGACGAACGCCCATCCTAAGCCCTGGCCCCGCACCGTGAAACCCACACTTGCGACAGGGACCCTGCACCCCGAACATGCGGAGCGACGCTGAAAACGGCCTTCGCATGACGACATCCTCCCCCGACGCCGACCGCCCCGCCCTGATTGAAGCCGGAACCCCGGCCTTCAAACGCGCCAACCTGGCGTTGTTCATCGGCGGCTTTGCCACGTTTGCGCTGCTCTACGCCACGCAGCCGTTGCTGCCCGAGCTGTCGCGCGTGTTCGGCGTGGGCCCGGCGTGGGCCAGCCTGGCGGTGTCGGCCGGCACCGGCGCAATGGCGCTGATGCTGATTCCGGCCAGCATCCTGTCCGACCGCTACGGACGCATGCGGCTGATGAAGTGGTCGCTGGCACTGGCGGCGGTGATCGCGCTGGCCGGCGTCTTCGTCACCGACTTCACGCAGATGGTGGTGCTGCGCGCGCTGCTCGGCGCCGCGCTGGCCGGCCTGCCTGCCGCCGCCATGGCCTATCTGGGCGAAGAGATATCACCCAACGCGCAGGGCCGGGCGATGGGCCTGTTCATTGGCGGTAACGCGCTGGGCGGCATGAGCGGGCGCGTGCTCGGCGGGCTGCTGGCGGACTTCGGTTCGTGGCGTGTGGCGCTGGCCGTGCTGGCGGTGCTGAGCGTGTTTGCGGCCATCGCGTTCTGGCGGGTGTTGCCGGCTTCTCATCATTTCCGCAAGCGCCCGGTGTCGCCGCGCGCGGTGTTTGCCGACGCCCGCACGATCTTTGCCGACAGTCATCTGTGCTGGCTTTTTGCCTGCGGCTTCCTGCTGATGGGGGCTTTCTTCGGGCTCTACAACTACGCCGGCTTCCGGCTTGAAGCGCCGCCGTATAAACTGGCGCAGAGTGCCATCGGCGCCATCTTCCTGCTGTATCTGATGGGCAGTCTGTCGTCGGCCTGGGCGGGTCGGCTGTCCGACCGCTACGGCCGACAGAACGTGCTGTGGGCCATGATTCTGGTGGCGCTGGTCGGGCTGGCAACGACGCAGTTCGCGGCACTGCCGGTGATCATCCTCGGTATCGCGCTGTACACCTTCGGCTACTTCGGCGCACACAGCGCTGCCAGTGGCTGGGTTGGCCGCCGCGCGGGCGAACGCCGCGCGCTGGCCTCGGCGCTATACCTGTCGGCCTACTATCTGGGCAGCAGTGTGGTGGGCACCTTCTCCGGGCTCGCGTGGGACAGCGGCGGCTGGACCGGGCTGACGCTGGCCGTGGGCGGTTGCCTGCTGACCGCGCTCGGGCTGGCCTTGTGGATGCGGGCCAAGGCACGCACCGGCACGTGAGCCTGCAGATACGGCGCAATGCCCTTCGGTTATTGCGCCCTGCGGCTGGTAAGGTTTGCATTGCGCATACCCGGTTACCGCCATGAACTCGTCCATCGCCCAGATCCTCGCCCCGGTCTATACCGGCGCGCTCGTACTCTTCGTACTCGCGGCGATCATCGCCATCTTCCGGCTACCAGTGGTGAAGGGCTGGTTCGGCGAGGCGCAGGGCGCGCTGGCCAAGCATCTCCTGCTCGACAAGGAGATCTACACCACGCTCAACAACATCACGATCCCCACCTCCAACGGCACGACGCAGATCGACCACATCGTGGTGTCACGGCACGGCATTTTTGTCATTGAAACGAAGAACATGAAGGGCTGGATCTTCGGCGACGAAAAGAGCGCGCAATGGACGCAGAACGTCTTCGGCCGGCGCTACCGCTTCCAGAACCCGCTGCACCAGAACTACCGCCACATCCGCGCACTGGCGGAATTCCTGCAACTGCCGGACGAGCGCTTTCATTCGGTGGTGATGTTCTGGGGCAATGCCGAACTGAAAACGCCGCTGCCCGACAACGTGCTGACGCGCGGCTATACGAGTTACCTCAAGAGCAAGCAGGCGGTGCTGTTTTCGGACGATGAGGTGAAGGCCATCGTGAGCGCCGTGCAGTCCGGCATGCTGCCGAAAACCCTGGCGACGCACCGCGAACATGTGGCCTCGCTGAAGGCGCGACACGAGAGCACCACGACCTGCCCGCGCTGCGGCAATGCACTGGCGCTGCGCACCGCCAAGTCCGGCGCGAATGCCGGCAAGCCGTTCTACGGCTGCTCGACGTTTCCGGCGTGCCGTTACATGCGCAGCGCGTAAGTCGGGCTACCGCGGGCGATCACGCTGCACGAAGTCCACCACCTCCTCCAGCGTCGGCGCAAAACCGCGCAGCGGCGGCGACAGCGAGCCGATCAGCGTGGAGTGGCCAACACGGTCGTAGTAGCGCTCGGTCACGGGCACCTTGGCCGCGCGCAGTTTGGCGGCCATGGCGCCGGTGTTGCGCTCGGGATCGACCAGCATGTCCTTGGCGGCCGCAATCAACAGCGCGGGCGGTGAGGCCGCCGAGGCATGCACGATGGGCTGCGAATCCGGCGGGGTATTGGGGTGGTGGAACACCGGCTTCACACGCGGGTTGATGATGGGCAGGAATTCATACGCACCCGCCAGTCCGATCCAGCCGGCCAGCGCATCCGGGTGGCTGCCCGCCGCTTCCAACCAGCGGGGATCCAGCGCCACCATCGCCGCGTTGTAGCCGCCGGCACTATGACCCATGACGAACACACGCTGCACGTCGCCACCATAGGCGCCCGCCTCGCGCACAGCCCAGGCCACGGCCTGCGCACTGTCGGTAAGGAAGTCCGGGTACTTCACTTCCGGGTAGACGCGGTAATCGGGAATCACCGTGAAGATGCCGCGCGCGGCCAGCGCGTGGCCGACAAAGGCATAGCGCTCACGCGAGCCACCCCGCCAGCTGCCGCCGTAGAAGAACACCACGACCGGGGCCTTGCGCGCGTCAGGCGGGGCATACACATCCAACTTGCGGCGCTCACCCTCGCCATAGGCAATGTCGCGCGTCTCGCGCACGTCCTCGCCGGTGCCGAGCGCATTGATGATGCGCAGCGGCGAACAGGCCGTGAGCACCAGCGACAGCAGACTCAGCACGAATACACGTAGCATCGATATCAACACAGCACCTCGTTGGCAAACTGCAGCTTCAGAGCGCAACGTGGCAGATGTGTTCCCCGGGGGGTCAGCGCACGCCGCTGCGGTCGCGCATCAGCGATACCACCAGCGTGACGACGGTAAGCGGCACGACAAAGCCGAGCATCACCAGGCTGTAGGGTGCGAGCAGCGCATGCTGTTGTGCCATCAGCGCCAGATAGGCCGCGTAGGCAACGTAATACAGCACGAACAACGCCCCTTCCCAGCGTGCGATGCTGCGTCCGGTGAGGAATACCGGCACGCAGGCGACAGCCACGGCGAGCATCACCCAGGCATCGAAGTTCATCACGGCATCGGCAATCGGCAGGCCGCCCGGCGCAACCAGTGCGGTCACGCCGATACAGCCGAGGATGTTGAATGTGTTGCTGCCGACGACGTTGCCGATGGCGATGTCGCGCTGGCCACGCAGCGCCGCTACCACCGAGGTCGCCAGTTCCGGCATTGAGGTGCCTGCGGCGACGATGGTCAGGCCGATGACCAGATCGCTCACCCCGAAAGCGCGCGCAAACGTGGTCGCGGCGGTGACCAGCCAATCGGCGCCCAGCACCAGCAGCGCCAGGCCGGTGGCGATCAGCAGCAGTTGCCACAGCACGCCGCGCTGCTTGGTCGCGACCGGCGTGGCTTCGACGCTGTCCTGCGCCCCGGCGGCACGCGACTGCACCACGAGAAAGACCGTGTAGGCCACCAGCAGCGCCAGCAGGACGAGCCCCTCGAACACGCCGATGACGCGGTCGAAGGCCACGACGATGAGCAGCAGCGATGCGCCGATCATGATCGGCACTTCCTGTCGTACGACCTGGGTGCTGACCGCCAGCGGCGCGATCAGCGCCGACACGCCGAGGATGAACAGCACGTTGAAGATGTTGCTGCCGACGACGTTGCCGACCGCGATGCCGCTCTCACCCTCCAGCGCGGCGCCGATCGACACCGCCAGCTCCGGCGAACTGGTGCCCATCGCGACAATGGTGAGGCCCACGACCAACGGCGAAACACCGAAACCGGCCGCCAGTCTTGCCGCGCCACGCACCAGCAATTCGGCGCCGAGCACCAGACAGAGCAGTCCGGCTAAAAACATCAGGATGACCATGCGCTGCCCCCTTGCGTGACGGGATGAGCATGAGTCGAGGCAAAACGTAGCGCAATCGCGGCTTACCGCATTGTCAGAACGCCGCGGCGATCTCCACCGCGCGCTCGACATCGGCGCGGTTCACGTCGAGGTGGGTGATCCAGCGCACGCGCTGGACCTTCTTGCTGGCCGACTGGTAGGGACCGCCGGACACCTTGATCTTGTGGCGGGCAAGGTGGGCGAGGAATTTCTCGGAAATCTCGGGCGAGACGTCGATGAACAGGATGTTGGTGTTGGCGTCCGGCACCTCGATCAGCCCGGACAGCTTCGGGTTGCCGGCCACCGCCTGACTCAGGCCGTCTGCCAGATGGCGGGCATTGGCGTGGTCGTCCGCCATGCGGCGCACGTTGTTTTCCAGCGCGTAGATGCCGGCCGCGGCCAGCATGCCGGCCTGACGCATCGAACCGCCCAGCATCTTGCGCACGCGCTTGGCTTGCGCGATGAAGGGCTTGCTGCCCAGCACCAGCGAGCCGACCGGGGCGCCCAGACCTTTGGACAGACACAGCGACACCGAATCCCAGCCCGCGCAGATCTCGTGCGCGCGATCCACCGGATGCCCGCCGTCCACCTCGGTGCGCGCCACGGCGGCGTTGAACAGGCGGGCGCCGTCGATGTGCGTGACCAGCCCGCGGCGCTGGGCCAGCGCCAGCACGTCGCGCATGTACTGCGGCGGAAGCACTTTGCCGCCGGTGGTGTTCTCGAGCACGACCAGGCGGGTGCGGGCGAAGTGCGGGTCGTCGATCTTGATCGCGCCTTCGATGTCGCCGAGCAGGATCGTGCCGTCGGGCTGGTTTTCCAGCGGCTGCGGCTGGATGGAGCCGAGCACCGCCATGCCGCCGGTTTCCCAGCGATAGGTGTGCCATTGCTGGCCGACAATGGCCTCGTCGCCCCGTGCGCAGTGGCACATCATCGCGATGGTGTTGGTCTGCGTACCGCTGGGCGCGAACAGCGCGGCCTCGAAGCCGAGCATCTCGGCGGCCATGTCCTGCAGGCGGTTGACCGTCGGATCGTCGCCCAACACGTCGTCGCCGAGCGGCGCTTCGACCATGGCCTGCTTCATCTCGGGCGAGGGCTGGGTGACGGTGTCGCTGCGGAAATCAAGGGTTTTGTTCATGGTCGTGATTTCGGTTGGTGGATCAAGAAATAAGGTTGTGGTCCATCAGGCAACGTCCTGCTGCATGCCTCGACTGGCCGGGATTTCGCCCCGGCAGGCGACCTTCTTTCTTGTAGTGCAACAAGAAAGAAGGCAAAGAAGTGCACCCTCCTCACCGCCCCTTCGGGGTTCCTTCGCTGCGAGCACTCCCGGCGGCCGGCCTTGCGAACTCGCTTCGCTCAAACAGCAAGGCCGGAAGGCCCCGCCGTGAGCACTCTTCGCTCAGCGGCTCAGAAGGGATCGGAAAACAAGACGTAATCTGCCCGTAGTCGCCAGTTCGTTGTTCGAGCGGGTCCGCTGGCACCCTCGTCCCCTCTGGCTCGCCGAGCGGAGGGTGGTTTCGCCGGGGAAGTCCGGTCCTGCTGTCCGAGCGAAGCGAGTTCAGGACCGGCCGGTGAAACCGCCCGAAGCGAGGGAAGCCCGAAGGGCCGAGACGGCGGGGCACGTTTCTTTGCCTACTTTCTTGTCGTGCGACAAGAAAGTAGGTCGCCCGCCGGGGCGAACTCCCGGCCGGTCAAGCCATGAAACACCGACTCCCGCCTATGTTGCCGCAGCATCAGCACAAGCGACGCCATCCTCTCGCCTCAGAAAACCGGGTGCGGCCGGGAGGAGCCGCTTTGTTCCAAACCGGCTCCAGCGCGTTCATTCCGGACGTTAGCGCGATTTGCTGGGCGCCGCTCATCGCCCCGTCCAGGCCGGACTGCGCTTGTTCACGAAGGCATCCACGCCCTCGCGGAAGTCGGCGCTGCCGTAGCAGGTGTGGATCAGGTCTTCGCCGGTCGGCAGGTCGTGATTGACCAGCCGGCGCAGGCCTTCCTTGACGGTGCGCTGCGTGACCGGCGCGAGTGCGGCCAGACGCGACACCAGCTTGGCGGCAGCGGCATCAAGCTCGGCCGGCTCGCACACTTGCTGCAGATAGCCGCAGGACAGCGCCTCGGCAGCATCGGGCATCTCGGCCAGCATCAGCATCCGCTTCAGGCGCTGCTGGCCGAAAGCGGCATTCATGCGCGCGAGGTTGGCAATCGACAGCGTGTTGCCCAGCGTCTTGGCAATCGGCACGCCGAAACGCGCGCCGGTTGTGGCCACGCGGAAATCGCAGGCCGTGGCAATCGCCAGCCCGCCGCCTACGCACCAGCCTTCAACGATGGCCACGGTGGGCATCGGCAGGCTTTCGAGCAGGCCGATGCAGGCGTCGATCTTGCGTTCGTAATCCACGCCGGCGTCGCCGTCGAAGTCGCGGAACTGCTCGATGTCGGTGCCGGCCACGAAGGCCTCGCCACCCGCGCCGCGGAAAGTGACCACGCGCACGCTGGCGTCTTCACGCAACTGCTCGCAGATCTCGCCAAGCCGCGCGTACATCGCCCAGGTCATGGCGTTGCGCGCCTGCGGACGGTCGAACACCACGGCGGCCACGCCGCCTTCGATGCTCAGATGAACAGTGCCTTCACTCATAGCAATCTTCCATGGAAACGGCCCGGGACAATGCCCGGGCCGGGGTTTGCGTCAGCACGCAACGATCAGCGGTAGAAGTATTCCACCAGGAACATCGGGATCGCCGGCACGTAGGTGACCATCATCAGCAGGAAGAACAGCACGCCGATGAAGGGCAGGTTCACCTTGGTGACCTTCCACATGTCCGCCTTGGCGATCGAGCACGAGGTCGCCAGTACCGAAGCCACCGGCGGCGTCTGCTGACCGATGCCGAGGTTGAGCGTCACGATCAGGCCGAAGTGCACCGGATCGATACCCACCGCGTTGACCAGCGGCAGCACGATCGGCACCACCAGGATGATGGCCGCCGCGGAGTGCAGGAACAAGCCGCAGATCAGGAAGAACACGTTGAGCATCGCCAACACGACGTACTTGTTGTCGGTGAATGCCGTCATCGATGCAGCGATCTGTTGCGGCATCTGCAGTTCGGTCAGCAGGTGGCCGAGCAGCGCGGAGGCTGCGACCAGCAACATCACCACTGCGGTCTGGATGCCGCCGTCGAGCATGGACTCGTACAGGTGCTTCCAGTTGAGCTCACGGTAGATCACGCCACCGATGAACAGCGCCGCGAGCACGGCCAGGGCTGCGCCCTCGGTGGCCGTGACCCAGCCACCGAAGATGCCGCCGAGAATGATCAGGGGCAGGGTGAAGGCCCAGCCGGCGTCCTTGCCGGTTTCGCGGAGCTTCTTCCAGCTGAACACTTCCTCGACCGGGTAGTTGTAACGCACGGCATACCAGTAGGCGAGGCCCATCATCATCAGGCCGCCGACCACGCCCGGCACGATGCCGGCGACGAAGATCTGCACCACCGAGGCATCCGCCATGACCGCATACAGGATCATCGGGATGGACGGCGGAATGATCACCGCCAGCGTCGCGGACGAAGACGTGACGGCTGCAGCGAACTCCTTCGGATAGCCCTTCTTCTTCATGGCCGGGATCAGGATCGAACCCATGGCGGCCACGTCGGCCACGGCCGAGCCGGAAATCTCGGCGAAGAACAGCGAGGTGCCGATGTTGACCATCGCCAGACCGCCCTTGATGCAGCCGAAGATGGCCGAGGCAAAGGCAATCAGACGACGCGACAGGCTCGACGAGTTCATGATGGCGCCGGCCAGGATGAACAGCGGAATGGCCAGCAGCGGGAAGTTCGTGGCGCCGGAGAACATCGTGATCGCGGCCGAAAGCAGCGAATCCATGCCGTGCGAGGCGATCATCATCACCATTGCGACGACGCCCAGCGCAACGCCGATCGGCACGTTGATCAGGATCAGGGCCACCAGGCCCAGGAGCATCAGAAGACCGGTCATTTTTTCAGTGCCTCCATCAGCTCACGCTCTTCGGCATCGATGATGCCTGTGCCTCGTGCCTGCTCCAGTACCTCGGGCAGGCTGAACAACTGCGCCATGATGAACAGCACGGCACCGACCGGAATGACCGACTGGGTCAGGCTGGTGGGGATGTTGCGCATGGTGACCATGGTGTCGCCCTCAAGAATGACGATCACCTGATAGCCGTACCACGCGAGCAGTGCGAAGAAAGCGATGACGATGGCCTCGGCGAGCAGCACCACGGGCACACGCATGCTCGGCTGCAGCGAATTGACCAGGCCGGGAAAGCCGATGTGGGCGCGCTTGAGTGCAGCCAGCGCTGCGCCGTAATAGGTGAGCCAGGCGAGCAGGATGGATGCCCCCTCGTCATACCAGACCAGCGACCAGCCCATCTTGCGGTAGAAGACGCCCATCAGAACGATGACCGTCAGCGTGACGAGCAACGTGATGACGATGGTCGTCAGCAAGCGCTCGAATACTGCTCTTAAGGTGGAGAACACGATTCTTGAATCCTGGAAAGTTGAAGCAAGGCCGAGGGGCGAGGCAATTCGGCCCCGACGGCGGAAGCTCCGCAGTCAGGGCCGATGCTCTGGTTACATTCCGGCGCCGAGCGCAATGGCCTTGTCGACCAGCTTGCCGCCTACCGGGATTTCCTTGCCGAACTCTTCATACACGCCCTTGC
Organism: Pseudazoarcus sp. NS36; assembly: GCF_059703705.1. NCBI lineage: Bacteria > Pseudomonadati > Pseudomonadota > Betaproteobacteria > Rhodocyclales > Zoogloeaceae > Pseudazoarcus > Pseudazoarcus sp. NS36. The sequence continues at coordinate 327,150 of NZ_BAAKJA010000003.1, read as the reverse complement.
TGGCGGCGATGAAGGCGTCCTTGTCGGCTTCGTTCACCGCAACGCCGGCGGCCTTGATCTTCGCGAGCAGCTCACCGTCCAGGCGGTCGGCGGTCTCATACACGAAGGGCTGCACGTCCTTGGCGGTCTGCATCAGGATTTCCTGCACGTCTTTCGGCAGCGACTCGAACTTGCGCTTGCCCGCCGTGAGGTAGGCCGGGGTGTAGACGTGGCCGGTCATCGACAGGTACTTCTGCACTTCCTGGAACTTGGAAGAGTAGATCTGCGTGAGCGGGTTCTCCTGGCCGTCCATGACGCCGGTCTGCAGCGCAACGAACACCTCGGACAGGGCCATCGGCGACGGGTTGGCACCATAGGCCTGGAACATCTTCACGCGCCACACACCCTTGGGCGTGCGCAGCTTCATGCCCTTGAGATCTTCAGGCTTGACGATCGGGCGCACGTTGTTGGTGATGTTGCGGAAGCCGTTCTCCCACACGCCAAGGACCTTGTAGCCCTTCTCTTCGGCCAGCGGGGCCAGGCTCGGCCACACGACTTCGGCTTCGATCTTCTTCATGTGGTCGCGGTTCTTGACCAGATACGGCATCTCGAACATGCCGAAGGCATCCACCGTGGACGACATCACCGAAGAGGGCAGGGCCAGTTCCAGCGTACCCAGACGCAGCTTCTGCATCATTTCGGAGTCGCTGCCCTGCTGGCTGGAGCCGAACACGACGACCTTGCCCTTGCTGCCGAGACGCTCGTTGGCGACGCGGGCAAATTCATTGGCAGACAGCTCGAACAACGAGCCCGGGCCACCGACGTGGCCGAGACGGACTTCGACCTGCGCGTGGGCAGTAGCCGCCAGACCGGCCGCTGCCACCGCAAAGACCCCTGCGGCGACGATCTTCTTCATCTTGAACATGCTTTGTCTCCTCTCTTTGTGAAGTCGATATCTTTCGACTGCTCCGCCGGGGTGATCCCCGACGGAGGTACTGCAAGCCCCTGCTCAGGCAGCGACTTTCAGGCCTGATTGTTGCGGGTGAGCCATGAAGTAGTCCATTGCGGCTTGTACGCCACTGCCGGCGATCTTCACGCCCGACAGCTTCAGGCCCATCTCGACGCCCGACAGCGTGGCCATCAAGGTCAGGTCGTTGCAGTCACCCAGGTGACCGATGCGGAACATGCGGCCCTTGACCTTGCCCAGACCCGTACCGAGCGACATGTCGAAACGCTCGTAGATCAGGCGGCGGATGGCGTCGGCGTCGACACCGACCGGCGTGATCACACCGGTCAGCACCGGCGAATACACGGCGGCGTCGGCGCACTGGATCGGCAGACCCCAGGTCTCGACCGCCTTGCGCACACCCGCGCCCCAGCGCTGGTGACGCGCAAAGACGTTGTCCAGGCCTTCGCTCATCAGCATGTCGACGGCTTCATACAGGCCGTAGAGCAGGTTGGTGTTCGGGGTGTAGGGCCAGTAACCGGTCTTGTTGCCTTCGATGATCTCGTCCCAGGCCCAGTAGGCCTTGGGCATCGTGGCTTTCTTGCTGACTTCGATGGCCTTGGGCGAAACCGCGTTGAAGCTGATGCCCGGCGGCAGCATCAGACCCTTCTGCGAGCCGGACACGGTGACGTCCACGCCCCACTCGTCGTGGCGGAAGTCCGCGCAGGCCAGACCGGAAATGGTGTCGACCATCAGCAGCGCCGGGTGCTTGGCCGCATCGATGGCGCGGCGTACGGCGGCGATGTCCGAGGTCACGCCGGTCGAGGTCTCGTTGTGCACCACGCACACGGCCTTGATCTGGTGACCCGTGTCTTCGCGCAGACGCTTCTCGATCAGGTCAGCCTGCACGCCGTTACGCCATGTCACCGGCAGACCGGTGTCATCGGTGCCCGGCAGCGACAGGAATTCGGTCTTCACGCCCAGACGGGTAGCCATCTTGTGCCACAGCGACGAGAAGTGACCGGTTTCGTACATCAACACCAGGTCGCCCGGGTTGGTGACGTTGACCAGCGCAGCTTCCCAGGCGCCGGTACCGGACGCGGGGTAGATGATGACCGGGTGCTTGGTCTTGAAAATCTTCTGGATGCCGGCAATCACTTTCAGGCCGAGCACCCCGAATTCGGGGCCGCGGTGATCGATCGTCGGCAAGCTCATCGCCCGCAGGATGCGATCAGGTACGGGACTCGGGCCGGGGATCTGCAGGAAGTGCCGGCCGCTGGGATGTGCATCAAGGTTCAACATTCAGGGTTCCTCCAAACGGTAGGCTAAGTTTTGCATACAAAATACGTTTGTCAACCAAAAGCTGGTTTCAGTCGCCTATAATGGGCGCGCTCACAACTGCATTTTTGAATACAAATTACGGACGACCATGAATAACATCGTCTCCATCCCGCGCCAGTCGCTGCACCAGGAGGTCGCGAACCGGCTGCGTCAGCGCATCATCGAGGGCGACATGACGCCCGGCGCCAAGCTCAACGAACGTGAGTTGAGCGAGGTCATGAACGTCTCGCGCACCCCCTTGCGCGAGGCCATCAAGATGCTCGCCGCCGAAGGGCTGGTTGAACTGCTGCCGAATCGCGGCGCAGTCGTGGCCCAGCTCGACGAACAGGACGTGAGCGACACCTTCGAGGTCATTGCCGGTCTTGAAGGCCTGTCGGGCGAACTGGCCGCGCAACGCATCACCGCCGAGGAGCTGGCCGAGATCCGCGCGCTGCACTTCGAGATGTGCGCGGCCCACGCGCGACGCGATCTGCCGACCTACTACCGCCTCAACGCGGCCATTCACGAGCGCATCAACGCCGCCGCACGCAACCCGGTGCTGGCCCAGACCTGGCGCACCGTCAACGCGCGTCTGCAGGTGCTGCGATTCCGCTCCAACCTCGATGGCGCCAAGTGGGATCAGGCGCTGGTCGAGCACGAGCAGATGGTCGAGATGCTGACCACGCGCGATGCCGACGGGCTGCGCAAGCTGCTCATCACGCATTTGCTGGTGAAGCGCGACACGGTGATCGAGCTGATGCGCTCGGGTCGCCTGCACCAGCCGAGGAAGGAAAACGCATGAACAAGCCCCTGCCGCTCGCAGTTGCGCGTGACAACGCCGAGGCCGGCGCTGCCGAAGTTGCACGACGCGGCGCACCGGACGCGGCCGAACTGGCGCGCCGACTGGCGCGTGAAACCTCCGGCGAAGTGCTGTTCGACTCCGCTTCGCGTGGCCGCTACGCCACCGATGCCTCGATCTACCAGATCATGCCGACCGGTGTGTTCGTGCCGAAAAGCACGCAGGATGTGGCCGCCGCCATCGACATCGCGCGCGACCTGAAGGTGCCGATCACCTCGCGTGGCGGCGGAACTTCCCAGTGCGGTCAGACCATCGGCGCCGGGCTGGTCATCGACAACACCAAGTACCTGCGCAAAGTGCTGGATTTCGACGTCGAAGCCGGCACGGTCGAAGTCGAGCCCGGCATCGTGCTCGACCACCTCAACGCGCAATTGAAGCCGCACGGCCTGTGGTATCCGGTGGATGTCTCCACCGCCGCGCAGGCCACGCTGGGCGGCATGGCCGGCAATAACTCCTGCGGCAGCCGCTCGATTGCCTACGGCAACATGGTGCACAACGTGCTGGGCGTGAATACCTGGCTGGCCGACGGTTCGGAGCTGGCGCTCGGTCCGGTCGGCGGCCTCGGCGAGAAGGAGCGCGCGCTGGCAGACTACGTGCGCGGTCTGGTCGACACGCTGCGCCCGGATATCGACGCCATGTGGCCGCGCGTGATGCGTCGCGTGGCGGGCTACAACCTCGACATCTTCCATCCGATGAGCGAGAAGCCCTACACCGCCGACGGCAGCGTGAACCTCGCGCATCTGCTGATCGGTTCGGAAGGCACGCTGTCGGTCACCAAGAGCCTCAAGCTCAAGCTCTCGCCGCTGGCCAAGTCCAAGGTGCTGGGCGTGGTGAACTTCCCGACCTTCCACAAAGCCATGGATTCGGCCCAGCACATCGTCAAGCTGGGCCCCACCGCCGTGGAGCTGGTCGACCGCACCATGATCGATCTGTCGATGAACAACCCAGCTTTCCGCCCGGTCATCGAAACCGCGCTGATCGGCTCGCCGGCCGCCATCCTGCTGGTCGAATTCGCCGGCGACGACCGTGCGGCGCTGCTCAACCAGCTCGCACAGCTGGTCGAACTGATGGCCGATCTGGGCCTGCCCGGCAGTGTTGTCGAAATGCCTGAAGAAGCCGCGCAGAAAGCGCTGTGGGAAGTGCGCAAGGCCGGTCTGAACATCATGATGAGCCTCAAGGGCGACGGCAAACCGGTGTCCTTCATTGAGGACTGTGCGGTGCCGCTGGAGCACCTGGCCGAGTACACCGACGGTCTCACCGAAGTCTTCGCCAAGTACGGCTCGCGTGGCACCTGGTATGCCCACGCTTCGGTCGGCACGCTGCACGTGCGCCCCATTCTCGACATGCGCCGCGACGGCGCGTCCAAGATGCGCGCCATTGCCGAAGAAGCCTCCGCGCTGGTGCGCAAGTACAAGGGTGCCTACAGCGGCGAGCACGGCGACGGCCTGTGCCGTGGCGAGTGGATCGAGTGGCAGTTCGGCCCGAAGATCAACGACGCCTTCCGCGCGCTCAAGAACCACCTTGATCCGGCCAATCTGCTCAACCCCGGCAAGATCATCGACCCGCCGAAGATGACGGACGAGAGCCTGTTCCGCTACCCGCCGTCGTATCGCACCATCGAACTGAAACCGGTGTTCGACTGGTCGGCATGGGACGTGCAGAACGACGCCGTCACCGAAGAGACCACCGCCCCCGGCACCGGCGGCGACACCACGCACGGCTTCGCCAAGGCCGTCGAGATGTGCAACAACAACGGCCACTGCCGCAAGTTCGACGCCGGCACCATGTGCCCGAGTTACCGCGTCACGCGCGACGAAATGCATCTGACGCGCGGCCGCGCCAACACGCTGCGCATGGCGCTGTCCGGCAAGCTCGGTGAAGACGCGCTGACCGGTGATCTGGTGAAAGAAGCCATGGACCTGTGCGTCGGCTGCAAGGGCTGCAAGCGCGACTGCCCGACCGGCGTGGACATGGCCAAGATGAAATACGAGGTGCAGGCCCACCGCGCCCGCCGCTATGGCGTGTCCCTCAAGGACAAGCTCATCGCCCACGTGCCGGCCTACGCCGGGCTGGCCAGCAAGCTGCCGTGGCTGTTCAACCTGCGCGACATGATCCCCGGCTTTGCCACGCTGAGCGAAAAACTGCTCGGCCTGTCGGCCCGCCGCAGCCTGCCCAAGTGGCGCCGCGACACCTTCTGGCGCGACGCACGCAAACTGCGTCTGGCCAGCCGCGAGGAAGTGCTCAGGGCCGACAAGGGCGTGGTGCTGTTCGTCGACACCTTCAACGGCTTCCTCGATTCCGAGAACGCCATTGCGGCGGTGGGCGTACTGCAGGCGGCCGGCTACAAGGTGCATGCCGCACGCGGCAAGGCCGACGCCAATCTGTGCTGTGGCCGCACCTATCTGGCCGCCGGCATGATGGACGAGGCGCGCGGCAAGGCCTCCGAATTGCTCGACGCCATGCTGCCGTTTGCCGAGAAGGGTCTGGCCATCGTCGGCCTGGAGCCGTCCTGTCTGCTCAGCCTGCGTGACGAGATGCTGGTGATGGGCTTTGGCGACAAGGCCAAGACGGTGGCGGCCCGCGCGCAACTGTTCGAGGAATTCATCGCCGCCGAAGCCCGCGCCGGCCGCTTTGCGTTGAACCTGCGCCCTGCGGTTCAACCGATCAAGGTGCACGGCCACTGTCACCAGAAGGCCTTCGCTGCGGTCACCCCGGTGCTCGACGTGCTGCGCATGATTCCCGACGCCAAGCCGGAGCTGATCGAATCCTCGTGCTGCGGCATGGCCGGCGCCTTCGGCTACGAGGCCTCGCACTACGACGCCTCGATGAAGATGGCCGAACTCTCGCTGCTGCCGGCCGTGCGCTCGGCCCCGGACGCGATCATCGTCGCCGACGGCACGAGCTGCCGCCACCAGATTGCCGACGGTGCCCAGCGCGAGGCCGTGCACGTGGCGGTGGTACTGGCGGATCATCTGAACTGAGCCGTTCACCGCCTGCGCCTCGTTTGACCACGACAACGCAGGCGGCGGATACTTCGCCCCCCGGAACACACGCGAACGTCTTCGAAATGCAAAACAAAAACCTGTATCTGACGCTGAAAAGCGGTTTCCCCGAGTCGCCCGACGCCCCCGCGCTGGAAACTGAAACCGGGGTCGTCCACAGCTACGGCGAGCTCGACCGGGCGAGCGCGCGCTACGCCAACCTGATCGCTTCGCTCGGCGTCATGCCGGGTGACCGCATCGTGGTGCAGATCGACAAATCGCCCGAAGCGCTGTTCCTGTATCTGGCCTGTCTGCGCGCCGGCGCCATTTTCGTACCGCTCAACTCCGCCTATCAGCGCAAGGAACTGGCCTATTTCCTGACGGACGCCGAGCCGCTCATGGTGGTGTGCAGCCCCTCGCACGAAGACCTGTTCCTCGACATCGCGGCCGACGCCGGCAACCCCACCGTGCTGACGCTGGGCGACCACGGCAACGGCACCGCGCCCGAACGCGCCTCGACCATGTCGGAGCTGTTCGACACCGTGCAGCGCGAAGACGACGATCTCGCCTGCATCCTCTACACCTCCGGCACCACCGGCCGCTCCAAGGGCGCGATGCTGACGCACCGCAACCTCGCTTCGAACGCGCAGACGCTGCACAAGTACTGGGGCTTCGTGCCGGGCGACGTCGTGCTGCACGTGCTGCCGATCTTCCACGCCCACGGCCTGTTCGTGGCCTGCCACTGCTCGCTGCTCAACGGCAGCCTGATGCTGTGGCAACCGCGTTTCGACGCGCATCGCGTGATCGAACTGCTGCCGCGCGCCACGGTATTCATGGGCGTGCCGACGCTGTACACGCGGTTGCTCGAACAGCCCGAGTTCAACCGCGAACTGACCGCCCACATGCGTCTGTTCGTGGCGGGTTCCGCCCCGCTGCTGGCCGAAACCCACCGCGAGTTCGAGCGCCGCACCGGCCAGGCCATCCTGGAGCGCTACGGCATGACCGAAACCGTCATGCTGACCTCCAACCCGTATGACGGCGAACGCCGCGCGGGCACCGTCGGCTACCCGCTGCCGGGGGTGGAGCTGCGCATTGTCGACAACGACGACCAGCCGCTGCCGCAGGGTGAAACCGGCCACGTGCAGGTGCGCGGCCCCAACATCTTCCCCGGCTACTGGCGCATGCCCGAAAAAACGGCCGAGGAATTCACCGCCGACGGCTACTTCCGCACCGGCGACCTCGGCCTGATCGACGCACGCGACTACGTGCATCTGGTCGGCCGCTCGAAGGACCTCATCATCACCGGCGGCTACAACGTGTATCCGAAGGAGATCGAGAGCTGGATCGACGAAATCGAGGGAGTGCGCGAGTCCGCCGTGATCGGTTTGCCGCATCCGGATTTCGGTGAATCCGTCACCGCCGTGATCGTGCCCGAGCCGGGCGCCAAAATCGACGAAGCCGCAGTGGTGGCTCTTCTCAAGGCAGAACTCGCCGGTTTCAAGGTGCCCAAGCGAGTGTTCTTCCTTCCTGAGCTTCCGAGGAATACGATGGGCAAGGTGCAGAAGAATCTGCTCCGCGACACCTTTGCAAGACAGGTTGATTAACAGGCGTCCAGGGTCATCGGCGACCGGCTGCTGAGCGGTCGGATCGCTGACAACCCGAAGCGTCGCAAAGCCGGACCACCGGCGGGGAGAGGAGCCATGGACAAGCAAGCCATCCAACGCGCCGCACAGGCGCTGCTCGACGCACGTGCCGCCGGCACCATGTTGCAATCATTGCCGGCCGGATGCGAGCCGACCGACTTTGCCGAGGCGTACGCCATTCAGGACGCCGTATCCGACGCGCTCGGGCCGGTTGGCGGCTGGAAAGTCGGCGCCAAGGAACCCGGTGCCGAACCCACCTGCGCGCCGATGCCGGCCTCGCTGGTGCACGCCTCAGGGCATCGCATGCCGGCCTACACCGCCGACAAGTGCGGCATCGAATGCGAGATTGCGGTGCGCATGAAGCAGGACCTGCCGCCGCTCGGCCGGCCCTACACCTATGACGAGGTACTCGCTGCGATCGACTCCGTGCATCCGGCCTTCGAGATCGTGACCTACCGCCTGATGACGCACGCCCACCAGAGCCGCGTCATCCTTGCGACGGACGCCTTCGGCAACGGCGCCTTCGTGTATGGCGATGGCCGTCCCGACCTCATCGGACTGGACCAGACCCAACAGCGCGCGCAACTCGATGTCGACGGCGAACGCTGGGTCGAGAAGACCGGCGGCAACCCAGCGGGCGACATCTTCCGTCTCGTGCATTGGCTGGCCAACCACGTCGCAATCCGCGCCGGCGGCCTGCGCAAGGGCCAGTTCGTGACCACCGGCAGCTGCACCGGCATGCTCTTCGTCAATGGTGGCGAAGCGCTGCGCGCCGACTTCCCCGGCCTGGGCTTTGTCGAGATGGAGATCGGTCCGAAGGACTGATCCGCGTCCCGGAAGGCGGCCCGTACGGCTGCCTTCCATACCACCACGCAACGCGCGCCGCAGCCCGGAATCAGCCCGCCATCGGTGCGCGCAGCGCCGCACGCACTTGGCGCACGCGCGCGGCCGAGGCCTTGATGGCCTCTTCCGACAATTGTCCCCGCGCGATTCCCTCCCGCACCCAGGCCACCGCACGTTCGGGCACCCGGGGATCGTAGCCAAAGAGATTCTTGATCATGACCAGATCGTTGCCCGCGGCCAGTGCGGCAATGAAAGCTTCCTTGCGCGGCAGGATGGCGCTGATGGCGCCCATATCGATGTCATCGGTCATGACAATCCCCCGATAGCCCAGCTTCTCACGTAACAGACCCGTGATGATCGGCGCAGACAGCGTTGCCGGCAGGCCACTTGGATCGAGCGGGTCAACGCGCAAATGCCCGATCATCACCATGGGCGGCGGCGTTGGAGCCGCAAATAGCTTTGCAAAGGGAATCAGTTCGGCTTCGCTCCAGGTGAGAGAAGCATTGGCCGGTTCGAGATGACTGTCGTTGAAGGCATGGCCATGACCCGGGAAGTGCTTGGCCGCGCAGGCCAGCCCCGCCTGCGCGCTGCCCGAAACAAAAGCCGTCCCGTATTCGGCAATGCGCTCCACATCACTGTCATAGGCCCGCCCGAACTGACCAATGGCCGGATTGCGCGGATCATGGACATCCAGCACCGGCCCCAGCGTCAGGTTGAAACCGATCCGGCGCAGCTCGGCCGCCGCATTGGCATAGATGCTCTGGGCCTCGGCGGGCGACAGCTGGTTGCACACGTCTTGCGCGCCCGGCAAGATGGTCACCCCATGCCTCGCCTTCAGCCGCTGGACCCAACCGCCCTCGTGATCAATGGCTAGCAAAGGCGGCGTCTTGGCCGCGGTAAAGAGTGACAACAAGGCGGCAAGCTTTTCGGGCTTGCCGACATTGTGATTGACGAAAAACACCGCGCCGACCTGACCGCGGCGAACCTGCCGCGCCAGTAGCCTCACCGAAGCGGAATTGGGACCGGAGCCATAGAAGCCCATCAGCAAAAGCTCGGCCACATCGTTTGCCAGCGGATCTCTGGGGCGCAACAGGCCGGTCCAAGCCAGCGGGTAGGCCAGCATGCCGCGCAGTATTCCAAGGCCCGCGCGCGTGGCACGAAAAGGCCTTTTCCAATACAGATGCAGGGTTTTCAACATCAGTCTGATCCATTCGGCCCGTGGGTATACTTCAAACCATCAGATCAATGATCCAGTCATTCTTCTTTTGGCAAGCTCAGGTCAATGATTACAAACGGAGCTACAGAACGTGCTGGACGTCGACAGGCTGAAACCTGAAGAAAACCCATTCCCTCCCGATCGGCTTTTACAGGCCGATGTCGCACTTGTACTCGGAATGAATGAGCCTTTGCGGCCCGCAGCCCACGCCATTGATCTTTGGCAACGGGGCTTTGCCCGCCGTCTCTTATTTACCGGCGGCTTCAACGCCCGGCTCAATGCAGTCGAAGCCGAGATCATGGCCGAAGCCGCGCGTCAGGCCGGCCTGCCCGACGAGGCCATTCTGCTTGAACCCCTGGCCCGCAATACCGATCAGAACGCCGAATTCTCGGCGCGCCTTCTGGCGCGGGAAACCACGCCCAGCTTGCTCATTGTCACCGTTCATTTTCATCTGCGCCGCGCGCGTCTTGCGGTACGCCGATGGCATGGGTCCGACATCACATTGGGCTGGAGCTGCTATTCCAGCCGCCATTATTCGGCAGACAACTGGCAGGCCTCCGAGCATGCCTGTCGGGATGTCGCCAACGAGACCGCTAAAATCGAACAGTATTATGCCTGCGGGCAAGATCTGCCGTGAAAGAGCTCCAGCAGATACCCGCCATTGCCTATGGCGACGAATTGCCGCCCCGTTTTCCGACTTTGGCCGATGCCCTGCTGGATGGTATGGCGAGAGCGGGAAATGCGAGCTTCCTGAGCATCCAGGCCGATGGCCGCCATGTGGACCTGCCGTGGCAGCACAGCCTGGCGCGGGCCTGGCGCATGGTCGGGGCCTTGCAGGCCGAGGGCGTTGCCCCCGGAGCGGCCCTGGTGCTGCGTTTGCAGGAGGCGGATCAGATCGTCTCTTCCATTCACGCCGGCATTCTGGGGGGCTATGTCATCGTCCCCATGACGGGGCGCCCGACGCTGCCCCTGCCGGACATCGTGGTGGCGCAGTTCAAGCAATGCCTCGACATCGACCCCGCCACCTTCCTGCGTCTCAGCACAGCCGCAGGGCAGGTGCCTTCCGATCCGGTACGCGGCGACGCGAGCACGCTGCGCTTCGGCATCGCGACCTCGGGCACCACCGGCACGCCGCGGCTGGTCGGACTGTCGGACGCGGCCGCCTTGGCGCGCTGGTGGCCAAGGCGGCCGCAAGCCAGCCATGCGCGGGGCTTCCTGTCGTGGACCTCGTTCGACCATGTAATGGGCATCGGCATCGCCATGCCCGATCTGCCGGTCAAGGTGCATTTGTCGACGCAGCGCTTCATCAGCGCGCCGCTGTCCTGGCTCGACGCGCTGGCGCAGAGCGGCGCAACCCATGCAACGACCACCAGCTTTGGTCTGGATCTGCTCGTAAAAGCCCTGGCGCGCGCGCCGGAGCGCACATGGGATCTGCGTCATGTGCAGCGAATCGGCGTGGGGGCAGAAACGGTATCGCGCGCCACGGCCGAGGCGGCTCTGCGCGCACTGGCCCCCTTCGGGCTGCGTGAGGATGCGCTGATCGCCGGCTACGGGCTGTCGGAATGCGGCCCGGTCGCGGGTGGCAGCACCTCGCTGATGCTGTCGGACAACGCGGATGAGGCTCCGCCAGAGCTGGATCGCCCAACGGCAGGCCATGCTGTGCGCATCGTCGATGCCGAGGGTGCCCTGCTGAATGAAGGCGAGGTCGGCGCCATCGAAGTGCGCGGCCCGACCATGACCTCGGGCTATATCGGCGATCCCGAGGCCAACCGCCAGCTGTTCACCGAAGACCATTGGCTACGCACCGGCGATCTCGGGCTGCTGCGGCAGGGCCGGCTGACGGTGACGGGCCGCGCCAGGGAACTCATTGTCGTTAACGCCAGAAAGATCGCCTGCCAGGAGATCGAAGCGGTCCTGCGGCAGGCCACCGGGCAGCGTGAGATCTACGCGGCGCCGCTGACTGCGGGCAGCCCCCCAACGCAAGGCGCGCCCTGCGGCATCTTCATCGTCTGCGAAGAGTGCGCCCAGCCACAGGCCCTTGCCCAGACCATTGCAAAGGCAATGGCCAAGGCCTTCAGGTTCGTGCCGGCACGCGTCTCGCTGCTGTCACCCGAACTCGTGCCGCGCACCGCCCTGGGCAAGGTGCGCCGGCTGCAACTGCCGCAGGTCGACAGCCCGAACATTGCCTATCAGGCCGCGCACAGAAGCACCCCGCAGGACGCATTCGAGCCCATGCGGGCGATCTGGCGCGACATCCTGCAGCGGGAAGGCGAGATTGATCCTGACGAGGATTTCTTCCTGCTGGGCGGAGATTCCCTGATGGCGGTGCAACTAGCGACCGAGATCGAGCGCCTGTTTGGCCGGAACCTGAATTTCCAGGATTTCCCGGAAGCCCTCAGTCTCCGGGCGATCTGCGCGCATCTCGGCGGCACCGCCCCCGCACCCGCAGCCACGGCGGCGCCGTGGCGGGACAAGTTGCATCACCTGACGAAAGACTGGCCCGGAACACCCGGGCTCGAAGGCGGGCTGATCCGCCACCTCAGCGCCGGCCAGACCCCGCAAGAGAACGCCACGCTGTTCTGGTGCGCACAGATCGCAGTCGAGGCCGCCAGCCTGGCCGAGGCGCTTTCATCCCGATTGAACACCTACGTGCTGCGTTCGGGCGACCACCTGTTCCGTTACGGCACACCGGAATCCCGCGCCGCAGCCCTGCATTACGCGGACGAAATCCAGCGGCTGGCGCCCGAAGGCCCGTTGGTCTTCGGCGGCAACTGCCAGGGCGCGACGATGATGAACGAGATCATTCCCGTGCTGCGTGCGGCCGGGCGCGAGATTACGCTGTTCGTCGTTGCCGATGCCAACTTCCTGAAGCTGAGCAAGGACAAGGCCTTTGACGTGCCGGTCGCGCTGATTGCCATGAGCGGCAGCCGCTTCAACCCTCAGCGCTGGTTCAGGCATTCCGAGGTCGGCCTGCGCAAATTCGCGCCCAAAGGGCTGATGTTCAGGGTCATTCCGGGGCGATATACCGAGGCCTGGAGAAAGCCCAATCATCTGCTGGTTGGCGAGGCACTTGTGCAGGCCCTGCATTGGGCCCGAGGGCCATTGCCGCAGCTGGATCTGCCCGCCCCTCTGCCCGTCGAAAGCAGTTTCTACGAGCGTCGGATCACCGCGCGGTCCAAGAAGCTGGCGCTTTTTGCGGGTGAAGAACATGATCTGAAGATCAGGCTCACCAATCAGGGCGGCGTCCCCTGGCTGCCCTTCGAGCAAAGCGGGCTGGCCGTGGGCAATCACTGGATGAGCGCAGACGGCGAGATGCAGGTCTGGGCCGATGGGCGCTGCCCCTTGCCGGTGCCGGTGGCGTGCGAGGAAACGATTACCCTGACCCTGCCCATCCGCGCACCTCGTGTTGTCGGCCCGGCTCTGCTGGAGGTGGACCTGGCCGAAGAAGGGGTACGCTGGTTCGCCGACCTGAATGGGCCACCACTGCAGATCCGGGTTTTGGTGAAGGAAGCGCCGAAAGTTCGACAATGGTGGGCTTCGCTTATGCACGCGGGCAGAAGCCGCCTGAAGAAGATCACGGGCTAGCCACCCCCACCGGCTTTTACAAGGAAAACACATGGCCGTACGACCGATTCTGAAAATGGGCGACCCACGCCTGCTGGTGCCGGCCGAACCGATCACCGAGTTCGACACGCCCGAACTGCACGCGCTGATCGAGGACATGTTCGACACCATGGCCGACGCCGGCGGCGTCGGGCTGGCCGCGCCGCAGATCGGCGTCGGCCTGCAGCTGGTGATCATGGGTTTCGAGCGCAGCGAGCGTTATCCCGATGCCGAGCCGGTGCCGCAGACCATCCTGCTCAATCCGGTCATCACACCGCTGTCCGACGACATGGACGACGGCTGGGAAGGCTGCCTGTCGGTGCCCGGCATGCGCGGCCTCGTGCCGCGCTACACGCACATCCGCTACACCGGCTTCACCCCGCAGGGCGAGCCCATCGACCGCACGGTAGACGGCTTTCACGCGCGCGTGGTGCAGCACGAATGCGACCACCTGGTCGGCATGCTCTACCCCATGCGCATCCGCGACATGACGCAGTTCGGCTTCACCGACGTGCTGTTTCCGGCCCGCAAGGACTGAACCCTCATCGCCGCAAGCACTCCACTCCGGACCCTGCGCTTCGGCGTTACCACTGACTGCCTTCCCCGCCGATGACCGCCTACTTCGGGCTGTTCCTGTCCGCACTCGTCGCCGCGACCATGCTGCCGCTGCAGTCGGAAGTGGTGCTCGCCGGCCTGCTCGCGCTGGGCGAGCACCCGGTGTGGGCGCTGCTCGCTGTGGCCACCGCCGGCAACGTACTCGGCGCCGTCATCAACTGGCTGCTGGGCCGCTACATCGAACACTTCCGCCACCGCCGCTGGTTTCCGCTGCGCGAATCGCAGCTCGACCGTTTCCAGCGCATGTATCACCGCTGGGGTCGCTGGTCGCTGCTGATGAGCTGGGCACCGTTCATCGGCGATCCGCTCACCGTGATTGCCGGCGTGCTGCGCGAACCGCTGTGGAGCTTCGTGCTGATCGTGCTCATCGCCAAACTCGGCCGCTATCTGGTGGTGGCCGGCCTCACGCTGGGCGTGCTTGGCTGAGCCACGCGGTGTGGGTCTCGTAGTGCCCGAAGCTACCTGCGTCCCCAGGAATCCGGATCGGTAACACCGCTGCAATCCCGCGTCCTCAGTATGCGAAAGGCCGAGCAACTTCGCTCGGCGCCTGAAACGCACACGGCAAGGACAAGCTCATGCAGAACAGATACTTCAATGCGGACAGATCGGACACTGCGCTTCAGGAAAGTACGCGTCGGCAGCGCGTGGCCAGATGGTGCAGACGCAAGGCCGTACTGCTGATCCCCGCAGCGCTGGTGATCTACGTAGGCGTGCTGGTGGCCCGCCCCCCGTCGGTGACGGACCTGTCGGAAGCAACGAGGACAACGGTGCCCGAGCTGCTGTCGGCCTGGCAGGAAGGGGAAGTGATTGTTCTGCTGCGCCACCTTGAGCGTTGTGATCGTGCCGACGCGCCCTGCCTGCACGGTAAGGAGAGCGGCATTACGGCACGCGCCGTGCCCGCAGGGTATGAACTTGGCAGGGCTTTCGAGCAGCTCGGCCTGGCGAACGCCGACATTTCGAACAGTCCACTCGCGCGTACCGCGCAGACGTCGAGAATCGTGTTCAACCGCGAGGACGAGGACCAGATCTGGCTGTATCGCTGCAAGGACGCGATAGCGGACAGCGTGCAGCAACGCAAGACGCAGGGTCGAAACCTGATACTGGTCACCCACAGCGGTTGCATGAAGACCTTCCTGAAAGAGCTGGGGTTTGACGATGACAAGCCAGCCTATGGAACCGCCTTGTTCGTATCCGCGCAGCACAGCAGCCACCGGCTGCGAATTCTGGGGTATCTGGATATCGAAGACTGGGAAGCAGTGCTCAAGCTCTGAGCCTGCACCTGCCAGGCACAAGCCCGGTGTCCGGGGCCGCAATCCTCCTGTCGACCACCCGCAACGTGCCGGTCGATGCCAAGCATCACCCTCGCCGACCGAACTGCGGCTGCCGGAAAACCCCCTATGCACAGGATTTCATTTCGTACTAGCCCTTATGGCCCCTGTGCATAGGCGCGCTTAGCATCGGTCGCCTATCCCCAACGGAGACGACGATGAATCCCGCACTGCTGTCCTGCGCGCTGGCCGCCTGCCTGCATTCCGGCGCTGTACTGGCCCAGGCCAAACCCGAAGTTTCGCTGTTCGCCGCGGGCAGCCTGAAGGCGGTGCTGACCGAAGTATCGAAGGATTTCACGGCCAAGACTGGCCAAGCGGTTGCCGGCAGCTTTGGCCCGTCCGGCCTGCTGCGCGAGCGCATCGAGAAAGGCGAGGCGGCGCAGGTCTTTGCCTCCGCCAACATGAAGCACCCCAAAACCCTGGCGGACGCCGGTGGCTGGAGTGCACCCACGGTATTCACGCGCAACAACCTGTGCGCGGTGGCGCAGCCGGAAGTGAAAGTCAGCAGCGCAAACCTGCTCGAAGTGATGCTCGACCCCGCCGTGAAGCTGGGCACTTCCACACCCAAGGCCGATCCGTCCGGCGACTACGCCTGGGCGCTGTTCGAAAAGGCCGAGAAGGTGCGCGCCGGCTCGTTCAAGGCGCTGGACGCCAAGGCACTCAAGCTCACCGGCGGGCCGGATTCCGCCAAGGCGCCGGAAGGCCGCAACCCCTACGCGTGGGTGATGGACGAGGGCAAGGCGGACGTCTTCCTGACCTACTGCACCAACGCCGTCGCAGCCAAGAAAGACTTGGCCAAGCTGCAGATCATCGAGATTCCGGCGGAACTGTCGGTGGGCGCAACCTACGGCCTCACCGTACGCGACGGCGCACCCGAAGCCGCCAATTCGCTGGCTGAGTACATTCTGTCGCCGGCCGCGCAGGAGGTGTTCAAGCGCTATGGATTCGGAGCCATCTGACGGGTTGTTGAACCCCGCGCGGCGGCGCGCGCTGGCCGGTGTTAGCGCGCTCGCGCTGGCACCCTGGTGCGCGGCCGCCGCAGTCGAAATCACCGACGGCGCCGGCCGTCGCGTGGCGCGCAGCGGGCCGGTGCGGCTGGTGTTCCCGGCCGGTGGCCCGGCCGCGATCCTGCTGTACACCCTCGCACCTGATCTTCTCGCCGGCTGGCCACGCGCCAACCGCGCGCCGGAGCTGGCCTATCTGTTGCCGGGCGTCGGCGACCGGCCCGAAGTGGGGCGGCTCACCGGGCGCGGCGGCACGGCCAACCTCGAAACCGTGCTCGCGCTCAAGCCCGATCTGATTATCGACAGCGGCTCCACGCGCGGCACCTACATTGACCTGGCCGAGCGCGTGCAACGCCAGACCGGCATTCCCTACGCGCTGTTCGACGGCCGGCTGGAAGCCATTCCCGATACCTACCGCGCGCTCGGCCGCCTGACCGGCCGTGAGGCGCGTGCCGAGCAACTGGCGGCGTGGTCCGAGCGTGCCATGGCCACGGTGCGCGAGCGTCTGGCCGATGTGCGCGAACAACCGCGCGTGTATTACGCCCGCGGCCCGCGCGGGCTGGAGACCGGGCTGGCGGGTTCGATCAACGTCGAGATCATGGATTTCATGGGCCTCACCCACTTCGGCATGCGCATGCCGGGCGGGCTGGCCAACGTGCCGCTGGAAGAAGTGCTGTGGTGGGACCCTGAAGTCATCATCACCATCGACCGTGACTTCGCCGCTGCCGCGCGGCACGACCCCGTGTGGGCGGGCGTCAGCGCCGTGCGCAACGGCCGCGTGCATCTGTCGCCCAAGCTGCCCTTCGGCTGGGTGGATTTCCCGCCCAGCGTCAATCGCCTGCCGGGCCTGTTCTGGCTCGGCCAGAAGGTGCATCCCGAGCGCTTCCCGGAAGACCTCGCCGCGCTCACGCGCGAGTTCTACACGCTGTTCTATCAGGTCGAGCCCGGCGACGCGCAGATCGCCGACGTGCTCGAAGGGCGCGGCTGAATGCGCTTCGGTGCGCTCGCGGCGTGGGGCGTGCTGGCGCTGGGCGTGGCGGTGGCGCTGTCGGTGGGGCGCTATGGATTGGGCGCCGGCGACCTCATCCAGGCCGTGAGCGACTGGCTCACCCGCCCCGACGACGTGCCGCCCGGCACCAATGAGACCGTGCTGCTGCAAATCCGCGGCCCGCGCATTGTCGCGGCGCTGGCGGTGGGCGCCGGGCTGGCCGTGGCCGGCGCCACCTTCCAGGGCCTGTTCCGCAACCCGCTGGTGTCGCCCGACATCCTCGGCGCCTCGGCCGGCGCCGCGCTGGGCGCGGTGCTGGGCATCTTCTTCTCGCTCGGCGTGTTCGGTATCCACGCCGCGGCCTTTGCCGGCGGCCTGCTGGCGGTGGGCGTGGTGTATGCCGTGGGCAGTTCGCTGCGCCAGGGCGACCCGGTGCTCGTGCTGATCCTGGCCGGCGTGGTCATCGGCTCGCTGCTCGGCGCCGGCATCGGGCTGGTGAAGTATCTGGCTGACCCCTACAACCAGTTGCCCGCCATCACCTTCTGGCTGCTCGGCAGCCTAGCCGGCACCACCGCCGGCGACCTGGCCGCGCTGCTGTGGCCGGTGCTGGCCGGCGGCGCGCTGCTCATGCTGCTGCGCCACCGCATTGATGTCATGTCGCTGCCCGAAGAAGAAGCCCGCGCACTGGGCGCCCCCACCACCGCATTGCGCATTGCACTAGTCGTGGCGGCCACGCTGGTCACCGCAGCCGGCGTGGCGCTGGCCGGGGTGGTCGGCTGGATCGGGCTGATGGTGCCGCATATTGCGCGCTTTCTGGTCGGCCCGTCGTTCAGCCGCCTGCTACCGGCCAGCGCGGTGCTGGGCGGCGGCTTCCTGCTGCTCATCGACACGCTGGCGCGCAGCATGGCGCCGGTGGAGATCCCGCTCGGCCTGCTCACCGCCGTCATCGGCACGCCCTTCTTCATCTGGCTGCTGCGCCACGCGCACCGGAGCTGGACATGATCGCCGCGCACGCGCTGTCCATCGGCTACGGCCGCCGCGTGGTGGGTGAGGGCTTCGACTTCGCCATCCGCCCCGGCGAGGTCGTCGCCCTGCTCGGCCCCAACGGCTGCGGCAAGACCACCCTGCTCAAGACCCTGCTCGGCCTCATTGCCCCGCTGGCCGGCGAAGTACGGCTGGACGACGTGCCGCTGGCCCAACTCACCGTCACCCACCGCGCCCGCCGCATGGCCTACGTGCCGCAGCACGCATCCTCCACCTTCGGCTTCTCGGTGCGCGAAATCGTCCTGCTCGGCCGCACAGCCCACGGCCGCCTGTGGTCGCCCCCGTCCCGCCACGACCGTGAAGTGACCGATGCCTGCCTCTCTCGCATGGGCGTCGCGCACCTCGCCGACCAGCCCTTGCACCGCGTCTCCGGCGGCGAGCGCCAGCTCGCGCTGGTCGCCCGCGCCCTGGCCCAGGAACCCGCCCTGATCCTGCTAGACGAACCCACCGCCAGCCTCGACTTCGGCAACCAGGGCCGCGTCCTGCGAGAAATGCGCCGCCTCGCCAGCGAGGGCCTCGGCGTGATCTTCACCACCCACGACCCCAACCACGCCCTGCGCTACGCCGACCGCGCGATGCTGATACGGGACGGGCGGCTGCTGGCGGACGGGGCGGCGGATGAGGTACTTACGGCCGAGGCGTTGGCGGCGATGTATGGGACGCAGGTCGCCGCACTACGGGATACGGCGCATGACCGGGCGTTCTTCGTAGCGGAATGAGCAGTGATGTCACTAGCGACTCGCACCCAACTTCCGCGGCGATCGCACCGAAACAGGGTAATTTGCGTATTCCTAAAGCATTTCAAGACCCCACCTGAAAATCCAATGGCATACTCCTCGCTGTCTGTTGTGCGCATGCGCTGAGCACGCCCCCGGCAGCACCGCGCATTTCCGGTCTTGACCACTTACAGGAGTAGCAATGAAGCTTTTTCTCTCCACCGTTCTGGCTCTGGCAATTCTTTCTGGCTGCGCCACCGGACCGACATACATGGGGCATCCGGTGCATCAGGCGGCTTTCAAGGTGGACGGCGGCAAAACGATCAGTCTGCCTGTGACCCAAGCCGGCGCACTACCGGCCGAGAACGAGCACTACAAGATCCAATTTGCCGGATTCAGCGCCTCGGTCAAAAAGGGCAATCCGGCCGAATCCGAACTGGTTTGGGGGTTCGGCTTGACCGCCAAGAACGCGATCGAGCTCGCATCCGTGATGATCGAAGTAGTTACCACCAACGGCGAATTGGAGAAGGTGGTGGAAGACCGAACTCCAACGCTCAAAGGCAAAGGATGGACGGGACGCATGCCCCCTCTGCCAATGACGCGAGAGGCTGTCCCCTGGCTCTACGAGAAAGGCAATTCAACGTTCGTCTTCAAGTTCACCATCCAGGCGAAGGACGGCAGCTCGGCGGTGCTGTATCAGCCCTCTGTGATCACCTCAGGTGCAAAATCCATGTATCTACAACTTATCGCCGGGCGCTGACAGTGGCCGGACTGGCTTGGGCTAACGTCAGCGAAGCCTCTCGCCACGCAGCGCCGATATGCCAGTACTTGTATAGCCATGCAAGTACTGGCATAGTCGCCGCATGAAGCCGCTGCGGTTTGTCGGCTCCAGCCTGGAAGACCTGCGCAGCATGCCGGCTACCGTGCGGCACGCGCTGGGTATCGAACTGATGACCGTCCAGTACGGCGGCGAGCCGCGCGACTTCAAACCGATGAAAGCAGTCGGCGCGGGCGCGTACGAGATTCGCTACCGGGACATTCACGGCGCGTTCCGCGTGATCTACGTGGCAAGGCTGGCGGATGCGGTCTATGTGCTCCATGCCTTCCAGAAGAAGACGCAGAAAACACCCCAGTCGGACATCGACCTCGCCGCCCGGCGCTACAAGTCGATTGGAGAATGAACCATGCACGACACCGACACCCGTATCACCGAGAGCAGCGGCAACGTCTTTCTCGATCTCGGCTTCGATGCCGCAGAGGCGGAAGTGATGAAGCTGCGCGCCGAGGTCATGATCCGCACCGCGCAACACCTGAAAGAGCGCGGCTGGACGCAAGCCGAGGCTGCGCGTCAGCTCGGCATCACCCAGCCTCGTGTCTCGCGTCTCATCAAGGGCAAGGTAGAAGACTTCAGTCTCGACATGCTGCTGACCTTGGCGGCAAGGGCTGGGCTACATACGGAGTTGCGGC
Organism: Pseudazoarcus sp. NS36; assembly: GCF_059703705.1. Classification (NCBI taxonomy): domain Bacteria; kingdom Pseudomonadati; phylum Pseudomonadota; class Betaproteobacteria; order Rhodocyclales; family Zoogloeaceae; genus Pseudazoarcus; species Pseudazoarcus sp. NS36. The sequence goes on along the minus strand of NZ_BAAKJA010000003.1, from coordinate 306,598 downwards.
TGACGGCCTGAGTCCGTAAGCGGTATAGATTCAAGACCTGACCCCGATTACGATGATACCGATTACGACCCGCTTACCCAAAGGGGCTGCATACTCTTCACGATCCGTGAGTGTTAAAGCTAGATGCAAGTTATGCTGAACGGGGAAAATCCTCAGGTACAAATTACAGCATGAGACGAAGGCAATGAGATGGCGCGCGCGAAAGAAGCAATTCCGGTCAATCCTGCGATAGTGAGGTGGGCGCGCGAGCGCGCCGGATACTCAATTGAAGATGCCCGCCGCATCTTTGGCAAGATCAATGCTTGGGAAGCTGGCGAAGCATGCCCAACATACGGACAAATAGAAGAAATGGCCGATCGGTTCAAAACACCGGTTGCTGTTTTCTTCTTTCCGCAGCCTCCCCAACTCCCCGCTCTTACCCAATCTTTCCGCACCTTGGGCGTTGACGATTTTGCGGCAATGCCTAGGTCCGTCCGGCTGCTGCTCCGAAAAGCTCAAGCTATGCAGATCAACCTTTCTGAGTTGAACGATGAAAGGAATCGTGCCGAAGGCCTAATTACCCGTGATTTGCAATTCTCCGTCGACAGCTCATTGAACGAAATCGCTGCTGCGGTTCGTGATTATCTGGGCGTTTCGATTGAGGAGCAGTTCAGCTGGAAGGGCGTTGATCACGCTCTTGAGGCTTGGCGTGAACGTTTCGTGGTGCGCGCCGGAGTATACGTCTTCAAAGATGCATTCCACGCAGACGAGTACTTTGGGTTTTGCCTCTACGGAGATGAATTTCCTATTGTTTATATAAACAATAGTGCAACAAAGTCTCGCCAAATATTCACTCTGTTTCATGAACTCGGACACTTACTATTCCACACTAGCGGAATTGACGTTTTTCACGACTCATTTATTGATCGGCTAGACGGCGCAAACAGGAAAATTGAGATCATCTGCAATGGGTTAGCTGCACGTGTTCTCGTGCCAGACGATGTGCTTGACAGGATGATTGACGGCATTAAGGTTGATCGAGAAGTCGCTGCAGGCCTCGCTGAATGCTTCAACGTTAGCCGAGAGGTCATTTACAGAAAATTCTTAGATCGCGGACTGGTAGGTCGTAACGAGTATGACGAAGCAACCAAAGAGTGGGTTGCTCAGATCAAGCCAAAGAAATCTACTTCAGGGAATTTCTACAATAGTCACAGGGCCTATTTAGGCCAACGATACATTGACTTGGCGTTTTCCCGCTATCACCAGCAGCGTTTCGATCGAAATCAACTTGCAGAGTACTTAAATCTCAAACCGAAGAATCTTCCAGCATTCGCGGAGAAATTCGCTGGGGGGGCGCTTTAATGTACGTTCTAGATACGAATGTAATTTCCGCCCTGCATAGAAACTACTACCGTAAACGCTTCGTCTCGCTATGGGGAAATTTTGACGCATTGGTTGCTGGCGGACGAATCACTTCGACACGCGAAGCCTTTCGTGAGCTGCACGATGGAATTCCAGGTGACGACACCAAGTGGGCAGCGGAGAACGTAGATCTCTTTGCTGTCCCAGATGCAGCGGAGGCAGCGTTTGTTGCTGAAATATATTCAGTTGCTCACTTTCAGGCAAACATCGAAAAACAGAAGCTGATCCGCGGTGGCAGAAACGCTGATGCATTCGTGGTGGCGCGAGCGCGAGCACTCGGAGCGACTGTCGTCACAATGGAAAAGCTCAAGCCAAACGCCGTCAAAATACCCAACATTTGTGCCCATTTCGGTGTTGATTTTCTTGATCTTGAAGGCTTCATGGAGCAAGAAGGCTGGGTCTTCTAAACCCCGTCACGGCCTGACCTGCCAGCCACCGTAAACGCAAAAGCCGGCGTCTCCGCCGGCTTTGTCATTTCAGGATCTCAGGCTTTCAACCCGCGTCCCCACCCCCCGCAGGCCCCTTCCACTGCTCTTCCTCGTCGATGCTCGCTTTGCCTCCGAGCAGCGCAGTGCGGTTTCGGTCCAGCGCGGCGGCTACGACCGGCAGCAGTTCTTCGTCGCCGTAGGCGTCGACGTGCTGGATGAGGGCGTGGCGCATGCGGGGGTCCCAGAAGCGCTTGATGTGGCCGGCGGTGTCGTCGGCGGCGACTTCGATGGCGACTTCGGGCTCGAAGAAGGTGCCGATCTGGTTAGCCATCTTGATGAGGGTCTGGACGTTCATGTCAGGCGGCCTCGAGGTGCTGTGTGACCGAGCCGAGCAGCATGTCGCGGTGACGCGTGAGCGCAGCGGCGACGACGGCCAGCAGTTCGGCGTCGCCATTGGCGTCGACGTGGGCAATGAGAGCGCGACGCATGCGCGGGTCCCAAAAGCGGTGGATGTGGTTGGCGGTGTCGTCGGCGGCGACTTCGAGCGCGACTTCGGGCTCGAAGAAGGTGCCGATCTGATTGGCCATCTTGATCAGGGTCTGGATGTTCATTCGGGGTTTCCTGATTGCGTTGTGTCGAGCCGCGCGGGGTGCGAGTAGGCGACGTGGCCCTGGCCGCGGGTGAAGCCGAGCAGGGTGACGCCGGCTTCTTCGGCAATGCGCACGGCCAGCCCGGTGGGGGCGGAAATGGCGGCGACGAAGCTGATGCCGCGGGTGGCGGCCTTCTGCACGATCTCGTAGCTGGCGCGGCTGGTGATGACGACGAAGCCGCTGGCGTGGTCGACGCCCTCGGCCGCCATGGCGCCGAGGAGCTTGTCGAGCGCGTTGTGGCGACCGACGTCTTCACGCACGAGTTGCAGGCTGCCGTCGGGACGGGCCCAGGCGGCGGCATGCACGGCGCCGGTGATGCGTTGCAGGGTTTGCGCTTCGGCCATGGCGCCCATGGCGCGATGCACAGCCTCGGCCGAAACCTGCAGGCCGGTGTTGGCGACCGGCGCCGGGTGGCGCACGGCCTGTTCCAGCGTTTCCACGCCGCACAGGCCGCAACCGGTGCGGCCGGTGAGGTTGCGGCGGCGCTGCTTGAGACGCATGAAGCACTCGGCCGAGATGCGCATGTCGACCTGGATGCCTTCACCGAGCTGTTCGACTTCGAGGTCGTACAGGTCGCTGGCGTCGCGCAGGATGCCTTCCGACAGCGAAAAGCCCAGCGCGAAGTCTTCCAGGTCGGCCGGCGACGCCAGCATCACCGCGTGGGAGATGCCGTTGTACACCAGCGCGACCGGGACTTCTTCGGCGACCTGGTCGATGCCGTCGGTGGTTCCGCCGGCGGACCAGCGTTCGACCCGACGGCTCGACCACGGGCGCACCGCTACGGGCTGCCCGGCGCGAGCGCTGCACACACTCATTTGCCGCCTTCCGCGCGGGCTTCCTCAAGCAGCGCGAGCTGCTGTTCGGTGAAGCGCTGGAAGCCTTGCTGCCACTCGGACGGCTGCGACACCGGCAGCACCTGCACCGCGGTCACCTTGTACTCGGGGCAGTTGGTGGCCCAGTCCGAGTTGTCGGTGGTGATCACGTTGGCGCCGGATTCCGGGAAGTGGAAGGTGGTGTACACCACGCCCGGTTGCATGCGCTCGGTGATGGTCGCGCGCAGCACGGTCTCGCCGGCACGGCTCTGGATACCGACCCAGTCGCCGTCCTTGATGCCGCGGTCTTCTGCGTCGTGCGGGTGCAGTTCCAGCCGGTCTTCGCTGTGCCACGCGTTGTTGGCGGTACGGCGGGTCTGTGCGCCCACGTTGTACTGCGACAGGATGCGGCCGGTGGTCAGGATCAGCGGGAATTTCTGCGTCACGCGCTCATCGGTGGCCACGTAGCGGGTCGGGGCAAACTTGCCCTTGCCGCGCACGAACTCGTCGATGTGCATGGTCGGCGTGCCTTCCGGCGCTTCTGCGTTGCACGGCCACTGCACCGAACCGAGCTTTTCGATGAGGTCGAACGACACGCCGTGGAAGGTTGGCGTGAGGCGCGCGATCTCGTCCATGATCTCGGACGGGTGCTGGTAGTTCATCGGGTAACCCAGCGCGTTCGACAGCAGCTGCGTGACTTCCCAGTCGCCGTAGCCGGCCAGCGGCTTCATGACCTTGGTGACGCGCGAGATGCGGCGCTCGGCGTTGGTGAAGGTGCCGTCTTTCTCGAGGAAGGAAGCGCCCGGCAGGAAGATGTGCGCGTACTTGGCGGTTTCGTTCAGGAACAGGTCCTGCACGATCAGGCACTCGAGCTGTTCCAGCGCGGCCGTGGTGTGCTGGGTGTCCGGGTCGGACTGAACGATGTCCTCACCTTCCACGTACATGGCCTTGTACGAGCCATCCAGCGCGGCGTCGAACATGTTCGGGATGCGCAAGCCCGGCTCGCCTTCAAGCGTGACGCCCCATTCGGATTCGAACAGCGCGCGTGCAGAGGAGTCCGACACGTGGCGGTAGCCCGGCAGTTCGTGCGGGAAGGAGCCCATGTCGCAGGCGCCTTGCACGTTGTTCTGACCGCGCAGCGGGTTCACACCCACGCCCGGACGGCCGATGTTGCCGGTGGCCATGGCGAGGTTGGCGATGCCGATGACGGTGGTCGAACCCTGTGCGTGCTCGGTAACCCCCAGACCGTAGTAGATGGCCGCGTTGCCGCCGGTGGCGAGCATGCGGGCAGCGCCGCGCAGCACGTCGGCCGGCACGCCGGTCACCATCTCCATGGCCTCGGGGCTGTTCTCGGGACGGGCAGCAAACTTCTTCCACAGGTCAAACGATTCGAGGTCGCAACGCTCGGCGATGAAGTCTTCGTCCATCAGGCCTTCGGTGACGATGACGTGGGCCATGGACGTGACCAGCGCCACGTTGGTGCCGGGACGCAGCTGCAGGTGGTAGTCGGCCTTGATGTGGGCGGACTTCACCAGGTCGATGCGGCGCGGGTCGGCGACGATGAGCTTGGCACCGGCGCGCAGGCGACGCTTCATCATCGAGCCGAACACCGGGTGGCCGTCGGTCGGGTTGGCGCCGATCACGAAGATCACGTCGGAGTGCAGCACCGATTCAAAGGTCTGCGTACCGGCCGATTCACCCATGGTGACTTTCAGGCCGTAGCCGGTGGGCGAGTGGCAAACGCGGGCGCAGGTATCAACATTGTTGTTGCCGAAGGCAGCACGCACCAGCTTCTGCACGAGGTAGGTTTCCTCGTTGGTGCAGCGCGAGGACGTGATGCCGCCGACCGCGCCACGGCCGTACTGGCCCTGGATGCGCTTGATCTCGGAAGCGGCGTAACTGATGGCCTCTTCCCACGACACTTCCTGCCACGGATCGGTGATCTTCTTGCGGATCATCGGCTTGGTGATGCGGTCGGTGTGGGTGGCGTAGCCCCACGCGAAGCGGCCCTTGACGCAGGAGTGGCCCATGTTGGCCTGACCGTTCTTGTTGGGGACCATGCGCACGACGGTCTCGCCCTTCATCTCGGCCTTGAACGAGCAGCCCACGCCGCAATAGGCGCAGGTGGTGACTACGCTGTGCTCGGCCTGGCCGAGTTCGACAACGCTCTTTTCCATCAGCGTGGCGGTCGGGCAGGCCTGCACGCAGGCGCCGCAAGACACGCACTCGGAATCCATGAAGTCTTCGTTCTGGCTGGCCGCGATGCGCGACTCAAAGCCTCGGCCGTCCACCGTCAGCGCGAAGGTGCCCTGCGTTTCTTCGCAAGCACGCACGCAGCGGTTGCACACGATGCACTTGGACGGGTCGTAGTTGAAGTACGGGTTGGAATAGTCCGTGGTGTCCTTGAGGTGGTTCTCACCTTCGTAGCCGTAGCGCACTTCACGCAGGCCGACCGTGCCGGCCATGTCCTGCAGCTCGCAGTTGCCGTTGGCCGAGCAGGTCAGGCAGTCCAGCGGGTGGTCGGAGATGTAGAGCTCCATCACGCCACGGCGCAGGTCGGCGAGCTTCTTGTTCTCGGTGTGCACCACCATGCCTTCGTCCACCGGAGTGGTACACGAGGCGGGGGTGCCGCGACGGCCCTCGATCTCGACCAGGCACAGGCGGCACGAGCCGAAGGGCTCAAGGCTGTCGGTGGCGCACAGCTTGGGGATGTTGATGCCGGCTTCAGCAGCGGCGCGCATCACCGAGGTGCCGGCCGGCACGGAGATCTCGACGTCGTCGATGGTTAGCGTCACGAGCTTTTCGGAGACGCTGGCGGGCGTGCCGAAATCGATTTCGTTCAGGTTGTAGAGCATGGTGGTTCTCCTCAGGCTGCCTTGCCGGCGGGCTTGCTCACGCCGAAGTCTTCAGGGAAGTGGTTGAGCGCGCTGAGCACCGGGAAAGGTGCCATGCCGCCCAGTGCGCACAGCGAGCCGCTGAGCATGGTGTCGCACAGTTCGCGCAGCAAAATGACCTGCTTGGGTCGTTCCTTGCCCTCGACGATCTTGTCGATGACCTCGGCACCGCGCGTGGAGCCGATGCGGCAAGGCGTGCATTTGCCGCAGGATTCGATGGCGCAGAACTCCATCGCGAAGCGCGCCATGCCCGCCATGTCCACGGTGTCGTCGAAGATCACCAGACCGCCGTGGCCGAGCATTGCGTCGTTCTTTGCCAGCTCTTCGTAGTCGAGCGGCAGGTCGAAGTGCGACTCCGGCACGTAGGCGCCGAGCGGGCCGCCGATCTGCACGGCGCGAATCGGACGGCCGCTGCGCGTGCCGCCGCCGAAGTCGTACAACAGCTCGCGGATGGTCATGCCGAAGGCCGCCTCGACGAGGCCGCCGTGCTTCACGTTGCCGCCGAGCTGGAAGGGCAGCGTGCCGCGTGAGCGACCGACGCCGTATTCCTGATAGTTGGCGCCGCCCTGGTCGAGAATGATCGGCACGCTGGCCAGCGAGATGACGTTGTTCACCACGGTGGGCTTGCCGAACAGGCCTTCGAGCGCCGGCAGGGGCGGCTTGAAGCGCACCATGCCGCGCTTGCCTTCGAGGCTCTCCAACAGCGAGGTCTCCTCGCCGCACACGTAGGCGCCGGCACCGCGGCGCACTTCGAGGTGGAAGGTCCTGCCCGAACCGAGGATGTCCGCACCCAGATAGCCGCGCGCGTTGGCGACGTCGATGGCTTCGTTCAGCGCGGTTTCGGCGTAGGGGTATTCCGAGCGCAGGTAGATGTAGCCCATGGTGGCGCCGACGGCCAGACCGGCGATGGTCATGCCCTCGATCAGCACGAAGGGGTCGCCTTCCATGATCATGCGGTCGGAGAAGGTGCCGGAGTCGCCCTCGTCGGCGTTGCAGACGATGTACTTCTGGTCGGCTTGCGCGCCCAGCACGGTGCGCCACTTGATGCCGGTCGGGAAGGCTGCACCGCCACGGCCACGCAGGCCGGAGGTGGCAACTTCCTCGACGATGTCGGCGCCGCTCATCTTCAGCGCGTTGGCCAGACCACGGTAACCGTCATGCGCGATGTAGTCGTCCAGCGACACCGGATCGGTGATGCCGACACGCGCGAAGGTCAGGCGCTGCTGCTTGGCGAAGTACGGAATCTCTTCGGTCAGGCCGAGGTTCAGATGATGCTGGCCGCCGTACAGGAAATTGGCCTCGAACAACTCGGGCACATCCTCGGGCTTGACCGGGCCAAAGGCCACGCGACCTTCCGAGGTGGTGACCTCGACCATGGGCTCGAGCCAGAACATGCCGCGCGAGCCGTTGCGCACGAGTTCGATGGTCGCGCCGCGCTTGGCGGCCTCGAAGGCGATAGCGCGGGCAACCTTGTCGGCGCCCTTGGAGATCGCGGTGGAGTCGCGGGAAACGTAGACTTTGACGGTCATTGGCGGGTCCTCAGGCTGTCGACGATGGCGTCGAGGTTGTCCGCGCTCACTTCACCGACCACTTCCCCATCGACCATGATCGACGGCGAACAGGCGCAGTTGCCGAGGCAGAACACCTGCTCGAGCGAGACAGCGCCATCGGTGGTGGTTTCGTGGAAGTCCACACCCAGGGTCTTCTTGGCATGCGCGACGAGGGCGTTGGCGCCCACGGCCTGACAGGCCTCGCCACGGCAGATCTCAAGCTTGTGCCGACCCGGCGGGGTGGTGCGGAAGTGGTGATAGAAGGTGATCGTGCCGTGCACCTCGGCGCGCGACAGGTTCAGCGCCTCGGCCATCAGCGGCACAGCGTCATCGGGCACGTAGCCGATGCTGTCCTGGATGCCGTGCAGGATCGGCATGAGCGCGCCGGGCATGTCCTTCAGCGTATTGATGATGCCAAGGACCTTGTCGCGGTCCCAGGCGGGTTGGGCGGAACTCATGTGCACCTCTCGAAAACTTGATAACCGGTCGATTCGGGGTAAGCTGGATTCGTCGTGCGGATCTCATATGCACAAATAAACATATGATGTAGAACCCATTCCGAATCGCTACACCGCCAAGTTAGCAGAGGAAAAATAACCTCTCAATATGAGATAAATTGCACATGAAGTTCAGTGTCACGATCAAACCGGCCTGGCATGTCTCGCGCGATGGCGACGCGCAACTGTCCCTGCCCGGCCTGCTGTCCTTGCTGGCGGTGGTGGACGAGCTGGGCCAGATCGAACAGGCCTGTGCGCAGCTGGGTGTGTCCTATCGTCACGGCTGGGGGCTGCTCCGTACCGGCGAGGAAGTGTTCGGCAGCCCGCTGGTGAGCAAGGCGCGCGGACGCGGCACTACGCTGACCGCGCTCGGCAAGAAGCTGTTGTGGGCCGACAAGCGCATCGCCGCGCGTCTGGCGCCTACGCTCGACAGTCTGGCTTCGGAGCTCGAAGCCGAACTGCTCAAGGTCATCGAGCACAAGGAACAGATCCTGCGGATCAACGCCAGCCACGGTTTTGCGGTGGAGACCCTGCGCGGCTTTCTGGTCGACCACGACATTCCGGTGGACCTGAAATACCGCGGCAGCCTGGATTCGGTGGCCTCGCTGGCGCGAGGAGACTGCGACGTAGCGGGCTTTCACGTGCCGTTGGGCGAGTTCGAAAGCGCGGCCTGGACGCAGTACGGCAAGTGGCTCAAACCCCGCAAGCACCGACTGATCCACCTGGCCGAGCGTCAGCAGGGGCTGTTCGTGCTGCCGGGCAATCCCAAGAACATCACCAGCCTGACGGATCTGGTGCGCGAGGACGTGTCCTTCGTGAACCGTCAGCCCGGTTCGGGCACGCGCATCCTGCTCGACCTGCTGCTTGACGCCCACGGGCTGGACAGCGACCGCATTCGCGGCTTCCAGAATTCAGAGCTGACGCACGCCGCAGTCGCCGCCTACATTGCCAGCGGCATGGCCGATGTCGGCTTCGGTGTGCGCACCGCGGCACACCGCTTCAAGCTGGACTTCATCGAGATCGCGCGTGAGCGCTATTTCATCGCCTGCAACGCATCCGCCATGCGGTCTGCCGCCGTACGCGGCATGCACGACATCATGCAAAGCGAGGATTTCCGCGCTGCCGTCGCGGCACTGCCCGGCTACGACGGACATGAATCCGGTCGCCTGATGACGCTCGACGAGGCGATACCAGCAGACTGATCCGCCTTCGCGCAGGGCCTATGCACGGCAGTTCATATTGTTGGCGCTTTCGCCCGCCCTTACAGTGTCCGGCCTCGCGCGCGCGACGCGTATTTCAGGTGCTTGATGTCCTTCGCCGCAACCTTTTCCGAAGCCTTTTCACTGATCGCCAGCCTGGATGCGCGCGTCGCGGAAATCGTGCTGCTGTCGATCCAGGTCAGCGGCACGGCAGTGGTGTTGGGCACCTTCATCGGTCTGCCGCTGGGCGCCGTGTTGGCCATCGGACGCTGGCCCGGCCAGCAAGTCGGTACGGTACTGGTCAATGCGCTGATGGGCGCGCCGGCAGTGGTGATCGGGGTGATCGTCTATCTGCTGCTGTCGCGCTCCGGCCCGTTCGGGCATTTCGGCCTGCTGTTCAGCCCCACAGCCATGGTCATCGCGCAAACCCTGCTGGTGATTCCGCTGATGGCCGCCATCGCACGGCAGGTGGTCGAAGACGCCTGGCAGCGCTACGCCGAGGAGCTGCGCGTGATGCGTTTCAACTGGTGGCACAGCCTCACCACGCTGCTCTACGACTGTCGCCATTCCCTGCTGGTGGCGGTGCTGGCCGGCCTGGGCCGCGCAATGAGCGAGGTTGGTGCGGTGATGATCGTGGGCGGCAACATTGACGGCGTCACCCGCGTGATGACCACTGCGATTGCACTGGAAACCAGCAAGGGCGACCTGCCGCTGGCGATTGCCCTCGGGCTGGTGCTGATCTCGGTGATCCTGATCCTCAACACCTTCGCGCATCTGATGCGCGGCTGGGCGATGCGGCGTTATGGCTGAGGGCGCGATGTTTCCGGTGCGCATGCGCGACGTGCGCTTCACGCCCAACGGCCGTACCGTGCTCGACGGCGTGGAGCTTGAACTCGGCGACGAAGGCATCACGCTGGTGCTGGGCCCCAACGGGGCAGGCAAGAGCGTGCTGCTGCGCACGCTGTGCGGCCTCATCGAACCTTCTGCCGGCAGCATTGAATGGGCCGGCGGACCACGCCCCCACCACGGTGTGATGATGGTGTTCCAGCACCCGATGATGATTCGCGCCTCGGTGCTGGAGAACGTCTCGCTGGGTCTGAAGCCGCTCGGGGTGGCACGTTCGGAGCGCTACCGCCGCGCCGCCGAAGTGCTCGAACGCGTGGCGCTGGCCGACCGTGCGCAGGACAGCGCCCGCCATCTCTCGGGCGGCGAGCAACAACGATTGGCGCTGGCGCGCGCGTGGCTGACCAAACCACGCCTGCTGCTACTCGACGAACCCACCGCCAGCCTGGATCCCTCGGCCACGGCTGAGGTCGAGCGCATCATCCGCGAGATCCGCACCGACGGCACGCGCATCGTCATGACCACGCACAACCTCGGCCAGGCCACGCGGCTGGGCGACGAGGTGATCTTCATCAGCGCCGGGCGCGTGCGTGAGCACACGCCGGTGCAGCGCTTCTTCGCACGCCCCGCTTCAGAAGAAGCACGCTTGTTCATCCAGGGCGAACTGCCCTGGCGCATGCCGCTGTGAAGCATTTCGGGCGCGAGGCCAACGGCGCCTGCGGCGACCTCGGCACCTTCCTGCCCTATGCCGTTGGCGCCGTCACGGTCGGCGGGTTGAGTGCGCTGGGTGTCTTCTTCGGTTTCGGTATTGCGCTGATCGCGGCCGGGCTGTTCTACGGCATACCGATGGCGGTACAGCCGATGAAAGCCGTGTCCGCCGTGCTGCTGACCTCGGGCCTGACGCCCGGCGAAGTGGCCATGGCCGGTCTGCTCATCGGTGCCACCGTGCTGGTGCTGGGGCTGACCGGCGGGGTGTCGTGGATCGCGCGACGCATCCCGCACTCGGTCACGCTGGGGCTGACGCTGGGACTGGGCCTGTCGATGGCGTGGCTGGGCGTGACGCTGATGATGGATGCCCCCTTACTCGGCGCCGGCGCGCTGGCCTTTGCCGTGGCAGCGATGTTCGTTACGCGCTTGCCGTTGTTGGCAATGGGCATCGTTGCAGTACTCGCAGCTCCGTGGCTGGGTCTGAGCGACACCGTGCCTACCTTGGCCGGATTTGGCCTGGCCGTTCCGCAGTTCGTACTCCCATCGTGGTCCGACCTGCCGCGCGCGCTCGAACTGGCGGTGCTGCCGCAGATTCCACTGACGCTGTCGAACGCCATCATCGTCACCGCTGCGGTCAGCGCCTCGCTGTTCCACGAGCAGGCTGCACGCGCGAGCGAGCGCAATCTGGCACTGAGCACCGGGCTGGGCAACCTGCTGCTGGCGCCCTTCGGCGCCATGCCGATGTGCCACGGCGCTGGCGGCGTAGTGGCGCAACACCGCTTCGGCGCACGCTCGTGCACGGCGCCCGTGCTGTTGGGCTCGGCCTTGCTGGCGAGTGCACTGTTCGCCGGCGAGTCCGCCGCGGCGTTGCTGGCAGCCTTCCCGCTGCCCGTGGCCGGCGCGTTGCTGGCCATAGCCGGTGCCGATCTGGCCTTCTCAAAGCGGCTTTTCAACACCCGACCGGATTGCTGGGCGGTGATCGGCATCACCGCTGCAGTGGCCTTCGCAATGAACCCGGCCTGGGCGCTGGCCGCCGGGCTGGCGATGGAGTCGGCGCGCAGCCTGGCCGCGCGCTACCGCGCGCACCGAGGGTGACCGGCCTCAGTGGCCGGTGGTTTTTGAGAACACGTTCATCACCACCACGCCAGCCACGATCAGGCCCATGCCGATGACGGCCGGCGCGTCGAGCTTCTGTCCGAACAGTACCACCCCCACCAGCGCGATCAGCACAATGCCCACCCCCGCCCAAATGGCGTAGGCTACCCCGACCGGAATGGAGCGCAATGTCAGCGCCAGCAGCCAGAACGCGCAGGCATAGCCCACGACCACGAGGACCGACGGCCACAGCCGCGTGAAGCCATCGCTGGCCTTGAGGGCCGAGGTACCGATGACTTCGGCGAGGATGGCGGTGCCGAGGTACAGCCAGGGTGTGAGGTTCATGCGTGTCTCCGGTGTTCAAAACAAAACGCCACGGCAAGCCGTGGCGCTTTTCATTTCCGATGCGACAAGGCTCAGAACTTGTCGGTCACCGCGCCTTCGGAAGCCGAGCTGACGGTTTTGGCGAACTTGGCCAGCGCACCGCGCGTGTAGCGCGGGGGCATGGGCGTCCAAGCGGCGCGGCGGCGCTCCATCTCGGCGTCGTCGATGTGCAGCGTGATGACGTTGTTGTCCGCGTCGATGGTGATCTTGTCGCCGGTCTCGACCAGCGCAATCGGGCCACCTTCGGCCGCTTCGGGCGTAATGTGGCCGACCACGAAGCCATGGCTGCCGCCGGAGAAACGGCCGTCGGTAATCAACGCCACATCCTTGCCCAGGCCCTTGCCCATGATCGCGGAAGTGGGGCTCAGCATCTCGCGCATGCCGGGACCGCCTTTCGGGCCTTCGTAGCGGATGACCAGCACGTCGTGGGCGACCACGGTGCCGTCGAGGATGCGGTCCAGCGCTTCTTCTTCGGAATGGAACACGCGGGCGTTGCCGGTGAACTGCGTGCCTTCCTTGCCGGTGATCTTGGCAACCGAGCCGGTCGGGGCGAGGTTGCCGTAGAGGATGCGCAGGTGGCTGTCCTTCTTGATCGGGTTGGACAGCGGACGAATGATCTCCTGCCCGGCCGGGTAAGGCGCGACGGTGGAGAGGTTCTCGGCCAGCGTCTTGCCGGTAACGGTCATGCAGTCGCCGTGCAGCAGGCCGGCGTCGAGCAGCATCTTCATCAGCGGCTGGATGCCGCCGATCTCGACCAGCTCACTCATCATGAAGCGGCCCGACGGACGCAGGTCGGCCAGCAGCGGCACGCGCTTGCCGATTTCGGTGAAGTCTTCCAGCGTCAGCTCGACATCGCAGGAATGCGCCATGGCGAGCAGGTGCAGCACGGCGTTGGTGGAGCCGCCGAGCGTGATGATGACGGTGATGGCGTTCTCGAAAGCCTTGCGCGTCATGATGTCGCGCGGCTTCAGATCGAGATCGAGCAGCTTCATGACGGCGGCCGAGGCACGGCGGCAGTCGTCCATCTTGTTGCTCGACACGGCGTTCTGCGCCGACGAACCCGGCAGGCTCATGCCCAGCGCCTCGATGGCGGACGCCATGGTGTTGGCGGTGTACATGCCGCCACAGGAGCCGGGGCCGGGGATCGCGGTGTCCTCGACTTCCTTCACTTCCTTCAGCGTCATGGTGCCGCGCGCGTGGGCGCCGACGGCCTCGAACACCGAGATGATGTCAGTGTGATTCTTGCCCGGCAGGATGGTGCCGCCATACACGAACACCGACGGGCGGTTCAGACGCGCCATGCCGATGATGCAGGCCGGCATGTTCTTGTCACAGCCGCCGATGGTGACGAGGCCATCGAAGCCTTCACAGCCGGCAACGGCTTCGATGGAGTCGGCGATGATCTCGCGCGACACCAACGAGTACTTCATGCCCTCGGTGCCGTTGGCGATGCCGTCGGAGATGGTGATGGTGTTGAAGATCACGCCCTTGCCGCCGGCCGCGTCGGCGCCGCGCGCAGCTTCCTCGGCGAGACCGTTGATGTGCATGTTGCACGGCGTGACATTGCTCCAGGTCGAGGCGATGCCGATCTGCGGCTTCTTGAAGTCCTCGTCGGTGAAGCCTACGGCGCGCAGCATGGCGCGGCCCGGCGCCTTGCTGATGCCGTCGACGACTTCGGCGGAGTACTTGCGGCGATTGTCGGTGGTCATGGCATGTTCCTGAACGGGTTGATCGTTGGCCGCAAGCTGCAGCGGAAAAGTGTGGATTTTACCGAAAGCCTCGGCCGCCGGCCCTGAAATGCACTGGTCAACGCAAAAGGCCGGGCTCAAGTCCCGGCCTTTTGCATGTGGCAAGCCTCTCCGATCAGGCGATCGAAACGACTTCGATATCGAAGGTGAGGTCTTTGCCGGCGAGCGGATGGTTGGCGTCGACCTTGACGGTGGCATCCTCGATGCCCACCACCACGACGGGCACCGGACGACCATCGTGCGTCTGCATCTGCAGCTGCTGGCCGATCGACAGTTCGATCTCGGCCGGAATGTTACCGCGCGGAACTTCGATCACGCCTTCGGCGCTGTGCGGGCCATAGGCCTCGTCGGAAGGAATCAACGCGGTGGTCTTGTCGCCTGCCGCGAGACCGGTGACAGCCTTCTCAAAACCGGGAATGAGCTGGCCGGAACCGACCTTGAACTCCAGCGGCTCACCGCCAACCGACGAATCGAACACCGAACCGTCGGCCAGCTTGCCGGTGTAATGAACGCGGACGGTATCGCCCTGCTTGATCTGTGCCATGTGCACCTCCTGGATGTGTGCGTGTGCCGGGTCTCCACCGGTTGCGCAGTGCAGTTGGTGAAGCATGAGAGCCCAATACCATACAGCAAGAGCCTTCTCATGGCGACCCGGACTCACGTCAGATGACAGCAAGATGGCTCGTTTTCGACGTACTTAGGCGCAGAATGCATTGAGCCCGGTCTGGCTCAGTGTGCCTCTTCAGCCTCTTCCTCACGCAGGATCCAGCGCGGGAAGGGGTCGTCATAGCGCTCCCACGCAGCCGGGCCTGCGGTCAGCTCGGCATCACTCAACAGGCACGCGTCGAAGCCGGCCCGCAGCTCGGCTTCATTCATGCCCATGCCGATCAGCACCAGTTCCTGCTGACGATCACCAAATGGCTCCTGCCAGCGTGCGCGGATGTTGGCGAGGCTCTCGTCGTCCTGCGGCCAGTGGGCTCGCGGCACGCCGGCCCACCACAGGCCACCCAGCTCGTGGCGCGTGAGGGCTCCGGCCTGCGACCAGCTGCCGACCAGATCCAGCCGGCTGGCGAGCCAGAAGTAGCCCTTTGAGCGCACCACGCCGGGCCAGTCTTCGTTGATCCAGCGATGGAAGCGCTGCGGATGGAACGGCCGGCGTGCGCGATAGACGAAGCTCGCAATGCCGTATTCCTCGGTTTCCGGCGTGTGCTCGCCACGCAGCTCACGCAACCAGCCCGGCGCGTTGGCGGCCTGCTCGAAATCGAAGCGGCCGGTGTCGAGCACGCGGTCGAGCGGTACGCGGCCGAACTCCGAGTAGACGATGTCGGCACGCGGATTGAGCCCGCGCAGCATGGCCGCCAGGCGCTCACGCTGCTCGTCGTTCACCTGGTCGACCTTGTTTACCACCAGCACATCACAGAACTCGATCTGCTCGACCAGCAGGTCAACCACCGCACGGTCGTCTTCCTCGCCCATGCTTTCACCACGGTCGGCGAGGAAGTCCTGCGAGCCGTAGTCGCGCAGGAAGTTGCAGGCATCGACCACGGTCACCATGGTGTCGAGACGCGCAATGTCGGACAGGCTGCGGCCGTCTTCATCGCGGAAGGTGAAGGTCTCGGCCACCGGCAGCGGTTCGGAGATGCCGGTGGATTCGATCAGCAGGTAATCGAAGCGACCCTCGTCGGCGAGCCTGCGGATCTCCACCAGCAGGTCTTCACGCAGCGTGCAGCAGATACAGCCGTTGGACATTTCGACGAGTTTTTCTTCCGAACGCGACAGCGCCGCGCCGCCCTCGCGCACCAGCCGGGCGTCGATGTTCACGTCCGACATGTCATTGACGATGACCGCCACCTTGCGGCCTTCACGGTTGTTCAGCGCGTGATTGAGCAGCGTTGTCTTGCCCGCGCCGAGAAAGCCGGACAGCACGGTAACGGGGAGGCGACGAGATGCGGAATCGGGGGAAGGAGAGGCCATGGAAAGCTCCGGAAAGGATCGACACGACTGCGATGATATATTGTTGCATTCGTGAATACGACCCCGGAGCCGGGAAGAAGCCTTGCGCTTCAGTCGTCGATGCGCTCGAACACCACGTCCTGCGCGCCCTGCCACAAGACCTTCTCGCCCAGCGCACGCAGGTGCTCACGCCCTTCGACGATGGTCAGGAAGTGGTTGCCGGCCAGCTGGCCGAGCTTGCTGGCGAAGCTGCAGGCGCCATAGGCGAGGATGACCTCGGTCTCACTGTAGCCGCCGGGGTAGAACAGCACTTCGCCCGGCGCCGGATGAGCCGTGGCGTTCTCGAAGCCGAAGCCTGGCTGGAAATCACCCAGCGGCACCCAGCAGCCTTCGCCGCTCCAGCGCACATGAATCAGTTGCGTACGCCACGGCAACAGACCGAGAAAGGCCTCGACGGTTTTCGGCGCGGCGGCCACGGTCTCGGCCACGAAAACCTGCTCGCCTGCGGTGATGCGGATACGTGTCATGGTCACTTGCGCCCGATGAGCTTGCCCAGCGCGGGCGACAGACCTTTCCAGTCTTTCACCGGCGGCGGCGCGTAGCTGCCCGCCGAGCCGCCACGCGGCGCCAGTGCGGCCAGCGATTCGGCATGCCGCACGGCGCTGGAAACGCCATCGACCACCGGCACCGGAATGCGGTCGGCAATGGTGCGCGCCAGACCCGCCAGCGGCGCGCCGGCGATGATGATGACGTCAGCGCCGTCCTCGCGGATGGCCGTTTCGCACAGCGCCAGCAACTGTGCGCCCTTGTCTTCCTGCACGGTGCCGATGTTGGGCAGCGCTTCGTCCAGGCAGCGGATGCTGGCGAGCCGGCTGGTCAGGCCGTGCATGTCCACCGTTTCCTGATACCAGGCACGGATGCGGCGCGAGATGGCAACGATGGAGAAACGGCCACCGAGCATCGCGGCGCTCATCAGCGCGGCTTCGGTCATGCCCACCACCGGAATCGGCAGCATCTCGCGCGCGGCGGCCAGACCGGGGTCACCGAAGGCGGCGACGATGGCGGCGTCGTGCCCTTGGTAGTGCTCGGCCAGTTCGTTGAGCACGGCAAAGCCGCCCACCGCGGCTTCGGCACGCGTCTCGATGTAGGCCACGCCGAAGGGGGCGGTGCGCATCGTCAGCTCGGTGTCGGCGGCGATGGTGCGGCGCGCTTCGGCCTCAATGAGGTCGGTGACGCTTTGCGAGATGTTGGGGTTGATGATCAGCAGTTTCATGGAGCGTGATTTCCTTTCAGACTTGCGCGCGGGCACGTTCCCACAGGGCTTCCGAGGCGGCCTGTGCGTCGGCAAGGATGGCGTCCTGATCGGCGTGCACGAGGCGCCCGCCTTCGACCACCACGTCACCATCGCACACCACCAGCGCCACGTCGCGACCCTGCGCGCAATGCACCAGGTTGCCAAGCGTTTCGATGTGCGGCACGAGGTGCGGGCGACGGAAATCGAAAGCCACCAGATCGGCCTTCTTGCCGACCGTGATCGAGCCGATTTCGTCCTGCAGGCCGAGTGCGCGGGCACCGTTGATGGTGGCCATTTCCAGCACGTGATGCGGCTGCCAGAACTCGTCGATGCACTCTTCCTGAATGCGCCCGACCATCAGCGCCCAGCGCATCACCTCGACCATGTCGCCGTGCATGTTGTCGGTGGCCAGCGCGATGTTGGCGCCGGCGCGGCGCAGCCGGCTGGTGGGCGCGATGCGCCCGCCCTGCGCGTTGCCGCGGGGCACGTGGGCGACGTTGATGCGCGCACGACCGATGCGCTCGAGGTCGCTGTCGGACACGTACATGCAGTGCGCGGCGGTGTAGCGGTGGTCAAGCAGGCCGACGTCCTCGATCAGCTCGGTCGGCGTCATGCCGTCGCGCTCGAACACGCGGGCGTTTTCCTTGCGGCTCTGCGACAGGTGACCGTTCACATGCACGCCGAGGCGATCGCGCTCGGCCGCAACGTTCTTCAGCAGCGTGCGCGAGCAGGTGTCCGGCGCGTGCGCGGCGAACTCGAAGCCGAGCCGGCCGTTGAACTTGCCGCGCCAGCGCTCGCACAGCGCCACGGCCTCACCCAAGGTCTTGTCGCCGATCTCGTCGCGGTGCTCCCACACGCCTTCATGCACGCGCGAGAAATCCACGTCGTGAATGCGTCCGCAGGTGATCACGCGCATACCCAGCTCGCCCATCGCCGGCAGCGTGAGGTCGGCATGCACATAGCTGTCGTTGATCAGCGTGGAGCCGAACAGCAGGCATTCGGCGGCGCCGAGCCGCGCCAGCGCGACGGCCTCTTCCTCGGTGACTTCGTGGCCGTGCGGCACGCCGGGCGTGTAGGCCGGCGCGAAGCCCATGTCTTCGGCCACCCCGCGCACCATCGTGAGGATGGTGTGGGTGTGCACGTTGACGAAACCCGGCGTGATGACATGCCCGGACAGATCCAGCGTGCGGCGAGCCGGCGGCAGAGGCTTGGCCGGGTCGCGCGCGGCGACCTCGGCGAAGCGACCGTCGCGCACCACGATCAGCGCGTCGGCGATCTCGCCCAACGCGGGGTCGACCGTGACCACGCGCGCCCCATGGATCACCAGATCGGCAGGTGCTGCGGTCATGGCGTACTCCTCAGAAGCCCAGCGCCTTCGGCAGCCAGGTCACCAGCGGCGGATACACGATGCACAGGCCGAGCACGACGAACTGGAACACCACGAAGGGAATCGACTCGCGCACCAGCGTCATCATCGGCACCTTGGTGATGCCGCTCATGACGAAGTACAGCACCCCCACCGGCGGCGTCATCATGCCGATCACCAGGTTGAACATGAACAGGAAGCCGAACCACAGCGGATCGATGCCGTAGGCCACGGCCACCGGCGCGAACAGCGGCACCAGCATGATGTAGGCGGCGTTGGACTCGATCAGCATGCCGACAAAGATCAGCAGCAGCATGGTCAGCAGCACGTAGACCATCGGGTCCGAGGTCATGGCCTGGATCCAGTCGGACAGCTGCGCCGGCACCATCTCGATGGTGAACACGAAAGTCACCGAGGCGGCAAAGGCAATCAGCGCGCCGACCATGGCCGAGGTCACCGCCGCGCGGTACAGACAGCCGGGCAGGTCGGAGAGCTTCAGCCGACGCGTGATGACAAAGCCGATGACGGCCGAGTACAGCACCGCAATGGCCGCGCCTTCGGTGGCGGTGAAGATGCCTCCGACGATGCCGCCCACCACGATCACCGGCATCAGGATGATGACGATGGCGCGGCGCGCCTGCGTGAGCACGTTGCGGATGCAGAAGGCGTCGCCGGTCAGCGCATAGCCACGCTTCCACGAGATGTAACTGGCGATCAGCATGAAGCCCACGGCCAGCAGGATGCCCGGCACGATGCCGGCCATGAACAGCCCGCCCACCGACACCGTGGAACCGGCCATCAGCGCATACACGATCATGGCGTTGGACGGCGGAATCACCGGGCCAAGGTTGGCTGCCGAAGCGATCACCGCGCCGGCGTAGGCGTCCGGGTAGTACTTGCGCAGCGAGGGCACGAGCGTGCTGCCCATCGCCGAAGCGCTTGCCACGGCCGCACCGGACACCGACGCGAGAATGGTGCCGGACACGATAGTGACGTGCGCCAGACCGCCGTGCACGCGGCCGATAAGGCTGTTCGCAAAGGCAATCAGGCGATCCATGATGCCGGCACGCACCATCAGCTCGCCGGCCAGCATGAACAAGGGAATGGCCATCAGCGGGAAGCTGTTGACCGCATGCATCATGCGCTGCGGCATCACCACCAGCTCGAAGTCCAGCAGGTACAGGGCCGCCAGTGAGCCGAAGCCCAGCGCAAAGGCCAGCGGCATGCCGAACACCGCCAGCGCGAGGAACAATCCGATGGCAACCCACGTCATGAGACTTCTCCTTCCCAGGTGCGCGAACCGCCCCAGGCCAGCAGCGCCAGATGCAGCAGCGAATGCACGCCGGTCACGAGCACGGCGATGTAATAGACGCCAGAGGACACCGGCAGCGTGGGCATCAGTTCAGGCCAGCGATCCACCGTCGCCACCCAGCCGCCGACCATCACCATGATCATCAGCAGTGCGCCCATGCCGGCCATGATGCGGAAGAGCTTTTCCTGCGTACCGGGCGACATCATGCGCACGAAGAGGTCGATGCCCACATGCACGCCGTGCTTCACGCCATGCGGAATCGCCAGAAAGATGGCCCACACGAAGAACAGACGGGAAAGCTCGTCGGCCGAGTCGATCGACGAGCTGAAGAAATAGCGCATCACGACCTGCAGCGATACCAGGATGCTCATGCCCGCCATGGCGGCGACGATGCCCCAGTAGGTCAGCGCATCAATGCCGCTGACCAGACGCTTGAAGGATGCAAAAGCCCCGCCGCGCGGCGGCGGCGGGACGGGCGCAACCCCGCCCGGGGGCGGGGCCACGGAGGCGGAGTCGCGTTGGACGCTCACTTGGCGGCCTGCGCTTCTTTCAGCACGAGATCGATCACGGCCGGATCAACGCGCTTCTTCAGATCCTCGACGATGCTGGCAGTAGCCTTGCGCAGTTCATCACGCGTCTCCGGGCTAACCGGCGTGAAGGTCATGCCCGCGTCGATCAGCTTCTTCTTCCACTCGGCTTCCTCGGCAGCAGCCTGCTTGCGCTGCCACAGCATGGCTTCAGCCATGGCGTCGTCGATGACCTTACGATGCTCGGCGGACAGACGCTCGTACTTGCGCTTGTTGGCAGCAACGTTGATGAAGTCATAGAAGTGGCCGGTATCCGAGAGGTGCTTCTGCACTTCGTTGAAACGGCGGCTGGCGATGATGTTGTACGGGTTCTCCTGCGCGTCCAGCACACCCTGCTGGAGCGCCGAGTACAGCTCGGACACGTCCATCGACTGCGGGTTGGCACCCAGCGCGCGGAAGGTCGCGAGGTGCACCTCATTGGGCTGCAGGCGGATTCGCATGCCCTTGAAGTCTTCGGCCGACTTGATCGGGCGCAGGTTGTTGGTGACATGACGGAAACCCAGTTCACCATAGCCAAGGTTCACAAAACCCAGCTTGGCCATCTTCTCGTCGAAGATATCGCCGACCGGGCCGTCCATGACCTTGAAGGCCTGCTCGCGGCTGTCGAACAGGAAGGGCAGGCTCACCGCCTCGTATTCCGGCACGGTGCGGGTGAAGTAGGCGATCGACGTGAACACCGCGAAGATCGTGCCCGAACGTACTTGGTCGACGTTCTCGGTAGCACCACCCAGCTGCATGGCCGGGAACAGATCGACGCGGATATCGCCCTTGGAGTCCTTCTCGACCTTCTCCTTGAACACTTCCATCGCACGCGAGACGCTGTGATCCAGCGGGAAGTTGCCAGCCACGCGGAGGCGCTCAGCCGAAGCAGCTGAAGTACTCACCATCACACCAGCAGCCAGAGCAGCCGCGAGTGCAACGAGTTTGGTTTTTGCGAACATGGGGACTCTCCTCTTCAAACCGGCTGCCTCTCCAGCAGCCAGGATGTACACAACATTGAACACATCAAGCACGAAGCACCTGCGTCCGCATCGGCTTGCCGTACGGTTTTATTAGCAAGGGCAATGCCAGAACCTCCTCCACAACTGCCCAAATCAGATCAAGGCCTTGGAATGAGGGCTATCCGCTGGATTGCATCGACTCCAGCTGCTATCTTCAAACTCATTTTCCAACGCTTTGTATCCAATTTCTTGGACAGTTGACGCACTATAGACGTGCAAAAAGTCGCTGTAAACGTCCACGTTGGTGCGGACCTGGACCGCTTTGCCTGGCCATAAAGCAGCGGCCTGCACAACACAGCGATCTGCCTGGACATACCCGGTATCGGGTATCTGAAGGCAGCAGACCCTTTTCAGAGACGCTGGACAGCGCAGATTGTGCATACACAAAAAGCGATATCTTCCTGCGTACAAACTGCGTAGACTCGCGGGATTACGACCATGCCCAGAGCGCCAAGAATGCAAGCCGCATCCCAGCCCAAGCCGGACGTCGAGGACATCGCCGAACGCATCACCAATGCCGTGATGGAGCACCGCCTGCCGCCCGGCATCAAGCTTGCCGAGGAGCGCCTCGCGTCGGCTTTTGGCGTCAGTCGTACAAAGATCCGTCAGGCTCTGACCATGCTTTCGCGCGAAGGGCTGGTAAAGCTGCACCCCAACCGCGGCGCATTCGTGGCCAGTCCGACCGTACAGGAAGCCATTGACCTGTTCGCCACGCGCCGCCTGATCGAACCGGAGATTCTGCGCAACGTCATCGCGCGCGCCTCCAAGGCCGACATCAAGCGTCTGCGAGCGCACCTGACGGCCGAACATGAAGCGCGCGAACAGGGCGACCGCCGCGCCATCATCAAGCTTTCGGGTTCGTTTCACATGCTGCTCGCCGAGGTTTCGGGCAACAGCTACATCGAGAAATTGATGGCTGAGCTGTGCCCGCTGACCTGCCTCATCATCGCGCTCTACGACGCGCCGCAAACTCCGGCCTGCCCCGAGAACGAGCATGTTTCGATCGTCGACGCCCTTGAACGCAAAGACGAGAAGGAAGCCATCCGGCTGATGCTCCACCACCTCGACCACGTGCGCAACGAACTGCGTCTGGGCGACACCGAGAAGCAGGACATCGACTGGGACCGCATGTTCGGCTGAGCCGTCAGCCGGTCAGTGGCCCCGCAGCGCCAGACTCACCAGCACATTCGCCACCAAGGCCGCACCGAGCGACAACGGAAACGCCAGCCACGGCGAAACCAGCGGCAACAGCAGCGCGACGGTCAGGCAGAAGGCCATCATCGCAAAGCATCCCCACACGATGCCGCGCAACAACATCACCACGAAGGCGGCGCCGGCATTGCGGTGTGAAAACACTGTCAGCACCGAGGCCAGCACCGGAAAGGCCGCCAACACCCCCGAGCCTCGCGGCCCGAGCACTTCTGCCAGCCAGGTGATGAACACCACCAGCGCAGCACCACACGCCATGCGGATCGGCAGTTCGAAATGCATGGAACGCAGCACCGCCCCCGACGGCAGCTTGCGCGGCATCAAACCCACCACCGCAAGCAAGATCCCCGCACTCATCAAGGCATGCAGCCATACCGGGCCAGTGAGCTGCGCCGCCAGCCAGGCGCTCAAGCCATACACCACGTAGGCCCCGGCCAGACTGAACGGCCAGTCATGACGCGTGGCCAGCCAGGCGTAGGACAAGGCATAGGCTGACAGCGCCCCCATGGCAGCAACCGTGGCCGCTGCCGCCTCGGCTGCGAATCCCGCGCCTTGCTCTGCGGTGAGGAAGATCAGGATCGGCCCGGCCACCACAGGAAACGACGACAGCCGTCCGGCCACCCGAGCCCCCCAGCGCCGGCCGGCGAGACTGACAAGCAGCACGATGGCCGGCACCAGTGTGAGTTTCAGCGCCAGCAACATCATTCGGCCAGCCACTTGCAGGACAACTCACGTGCCGCTTTTTCAAGCGGAGGTCCGCTGCGCATGGCACGAAATCTGCTGCGCGGTGTGCATTGCCTTGGTCGGATCAGACGAGTATGCATTCAACTATTGGTCTTTATTTTGTTCTCTCGATTGTATACAGTTAAGCCAAAATAACGTAGCAACATGCTTCGCAAGTTTGCACCCGACGAGTGCGATGCCGCTCGTTTCAGGAGAACATGGACATGAACGATTTCGACCTGGTGATTCGCAACGCGCGCTGCGCGACGGCAGCCGACGTGTTCGACGCCGACATCGGCATCAAGGATGGCCGCATCGCTGCGCTGGCCAAGGGACTTCCGACCGGCCGCGAGGAAATTGATGCTGCGGGGCGCTGGGTCTTGCCGGGCGGCATCGACGGCCACTGCCACCTCGACCAGCCGATGAGCGACGGCTCGAAGATGGCTGACGACTTCCTCTCGGGCACGCGCTCGGCGGCCTGCGGCGGCACCACCACGGTGCTGCCCTTCGCCTGCCAGTTCAAGGGCCAGAGCCTGCGCGACGCGGTGGATGATTACCACCGCCGCGCCGATGGAAAAGCCACCATCGACTACGCTTTTCACCTGATCGTGTCGGATCCGACCCCGGACGTGCTCGACCGCGAGCTGCCGGAACTGATCCGCGAGGGCTACACCTCGTTCAAGATCTACATGACCTACGACGACATGAAGCTTGATGACCGCCAGATCATCGACGTTCTGGCGGTCGCGCGCGACCACGGCGCGATGGTCATGGTGCACGCCGAGAACATCGACTGCATCGCGTGGCTCACCGAGCGCCTGCTCAAAGCCGGCAAGACCGCGCCGCGCTACCACGCCCAGGCCCGCCCGATGCTGGTCGAGCGCGAGGCCACGCATCGCGCCATCTCGTTTGCCGAGCTGGTCGACGTACCCATCCTTATCGTGCACGTCTCGGGGCGCGAAGCCATCGAACAGATCCAGTGGGCGCAGAACAACGGCCTGCGCATCTACGGCGAGACCTGCCCGCAATACCTGTTCCTGACCGCCGACGACCTCGGGCTGGAGGGCGACGGGCACGAGCATCACGGCGCCAAGTGCATCTGCAGCCCGCCGCCTCGCGACAAGGCCAACCAGCAGGTGGTGTGGGACGGGCTCGAATCGGGCGTGTTCCAGGTGTTCTCGTCCGACCACGCGCCGTTCAAGTTCGAGGGCCCGGAGGGCAAGCTGGCCGCCGGCCCGGATGCGAGCTTCGACAAGATCCCGAACGGGATTCCGGGGCTGGAGACACGTCTGCCGCTGCTGTTTACGCACGGCGTGCTGAGCGGCAGGCTCGACATCTGCCAGTTCGTCGCGCTGACCTCGACCAACGTCGCGAAAATGTACGGCCTGTACCCGAAGAAGGGTTCCATCGCGGTTGGCGCCGACGCCGACCTGACGATCTGGGAAACCGGCCTCACACGCGAGATCCGCAACGCTGATCTGCACCACGAAGTCGATTACACGCCGTACGAGGGCATTCCGGTGTCGGCCTGGCCGGCCATCACGCTGTCACGGGGCTCCGTGGTCTGGCGCGACGGCGAGTACCGCGGCAGCGCCGGGCGAGGCGAATTCCTGCGCTGCGAGCTACCCCAGCCGGCTCGCCCGAAGGTCCGCGGGAGCACCCCGCGTTGAGCGCTGCACTGTCACCACGCGGGGCCGAGCTGGCCGAACGTCTGGTGGGCGCATGGCGCAGCGGCGATCCGCTGTCGGCACTCGACGCGACGCGGCTGGCGCCACCCGATGACGCCGCAGCCTGCGCCGTGCAGGATGCCGTCGGCGCCGCGCTGGACTGGTTTCCGCGCGGCCGCGCGCACGCCTGGAAGATCGCCTCGGTTCCACCCACCGCGGCGCCCGTGCCGGACACCTTCATCCTGGACGGTGCCCAAACGCTTCAGCACGAGGGCTTCCATACCCTGATCGGTATCGAGGTGGAACTGCTCCTGCGCCTCGGCCGTGCCTTGCCGGCCGGCTGCAACGAGGCCGAAGCCGCCGCCGCCATCGACGGCATCTTCGCCGCGATCGAGATTTTCGATGTGCGCGCAAGGGACTGGAACACCCTGCCGCGCACCTTCCTGCTCGCCGACCATCAGATGCACGGCCGCCTCCTCCTCGGTACCGGCATCGAGCAAGGCTGGCAGGACTCCTTCGCCAATACGGAAGTGGTGCTCACCGTAGATGGCCGGGAGAAGCTGCGCCGCCACGGGGGACACGCGCTCGGCTCGCCGGTCGCGATCCTGCCGTGGCTGGCCGGCCATGTTGCGGCGCGCGCCGACGGGCTGCAGAAAGGGGATCTGGTGGCGTCGGGCACATGGACCGGACTGCACCAGGCATGCGCGGGCGAACGGATCAGCGCGCGCTTCGCCGGAATCGGCGAAGTCGGTCTGGACATCGCGTAAGCAGGATCAGGCCGACGGGGTGCCGTCGTCTGCCGGCTGCTGCTCGGGCGCGCTGTCCTTGCCGATTCGGCTCAGCGCGGCGCGCTTCTGCATGTCACGGAACTCCTGCTCCAGTCCGCCCGCGGCAAAGGCTGTGCGCAGCTGGGCAAAGACCGGCCGGATGTTGCCGTGCTCGAACAGCCGCCCGGCCATGGCACGGGCGGTGTCGAAATCCTGCAGTGTCAGCGCGGTGAGGGCGATATCCACGCTGGCATCGAGTCCGAGATCGGTCTGCATCAGACTCGCGGAACGCGCGCTGAATGCCAGTCGCGCATCGTCGTGGCCAAGCCGCGCACGCAACGCGAGATGACTGGTCTTGTCGTCGAGGCTCGCCGTTTCCAGCTCGACCGGCTGAATGGCCTGCAGCGCCTGCTCCGCCGCCAGGATGTCGCCGGCCTCCAGGTGGCTGCGCACCAGCATCAGGCGATCGGCAATCGACGGCGGGTCTCCCAGCACATCAATTTCAAGCACCTCGGCAATCGCGCGACGGGCGGTTTCGGCATCACCGTTGCGCAGCGCCACATCCGCCAGCAGGCGCTTGCGGGTGTGGTTTCTCGCGCTGCGACTGGAGGCGTCCTCGACCGTGCGCTGAGCCTCGGCGTGATCACCCATTTCCATGCAGATCTTTGCCTTCAGGTCAAAGGCTTCGAAATACATCGGCGCCTCGACGACCACACCGTCGACCAGCTCACGCGCTTCCTGTAGCCGGTTCTGCATCAGCAGGGCGCGCGCCAGACCCGCCCGTGCCCAAGGGAAAGGGTGCAGCTCGAGAATTTCTGAATACGCGGCCTGCGCGGCCTGCGAGTCACCACGCAGGAGCCGCAGCTCGGCGCGCGCGCGCAGCAGATCGAAGTGGTAGGGCTTGCCCTCGGGGCTGGCAAGGTGCTCTTCCAGAAAGGCCTCGGCCGCCGCGAAATCCCCTTCCCGCTTGGCCACGTAGAGCGGGCGGAAGAACTGCTTGCGGGTCAGTGCGCGGTCCAGCCGGAAGCGCAGGCGATCGGGTGAGAAGGGTTTGATGATGTAGTCGTCCGGCCCGAGTTCGACGGTGGCCACGACGTTTTCATAGGACTTTTCGGCCGTCACCATGATGAAGACGGATTCTTCGGGCAGCAGCTTGTCGCGCCGCATCTCTTCGAGCAGATGCTGGCCATTGCGCCTCTCGCCCAGGTTGTAGTCGCACAGGATGACGTCCGGCACCGCACGGCGCACGCGCGCGATGGCCTCCTTGTAGGCCGTCGAGAATTCGACCGAGAAGGCGCCCATGGTCTGCGCACAGGTACGCAGCCCGTCGCGCGCCGCGGGCTGGTCGTCGATGACCAGGAAGCGCAGGTTCTTGTAGCGCTCGCGCTCGGCTTCGCTCATGGCAGACGCAACTCGAACACGGCGCCGCCCAGCGTACCGCCATTGGACAACAGCAATCGCCCGCTGCGCGGACCACGCTGATGCCGCTGCACGATTTCGCGGGCGACGAACAGCCCGAGGCCACGCTGCACCATGAGCGCCGGGTCGGTGGAATCAAAGCCGGGGCCGTCGTCCTCTACGCGCACCACCAGTTCGTCCCCGTCACGCCGGGCCGACAGCAGAATCTGGCTGCGCGCAAAGCGCGAGGCATTATTGAGGGCATTGGACAGCATATCGAGCATGCGCTCGCGATCGAGCGGCCACTGCAGGTCGTCATCGACACACACCGATTCCAGCGCCAGACCGGCATTCGTGCAATGCGGACCGCCCACAAGCACGGCCTCATCGAGCACGTCTTCCAGCCGCGCCATATCGATCGCCAGCGCCAGCAGACCACGCTGGCTGCGATAAGCCGTAAGGATGCGATTCAGGCGCAGGGCCGCCTGCTCGATGGCAAAGCGCGCTTCATCCAGGCGGATGCCGTGCTCGGCCTCGGCGCGCACTACGTGCGATTCGGCCACGAACAGCTGGTTCTTGGCGTCATGCACACCGGAAGTGAGGAGATCGAGCGCGTCATGCATGGCGGGGCCCATGACAACCAGCCGCGATGCGGCTTGAACAGGAACCCGGCCGGATCTCGCAACGAGACAGACGGCCGGAGGCTGCAGGCAGTGTAAGCGCATTCGTGGAACAGGTCAGCATGGCCGAAGAGGCCACACACAAGCCGCGACCAGCATGGCTTCATGCGCGAGGAAGTCCTGCTGCACAGCCGCGGGTTTGAGGCAACGAGCGCCATCTCCTTGCACGGCTCCCCTGGGCACGGAAAGCACCTGAGCAGCTCAGTACCCGTCGGTTTCCCAGTACGGTCGCGGCTGCACACCGAACAGGCCGGACACGATGCCGGCTGCCTTCGCAAAGTGACGCAGACCGTGATACCCGGCCCGCATCAGCGCGGGCCTTCCGCCCGGCAGGTAGAACGGCAAGGTCACCAAACGGAAAAAACCGCGCAGCAAGCGCGTGAGCACTTCGATGCAACTCTTTCGAATGGTACGCCCGGCACCAAAGAGCTTGTAGTCGGTGTAGACCCGGTTTGCACTCGACCGGAACTGCCGCTTCATGCGCCAGCGCAAGGTCAGCCGGTTTTCAATGACTGGCTCGGACACCAGCGCCCGACTGGCGCACACGATACGCACCCCGTGAAAACTGCAGCGCAGAAAGAAGTCGCTGTCGCTGCCACCGGAAAAAGCCATGCGGGTGTCGAACTCCATAGACCTGGGCGGCTGAAGCAGACATGTGCTCATCAATACGTTGTTGGTCGCGGCACGGCGCAACGGAGAGCCATCGGAAAGATGCAGCAACCCGCGGTTCTGCAGATAGGACGCGTACTCCGAAGGCATTTCGTACAGTACAGGACCGGTGTAGACCTCGGCCTCATAGCGAGCCATCACGTCGGCATAGGCGGTCAGCCAGCCCGGCAGGGCCTTTTCATCGTCGTCGATGAACATCAACCACCGGGCGCCCAGTTCCAGGCTGCGACGACAGGCCGCGTTGCGCGCAAACGGAATCCCGCGCGAGGGCTCACGCACATACTCAACCGGGATCGGGGAGTCAGCTATCAGGCGCTCGACAGCAGCGGGCAGCTTGCCTGCGGGGTCGTTGTCGACCACCACCACAACCACTCTCCAACCGCGAGGCACCTCCTGCGCGAGAATGGATTGCAGGCAAGTGAGCAGCATGACCGGACGGCGATAGGTGCACACCGCAATGACGCACAGCGCCTCAACCGCATCTTGTGCGGTCGGCAGAGCGGGAACCGCCTCAGCGCCGTGCTTCATATCACTCCTCATGCCCGAACTACTCTGGTCAGAAACCATTCGCTCGACGAGGTGTGCGTGATGGCGACACACGTTCAACAGAGCGGCTTGCGTATTGTTACAACCGAGCCACTGGAATTGCCAGCTGATTGTCTCTTCCGGCAGTCGAGTGCATGGGGTTAAGCGCAACGGGGTCGTCGAAAATGCAACCTGCCGTGCGCCACACGCCTCGGGTTCTGAAAAAAGAAAAGGGCCGAACCGGACGGTTCGGCCCCTGAAGCAATTCTGGCGCGCCCGGCGCGATTCGAACGCACGACCCCTGCCTTCGGAGGGCAGTACTCTATCCAGCTGAGCTACGGGCGCCAGTCGTCGAGTGTACTCGACGCGGGGGGCGCAAGGATATACCGGCCGACAGGAAGCGTCCATCGCAGCAGACCACAAACCGCCGACGGGTCGCTATAATTCGCCCTTTGCCCCTTCCCGCGAAAAGGATTCAGCATGTCGAACACCCGCAAGCCCGCTGCGCTGATGCAGCACCGTCGTTACGCCGTGCCCGTGGTTGCCCTGCTCGCACTGGTGCTGGCGGCCTGTAGCGACAAGCCGCAGATCGACCATGAGCTCACCGCCACGCTGATCCAGCCGGTTGCACGCGTCGAACTGAAGGTCGCGGCCGCCGAGGAATCCGCCGGTGATCGTGACGGCGAAACGGTGTACAAATCGGTCTGCTCGGCCTGCCACTCCGCAGGTGTTGCCGGCTCGCCGAAGACCGGTGACAACGCCGCCTGGGCGCCGCGTATCGCCAAGGGTCTGGACTCCATGGTCACCACCGCCATCAACGGTGTCGGCGCGATGCCGGCCCGCGGCGGCAACCCCAACCTGACGGACGACGAAGTGCGTCGCGCGGTCATCCACATGGCCAACCAGAGCGGCGGCAAGTTCAGCGAGTAAGCTGCAGGGCGGCAAACAGGAAGGGCGGCGCAAGCCGCCCTTTTCATTTGTCTAACCGCGGTTCTGGAAGATGGCCTGCAACGCGGCGGCGCGGGCGCGGCCGTCCTCTCGCGCCACCGGCTCGCTCGACTTGCGTCCGCCGACCTTCACGTCCTCACCCATTTCCTCGATGAAACGCGAGGGCTCGCACGGGCGCCACTCACGGCCCGACTTGCGACGCTCGCACCAGCTGATCGTCAGGCTGCGCTGTGCGCGCGTGATGCCGACATACATCAGGCGCCGCTCTTCCTCGATCTTGTCCTCGTCAATGCTCGACTGGTGCGGCAGCAAGCCTTCCTCCACGCCGATCATGAACACGTGCGGAAACTCCAGCCCCTTGGAAGCATGCAGGGTGGCGAGCTGGACGCCATCGAAATCGGGGTCGTCCTTGTCGAGCATGGAGATCAGCGCAATGGTCTGCGTGAGCTCCAGCAGATTCTTGTCGTCTTCGTCGCCCTTGCGCGCAAGCCACTCGACGAAGTCGCGCACGTTGCTCCATTTGCTCTCGGCCTCGCGCGAGTCGTGGTGCTCGAACAGCCACACCTCATACCGGATGGTGGCGAGCAGCTCTTCGAGCAGCGCACCCGCCGGCTCGCGCGACGCGCGGTGCCGCAGACTGTTGATGAAGGCTGCGAATTCGCGCACCAGTTCGAGCTGTCGGGTGTTCAGATGCTCACTCACACCCTCCTCGAAGACCGCTGCAAACAGGCTCACGTGGCGTTGCCCGGCATAGGCGCCGAGCGCCTCCAGCGTGGCCGTGCCGACCCCCCGACGCGGAGTGGTGATGGCGCGGATGAAGGCGAGATCATCGTCCTCGTTCACCAACAGGCGTAGCCAGGAGATGAGGTCGCGGATCTCTGCCTTGTCGAAGAACGACTGACCGCCTGACATCACGTACGGAATCTTGTGGTTGCGCAGCTGCTGCTCGATCACCCGCGCCTGGTGATTTCCGCGATACAGCACGGCGTAGTCGGCAAAGCGCGTGCGATGCTGGAAGCGATGGGCGGAGATCTTCATGGCCACCGACTCGGCTTCG
The DNA here is from genome assembly GCF_059703705.1 of Pseudazoarcus sp. NS36. Lineage (NCBI taxonomy): Bacteria > Pseudomonadati > Pseudomonadota > Betaproteobacteria > Rhodocyclales > Zoogloeaceae > Pseudazoarcus > Pseudazoarcus sp. NS36. Next base: position 275,233 of record NZ_BAAKJA010000003.1, on the reverse strand, counting down.
TGTTCGCCGTCGCGGCAGGACAGTGCGACGATCTGCTCGCCCGGGCCATGCTCGGACCACAGCTTCTTCTCGAACAGCTTGTCGTTGTTGGCGATCAAGGTATTCGCGGCATGCAGGATGCGCGCCGAGGAACGGTAATTCTGCTCCAGCTTGACGACCCTGAGCTTGGGGTAGTCCTGCTGCAGCAGCCGCAGGTTCTCGACGTCGGCACCGCGCCAGGCGTAGATCGCCTGATCGTCGTCACCGACTGCCGTGAAGGCACCGCGCACTCCTGAGAGCTGGCTCAGCAGACGGTACTGTGCGCGATTGGTGTCCTGGTATTCATCGATCAACAGGTAGCGCAGGCGGTTCTGCCAACGCTCGCGTACCTCGTCGTTTTCCTCGAACAGCCGCACCGGCAGACCGATGAGGTCATCGAAATCCACCGCCTGATAGGCGCGCAGCGTGCGCTCGTACTCGGCATACGCGACGGCTGCCGCGCCGGCAATCTCGTTGTCGGCGAGTTGTGCGGCCTGCTCGGGCGTGACCATGGCGTTCTTCCAAGACGAGATCTGCCACTGCATCTGCTTGGCAATGGCCTTGTCGGCGTTCTTGGCCACATCGGACACGATCTGCACCGTATCGGCCGCATCAAGAATCGAGAACTGTGGTTTGAGCCCGCAATGCTGCGCTTCCTGACGGATGATGCGCACGCCCAGCGCGTGGAAGGTACACACGGTCAGCCCGCGCGGCGTGCGCCCACCCATCAGGTGCGCGACGCGCTCCTGCATCTCCTTGGCCGCCTTGTTGGTGAAGGTGATCGCAGCGATGTTGGCGGCGCTGATGCCGCACTCTTCCACCAGCCACGCGATCTTGTGGGTGATCACACGCGTCTTGCCACTGCCCGCGCCGGCCAGCACCAGGCAGGGGCCGTCGAGGTAGTGAATGGCTTCGCGCTGCGGAACGTTGAGATTGGCGGACATGGGCTCCGGGAGAGGACCCGCCCTTGCCCACGCCGGCAAATCGCCGTGACGAGTGAGGAGCACGTCCTTCAAACAGTGCTGCCGCCCGCAGGCGGCAGCGCGTCGATTCTACCCGATGCAGCCGGTGTGGCATCGCATCCACAAAACGCCCGTGGCTGGCAATCTGGCCGTATGATGCAGTGACGATGTTCGCACGACGCAGGAGTTGTCGCGATGAAAACCAAACCCGTAGCCGAAGCGCCCCCGCTGACCGAAGCCGAGCTGCTCGCGATGTCGGAAGACGACTACATGAACACGCAGCAGCTCGACTTCTTCCGCGCGCTGCTCGAACGCATGCGCGAGGAAATCTTCGAGAACGGCCTGGCCACGATTTCGCACATGCGCGAAACCGAAGCCACGCCGGACGAAGCTGACCGCGCAACGCAGGAAGAAGAGCACGTGCTGGAGCAGCGCATCCGCGACCGCGAACGCAAGCAGTTGCGCAAGATCGACGGCGCGCTCGATCGCATCTCCAACCGCACCTACGGCTATTGCGAAGCCTCAGGGGAGCCGATCGGTCTGCGCCGCCTGCTCGCACGCCCGACGGCCACGCTCACCATCGAAGAGCAGGAGCGGCACGAGCGCGAGGAGCGGGTTTTCCGCTGACCGTACGCCCAATCGCGCGTCAGGCAGGCCCTGAGCGCAATGCATAGCCCCGGCCGGCGTGGAACAGATACTCCACGCGCATGAACGCCGGGGCGTTTTCTTTTCGCAGGATGTAGCCGATGGCCTCGACCTCGTCACCGACGGCCGGCTGCGGAATATCCCACTGCCCGATACGGAACAGGGGCGCGAGCTCCAGCGTCCATTCCATCTCTCCCTTTGGCGGAGCCACCACGCGGCGCAGGATGTCCGCAGCATCCACCGAGGAAGCCTGTGCCGGCAGGGCACGCTGACGCAATTGGGCCGGCAGCTGGAGACCATCGGGGATCTCGATGGTCAGCATCGCGTGCGGGTTCTCCCACTTCACGGCCGTGATCTTGCCGCGCAGGAACACCGGCGTGTCGACGTTAAAGCCGCTCCAGCCGTGGTGCGCACGCGCGAGCTGGGGGGCAGCTACCGCGACCGCAGCGGTGAGGATGAAGTTGCGTCGGTTCATCGTCGTTCTCCGGGTGGGTGAAACGACGCTGAGAGTATGTGAGGGTGGCCAGAGTTCAGACGTAGGCGATCATCCGCCCGCAGGCAATCACCGTCAGCCACAGCAGTAGCGAGACCGCCAGCTGCAGCTTCGCCATCGTGCCATCGCCGCGCAGACCGCCCGTGGCGTGAAACAGCGCGGCATTGGTGCCGGCCAGCACCAGTGCCAGCATCTTCAGACGGAAGGCGGGATTGATGAGCAGATCAAAGGCGTCGGCAGCGAACAGCAGCAAGCCCGAACAGGCCGCCACGCCGAAGCCGAACAGGCTGACCGGCAGCACCAGCCGGGCCAACGGCGCCACATCCAGCGCACGCCCCAAGCCAAGCAGTCGCAATTCCAGCACGACGAGGCTGCCGAACAGCAAGGCGATGCCGGCGATATGCACCGCTTCCAGCGCGGGGTAGGCCCACAGCGAACCCTTGAGCCAGCTCCCCCAAGCGTCGAGCGGCGTTGCCGTCACTGGACAATCCTCCGGTCGCCGCCTTCGGACGGCCGGGCGACAGCGCTCACACCACGCCGGCGCCGTGGGCCTGCTGGTCGGCCCAGTAGCTGGAGCGCACCATCGGGCCACAGGCGGCGTTGCGGAAGCCCATCGCCAGCGCCTCGGTCTCGTACATCTTGAAAGTGTCCGGATGCACGTAGCGCAGCACCGGCAGATGGCCGGCCGAAGGCTGCAGATACTGACCGATGGTGAGCATGTCGACGTCGTGGGCCCGCAGGTCACGCAGCACTTCGAGGATTTCCTCGTCCGTTTCACCCAGCCCCACCATCAGGCCGGACTTGGTCAGCACCTCGGGCTTGCGCGCCTTGAACTCCTTGAGCAACAGCAGCGAATGCGCGTAGTCCGAACCGGGGCGGGCCTGCTTGTAGAGGCGCGGCACGGTTTCAAGGTTGTGGTTCATGACGTCGGGCGGGGCCTGATCGAAGATCTCCAGCGCCACGTCCATGCGACCACGGAAATCCGGCACCAGCACCTCGATGGTGGTCTTCGGCGAAGCCTCGCGCGTGGCGCGGATGCACTCGACGAAGTGGGCGGCGCCACCGTCGCGCAAGTCGTCACGGTCCACCGAGGTGATCACGACGTAGTTCAGGCGCATCGCGGCGATGGTCTTGGCCAGATCACGCGGCTCGTCGGCATTGAGCGCCTCGGGCCGGCCGTGGCCCACATCGCAGAACGGGCAGCGCCGCGTGCAGATGTCGCCCATGATCATGAAGGTGGCCGTGCCCTTGCCGAAGCATTCATGGATGTTCGGGCAGGAGGCTTCCTCGCACACGGTGTGCAGCTTGTGCTCGCGCAGCGTGGCCTTGATTTCGTTGAAGCGCTCGGCCTCGGGGCCGGAGCCCAGGCGGATACGGATCCAGTCCGGCTTCTTGAGGCGCTCGGCCGGCACGATCTTGATCGGGATGCGGGCGGTCTTGTCGGCACCGCGCTGTTTGCGGGAAGTGGTTTCCATCAGGGTCTCTTGTGGTTTCCGTTCCAGTCGGACCGGCCCGGGTAGGGCCGGCCGTACCTGCGGCGGTGTGCCGCGATTTTACGCCGTGCGTGCAGGCAGCAGGCGCTGCAGGTGGCCCAGCAGGCGAACGCCGACCGCATCAAGACGCTCATGCACGCCGCAATCGGCCAGCTGTGTGGTCTTCAGGCCTTCGTAGCCGCAGGGGTTGATCCACGAGAACGGGGCCAGATCCATGTCCACGTTGAGCGACAGGCCGTGGTAGCTGCGCCCGTTTCGCACACGCAGGCCGAGCGCGGCGATCTTGGCGCCGTCCACGTACACGCCGGGTGCACCAGCCACGCGTTCGGCGGTGATGCCGTACTCGGCAAGGCAGTCGATCAGCGCCTGCTCCATCACACTGACGAGCTGCCGCACCTTGAGTCCGCGCCGCGTCAGGTCGATCAGCAGATAGGCCACCAGTTGGCCGGGACCGTGATAGGTGATCTGGCCGCCGCGGTCGGATTTGACCAGCGGGATGTCACTGGTGCGCAGGAGATGTTCCGGCTTGCCAGCCTGACCCAGCGTATATACCGGCGGGTGTTCGACCAACCAGATCTCGTCCGGTGTATCGGGCTCGCGGCTGGCGGTAAAAGCGCGCATGGCTTCCCACGCGGCCTCGTAGTCGACACACCCCGGCCGTTTGACGACCAGCGCGGGGCGTTCGGCCAGCGCCAGGCTCACAGCACGACCTTGACCATGGGGTGCGAGGACAACTCACGGTACAACGCGTCGAGTTGCTCCTGCGACACGGCGCGCACGGTACAGGTGAGCGCGAGGTAGTTGCCTTTGCTCGACGGACGCATCTCGACCGTCGCAGCGTCGAAACCGTGATCGTGTTTGAGCACGACCTCGACAACGTTCTGGGCAAAACCCTCGACACGCGCGCCCATGATCTTGATCGGGAAGTCACAGGGGAATTCGATCAGCGTTTCGCGTCCGGATGTACTCATGCGAGCTCCCCGCTGGCCTTGGCGAGCTGGTACCAGCCATGCAGCTTCAGGGTGACCGGCCCGGGCCGGCCGCTGCCGACGGTCTGACCGTCAAGCCGCGTGATCGGCAGCACTTCCTTGGTGGAGGAGGTCAGCCACAGCTCGTCGGCATGGCGCACCTCATGCTCGGCGATGTCGCGCACCTCGACCGGCTGTCCGTGCTTGCGCGCCAGATCGAGCACCACATCGTAGGTGATGCCGGGCAGCATCAGATGGCTCTTGGGTGGCGCCAGCAGGACGCCCTCTTTGACGACGAAGATGTTCGAGGCACTGCCCTCGGTCAGGAAGCCGTCGCGAAACAGCACCGTCTCGGCGCAGCCTTGCTCGACTGCGAGCTGGCGCAACAGGCAATTGGCGAGCAGCGCAGTGGTCTTCAGATCGCAGCGCAGCCAGCGGTTGTCGACGGCGCTGACAGCGGCGACGCCGTTCTCCATCTGCTCGTCGGGCACCGGCGCGAGCGGGTCGGCCATCATGAAGACCGTGGGCGGCACGTCCTTCGGAAACGCATGGTTGCGCAGCGTATCGGCGCCGCGCGTGACCTGCACGTAGATCGCCTGATCAGGCCACGGATGCGCTTCGATCAGGCGATGAACCAGATCGCTCCACTCGGCAGCCGAATACGGATTGCTCAGGCGAATGCCGTCGAGCGAACGCCCCAGCCGCGCAATATGCGCCGCGAGCTGGAACGCGCGCTTGCCATACGCCGGGATGACTTCATACACGCCATCTCCGAACAGGAAGCCGCGATCCATCGGCGAGATGCGCGCCTCCGCACGCGGCACGAAGCCCCCGTTCAGAAAGCAGATGCTCACAGGCTCTTGATCCACAAAATGAGTGCGTCCCACAGACGGCTGAAGAAGCCGCCCACCTTGACCTCTTCGAGCGCCACCACCGGGTACTGGCCGATCTGCTTGCCGTCGGCAGAGAGGGTCAGCGTGCCGATGGCCTGGCCGCGCCCGATCGGCGCGAGCACCGGCTGGCTGCTCACCAGCGAGACTTCGACACGATCAACCTGCCCCTTGGGCATGGACATCACGAAGTCTTCCGCAAATCCCACCGGCACATCCTTGACCGCGCCCTTCCACACCTGGAAGCGCGACAGCTCCTGACCGGCCTGGTACAGGCGCACGGTGTCGAAGAACTGGAAGCCGTAATTGAGCAGCTTGAGCGATTCCTGCGCGCGGGCGGCTTCGGACTCCGTACCAAGCACGATGGAAATCAGACGGCGCGGGCCACGCACCGCAGACGACACCAGGCAGTAACCGGCGGCGTTGGTGAAGCCGGTTTTCATGCCGTCGACGGTCGAATCCAGCCACAGCAAACGGTTGCGGTTGGGCTGGGTGATGTTGTTGTAGGTGTACTCGCGCGCCGAGTAGATGCGGTAGAACTCGGGGAAATCGCGAATCAGCGCGGAGGCCAGCAGCGCCAGATCATTGGCCGTGGTGTACAGCTCGGGGTCGGGCAGGCCGGACGAGTTGGCAAAACGCGTGTTCTTCATGCCGAGGCGTTCGGCCTCGCGGTTCATCATGCTGACGAAACCTTCCTCGGAACCGGCAATGCGCTCGGCCAACGCCACGCAGGCATCGTTACCGGACTGGATGATCATGCCGCGAATCAGCTCCTCCACCGTCACCGGGCGGTTGGGCTCGATGAACATGCGCGAGCCCGTCATGCGCCAGGCCTTCTCGGAGACCTGGACCACATCCTCAAGCGACAGATTGCCGGACCGGATGGTCTGGAAAGTGATGTAGGCCGTCATCAGCTTGGTCAAGGAAGCCGGCTCGATGCGCTCGTCGGCATTGTGCGAGACCAACGTCTGGCCGGTTCCGTGGTCTACCAGCAGCCAGGCGTTGGCAGCGAGTCGGGGCGCCGGCGGAATCTGGGCAGAGGCGGCAAGAGGCAGGAGGGCGCAGAGCAGGACAATGAGAAAACGCATGACGACTTGTGTGTGGAATCCGTAAGGGTGGAAAGCAAAGGGCAGCCGCAAGGCCGCCAACGAGGGAAAAGACCGCGCCCGGCGCGGCTTGGTTCAACGCATTACGAGGTAAGGCTGGATCTCCAGCAGCATGACCATGCGCCCGGCCGTACTGCGCGCTTCGGCGACAGACGGAAACGGCCCGATCTGCAGACGGTAGCGGCCATTGTCGTCAAGCACATGCATCTGCTCGACCATCAAGTCGAACTGCTCGCGCACCCGCATCATCATGCGCGCCGCGTTGGCGGGTGTCTCGAATGCACCCAACTGCAGATAGGCTGCGGCCTCGCCGCCCGATGCGACCGGTGCGCGTGTGACTTCAAGCGAGGGTGCCGGCGCGGCGGCCGGCGCGGCAGCCACCACAGCACGTGCGCCTTCGCGCCGTTCGCGGTTGATCGCGGCAATGACCTCGGGTGTGAGCAATTCGATATCGACTTCCGCACTGCCGCTATTGATATAGCCCAGGCGATGCGCCGCGGCGTACGACAGGTCGATCAGCCGGCCACGCAGGAAAGGCCCGCGATCATTCACACGCACGATCACCGAACGGCCATTGCTGACATTGGTAACGCGCACATAGCTGGGCAACGGCAGCGTCGGGTGCGCTGCCGTCATTTCGTACATGTCGTACACCTCGCCGATGGCGGTGAGCCGACCGTGGAACTTGCGCCCGTACCAGCTTGCGTGACCGCGCTCGCGGTAGGGGTGAAGCGCGGTCATGGGCACGAAGCGCTGTCCCATGACGGTGTAGGGGCGCAGCGAAGGCGGGTAGATCGGCTCGATGCGCGGCACGGCGTCGGGCAGGCCGTCGAGGTCAGCCGGCACCATGGCATGCGGGCCGTCGTCCTTGTAATAACCGCCGCCCTTCACCGTCGGCACCATGGCCGGCCGGGGCGCGACTTCTGAGGATTGTTGGGTCTGCTGAACCGGCCGCGAACTGCAGGCCATCAGCATCACGGCCAGCAAAACCGCCAGCAACGGGGAAGAAAACGAGGGGAGAAGTCGGGTCGGGCTCATGCGGGTCGATCAGTCCTTGGGCGTGCTGCGGCTGCGCGCAACGCTCATGAGCATACCCATGCCAACACACAGTGTCACGAGCGCGGTGCCGCCATAACTCAGGAAAGGCAGCGGCACACCGACGACCGGCAGGATACCGCTGACCATGCCGACATTCACGAAAGCATACGTAAATACGATCATCGTCACGGCCCCGGCCAACAGCCGCGCCCCCAGCATCGGGGCGCGCGAGGCAATACGCAGGCCGCGCAGCAACAGCAACAGGTACAGCATCAACAGCACGAGCGCGCCGATCAATCCGAACTCCTCGGCCAGCACCGCAAAGATGAAGTCCGTGTGTCGCTCGGGGATGAAGGCCAGGTGGGTCTGCGTACCATCCATCCAGCCCTTGCCCCATACGCCGCCAGACCCGATGGCAATGGACGACTGGATGGTATGGAAGCCGCGCCCCAGCGGATCCTGACTCGGGTCGAGCAGCGTGCACACCCGTTGCTTCTGGTATTCCTTGAGCAGATGCCAGTCGACACCGGGCTGGCATAGCTGGTCACCAAAGCCGACCAGCAGGCCGATGCCGACAACCCCGACAATGAACACCGGCACGATCAGACGCCACGACAGACCGGCAAAGAAGATGACGTACAGACCGGCGGCGGACACCAGCAGACTGGTGCCCAGGTCCGGCTGGACCACGATGAGCCCGAGCGGTATGGCCAGCAGCACGGCGGCAACGACGTAATCGGCCAAGCGGATCGCGCCTTCGCGCATGTGGAAGTACCAGGCAAGCATCAGCGGCATGGCAATCTTCATCAGTTCGGACGGCTGGATGCGGATGAAGCCCAGATCCAGCCAGCGGCGCGCGCCCTTGGACATCTCACCGAAGAACAACACCCCCAGCAACAGCAGCAAGCCGCCCAGATACAGCGGCACCGCCAGCGACAGCAGGCGATTTACCGGCACCGCAGCCACCACCCACATCACGCCGACGGCGATGATCATGTGCATGCGCAGCACCGGCAGACGCTCCGGCGAAGCGCTGGTCATGAGTACCCAGCCATAGGCAAACAGCAAGGCCAGCAAGACGCACAACACCGGGTCGAGCGGCCGCAACAGGCTGCGAAGCAGGAGCAACGGATAAAAGCGCCCGGTCATTGCTCAAGCTCCTGGGCGAGGGCTTCATCCGTCTCGGGCGCCTCACTGGCCACCGGCCGTCCAAGCAGATGGAAATCGAAGACCTTGCGCGCGACCGGCGCGGCCGACTGGGAACCAAAGCCGCCGTTCTCCACCAGCACCGCGATAGCGATACTCGGGTTTTCGGCCGGAGCGAACCCGATGAACCACGAGTGGTCACGCAGGCGTTCGGCCACATCCGCCTCGACATATTTCTGACCACGCAGCGAGAACACCTGCGCCGTGCCAGTCTTGCCGCCCGCGTCATAGGGCGCACCGGCAAACACCGCACGCGCCGTGCCGACCTTGGTGACATCCACCATGGCCTTGCGCACCGCCTCGGCATGGCCGGGCCGGAAACGCGCCGGCAGGTTTGGCGGCGGCGCGGCGTCGATGATCTGCCCGTCGCGGCCGTCCACGATACGGCGCACCAGATGCGGCACGCGCACCTCGCCGTGATTGAGCAGCACGGTCAGGGCGTGGGCCAGCTGGATCGGCGTATAGGCGTTGTACCCCTGCCCGATGCCCACCGAGATGGTCTCACCGCCATACCATTGCTGGTGCTCGCGCGTCTTGAAGCGCTCGCGCTTCCACTGCGGAGACGGCAGGATGCCGGCCGCCTCACCGGGAATGTCCAGGCCGGTTCGCTTGCCGAAACCCATCGGCTCCATGAAATCCGCAATCGCCTGGATACCGAGTTCGTTGGCCAGCTCGTAATAGTAGGTATTGCAGGAGTGCACGAGGCTGGTGTGCAGGTCCACCCCTTGCTGACAGCGGGACTTGCGGTCGAGCATGCGTTGTCCGAAGAAGCTGAACAGCCCCTGATTGTTGAATCGCTGCTCCGCCGTGCGCTTGCCCGACTCCAGACCCGCCAGTGCCATGAAGGGCTTGAAGGTCGAGCCCGGCGGGTAGGCACTGTAGATCGCGCGGTTGAGCAGCGGATGGTCGGGCGAATCGGACAAGGCCCGCCAGTCGACCACCGAAATCCCGTCGATGAAGAGGTTGGGGTCAAAGCTTGGCGTCGAGGCCAGCGCCAGCACTCCGCCGGTGGACGGCTCGATGGCCACTACCGCGCCGCGCCGCGCACCCAGAGCCTGTTCGGCCGCTTGTTGCAGACCCAGATCCAGCGTCAGCTCAAGATCACTGCCGTTGATCGGCGGCGTACTCGCCAACAGCCGCACCGCCCGCCCGGAAGCATTGATTTCGACCTGCTCGACACCGGTCGTGCCATGCAGCTCACGCTCATAACGCAGCTCCAGACCGCTCTTGCCGGTGTACTCGGAACCCCGATAGTTGGCGAGCTCCGCATCGTCTTCGATGCGCTGCAGATCGCGTTCGTTGATCTGGCCGATATAACCGATGACATGCGCGGCGGACTCGCCATGCGGGTAATTGCGATACAGCCGCGCCTTTACTTCAACGCCCGGAAGGCGGTAAAGCCTTGCCGCCACGCGCGCCACCTCTTCATCATCGAGGTGGGTACGGATCGGTACGCTGTCGAAATACTTCGACTCGGTCAGCATTCGCCGAAAACGCCTGCGATCACGCTCCTCGAAGGGCAGGACTTCGGCCAGCACGTCGAGCGTACGGTCGATGTTGCGCACCTGTGCGGGGTTGATCTCCACCGTCCACGCCGAGTAGTTGCGCGCCAGTGCCTCGCCGTTGCGGTCAAAAATCACGCCACGGTTGGGCGGCACCGGCAACACAGCGATGCGGTTGCCTTCGGCACGAGAGTGAAAATACTCGTACTGCTCGACCTGCAGGTGATACAGGCGGTAGGTCAGCAGGGCGAAGCAGGCCATCACGAACAAGCCGGCCGCCACAGCGCGACGCCGGAAATTCGCTCTCACCTGCTGGGGGTTATGGAACTCGTTCATTCCCTTGCGTCGCCCACGGGCTGCTTGCGGGGTGCCCCGCGGCCGTCAGATCGGGCGATTCTCGTCACGATCCACCGGCTGATATTGAGGCAACAACAGCAACAGGCCCAGCGGACCCCATGCCAACGCACCACTGAAACTGGAAATGAAATAACTCCAGCCGGGAAACTCGGCCCCGGCCAGCACGCGCACCGCCACCATGATGGCCTGTGCCACCAGCAACATCGGCAACACATGCAGCGACTGCTGCAGCGTACCGAACCACAGCACACGGCGCGACAACGCGGTGGCCAGATAAGCCATCACGACATAGGCCAGCGCATGCTGCCCCATTGCCGCGCCCTGGCCGACGTCGACCAGCACACCGAAGAAGAACGCCGTGGTCATGCCCACACGGCGAGGCTCCCGGATGCACCAGAACACGAGCACCAGCGCCACCCAGTCGGGCAAGCCGGGGAAACGGCCGGTTGGCACATAGTTCAAGGCCAGCGAGGCAAACAGGCTGAACCAGATGAACCAGCTCTTGGCCGGTTGCAGAATGCGATTGGATCGATGGGTAGGATGCATCTTATTCGGCGGGCCTTGTTTCTGCGGGCGGCTGCGGCTGCAGCGGCAAGGCCTGCGAACGATCGGGACGACCGGGACGTGGCTCCTCCGGGCCCAGCACCAGCACCTGGACGGCGCGCTCGACACGGGCAATGGGCTCGCAGATCACGCGCAGATGCGGGGAGTTGGCTGCGGAGACTTCCGTCACGACCGCCACCGGCAGACCGGCCACAAAAAGGCCGTCGAGCCCGGAAGTCACGATCCGGTCACCCGGCTGGATGTCGCTGCCAACCTGCACATAGCGCATCTCCACCCCACCGTCGCCGGAGCCTGACAGGATGCCACGCATACCGCTGCGCTCGACCCGGACCGGAACCACCTGCTCGCGGTCGGTCAGCAAGGTCACTTCCGATTGCACCGGATAAACGCGGCTGACCTGCCCGATCAACCCGCGCGCATCGACTACGGCCAGACCTGCGCGCACACCGTGATGATCGCCCTTGTCGAGAATCACCTTGCGGGAAAACGGGTCGGCAGCGTCGTACAGGACCTCCGCCCCGACGCCGCGCAGTGCGACCGCCTGCGACAGGCCGGCAAGCTGGCGCAGCTCGGCGTTCTCGTGCTCCAGCTGTCCGAAGCGCAGCAGGCGCTGCGCCGACTCCACCTGATTGCGGCGCAACTCGGCATTCTCGAGCTGGACATCCACCAGCGTGGCGAAATACACCGCCGCGTTGCGCGCAAAATCCACCGGCGCGGCAGCCAGACGCTGGACGGGGTGGATGACGACGGTAGCGACTTGGCGCACGAACTCGAGGTACCCGAAGCGCAGATCGGCCACGAGCATGACCAGGCAGATTGCGCTGAGGATGAACAGGCGGACGCGCGGAGCGAGTCCGTGGTGAAAGATGGGCGGCGGCGAGTGTCCGGCCAGCGACATGTCAGCGTATCGGCAACGGAACCGGCGACCTGGCGGGCATCGGCTCCGTGCGCATTACTCGGAAGAGAAGATGGAACCGAGCGTGTCCATCTTCTCCAGCGCCATGCCGCAACCGCGCGCGACGCAGGTCAGCGGCTCCTCGGCAATGATGACCGGCAGACCGGTTTCTTCCATCAGCAAGCGGTCCAGATCGGTCAACAGCGCACCGCCGCCGGTCAGCACCAGACCACGCTCGGCGATGTCCGCGCCAAGTTCCGGCGGCGTCTGCTCGAGCGCGATCTTCACTGCGGAAACGATGTTGTTGAGCGGCTCGGTGACCGCTTCGAGCACTTCGTTGCTCGATACCGTGAAGCTGCGCGGAATACCTTCGGCCAGGTTGCGACCCTTGACTTCCATCTCGCGCACTTCGGAGCCCGGGAAAGCCGATCCGATGGTTTTCTTGATGTTCTCGGCCGTGGTATCGCCGATCAGCATGCCGTAGTTGCGGCGGATGTAATTGATGATGGCTTCGTCGAACTTGTCGCCACCCACACGCACCGAGCCGCTGTAGACCATGCCGCCCAGCGAGATGACGCCGACCTCGGTGGTGCCACCACCGATATCAACCACCATCGAGCCAGTCGCTTCGGACACCGGCAGGCCGGCACCGATGGCTGCTGCCATCGGCTCCTCGATCAGGAACACCTGGCTCGCGCCGGCCGCGAGGGCGGCGTCACGGATCGCGCGGCGCTCGACCTGGGTCGAGCCGCAGGGCACGCAGATGATGATGCGCGGACTCGGCGAGAACATGCGCGACTCGTGCACCTTCTTGATGAACTGCTTGATCATCTGTTCGGTGACGACGAAATCGGCAATGACGCCATCCTTCATCGGGCGAATCGCGGTGATGTTTCCGGGCGTCTTGCCCAGCATCAGCTTGGCTGCGGAACCGACTGCCTGAATCGTGCGTTTGGCGTTGGGACCACCTTCGGTACGGATGGCAACAACGGACGGCTCATCCAGGACGATGCCCTTGCCGCGTACATAGATCAGCGTATTAGCCGTACCGAGGTCGATTGCCAGATCGCTGGAAAGATAGGAACGCAGAAAACCGAACATTGAGGGTTCCGTAACCGATGCAAGAGGACGCCTGGAAATGCGCTGATCAGCGCCACACCCAAGCGGGATAAGGGCGAAAGCCAGTATGATACTCTACAATTTCTCACGGTTTGAAAAGCTAAACCATTTCATCTCATGTCGCTCTCGCTCGAAGATATCCACAACATCGCCACGCTGGCGCGCATCGAACTCCGCGGCGATGACGCCAAGGCCACCCAGGACAAGCTCAACGGCATATTCGGGCTGATCGAGCAAATGCAGGCAGTGAACACGGACGGCGTCGAACCGATGAGCCACCCGCAGGACTGCGGCCAGCGCCTGCGCGAGGACCGCGTCACCGAATCCGACCGCCGCGACGCCTTCCAACGCGTCGCCCCGCAGACCGAGGCCGGCTTGTATCTCGTGCCCAAGGTCATCGAATAATCCGCGCCCCGCGCACACCGCCCTCATCATGATTCACGCCAGCCTCGCAGAACTGCGCGCCGCCCTGGATGCGCGCAGCATTTCCAGCGTCGAACTCACGACACTGTTCCTGGATCGCATCGCACGCCTGGACGGCGAACTCAACGCCTTTGTCACCGTTGATCGCAGCGGCGCGCTGCGCGATGCCGCCGCCGCGGACACCGCCATTGCTGCCGGCACGGCCGGGCCGCTCACCGGCATCCCGCTTGCCCACAAGGACGTGTTCTGCACCGAAGGCGTGCTGACCACCTGCGGCTCCAAGATGCTCGCCAACTTCGTCAGCCCCTACGACGCGCATATCGTCACGAAGCTGCGCGAAGCCGGCGTGGTGATGCTGGGCAAGACCAACATGGACGAGTTCGCGATGGGCTCGTCCAACGAAAACTCCTACTTCGGCGCCACCCGCAACCCGTGGGACGTGACGCGCATTCCCGGCGGCTCCTCGGGCGGTTCGGCGGCAGCCGTGGCAGCGCGTCTGGCGCCGTTTGCCACCGGCACCGACACCGGCGGCTCGGTGCGCCAACCGGCAGCGATGACCGGCGTCACCGGCATCAAGCCCACCTACGGCACCTGCAGCCGCTACGGCATGATCGCCTACGCCTCGTCCTTCGATCAGGCCGGCGTGTTCGCAGCCTCCGCCGAAGACTGCGCGCTGGCCCTCACCGCCATGGCCGGCTTTGACGAGCGCGATTCGACCAGCCTCGATCGCCCGGCCGAGGACTACTCGCGGGACATCCGCGCGCTCATTGGTTCAGATCGACCGCTCGCCGGCCTGCGCATCGGCCTGCCGCGCGAATTCTTCGGCGAGGGCATGGCCGACGACGTGCGCGCCGCGGTGGAAGCCGCCATCGAGCAGTACCGCCAGCTCGGCGCGACCACCGTCGAGGTGTCGCTGCCCAACGCAAAACTGTCGATTCCGGCCTATTACGTGCTCGCTCCGGCCGAAGCCTCGAGCAACCTGTCGCGCTTTGACGGCGTGCGCTACGGTCACCGCGCCGCCGCGTACGGCGACCTCGACGACATGTACCGCAAGAGCCGCGCCGAAGGCTTCGGTGACGAGGTCAAACGTCGCATCCTGGTCGGCGCCTATGTGCTCTCTCACGGCTATTACGACGCCTACTACCTGAAAGCGCAGAAACTGCGCCGCCTGATCGCCAACGACTTTGCCGCAGCCTTCGAAGGCTGCGACGTCATTGCCGGCCCGGTCAGCCCGACCACGGCCTGGAAAATCGGCGAGAAGACCGACGACCCGGTGCAGATGTACCTGTCCGACATCTTCACGCTGGCCGTCAACCTCGCCGGTCTGCCCGGTCTGTCGCTGCCCTGCGGTTTCGGCACCGGCCAGCTGCCGGTCGGCCTGCAACTGATCGGCAACCATTTCGACGAAGCCCGCCTGCTCAACGTGGCTCACCGCTACCAGCAGGCCACTGATTGGCACCAGCGCCGCCCGGCGCTTGCCGACTGAACGAGTCCCCCGCCATGAGCCGTAATGAATGGGAAGTGGTCATCGGACTGGAAGTCCATGCCCAGCTCACCACCGCCTCGAAGATCTTCTCCGGCGCCTCGACTGCCTTTGGTGCCGAGCCCAACCGCCAGGCCAGCGCCGTCGACATCGCGCTGCCCGGCGTGCTGCCGGTGCTCAATCGCGGCGCGGTCGAGCGCGCCATCCGCTTTGGTCTGGCCATCGGCGCACATGTCTCGCCAAAGAGCATCTTCGCGCGCAAGAACTACTTCTACCCCGACCTGCCGAAGGGCTACCAGATCAGCCAGATGGAACTGCCCGTGGTACAGGGCGGCGCGATCACCATCCGCGTCGGCGAAGGTGACAAGGCCTACGAGAAGACGGTGAACCTCACCCGTGCGCACCTGGAAGAAGACGCCGGCAAGAGCCTGCACGAAGACTTCCACGGCATGAGCGGCATTGACCTGAACCGCGCCGGCACACCGCTGCTGGAGATCGTGTCCGAACCGGAGATGAGCTCGTCGGCCGAAGCCGTAGCCTACGCCCGCGCGCTGCACGCGCTGGTGCGCTGGATCGAGATCTGCGACGGCAACATGCAGGAAGGCTCCTTCCGCTGCGATGCCAACGTGTCGGTGCGTCGCCCCGGCGCGCCGCTGGGCACGCGTCGCGAGATCAAGAACCTGAACTCCTTCCGCTTCCTGCAGCAGGCCATCGACTACGAGATCCAGTGGCAGATCGAGCGCATCGAAGACGGCGGCACCATCCAGCAGGCCACCGTGCTGTTCGACCCGGACACGGGCGAGACGCGCGTCATGCGCACCAAGGAAGACGCGCACGACTACCGCTATTTCCCGGACCCCGACCTGCTGCCATTGCTGATCTCGCAGCAATGGATGGATGACGTCGGCTCGGCCATGCCGGAATTGCCCGAGGCGATGAAGGCGCGCTTCATCGCGCAGTTCGGCCTGTCGCCCTACGACGCCGCCACGCTCACCGCTTCGCGCGAAGTCGCGGCCTTCTTCCAGGCCACGGTCGATGCGGCCGGCAGCGCCAATGCCAAGACCTGCGCCAACTGGGTCATGGGCGATCTGGCCGCGCGACTCAACAAGGCGGATCTGGACATCACGGATTCGCCGGTATCGGCCTCGCAGATTGCCGGGCTGGTGCAACGCATCGCCGACAACACAATCTCTAACAGCATCGGCAAGAAGGTCTTCGATACGCTGTGGAACGGCGAGGGGGCATCGGCCGACGAGATCATCGAAACGCAGGGTCTGAAGCAGGTCACCGACTCGGGCGCCATCGAGACCATCGTCGACGAAGTGCTTGCCGCCAACCAGAAGTCGGTTGAAGAATTCCGCGCCGGCAAGGACAAGGCCTTCAACGCGCTGGTCGGTCAGGTCATGAAGGCCAGCCGCGGCAAGGCCAATCCGGCACAGGTCAACGAAATCCTGAGGCGCAAGCTCGGCGCCTGAGGCCCAAGGAGCACAACGCCATGCAACGTATTCTCGCCCTGTCGCTCGCCGCCGTCGCAGGCGCGGCGCTGGCCAACCCGGTGCCGCCGAACATGCCCAAGCCCAATCCTGGCCTGTGGGAGATGAAGACCACCGTCGCCGAAATGGGCGGCATGGCGATGACCTTCGAAAGCTGCATGGGTGGCAGCGTCGAGGAGCTGCTGCAGCGCCCCGAAGTCGAAAACGCCGACTGCTCGGACATGAAGATCGACTATGCCGGCAACCGCATGACGGCGCGCGCCACCTGCACCATCGAAGGTTCGCGTGCCGACATGGTGTCCGAGTTCACCGGTGATTTCCGCCGCGCCTACCAAGGTCAGATTCGCTCGACCTACACGCCGCCGCTGCATGGCATGTCGCAGACCACTGCCACGGTCGAAGGCCGCTGGATCGCGCCAAACTGCCTCGCCGGGCAAAAACCCGGTGACTCGCGCATGAAGGGTGGCGTGAACATTCCCGGGCTCGGCAACATCGACCTCGACGCGATGATGAAGAACATGCCGGGCGCCGGCCGCTGAGACGACAGACATTGCGTCGTTTGCGTCAAGTCAATAATCGTTCTCTAATTTAAGAGCATTCTCCAGCGATCACTCGTGATCGCGCGCCGCCCCTGCGGCGGGAGAATGCATGTCCGCACTCATCAAACTCGTCGAAGCCATTGGCGACCAGTACGCCCTGGCGCTAGGCGGGCTCGTGGTCGGCGCACTGTTCGGTTTCTTCGCCCAGCGCAGCCGCTTCTGTCTGCGTGCCGCGGTCATCGAGGTCGCACGCGGGCAGTTCGGCGGCAGGCTCGCGGTGTGGCTGTTCGCCTTCTCCGCAGCGGTCGTCACCACCCAGTTTCTGGCGCAGATCGACGCGTTCGACACCGCCAACGTGCGCCAGCTCGCCAGCCGCGGCAGCCTTTCCGGCGCACTGATCGGCGGGCTGATGTTCGGCGCCGGCATGATCCTCGCTCGCGGCTGCTCAAGCCGCCTGCTGGTACTGGCCGCCAACGGCAACCTGCGCGCGCTGCTGTCCGGTCTGATTTTCGCAGTTGCGGCACAGGCTTCCATGCACGGCATTCTGGCGCCGGCGCGCGAGGCACTTGGCAATCTGTGGACCATCGACGGCGGCCATGCGCGCGACCTGCTGGCACTGACCGGCCTGGACAACGGCGGCGGCCTGGCCTTCGGTCTGGTATGGCTTGCTGCCGGCGTTTTCTTCGCGCTGCGCGCACGCATCCCGCTGTGGGGCTGGATCGGTGGCATCGGCTGCGGTGTCATGGTGGCGGCCGCCTGGTGGTTCAACTTTGCGCTGTCGCACATCACTTTCGAACCGACGGCCGTAAAAAGCCTGTCGTTCACCGGCCCGGCCGCAGACATGCTGATGCTGGTGCTGTCGCCGCTCGGTCAGGTGCTGAACTTCGACCATGGCATGGTGCCGGGCGTCTTCCTGGGCTCCTTCATCGCTGCCTGGCTGGCGCGAGAACTCAAGCTCGAAGGATTTCAGGGGGGTGCGGCAATGCGCCGCTACATCATCGGCGCGCTGCTGATGGGCTTTGGCGGCATGCTCGCCGGCGGGTGTGCAGTGGGCGCGGGGGTGTCCGGCGCAGCCGTGTTTGCGATGACTGCGTGGGTGACGCTGTGCGGCATGTGGGCCGGCGCGGCGCTGACCGACTGGCTGGTGGATCGACGCGGCACAACCGTCCAAACGCCGGCAGCCAGCCCCGTGCATCCCTGATGCGCACGGCCAACACCCTATAATCGGGGCATCGAACCTCCGGAATACCGACCATGTGCCAGCTTCTCGGCATGAACTGCAACGTCCCGACCGACATCTGCTTTTCCTTCACCGGCTTTCGCGCGCGCGGCGGGCTGACCGACCACCATCGCGACGGCTGGGGCATTGCCTTCTTCGAAGGGCGCGGCGTACGCGTTTTTCTCGATCCGAGGCCGAGCGTGGATTCGCCGGTAGCGGAGCTCGTGCACCAGTATCCGATCCGCTCGCTCAACGTGATCTCGCACATCCGCAAGGCCACGCAGGGCGATATCCGGCTCGACAACACCCATCCGTTTCAACGCGAATTGTGGGGCCGGTACTGGATCTTCGCGCATAACGGCAACCTGCTTGATTACGCTCCGCAGCTGGGCGGACGCTTCCTGCCGGTGGGGACGACGGACTCGGAACGCGCCTTCTGCCACATCCTTCAGACGCTGGCAGAGCGCTTCCCGGACGGCCCGCCCGACGCGCACATCCTGCAGGCAACGCTGCGCGAACTGGCCATTTCCATCGGCGCTCACGGCGAATTCAACTTCTTGCTGTCCAACGGCGAGCGCCTGTTCGCGCACTGTTCGAGCCGCCTCGCCTATGTGATCCGTCAGGCGCCGTTTCCCACCGCTCACCTGTCCGATGAAGACGTCAGCGTGGATTTCAATCACGTCACATCGCCGCAAGACCGCGTCGCCGTAATCGCCACCCTGCCGCTGACTGACAACGAGACCTGGACGCTGATCGCCCCCGGCACCCTGATGGCATTTGCGCACGGCGAACCGGAAGATCTGGGAGAAATGCACACCATCGCGCACACCGGCTGAACGGGCCGGCGCCCGGCTGCCGCTATAATCCCTTCATCATTCCGGCTGGAGGCTTCATGACCTGTGCTCTCTGCGAATCCGGTTCGGAGCGAATCCTCTGGCAAGATGCGCTGTGCCGCGTGATTGCCGTCAATGATGCGGACTACCCGGGCTTCTGCCGCGTCATCTGGCACGCCCATGTGGCAGAGATGAGCGATCTGCCTCCTGCACAACGGGATCATCTGATGGACGTGGTGTTCGCCACCGAACACGTCCTGCGCAATACGTTGCAACCGGACAAGATCAATCTCGCCAGCTTCGGCAACATGGTGCCGCACCTGCACTGGCACGTGATTCCGCGTTACCGGGAAGACCGTCACTTTCCCCAGCCGGTCTGGGCCGAGCCGGAACGCGAAGCCGCGCAGCGCACCACCCCGGACGAGGCAACGCTGGCCGCAGAACTGGCGCTCGAACTGGCCCGCAATCCGCCACGGAGCTCGCGATGAGCCACCCCACCGCCGCCGATTGCCTTACCGCGCTGCGCGACCTTCGCGGCAAGGACCCCACCACCTTGCGCGACGAGCTCGAAATCATGCTCGATGCCGTGCTCAACGCCGTTCCGCCTTCGCGCCGCCACCTCGACGTGCTCGAAACCATGCGTGAGCCGCTTTCCCGCGCACTGGCGACACTGTCGCTGCGCTACTCCGGACTGTTGGTCGCGCCCGATGCCCCCGAGAACGACGTGCTGCTCAAGGTCAGTTCGACCTGGGGAAAGATGGCCGACGCCTATTCGGTCATTGCCCAGGACACCGCGCTGGGCAATTCGGACGCCACGCTCACGCTGCTCGCCCAGCGCCGCTCGGACTGCCTGGGGCGCGCGGTGCTCGAGTACATGCGGGCACGACGTGTCATCGCACCCGGCCTGTGGTCGGCATTGCATGAAAGCCTGATCGACGCCGAGGCACGCGGGCTTGCCTACACCCGCGCGCCAGATCCGCTCAATCCCTGGCAGGCCCAAAGTGCAGCGGAAGCACACATCGTTCTGCTGCTGGTGGACCTGTCAGCGCCATTCAGCCGATCACCGCGCGAGTTCGGTCAGATCTGGCATTGCGCGCGGCACTTCGCACCGCACTGCCGCTTGCTCGCCCCCGACAGCGACGCCGACGATGGCCGTCGCGCCGCCTATGGTCTCGACCTGCACGGTGACCACGGCCTGCGCCCGATCGCGACGCTGACGCGCCTGGACGGCATTCGCCGGTTTGACAGTTCGCAACTCGCCGACCAGTTCCGGGAGCTGACGGCGCGCATCCGCAAACGCCAAAGCGTTACCGAGCTCAATCTGGATCCGTCGGTGGAGGTGGACGAAGCCGTGCGTCTGCTGCTGTCGCTTTATCGCCCGTGGGCGCGCGGCTCGGTCGGACGCCGCTTTACCCGCCGCCCCGGCGGCGGGACAGTCGAGCTCACCGGCGACTGGAAAGCGATTACCTTTTATGTGGGCGGCAAGCCGTTCAGCCAGCCGAGCGTGCAGGGCGAAGCCCGCAGTGTACGCAGCGACATGCGCCTGCTGACGCTGGGCGAACGCGTCACGGACATCGCCATTGAGCAGCCCACCGCCGTTCAGCGGGCTGCCGAGCATCGGGGCTTTATCTGCACTCAGTGGGAAATCCTGGATCAGTCACTTGGCGGGTTCCGGCTGCGTCGCAGCAGCAGCGCGGAACGACTGGCACATCGCGGGCTGATTGCCATCCGCCCGAGCGACACCAGAACCTTCATGCTGGGCACGGTCAGTTGGGTGATGTACCGCGAAGACGGCGCTCTGGATGCCGGCATCCAACTGCTCGAAGGCATTCCCACGGTCGTCGCCGTGCGTTCGGTCGGGCTGGGTCAGGGACAATACGACGTCAGCTTTCAGCCGGCTTTTCAGCTGTCCGAAACGCCGGCCATCAAGTCTCCAGCCACACTGGTGCTGCCTGCTGGCTATTTTCAGCCCTTCCGTGTCGTCGAGATGTTCGACGGAAGCCTGCGCGGCTTCCGCTTGCTGGAACTCGTCAACCGCGGTGCGGACTTCGATCAGGCGACCTTCGAGACGATCAACGTCGCCGGGTAAGCCTCGACCCGGGGAAGCGCACCGCAAAGCGACTGCCCTTGCCCGGTGTGCTCTCGATATCCAGTTCAGCGCTGTGGCGCGACACGATGTGCTTTACGATCGCCAGCCCCAGACCGGTCCCGCCGGTCTCGCGCGAACGCCCCTTATCCACCCGGAAGAAGCGCTCGGTCAGGCGCGAGATGTGTTTCGTGTCGATACCGATACCGTTGTCCGAAACCGAAAATTCACCATTGCCCATGCCGCGGCGCCAGCCGATGACGATGCGGCCGCCAGCCGGCGTATAGCGCACCGCATTGCTGGCGAGGTTGGCAAACGCGGAGTGCAACTCCTTCTGGCTGCCTAGCACGATGTCGCCTTCGTCACGCGTATCCAGCTCGACCTCGATCTGGTGCTTGCCGGCTGACAACACGATGGCCTCCTGCGAGATGCTGCGCACTAGCGCGCAGACGTCGACCCGCTCTTCATTCGGTGCCGGAGCATCCGTTTCCAGCGCCGACAACGTGAGCAAATCTTCGATCAGGCGCTGCATGCGGGTGCTCTGGTCGAGCGCCATCTGCAGGAAGCGCTCGATATCGGCACGATCCAGATCATCCAGACCGTCATGCACGGTTTCCAGAAATCCGCCGACCACCGTCAGCGGCGTGCGCAACTCGTGCGACACGTTGGCGATGAAGTCCTGACGCATGGTCTCGAGCTTCTCCAGCTGCGTGATGTCGCGCGAGATCAGCATCTTCTGCCCGCCGCCGAAAGGCACGAGCTGCATCTGCAAGCGCATGCCCGGTTTGCGCGGCGACTGGATCAGCAGCGGCTCGTCGTGCAGCTCGGCCTCCATGTACTCCACCAGCTCCGGCACACGCACGATGCCGACCAGCGGAACGCCGATGTCCTGATCCTGCGAAAGTCCGAAGTGCTGCTCGGCACGGCGGTTGAGCCACTCGATGGAGTCGCTGGCCGACAGATAGACGATCCCGTCCGGCATGGCCTCACTGGCGGCACGGAAGCGTTCCAGCGTAGCGGTGTGGCGTACGCGTTCGTCCCGTCCGTCGCGCGCGCGACATTCGAGCTCGTGAAAGACCGGCCGCCAGGCGCCATGCCCCTCCGGCGCCGGTGCATCATCACGCCGACGCGCCCACTGTGCCAGCCGCTGCAGATTGCTCAGATGATGATCAAGTAGGCCCAGCAACACCAGAATGAACAGCCCGATACCGAACCACATGCCGTAGGCGTAGCCGACAACGAGGGACACGACCGCGCAGGCCGAGATGAAAATCAGCGATCCGGTCCAGATCTTGTACATGGTTGCCGAAAATGAAGGACGGGCCCGCACATGCGGGCCCGTCGATTATTACACGTGGCCTGTTCAGGCCGCGGCGTCGAGCTGGGTGGAGAAACGGTATCCACTGCCCCGAACGGTCTGGATCAGCTGATCGTGCCCGGTCGGCTCAAGCGCCGAACGCAAGCGTCGGATATGCACGTCCACCGTGCGCTCTTCAACGAAGACATGGTCACCCCACACCTGGTCGAGCAACTGGGTGCGTGAATGCACGCGCTCCGGGTGCGTCATCAGGAAGTGCAACAGGCGGAACTCAGTAGGCCCGAGCGCCAGCCCTTGGTCGCTGGCACTGACACGGTGCGCGATCGGGTCGAGCTTGAGCCCGCCCATCTCCACCGGATCGTCGGTAGCCTGCGGCGCGCGGCGGCGCAGCACCGCCTTGATGCGGGCCACCAGTTCGCGTGGCGAAAACGGCTTGGTGATGTAGTCGTCTGCTCCGGTCTCCAGCCCCGTCACCTTGTCGGCCTCCTCTCCGCGAGCCGTCAACATGATGATCGGCGTACTGCGCGTACGCTCATCGGCACGAAGCCGACGCGCCAACTCGACACCGGACATTCCCGGCAGCATCCAGTCGAGGAGAATCAGGTCGGGCAGGGCGTCGCGCACCAATCTCTGAGCCGCTTCGGCATCGGCTACGCGGATCACGTTGTGGCCGGCCCGGGTGAGATTGACGGCGATAAGTTCCTGAATCGCAGGCTCGTCTTCGACCAGCAGTATGTTTGCAGCCATCGTTTGCTCCATTTGTTCTGGCGAAGTCTATTGCAGAACCTTGAAGGTTTTGTGACAGGTCACGCAAGTCGGTGCCGCACCGGCTTCAGGTATGATTGGCAACTCCACATCGCTGCAGACGAGGCCCATCATGGCCGGACTCGACACCCGTACCCCGACCCCCACCGGCATCACCGTGCACCGCCAGTCGAAGACCCTCGAAATCGCGTTCGACGACGGCAAGGTGTTCCAGCTTCCGTTTGAATTCCTGCGCGTACATTCGCCGTCCGCCGAAGTACGCGGCCACGGGCCCGGTCAGGAAGTGCTGCAGGTCGGGAAGCGTAACGTCGCCATTGCGGCGGTCGACCCCGTAGGCAACTACGCCATCCGTCCGCGCTTTGACGACGGTCACGACAGCGGCCTGTATTCGTGGGATTACCTGTACATGCTTGGCAGCCGCCAGGATGAGTTGTGGCAGGAGTATCTCGACAAACTCAAGCAGGCCGGCGCCCAGCGCGACCCTGCAGCCACTGCATCTGGCGGCGGTTGCGGTTCAGGTGGTTGCGGGTCGGGTGGCTGCGGCTCTCACAAGCACTAAAACGATGAGCGAACGGAACACTCATTTCGGTTTCGAGACCGTTGCCGAGGGCGAGAAGCGCCACAAGGTTGCCGAGGTTTTTTCGTCGGTCGCGCGCCGCTACGACGTCATGAACGATCTGATGTCGATGGGCCTGCACCGCCTGTGGAAGACCTTTGCCATACAGCTTGCCGGCGTCCGCGAAGGCTCGCGCGTTCTCGACGTTGCCGGCGGAACGGCTGACCTCTCACTAGCATTTGCCAAGCGCGTAGGCAAGAGCGGGCAGGTGTGGCTCACAGACATCAATCACGCCATGCTGTCGGTCGGGCGCGATCGGGTGGTCAACAACGGGCTGCTGCTGCCGGTGGCACAGTGTGACGCCGAGAAGCTGCCGTTCCCGTCCGACCATTTCGACTGTGTCACCGTTGCCTTCGGCCTGCGCAACATGACCCACAAGGACGTCGCACTCGCCGAGATGACGCGTGTGCTGCGTCCCGGCGGCCGGCTGCTGGTGCTCGAATTCTCCAAGGTCTGGAAGCCGCTGGCACCGGCTTATGACTTCTATTCCTTCAAGATCCTGCCGTGGATGGGCGACAAGGTCGCCAAGGATGCGGATAGCTATCGCTACCTGGCCGAGTCCATCCGCATGCACCCTGGTCAGGACGAATTGAAGACGATGATGGAACACGCCGGTCTGAGTCGTGTCGACTACTTCAACATGACCGGCGGCGTGGTCGCACTGCACCGCGGATTCAAGATTTGAGGAGGACGCGCCCACAGGGGCGCGCCGATCAGACCGGCGCAGACCGGCTTTTTTGTGGAGCAAGGCATCACATGAAACACCTTTTCATGACGCTGATCGCAGCGGTCTTTACCTTCAGCATGATGATCCCCGAGGCAGAGGCGCGACGCTTCGGCGGTGGCAGCAGCTTCGGCATGCAGCGCCAGATGGCGCCCCCGCAGGCACCGCGTCCCGCCGCCACAGCACCTGCTCGCCAACCCACGGGCGCTGCGGCACCGACACGTTCGTCGTGGATGGGCCCGGTCGCAGGCCTGGCCGCAGGTCTTGGGCTGGCCGCCCTGTTTTCCCATCTCGGCCTGGGTGAGGAGTTCGCTTCGTTTTTCCTGATCGCGCTGATGGTCTTCGCCGGCCTCATGCTGTTCCGCATGCTCGCTCGTCGCGCCACGGCAAATGCCGAGGGCTCGGGGCCATTGCAGTATGCCGCGAACGGGCCGGGAAGCTTTGGCGGCGGAGTTCCCAGGTCCATGAGTGAAGTGGGCGGCGGCGCGGCAGCTCCGTCCAACGAGCTGCGTGCTCAACTCGACGAAGAGGCCTTCCTGCGCCAGGCCAAGCTGAGCTTCATCCGCCTTCAGGCGGCGAATGACCGCGGCGATCACGACGATATTCGCAGCTTCACCACGCCGGAGGTCTTTGCCGAGATTTGCATGCAGATCAACGAGCATCCTCCGGTCGAAGGACAGCGTACCGACGTCGTCGATCTCGATGCAGAAGTGCTTGATGTGGCTGAAGAGAGCAGTCGGTACGTCGTCAGCGTGCGCTTCAAGGGCCTCATCCGCGAAGATGCAGACGCGGCGCCGGCCACCTTTGATGAGGTCTGGCATCTGGTCAAGAACGTTGATGGCAGCGGCGGCTGGCTGGTTGCCGGCATTCAGCAAAGCCACTGATCCCATTCCGCAGCGAACATGAGCACGGCTTTGTTCGATCAGGGCTTCATCGCTGCAGTCAATCATGCGCTCGCGCGCTCACCCTGGGCACGCGAGCGCCTGCAGGCTTTCAGCGACCAACAGTTCCGCATTGACGCTACCCCTTTCAGGCTCGACGCAAGCATCACCACGGCTGGTCTGCTCGGGGCCGCCTCGAAGGACTCTGAGCCGGACGTAAGCCTGAACCTGCCCATTGCCGAGGTGCCACTGGTGCTTTCCGGCGGTCTGGATCGGCTGATGAATCGTGTCCGGATTTCAGGCAATGCTGAGTTCGCGGAGGCTCTTGGCTTCGTGTTCCGCAATCTGTCTTGGGACATCGAGGAAGATCTGTCGCGCGTGGTCGGTGACGCCCCGGCCCATCGCATCGTCGAAGGCGCACGGTCATTGGGCGTGATGCGGAAGCGGGCCGCGGAATCCCTGGGCGGCAACCTCGTCGAATACCTGACCGAAGAAAGTGGCCTGATCGCCTCACGCCCGGAGCTGAATGGTCTGCATGACGAAGTCACGCATTTGCGCGACGCAGTCGCGCGTCTGGACAAGCGCATCGACCGCCTGCGCAAACGCATCTGAAGGAGAAGCGCCACAAACAAAAAGGGCAACCGCATGCGGTTGCCCTTTTCATTACATCCCGTTGACGCTCAGTGGCCGCGCTTCTTCAGGCGCTGGATCGCTGCGATCTGCGCGATGGCTTCCATCAGTTCGGCTTGGGCCTTTGCGTAATCTACCTGCCCCGAACGGTTCTGCAGAGCCTCTTCGGCCAGACGCTTGGCTTCAAGCGCCTTGGCTTCGTCGAGATCAGCGCCACGGATCGCGGTGTCGGCCAGCACGGTCACCAGACCCGGCTGGACTTCGAGCAGACCGCCGGCGACGAAGATCAGCTCTTCGGCTTCCTGATTCGGCAGCTTCACACGTACCGCACCCGGGCGGATACGCGTCAGCAGCGGCATGTGGCCGGGCAGAATACCGAGCTCGCCTGCTTCACCGGGCAAGGCAACAAACTCTGCCAGACCCGAGAAAAGCTGCTCTTCCGCACTTACGACGTCGACGTGAACAGTCATGGCCATGGGTTGTCCTTATGTTCTGGCTGCGCGGCGGGCGAACCCGCCGCACTGCGCTATCAGAGTTTCTTGGCCTTTTCCATGGCCTCTTCGATGCTGCCGACCATGTAGAAAGCCTGCTCCGGCATGTGGTCACACTCGCCGTTCACGATCATCTTGAAGCCCGAGATCGTGTCCTTCAGCGGAACGTACTTGCCCGGCGCGCCGGTGAACACTTCAGCCACGTGGAAGGGCTGCGACAGGAAGCGCTGGATCTTGCGTGCGCGACCGACGGCCAGCTTGTCTTCCGGCGACAGTTCGTCCATGCCCAGAATTGCGATGATGTCGCGCAGTTCCTTGTAGCGCTGCAGGGTCTGCTGAACCTGACGCGCAACGCCATAGTGCTCTTCGCCGACGACCAGCGGATCGAGCTGGCGGCTGGTGGAGTCGAGCGGATCGACGGCCGGGTAGATACCCAGCGCGGCGATGTCACGGCTCAGCACGACGGTGGAGTCGAGGTGGAGGAAGGTCGTTGCCGGCGACGGGTCGGTCAAGTCATCCGCGGGAACATACACGGCCTGGATCGAGGTGATGGAACCGACCTTGGTCGAGGTGATGCGCTCCTGCAGACGGCCCATTTCGTCGGCCAGCGTCGGCTGATAACCCACCGCAGACGGCATACGGCCGAGCAGCGCAGACACTTCGGTACCGGCCAGCGTGTAGCGGTAGATGTTGTCGACGAAGAACAGGATGTCACGGCCATCGTCACGGAAACGCTCGGCCATGGTCAGACCGGTCAGCGCAACGCGCAGACGGTTGCCCGGGGGCTCGTTCATCTGACCGAACACCATCGCGACCTTGTCGAGAACGTTGGAGTCCTTCATCTCGTGGTAGAAGTCGTTGCCCTCACGGGTACGCTCACCCACACCGGCAAACACCGACAGGCCCGAGTGCTGCTTGGCGATGTTGTTGATGAGTTCCATCATGTTGACGGTCTTGCCGACGCCGGCGCCGCCGAACAGGCCGACCTTGCCGCCCTTGGCGAACGGGCAGATCAGGTCAATAACCTTGATGCCGGTTTCGAGCAGTTCGACCGACGGGGACAGCTCGTCAAACTTCGGTGCCTTGGCGTGAATCGGGCGCAGTTCGTCGGACTTGATCTCGCCGGCTTCGTCAATCGGGCGGCCCAGCACGTCCATGATGCGGCCCAGCGTACCTTCACCGACCGGCACGGAAATCTGCGCGCCGGTATCCGAAACGGCCATGCCGCGGCGCAGGCCGTCGGTGGAGCCGAGCGCAATGGTACGCACCACGCCGTCACCGATCTGCTGCTGCACCTCGAAGGTCAGACCCGCTTCAACGATGGCGTTGCTGGTGTCTTCAAGCTTGAGGGCGTTGTAAACCTTGGGCATCGATTCGCGCGGGAACTGGATATCCACCACGGCGCCGATACACTGAACGATCGTTCCTTGACTCATCGTCATTTCCTTAAAAGCAATAATCCGTTAGACCGCGGCTGCGCCGCCGACGATTTCCGACAGTTCCTTCGTGATCGCTGCCTGGCGGGTCTTGTTGTAGACCAGCTGCAGTTCACCAATCACGTTCTTGGCGTTGTCGGACGCGGCCTTCATCGCCACCATCCGCGCACTCTGCTCGGACGCCATGTTCTCGACCACACCCTGATACACGACGGTTTCGATGTAGCGCATCAGCAACTCATCGACCACCACTTCCGGGCTCGGCTCGTAGAGGTAATCCCACAAGGCGTCGGGCGTTCCGAGCTGCTCACCGGTAACCGGCAGCAGCTGCTCGAGCACGGGCTCCTGCTTCATGGTGTTCACGAAGCGGGTGTAGGCCACATACACGGTGTCGAGGTCTTCCTCACGGAAGGCGTCGAGCACGACTTTCATCGGACCGATGATCTTGTCGAGGTGAGGCGTATCGCCCAGTTGCGTGACCTGCGACACGACCTTGGCACCAATTCGCTGCATGAAGCCCAAGCCCTTGTTGCCGATGCAGCACACCTGAACCTCGCTGGCCCCGCTGCCTTCCCATTCCTTCATCGCGTTGATGACAATGCGCTGGATGTTGGTGTTGAGACCACCACACAGGCCCTTGTCGGACGTCACGATGATCAGGCCGATTCTCTTGCCTTCGGCCTTGCGCACGACGAACGGGTGACGATAGTCAGCCACGTTCGCCTGCGACAGGTTGGCGGCGAGCTGGCGGATCTTTTCGGCATAGGGGCGGGCGTGCCGCATCCGTTCCTGCGCTTTGCGCATCTTGGATGCCGCGACCATCTCCATCGCCTTGGTGATCTTGCGCGTGTTCTGCACGCTCTTGATCTTGGTCCGGATTTCCTTACCGCTTGCCATTTACGCCTCCCTCAGCGGTCTCAGGACCAGGTCTTCTTGAACGCTTCGATGGCGCCAGCGAGCTCTTTCTCGCCGTCAGCGTCGATTTCGGCCTTGGTCTGAATGCTGTTGTACAGTGCGGCGTTCTGGGCTTCGATGTGCTTGTGCAGCGCCGTTTCGAGTGCCAGCAGACGATTCACGTCGACGTCGTCGAAGTAACCCTTGTTCACCGCGAACAGCGTGATTGCCAGCTTGGCCACCGACAGCGGAGCGAACTGCGCCTGCTTCATCAGTTCGGTCACGCGACGACCACGCTCGAGCTGACGACGGGTCGCCGCATCAAGGTCCGAGGCGAACTGCGCGAAGGCCGCCAGTTCACGGTACTGCGCGAGGTCGGTACGGATACCGCCGGAGAGCTTCTTGACGACCTTGGTCTGGGCAGCACCACCGACGCGCGACACCGAGATACCGGCGTTGATGGCGGGGCGGATACCGGCGTTGAACAGGTCGGTCTCGAGGAAGATCTGGCCGTCGGTGATCGAGATCACGTTGGTCGGAACGAAGGCGGACACGTCACCGGCTTGCGTTTCGATGATCGGCAGCGCGGTCAGCGAACCGGTCTTGCCCTTGACTTCACCGTTGGTGAATTTCTCGACGTAGTCGGCGTTCACGCGAGCAGCACGCTCGAGCAGGCGGGAGTGCAGATAAAACACGTCACCCGGGTAGGCTTCGCGGCCCGGCGGACGGCGCAGCAGCAGGGAGATCTGACGATATGCCCAAGCCTGCTTGGTCAGATCGTCATAAACGATCAGCGCATCCTGACCACGGTCACGGAAGTACTCGCCCATGGTGCAGCCAGCGTAGGCCGACAGGTACTGCATGGCGGCAGATTCGGAAGCCGAAGCAGCAACGATGATGGTGTATTCCAGCGCGCCGTGCTCTTCGAGCTGGCGGACCACGTTGGCAATGGTCGAGGCTTTCTGACCGATGGCAACGTAGACGCAGAGCATGTTCTGCCCTTTCTGGTTGATGATCGCATCGACGGCAACAGCGGTCTTGCCGGTCTGGCGGTCACCGATGATCAGCTCACGCTGACCACGGCCGATCGGCACCATCGAGTCGATGGCTTTCACACCGGTCTGGACCGGCTGCGAAACGCCTTCACGGGCGATCACGCCCGGAGCGACTTTCTCGATCTTGTCGGTGATCTTGGCGTTGATCGGGCCTTTGCCGTCGATCGGCTGACCCAGCGCGTTAACCACGCGACCGAGCAGTTCCGGACCAACCGGCACTTCGAGAATGCGGCCGGTCGCCTTGACCGTATCGCCTTCAGAGATGTGCTCGTAGTCACCCAGGATGACCGCGCCGACAGAATCACGCTCAAGGTTCAGCGCGAGCCCGAAGGTGTTGCCCGGGAACTCCAGCATCTCGCCCTGCATGACATCGGCGAGACCGTGAATACGGGTGATGCCGTCGGTGACCGAAACGACAGTGCCTTCGCTGCGCGACGAGGCGCCAAGCTTCAGGTCCTGGATCCGGCTCTTGATCAGCTCACTGATTTCAGAGGGGTTGAGTTGCATTTTGCGATAACTCCTAGTTCTTGAGCGCAGCGGCCATGTTCGCGAGCTTGCCGCGGACCGAGGTGTCGATGACGTCGTCGCCGACGGCAATCCGGACGCCACCGATGAGTTCGGGGTCCAGACGCACGTTGACGTTGAGCTTGGCTTTGAAGTGGGCCTCAAGATCCTTCTTGAGAGCGGCCAGCGTCGCGTCGTCGATGTCGAAAGCCGAACTGACGTCGGCTTCCAGCACACCTTCGTGTCCGTTCTTCTTGGCAACGAACAGGTCGCGGATTTCGGGCAGCACCTGCAGGCGGTCGTTCTCGATGAGGATGCGAACGAAGTTCTGCTGATCGGCGGAGAGGCCCTCGCCTGCGACGCCCATCAGCAGGGAATACACCTGGTCATCCGAAAGCTTCGGATTGTGGGTGACTTCCTTCATCGATGCGTCGGAGACGATGGCGGCGAGGCTGTCCAGGGCGTCAAGCCAGGGACCCAGCGCCTTCTTGCCTTTCGCCTGCTCGAACGCAGCGTCGGCGTAGGGGCGCGCGATGGTGAGGTTCTCGGCCATGACTTATTGCAGTTCCTGTTTCAGGTTTGCCAGCAACGCGTTGTGGGCCTTGGCGTCGATCTCGCGGCGCAGGATCCTCTCCGCGCCGGACACGGCAAGCGCCGCGACCTGGTCACGCAGTTCTTCCTTTGCGCGCTGCATCGCCGAAACGGCTTCGCTTTCGGCTGCGGTACGGGCCTGTTCGACGATGCGTGCAGCTTCGCCACGCGCTTCCTCGATGAGCTTGGCGGCCTGCTTCTCTGCGGCGGTGCGAACATCGCCTGCGGATTCGCGCGCCTTGCGCATCTCTTCGACGGCTTTCTTCTCAGCCAGCTCGAGGTCGGATTTGGCCTTGTCCGCAGCTGCCAGCCCGTCGGCGATCTTCGCCGCGCGCTCATCGAGTGCCTTCATGATCGGCGGCCACACGAATTTCATCGTGAACCAGCCGAGAATGAAGAACACAACGATCTGGGCTATCAGGGTTGCGTTCAGATTCACTGTTCTTGACCCTCGTTGGGTGTTGAGGTGGTATCGATCAGGCGACGACGAACGGGTTGGCGAAGGCGAACATCATCGCGATACCCACGCCGATCAGGAACGCGGCGTCGATCAGACCGGCCAGCAGGAACATCTTGGTCTGCAGGGCGTTCATCAGTTCCGGCTGACGAGCCGAAGCTTCGAGGTACTTGCTGCCCATGATGCCGATGCCGATGCACGCACCGATGGCGCCCATACCGATGATCAGACCAGCAGCCAGCGCGACGTAACCGAGAGTGACTTCCATGACAACTCCTTGAAGAAAGGTGACTAGTTAAAACGGCGGATGATACAGAAAATCAATGACCTTCATGCGCCTGACCGACGTACACCAGGGTCAGCATCATGAAGATGAAGGCCTGCAGCACGATGATCAGGATGTGGAAGATCGCCCAGATCGAGCCAGCAACAATGTGGCCCAGGAAACCGAATACGGTGGCCGTGCCGCCAAGCAGCGCGATCAGCACAAACAGCAGCTCACCGGCGAACATGTTGCCGAACAGACGCAGGCCGTGCGAAACCGTCTTGGCGAGGAACTCGATCATCTGCATGACGAAGTTCACCGGCCACAGCAGCGGATGCGCACCGAACGGGGCGGTGAAGAGCTCGTGGATCCAGCCACCGACGCCCTTGATCTTGATGTTGTAGTAGAAGCACATCAGCAGCACCGAGATCGCCATGCCCAGCGGCACGTTGATGTCGGCGGTCGGCACGACGCGCATGTAGGCCTCACCGGCGTGTTCGACGAAGCCCATGGAGGCCATCAGACCGCCCCAGGCCATCGGAATCAGATCGACCGGCACAAGGTCCATGGTGTTCATCAGCAACACCCAGATGAACACGGTCAGCGCCAACGGGGCCACGAACTTGCGCGACTCGGCACTGTGGATGATGCCTTTGGCCTGGTCGTTAACCAGATCAACCATCATCTCGATCAGGCCCTGGAAGCGGCCCGGCACGCCGGAGGTCGCGCGCAGCGCCACACGCCACAGGATGAACACGGTCAGCGCGCCAAGGCCGAAGCCCCAGAACACGGAGTCGAGGTTGATATACGTCCAGTCAACGATGTTTTCCTGTCCATGACCCGTCTGATTCAGGTTGGTCAGGTGGTGTACAACGTACTCGGATGCGGTCGGTGCGTGCCCGGATGCCATGATTATGTCTTCACCAGAAAAGCAAACAAATTCGCCTTGAGCGCCAGAATCAGACCGATGAACAAGCCTCCCCAATGGAGGTCCTCATACAAGGCCTGAATCAGCACCAACAATCCTACGATCGCGATGATCTTGATGAACTCGCCGATCATGAAAGTCATCGCGGTCACCGGACCGGGATGCTTCGAGACCGCCTTCATGCGGAGCGCGAACAGCAAGTTCGGCACCGCACACACCAGACCCGCGAGGGTTGCAGAAACCGCGCCATGGACCCCGAAAAAAACGGCCGCCAGGGCCGCTGCGATGAGGGTCGCGCATATCTGCAGAAATACGACTTTCAGCATGGATCGCTGCCTTTTCTACCCGTTCGGGAGGCGCCGACGGCTGAAAATCCGGGCAATGGTAGGGGTTAACCTCTATCAAGTCAAACCTGTTCGGCCCCATGTTTTCAGGGCGTCTGCCCCTTGCAGGGATTTGCGCCGAAAGGTAGCGGGCCTCAGACTGCGGCTTTCTACACCAACAGGCCTGATCGATGATCCGTACCTCCCGCGCCAGCCGCCGCGAGATCTTCGGCTGGAGCATGTTCGACTTTGCGAACCAGGCCTATACGCTGCTGATCATCACGGTCATTTTCGGCGACCTGTACACGCGCATCGTTGTCGGCGACGCACCCGACTATCGGATCGGCAATCTGATGTGGAGCATGGCGCTGTGCCTGAGTTATCTGCTGGTGGTACTCACCGCACCACTGTTGGGCACCATCATGGATCACGCCCGCGCGAAGAAGCGACTGCTCTTTGCCAGCTACATCGCCACCGTCGCCACGACCGCACTGCTGTATTTCGTTGCCCCCGGCTGGTGGTGGCTGGGCTTCTTCCTGATCGTGCTGTCGAACACCGCCTACGCCATCGGCGAATCCTTCATCGCCAGCTTCCTGCCCTTCCTCGGCAAACCGGGCGAGCTGGGCAAGGTATCCGGCTTCGGCTGGGCACTGGGCTACGCTGGCGGGCTGGTTGCTGCAGTATTCGCACTGGTCTTCCTCGGCGAGGTCAGCTTTGACAACTTCGACCGCGTTCGCTGGGTCGGCCCCTTCGCCGCGGCCTTCTTCCTGATTGCCGCGATCCCGACCTTCCTGTGGCTGCGCGAACCGGACATCGGCGTACGTCGCCCGCTTGATGGCGGCGTGGTCGCGGCCGGCTACCGCCGGCTGTGCGAGACGGCTCGCACCGCTGCGCAGTACCCGGATCTGCGGCGAGTCTTCCTCTCCATCCTGTTCGCGATGGCCGGCGTGTATGTGATCGTCGCGTTCTCGTTCATCTACGGTGCGCAGGTCATTGGCTGGAGTGAGGGCACGCGCACGCTGATGTTCATCGTCGTGCAGCTCACTGCACTCGGCGGTGCGCTGCTGTTCGGCTGGCTGCAGGATCGCGTCGGCGGGCGTCCGACCTACGCCATGACGCTGGTGCTGTGGATCGTCGCGATCCTTGCGATCTACTACGTCGCCGAACTCACCGTGATCATCAACGCCACGCTGGGAACGAGTCTGTTGACCGAACAGGTGTTCCTGTTTGCCGGCCTGCTGTCGGGGCTGAGTCTGGGGTCGAGTCAATCGGTCGGACGCGCACTGGTCGGCGCTTTCGCGCCACCCGAGCG
This sequence comes from Pseudazoarcus sp. NS36, assembly GCF_059703705.1. Taxonomy (NCBI): domain Bacteria; kingdom Pseudomonadati; phylum Pseudomonadota; class Betaproteobacteria; order Rhodocyclales; family Zoogloeaceae; genus Pseudazoarcus; species Pseudazoarcus sp. NS36. The sequence continues at coordinate 240,711 of NZ_BAAKJA010000003.1, read as the reverse complement.
GGCGGCCGAACTGTTCGGTTTCTGGGGGCTGTTCTCCAAGCTCGCCGCGATCTTCGGCATCTTCGGTGTCGGCCTGCTGCAACTGGCCTTCGGGCTGCAGGGCGCCGTGCTGTTCTGCATCGTACTGTTCGTCGCCGCGCTGGTGCCGCTGGCCGCCGTCAACGAAAAACGCGGCATTGCAGCCGCGCATGGGGATGCATAGCCGGACGGCTACTTGAGGCGCGAAAGCAGCCCGTCGAGCTGATCCAGATCACCGAAACGGATCGACAGCTCCCCGGCACCCTTGCGATTGGCGCGGATCTTCACGGTCGCACCGAGTGTGTCGGCCAGTTCGTCCTGCAGCCGCAACAGATCACGATCCGGGGCCGCCGGGGTCTTCTGCGCATGCGGATTGAGCATGCGATACACCAGATGCTCGGTCTCACGCACCGAGTGACCGCGCGCCGCGACCTGATTCGCCACCTGGATCTGGCTCGCCTCATCCAGCGGTAGCACCGCACGGGCGTGGCCCATGTCGATGTCGCCCGCCATCAGCAACTCCTGCACCTGAGCCGCCAGATTGAGCAGGCGCAGCAGGTTCGACGCTGCCGAGCGCGAACGCCCGACCGCATCGGCCGCCTGCTGGTGGGTCATGCCGAACTCGTCGACCAGCCGCTGAATGCCGGCGGCTTCTTCGAGCGGATTAAGGTCTTCACGCTGTATGTTCTCGATCAGCGACATCGCCAACGCAGCTTCGTCGGGGATCTCGCGCACCAGACACGGCACATATTCCAGCTCGGCCAGACGCGAAGCACGCCAACGCCGTTCACCGGCGATGATCTCGTAGCGATCCGGCCCGACCGGGCGCACCAGGATGGGCTGCATCAGCCCCTGCGCACGGATCGATGCCGCCAGCTCATCAAGCGAGCCCGGGTCCATGCGCGTGCGGGGCTGGTACTTGCCGGGCTGCAGGCGGTCGAGCGCCAGCGTCTGCAGCTCGCCCTTGTCTTCGTCGTCGCGGTTACCGGCCAGCAGGGCATCCAGCCCGCGGCCCAGGCCTTTCGGTTTCGGTGGCGTCATGCGTGTTTCCGGAGGGTTGCGAAGGGGCGTATCACAGCGTCTTTACCCGTTCGATCATTTCCTGCGCGAAGGCCATGTAGGCCTGCGCGCCCTTGGCGCTGCGGTCAAACAGCACGCCGGGGATACCGTGGCTGGGCGCCTCGGCGAGCCGCACGTTACGCGGCACGATGGCCTTGAAGACCTTGTCGCCGAAATGCCCTTCGAGCTGGTCCGACACCTGTTGCTGCAGGGTCATGCGCGGATCGTACATGACGCGCAACAGGCCGATGATCTTCAGATCGGGGTTGAGGTTGGCGTGCACCTTCTTGATGCTGTTGACCAGATCAGTCAGCCCTTCCAGCGCGTAGTACTCGCACTGCATCGGGATGATCACGCCGTGCGCCGTACACAGGCCGTTGAGGGTGAGCAGCGACAGGGACGGCGGGCAGTCGACCAGGATGAAGTCGTACTCATCGACATAGGGTGCGAGCAGGTCGCGCAAGCGCGTTTCGCGCCGATCCAGATCGACCAGCTCAACCTCGGCGCCGGCCAGATCCCGGTTGGCTGGCAGGACGTCGAAACCACCGGTCGGCGAAGTCACGCGCACTTCCTCAAACGCAGCGATACCAACCAGCGCGTGGTAGATCGAGTGCCCCAGACTGCGCTTCTCGACGCCGCTGCCCATGGTGGCGTTACCTTGCGGATCGAGGTCGATCAGCAGGGTGCGCTGCCCGGCCTCATGCAGCGCGGCTGCGAGGTTCACGCAGGTGGTGGTCTTGCCGACGCCCCCTTTCTGGTTGGCGACGCAGAAGATTCTTGCCATCAGTCCCGTTCCAGGATGATCAGATGCCGTTCCGCGTCCAGCCCCGGCACCGTCAGCGGCAGGGCTTCGACGATGCGCACGTCGGCTGGCAGCGACGCGAGTTCGTCCCGAGGATACACGCCTTTCATCGCCAGGAAGCGCCCGCCGCGGCCGAGAAGATGACGGGTGAGTCCCACGAAATCGCCCATGTCCGAAAAGGCGCGCGAGATCACGGCGTCGAACGGCGCATCGGGCACCACGTCCTCGACGCGGGCATGCACCGGCATGAAGTTGGGCAACTGCAGCTCGATCTTGGCCTGCTGCTGGAAGCTGGATTTTTTGCCGACGGTTTCAATCGAGGTGATCGCCAGATCGGGGCGCGCGATGGCCAGCGGAATGCCGGGCAGGCCGCCGCCCGAACCGATGTCGGCCAGCCGCGCAATGCCTGCCAGATGCGGCAGCACAACCAGCGAGTCGAGCAGGTGGTGGGTGATGGCCTGCTCGGGCGAGCGGATCGCGGTCAGGTTGTAAACGCGATTCCACTTGCCGAGCAAAGCGGCGAAAGCCAGCAGCTTGTCGCGCGCTTCCGGTGAAAGCTCAAGCTTGAGCGCCGCAAGGCCGCGGTCCAGCAGGGCGGCCTCGCTCATGCGCTCTTTTTGCCCGCATCCGTCTTGCCGCCGGGCCGCCCCAAGGCAAGACCGCCCCCCTGGGGGGCGGCGCCGCCGGCATCGCGGGCAAGCGTGGGGGCCATCAACTCATTGCGTTTGAGCCAGACGAGCAGCAAGGAGACCGCAGCTGGCGTTACGCCCTGGATACGACCGGCCTGGCCGATGGTTTCGGGACGATGCGTATTGAGCTTCTGCTGCACTTCCTTGGACAGACCACGCACCACCGAATAATCGAGCTGGCCCGGCAGGCGCGCGGATTCGGCCTGCAACTGACGCGCGACCTCGCCCTGCTGACGGTCGATGTAGCCCTGATACTTGGCCGCGATTTCCACCTGCTCGATCACGGCAGGATCAAGCGCCTCGCTTGCCGGCGCACCCGGCAGGCTCATCAGGCCGGCGTACGTGGCCTCGGGCCGGCGCAGCAGTTCAAAGAAGCGGTACTCACGCTCCAGCGCCTTGCCCAGTACACGCTCGGCGTCCGCCGCCGGGACGTTGGCTGGATGGGCCCAGGCGGCCTTCAGGCGCGCGGTTTCGCACTCGATGGCATCACGTTTGCGGCAGAAGGCATCCCAGCGCGCATCACTCACCAGACCCAGTTCGCGGCCCTTTTCGGTCAGGCGCAGGTCGGCATTGTCTTCGCGCAACTGCAGGCGGTACTCCGCGCGCGAAGTGAACATGCGGTAGGGCTCGGACACGCCGCGCGTGATCAGGTCATCCACCAGCACGCCCAGATAGGCTTCGTCGCGGCGCGGGCACCAGGGCTCGCGGCCCTGCACCTGCAGCGCCGCGTTGGCACCGGCCAGCAAACCTTGGGCAGCGGCTTCTTCGTAGCCTGTGGTGCCATTGATCTGACCGGCGAAGAACAGGCCGCTGAACGACTTGGTTTCCAGACTGGACTTGAGGTTGCGCGGGTCGAAGTAGTCGTACTCGATGGCATAGCCGGGGCGCAGGATGTGTGCGTTCTCCATGCCGTGGATCGAGCGTACGACCGCCAGCTGCACGTCGAAGGGCAGCGAGGTCGAAATCCCGTTGGGGTAAATCTCGTGCGTATCCAGGCCTTCCGGCTCAAGGAAGACGTTGTGGCTGTCCTTGTCGGCGAAACGGTGGATCTTGTCTTCGATGGACGGACAGTAGCGCGGGCCGACACCCTCGATCACGCCGGAGTACATCGGCGAACGGTCCAGGTTCTCGCGAATGATCTGGTGCGTGCGCTCGTTGGTACTGGTGATCCAGCACGGCAACTGGCGCGGGTGTTGCGCGGCCGAGCCGAGGAAGCTGAACACCGGCACCGGATCGTCACCGGGCTGTTCCTGCATCACCGAGAAGTCGATGCTGCGCGCATCCAGCCGCGGCGGCGTACCGGTCTTCAGGCGACCCTGCGGCAGCTGCATTTCCTTCAGGCGCTGGCCGAGCGAGATTGACGGGGGATCGCCGGCACGGCCGCCGACATGGCTTTGCATGCCGACGTGGATCAGGCCGTTGAGGAAGGTGCCGGCGGTCAGCACCACCGCACGCGCTTCAAAGCGCAGGCCGATCTGCGTGACCACGCCGGTAACGCGCTCGCCCTCGACGGTGATGTCATCCACCGCCTGCTGGAACAGCGTCAGGTTCGGCTGGTTCTCCAGCCGGTGGCGGATCGCGGCCTTGTACAACACGCGGTCGGCCTGGGCGCGGGTGGCGCGCACGGCCGGCCCCTTGGAGGCATTGAGGATGCGGAACTGGATGCCGCCCTCGTCGGTGGCCTCGGCCATCGCACCGCCGAGCGCGTCGACTTCCTTCACGAGGTGGCCCTTGCCGATGCCGCCGATCGACGGGTTGCAGCTCATCTGGCCAAGCGTCTCGATGTTGTGCGTGAGCAGCAGCGTCTTCGCGCCCATGCGCGCGGACGCGAGCGCAGCCTCGGTGCCGGCATGGCCACCACCCACAACAATCACATCAAAGGACTCTGGATATCGCATGGCGCACCCCGGCGCGTGAAATTCGGCGAAGGGCGAGATTCTACGCTTGCGAGGCGCAAAATCCTAGGCAATGCAGGGCGAAAATCATGCTCAAACAGTTACTTGCGTCATGGCAGCAAAACCCTGACCGGCGCGGCCCGCGGAAAATCGCACATTCGCGGCCCGAAAGCGCCCTGAGTGCGCCGGAAATTGCGTTGGCTCAAGCCAATTTGTGCAGGTGCAAATTAAAATCCCGGAATGCTTAGACGTTCCTTCCTGACCGGCCTCTGCAGCGCAACGATGCTCGCCGCCCTGCCGGGCTGCAAGCCTGTGCGACCTCTCGCCATCGGCATTCACCCATGGCCCGGTTATGAGCCACTGTATCTGGCCGAACATTTTGGCTGGATGCCTTCGACTGTTGCGCTGCACAAAGCACTTAGCGCCAGCGAATCCCTCGCCGGCCTGCGCGATGGCTCACTCGACGGCGCAGCCCTGACCCTGGACGAAGTGCTCGGTGCGCGCGTCGAAGGTCTTCCGCTGTCTGTGATTCTGGTCATGAATGAGTCGGTCGGTGCCGACGTGGTGATGGCGCGTGCCGACATCGCTGACCCGGCCGAGCTGCGTGGCCGGCGCATCGCGGTCGAGCGTTCGGCAGTCGGCGGCATTGTGCTGCGCAAACTGCTCACGGCCGGCGGGTTGCAGGAGACCGACGTGACGCTGGTAGATCTACCACACGATCGCCAGCTCGCCGCCTGGAGCGAGGGCCGGGTCGACGCCGTCATCACCTACGCGCCGACCGACGCCCTGATCGAGCGCGCCGGGGGACAGCGCATCTACGACAGCCGCCAGTTTCCGGGCACGATCTTCGATGTGCTGGCAGTTCGCAATGACCGCATGCGCTGGCAGAACAGCTGCATCCGCGACCTGATCACCGCACATCTGCGCGGGCTCGAGCACCTGCGCGTCAGCCGCGACGACGCTACACGCCGCATCGCCGCATGGCGCGGACTGAGCCTGGATGAAACCCTGCGTGCGGTTGCCGGGCTGGCGCTGCCCGATCTGGCGCAGAACCGCCGCATGCTGGCCCCAGACGGCACGGTACAGCGGGCTGCCGGGCATCTCTCCAGCATGCTCCCGAACCGTCCTTCCACCGCGCTCGATGATCTCATCGACGCGAGCTTTCTACCCGACAAGGCGCCGCAGACATGAAAAGGCAACTCACCGGTTTCCTTGCCGCACTGTTGCTCGCCGCGCCGGTGGCTGCCGAAGCGGCGCAGAAGCTCGTGCTCGGCGTATTCGCGTTCCGCCCCAAGCCGGTCATGATCGAGCGCTACCAACCGCTGGCCGACTACCTCAGCGCACAGTTGCCGAACGCCACGGTCGAATTGCGGGTGCTGGAGCAGGACGAGCTCGAGCAGGCGATGGCGCAGCATCAACTCGACCTGGTACTGACCAACCCCAGCCACTACCTCATCGTGCGCAGCCGCGACAGCCTCGGCGGAGTGCTGGCCACCGTCATCAGCCGCGAGGACGGGACGCCGATCGAATCCCTCGGCGGCGTGATCATCGCCCGCGCCGATCGCGCGGACCTGGCCGCGCTGACCGATCTGCGCGGACAACGCGTCGGCATTCCGGGTTTGCGCTACCTCGGCGGCTACCAGACCCAGGCGCTGGAACTGCTCGATGCCGGAATCGATCCGGAACGCAGCCTCCGGCCGGTGGTGCTGGGGCGTCACGACAGCGTGGTCAGCGCCGTGCTGGACGGCAAGGTCGACGCCGGCTTCATCCGCACCGGCATTCTCGAGAGTCTTGCCGCCGCGGGCCAGCTCGACCCGTCCGACCTGAAAGTCATCAACCCGCAAGCACTCGCCGGCTTCCCCTACGCCATCTCTACCCGCCTGTATCCGGAATGGCCATTCGTTGCGCTGTCGACAGTCGATCACGATCTGGTCCGTCGCATCACGACCGCCCTGCTGACGCTGCAGCCGGAACATCCAGCCGCGCAGGCGGCGCATATCGGCGGCTTCGCCCCGCCGGCAGACTACCTGCCGGTAGAGCAGCTCGCCCGCACGCTGCGCATGCCGCCCTACGACGCCGCACCCACCATCGCACCACGCGACATATGGGAGCAGTACTGGCCCTATCTGGCCGCGGGAGCGCTGGCCATTCTGGTGATCTCTGCGCTGCTGATGCAGCTCTCGCGCCGCAACCGCCAGCTCGTGCACCTGGTGCGCGAACGCGACCTCGCCCAGTCCGGGCTGGAACTGGCGGCCAGCGTGTTCTCGCATGCGCGGGAGGGCATCCTCATCACCGATGCCGCCCAGCGCATCCTCGACGTCAACGATGCCTTCACACGGCTCACCGGCTACTCGCGCGGGGAAGCCGTCGGCAACACCCCGCAGATCCTGCATTCGGCCCGCCAGAGCGAAGGCTTCTACGCCGCGATGCAGACTAACCTCATCGAGCACGGCTACTGGGAAGGCGAGATCTGGAGCCGCTGCCGCTCGGGCGAGGAACGCGCCCACCTGCTGACCGTGACCGCGGTACGCGGGCCGGACGACGCGGTATCGCACTTCGTCATGCTGTTCATCGACATCACACGACAGAAGGAGGTTGAGGCCCAGCTCAAGCGCAACGCGCATTACGACGCGCTCACCGGCCTGCCCAACCGCGTGCTGCTGGCCGACCGGCTCAACCACGCCATGGCCCGCGCCCGCCGTGGCGACCGCCAGCTCGCGCTGGCCTATATCGATCTGGACGGCTTCAAGGAAGTGAACGACTGCTACGGCCATCAGGCCGGTGACCACCTGCTGGTGGTACTGGCCGAGCGCATGCGCGCAACGCTGCGTGAGAGCGACACCGTGGCGCGCCTGGGCGGTGACGAATTTGTCACCGTCATGGCCGACCAGACCGATCAGACCGCCAGCATCGCGCTGGTCCAGCGCTTGCTCGAAACGCTGGGCGCGCCGGTGCCGTATCAGGGCGAGATGCTCCGGGTGTCGGCCAGCATCGGACTGGCCTTCTTCCCGCTGCAGGCATCCATGGACGCCGACCAGTTCCTGCGTCAGGCCGATCAGGCGATGTATCGCGCCAAGCTCTCGGGCAAGAACCGCTTCCACGTCTTCGGCCCGGAGGCCTGATTCAGCGAGGGGTCTTCCACTTGATGTTGCAGCCGATGCCGGGCTTCTGCTGCGTCGACACCGGCAAGCCCGCCAGTACGGCATCCGCTGCGGCGCGCAGATCCTGACCCGAGGGCGCAATGTCATTGCCCGGACGCGCATCGTCGAACTGACCGCGATAGACCAGCCGGCGCGAAGCGTCAAACAGGAAGAAGTCCGGCGTGCACGCCGCACGATAGGCCCGCGCGACGTCCTGGCTGGCATCGTGCAGGTAGGGAAATACGTAGCCGAAGCGCGCCACCTCTTCCTTCATTCTTTCCGGGCTGTCGGCCGGGTGGGTGGCCGCGTCATTGGCGTTGATCGCGATAACCGCCAGGCCGCGCGGCAGATAGTCACGCCCGAAGCGCGCAAGCTCGTCGCGGATCAGCTGGACGTAGGGGCAGTGGTTGCAGATGAAGGCGACGAGTATGGCGTCAGCCGTCGCATAGTCATCGAGCGCCACCAGATTGCCGGTGGCCGGTTCAGGCAGGCGGAACGCCGGGGCCGGCGTTCCGAGCGGCAACATGGTCGATTCGACCAGTGCCATGGCTCAGTCGCCGGACGGCAAGGCCGGCTCCCAGTGCATCGAGTAGGGCCGCTCTTCCGGTCGCACGGACAGGTCGAGTTCCTCGTTGCTGGTCTGCTCCGGATCAAACCCGGGGGGCGGCGTCTGCGGCTGGTACTGGATGGCCTGCGCAATCACCGGCACGTCCGTCGCCGGTGGGGCCGGGCGGAAAACGTTCTGGTGAATGACGAACAGCACGGCCGTGACCAGAAAGAAATGATTCGCCAGGCGCAGCCAGCGTCGGGGATCGAGGTTCTTGTCTCGGGTTTGCATGGCGGCCTCGGTATATTCGTGTCGGGACAATTGTCATCCGACGGCGCTGGCCAGCGCAAGTTCCGCATCTCTTTGATCCAACGCAAAGATATTGCGCACTGCGCTTGTGCGCCGCAGCGCCGCGCGCGATCATCAGTTCCGGAGGATCCCGTTGCCATGGCAGCCCTGCGCAAACTCGCCGTCGCCACCACCCTCGCCGCTCTGATTGCAGCAGTGCTGTGGTGGACAACGCGCACGCCCCCGCTGCCGGTGCGGCTGGCGACGGTGGATACCGGCACGGTCGAGGCGATCGTCGCCAACACGCGCGCCGGCGAGATCGAAGCCTGCCAGCGTACCCGGTTGTCGACCATCGTAGGCGGGCGCATCGACTACCTCGGCGTTGAGGAAGGCGACCGCGTTGAGGCCGGGCAAGTGCTGTTGCGTCTGTGGAGCGAGGACAACAGCGCGCGACTGGCCGTCAACCACGCTCAGCTCGAGGCCGCGCGCGGACGCGTCACCGAGGTCTGCGACATGGCCGACAACGCCGAGCACGACGCGGTGCGCCAGCGCGCGCTGTTTGGATCGGGCTTCGTGTCGGCCGCGCGCGTCGAGCAGGCCGACACCGAGGCACGCGCGCGCCGCGCCGCCTGCCGCGCCGCCGAGGCCGATGCCCGCACCGCCGAGGCACAGATCGCCGCCACCACCACCGACCGCGAACGCAGCGTGCTGATCGCGCCCTTCGCCGGCACCGTGGCCAAGATCACCGGCGAACTGGGCGAGTACTCGACCCCGTCGCCGCCCGGCGTACCGACGCCGCCGGCAATCGACCTGATCGACGATTCCTGCCTGTACGTACGCGTGCCAATGGACGAGATCGATGCGCCCCGCATCCACCCCGGCCAACGCGCCCGCATCCGACTCGACGCACTGCCCGGCGAGGTCTTCGACGGCCGCGTCACACGCGTCGCGCCCTACATCTCGGCCGTCGAGCGCCAGGCGCGCACCGTGGACGTCGATGTAGCGTTCGCAGACCCGGACCGTGTGCGCGGCCTGCTCGTCGGCTACAGCACCGACGTCGAGATCGTGCGCGACGTGCGCGACAACGTACTGCGCGTGCCAACTGCGACGCTGCTCGAAGGCAACCGCGCCTACGTCTACCGCCCCGACGACGGCAGGCTGTCACTGCGCTCGGTCGAGACCGGACTGGCCAACTGGCAATACACCGAGGTGCGCGACGGACTGGCCGCGGGCGAGCGCGTCGTCGTCTCGCTCGAGCGCGCCGGCCTGAATGAGGGCGTGCGTGTCGTGCCCGAGGAGTAAGGTCATGGCGACGCAGGCCGCCCAGATCGAGTTGGCCGGCATCGAGCGCATCTTCCATGTCGGCGACGCCACCGTGCATGCGCTGCGCGACGTGACGCTGACCATCCACGCCGGCGAATACCTGTCCGTGATGGGGCCGTCCGGCTCGGGCAAGTCCACACTGCTCAATCTGCTCGGCCTGCTCGACCGCCCGGATTCGGGCAGCTACCGCCTCGAGGGCCGCGACGTCACGACGCTGACACCCGACGAGCAGGCCGCAGTGCGCAGTCGGCGCATCGGTTTCGTATTCCAGAGCTTTCACCTGGTGCCGCGCCTGACCGCCGCCGAAAACATTGCGCTGCCGCTGATGCTGGCCGGCGTCGCGCCGAAGGATCGCGCCGCGCGCGTGACCGAAGCATTGCAGCAGACGGGCCTGGCCGCTCGCGCCGACCACCGGCCCGAGGAGTTGTCCGGCGGCCAGCGCCAGCGCGTGGCCATCGCCCGCGCCACGATCATGCGTCCGGCCCTGCTGCTGGCCGACGAACCCACCGGCAACCTCGACCGCGCCACCGGGAACGAGGTCACCGAAGTACTCGAAGCACTCAACGCCGAAGGCGTCACCCTGCTGGTGGTCACGCACGACCCCGCCCTGGGCGCGCGTGCGCGGCGACGCATCCGTATGGAAGACGGCGCCGTGGTCGCCGACGAGGCAGCATCGTGACGCCGCGCGACACGCTCGCCTTCTCGCTGCGCGCGGCCGCCGGCAATCGCCTGCGCAGCATGCTGATGATGCTCGCAATGGCCATCGGCGTAGCCTCGGTGGTAGTCCTCACCGCACTCGGCGACGGCGCACGACGTTACGTCATCGACGAGTTCTCGGCACTGGGTGCGAACCTGCTCATCGTGCTGCCGGGACGCAGCGAGACCGGCGGCGTGGGGCTGGGCACTCTGGTCACCAGCACGCCGCGCGACCTCACCGTGGACGATGCTGACGCGTTGCGCCGTCTGAGCACCGTGGTGCGCGTCGCGCCGCTGTCGGTGGGCACCTCGGAGATCGCCTGGAGCGGGCGCCGACGTGACGTCACCGTGATGGGCACGACTGCCGACTACCTCGCGCTGCGCGGCTTCACGATGGCCCAGGGACGCTTCCTGCCTCAAGCCGACGCGCGTCGCGCCGGCGCTGTAGCGGTACTGGGGGCGAGCCTGCGCGACGAAATGTTCGGCGCCGAGAGCGCCATCGGCCGCAGCGTTCGCGTCGGCGACCGTCGGCTGCGCGTGATCGGCGTCATGGAGCGCGCCGGCGCCGGCCTGGGCATGACCACCGATGAGTTGCTGATCGTGCCGGTGGCTACCGCGCAGGCGATGTTCGACACCAACACGCTGTTTCGCGTGCTCGTCGAAGCGCGCTCGCGCGACGCGCTCGCCGGCGCCCAGATGGCCATCGAAGACCTGCTCGCGCAACGGCGCGGCGAACTGGACGTGACCGTCATTACGCAGGACGCGGTCCTCGGCACCTTCGACCGCATCCTCACCACGCTGACACTGGCAGTGGCCGGAATCGCCGCCATCAGCCTGGCGGTGGCCGGTGTGCTGGTCATGAACGTGATGCTCGTCGCAGTCACGCAGCGCACCGCCGAGATCGGCCTGCTCAAGGCACTGGGCGCGAGCACGCGCGCGATCCGCGCGGTGTTCCTGGTCGAAGCCGCGCTGCTATCGACCGCCGGTGCGGCGCTCGGCGTGGCGCTGGGGCATGGCGGCGCATGGGCCGTGCGCGCGGCGTTTCCGCTGCTGCCGGCGTGGCCGCCGGACTGGGCGGTAGCGGCGGGGCTGGGCACGGCCCTGGCAACCGGTGTGGTTTTCGGCGTACTGCCGGCGCGTCGCGCTGCGCAGCTGGACCCGATCCGGGCGCTGGCCAGACGATGAACGCGGCCGACTTCCTGCACCTGACGCTGCGCTCGCTCGCCGCCCACCGACTGCGCAGCGCCCTGACGCTCGCCGGCATCGCGGTGGGCATTGCCGCGGTGATCCTGCTCACGTCGCTGGGCGAAGGCCTGCACCGCTACGTGCTGCACGAATTCACGCAATTCGGTACCAACATCGTGCAGATCACGCCGGGCCGGCGCGAAGCCAGTGGCGGGCCGCCCGGCCTGCCGTCGAGCGCACGACCGCTGACGCTGGACGACGCCGCGGCGCTCGCCCGCCTGCCCGACGTGACCGGCTCGATTCCGGCCGTATCGGGCAATTCCGAGGTGCGCGCCGGCGCGCGCGTGCGCCGCACCATGGTGCTGGGTACGGGCGCAAGCATGGATCGCGTGTTCTCGCTGCCGGTGGCCAGCGGCCGCTTCCTGCCCGACGAGGACGCCGGTAGCGCGCGCGCCGTGGCGGTGCTCGGCGCGAAACTCGCGCGCGAACTGTTCGGCGACGCCAGCGCGCTGGGCGAGCGCGTACGCGTCGGTGACGAGCGCTACCGCGTGATCGGCGTGATGGCCTCCAAGGGCCAGTTTCTCGGCTTCGATCTGGACGACATGATCTACATTCCGGCTGCGCGCGCACTGGCGCTGTACGACCGCGAGGGTCTGATGGAGATCAACCTCGCCTACCGCGAGGGCACCGACCCGGCGCGTATCGCCGAATCCGCACGCGCGCTGCTTGCCGCGCGCCACAGCCAGGACGACGTGACCGTTCAGACCCAGGAGGACATGATCGCAACGCTGTCGAACATCCTCGATATTCTTACCGCGGCAGTCGGCGCGCTGGGCGGCATCTCGCTGCTCATCGGCGGAGTGGGCATCGTCACCATCATGACCATCGCGGTGTCCGAACGCACCAACGAGATCGGCCTGCTCAAGGCGCTGGGCGCCCGCGGGCGCACCATCCTCGGTCTGTTCCTGGGCGAGGCAGTGGTGCTGGCCGCGATAGGCGGCGCGCTGGGGCTGGTCGCCGGCATCGGCATCGCGCAACTGGCGGCGCTGTTGCTACCGGCACTGCCGGTGCATACCCCCTTGGCCTTCGTGGTCGCAGCCGAGGCGATAGCGGTGGTGATCGGCGCAATTGCCGGCGTCGTGCCCGCCAGCCGTGCCGCGCGTCTGAACCCGGTGGAGGCCTTGCGAGCCGAATGACTCAGTAAAGCGTATCGCGCTGACGCATGGGCAGAGCCAGATCGTAGCGCTGCGCATCGACTTCACCGCCGGTCAACGCGTCGAGGATATGCCCCGGGCTGGGTACGCGCGCCTTCGCCTCTTCCGCAGGCTGGTTCCACAACCCTGAGCGGGCGATCGCACGGGCGCACTGGAAATACACACGCTCGACCGACACCACCAGCACGCAGCGCGGCGGCTTGCCGTGCATGGCGAAACGTTCGAGCAGCGCCGGCTCGGTGCTGATGCGTGCGCGGCCGTTCACGCGTAACGTTTCGCCGACACCGGGAATCAGGAACAGCAGTGCGATGCGCGGATCGTGCACGAGGTTGCGCAGCGAATCGACGCGGTTGTTGCCGCGCCGCTCCGGCAGCAGCAGCGTGCGCGCATCCTCCACCGCCACGAAGCCGGCCGGATCACCGCGCGGCGAGGCATCCAGGCCGTCCGGCCCGGACGTCGCCATGATGAAGAAGGGCGAGGCCTCGATCATCTGCGCGTACAGCGGGTGGATGTGGTCGATCTCCTTCTTCAGCGAAGGCGCAGCAACCGCGCCGAACAGCGCATCCAGCTGCGCTTCGGTGGTGATGGTGTGGGCGTCGTCGTGCATCGTCATCGTCCTGTCGAAGGTTCCAACAGCAATGCTTCAAAGGCCAGCGCAGCGTGGCTGACCGGGCGTTGCGGCAGGCGCATGCGATAGAGCTGTCGCAGCAGCGGGCCCTTCTGCGGCAACACGCGGTGCACACGGCCGAGAGCAAGTTGATCGCGCGCGCAAATGCGCGGCACCAGCCCGAGGCCGACGCCCGCCGCGACCGTCTGCACAATGGCCTCATTGCTGCCGACTTCAATGGTCTGCGGCGCCACGATGCCCAACCCGGCCAGCACCGAATCGGTGGCTTCCCGGCTGCCCGAGCCGCGCTCGCGCACCACCCACAGCTGTTCCGCCAGCGCGGCCGGGTCGATCATGCGGTCGGACGGCAGATCGTCGGTGCGTGCGACGATCACCACCATCTCGTCCTCGCGCCACGCGCGCGTCTCGAAGCGCGGGTCCGCCACCGGCCCCTCGACCAGCGCCACATCAATGCGGCATTCCAGCAGTTCCTCGGCGATGTGCGCCGTATTGGCGCTGACCAGGCGCAGCGCGATGCCCGGATAGCGCTCGTGAAACCGCGCCAGATAGGGCGGCAGCCAGTAGGTCGAAATGGTCGTGCTGGCGCCGATCACAAGTTCGCCGCGGTCCAGCGCGCCGAACGAACGGATCACCTCGTCGGCCTCGCGCTCCAGCGCGAAGATGCTGCGCCCGTAGTCGTACAACAGCCGCCCCGGCTCACTCACCTCGAAGCTGCGCCCCTTGCGCTCGAGCAACAGGGTGTCGAGCTGTGCTTCAAGTTCGCGCAAGCCCTTGGAGACAGCGGGCTGGCTGATGTCGAGCGCTTCTGCGCCGCGCGAAAAACTCCCCGCGTCCACCACGGCAACGAAAATACGGAGCAGATTGAAATTCATCAGGAAAACCGCCGAGATGCTGAGCCAGTACGCATTGTCGCACCGACCCCACGACGACCAACGCGCTCATATGCGCCCGTCGGAGCGCGATCGACGCCACAGCAGCGTAGCGATGCGGGCCAGCGCAATGAATTCAAGCAGCAGGATGGCCGACCCCACGCCCTGAACCAGCAGGCCGGGAGGCCCGAGCAACATGCTGACGCTGTCCGCGCCGATCGATACCAGTGCATAGGCTGCCGCAAAGCGCGTGCTGATCAGCGCCATCAGCAGCAGCCACACGAACAGCGCCAGCGCGACCGAAAACAGCTCGATCAGGCGCGAGAACATGTAGGGCTCGTACAGCACTTCCCAACGCACGGCCGCAAGCACTGAAGCCAGCACCATCAGCGCAAACACCGGCGGCCAGCGCTGCGGCAGGCCCGTGCCGGGATGGCGCAGGGTCAGCAGCAACCAGATATGGCAGACGATGGCTCGCATGCGGGCTCCGGTGCGTCAGCGCGGGGCCATTTCCGCCTCGAGGCGGTGTTTGATGTCGTCCGGCGAGCCGGTGTTGCGCGCCAGCAGTTCGTAGAACAGCGGGATGACGAACAGCGTCAGCACGGTCGACAGGGCCACGCCGAACAGCACGACAACGCCGATCACCTGACGCGTTTCGGCGCCGGCGCCGGAAGCCAGGATCAGGGGCACGGCGCCGGCGACGGTGGTGATGCCAGTCATCAGGATCGGACGCAGGCGGATCACCGACGCTTCGACGACGGCGTCGTGGAATTCACGCCCTTCGTCGCGCAACTGGTTGGCGAACTCGACGATAAGAATGCCGTTCTTGGCCGCCAGCCCGATCAGCATGATCAGTCCGATCTGGCTGTAGACGTTGAGCGTACCGCCGGTCAGCCACAGTCCGAGCAAGCCGCCGCCGACGGCAAACGGCACGCCGAGGATGATCACGAACGGATGCACCCAGCTTTCGAACTGCGCCGCGAGCACCAGGAAGACCACCAGCAGACCGAGCAGGAAGATGAAATCCATGGAGCCGCTGGACGTCTTGAAGTCGAGCGACTGACCGCGGTAGTCGATGACCACGTTCTCGGGCAGGCTCTCTCGCGCCAGCCGTTCGAGGTGATCGAGCGCCACGCCCAACGGCAGGCCGTCGGCCAGACCGGCGCTGATGGTGATGGCGCGCACGCGGTTGTAGCGGTTGAGCGCGCGTGAATCGGCGAAGTCCTCGAGTTGCACGACGTTGGACAGCGGAATCAGCTCACCCGAGCGGTCCGAGCGTACGTAGAGGTTCTCCAGCGCTTCCGGACTGCGTTGCGTGCCGCGTTCGCCTTCGACGATCACGTCGTACTCGCGTCCGTTGTCGATGTAGGTGGTGATGCGACGCGAGGCGAGCATGGCTTCGAGCGTGCGGCCGATGCCGTCGACGGTCACGCCCAGTTCGGCGGCGCGTGCGTAGTCGATCTTCACCTCAAGCTGGGGCTGGGTTTCCTTGTAGTCCCAGTCGAGTTCGGTGAGGCCGGGGTTGTCGGCCTCGATGGCTTTGAGCAGCGTGTCGCGCCACTGCGCCAGCTCCTCGTAGCTGCCGGCACCACCGATGACGAACTGCACCGGATTGCGCGTCTGCCCGCCGAAGCCCTGACGCATGATCACGCTGGTGCGCACACCCGACAGGTCAGCGAGCTTGCCGCGCACCTCGGCCATGATCTCTTCGGCCGGGCGGCGTTCGGCCCAGTCGGCCAGCACCGCAATCACCAGGCCGATGTTGTAGACCGGGGCGTCATTGCCGCCACGCGGCGAGTTCACCAGCAGGCGCTCGACCTCGCCGCGCTCGACGTAGGGCAGCATGCGCTGCTCGATCTCGCCCATGTAGTCGGCCATCATGGCGTGCGTGGCGCCCTCGGGGCCGGTGACCTGCACGAAGAACACGCCTCGGTCTTCGCGCGGCGCGTATTCCGCATCCAGCTGGGTGTACAGCAGGCCCAGCACCGCGAACAACACGGCAAGACCTGCCAGCGCGATCCGGCGGTGCGCCAACATGCTGCGCAGCGCCACGGCGTAGCGGCGGCGCAGGGCATTCACGATGCGGTCAACGATCTGCACGATGCGATGGTTGTCGTCGCGCGGGCGCAGCAACTTGGACGCCAGCATCGGCGACACCGACAAGGCCACAAAGCTCGAAAACACCACGGCCGCCGCCATGGTCAGCGCGAACTCGGAAAACAAGCGGCCGATATCGCCCTGAAGAAAGGAGATCGGCACGAACACCGAGATCAGCACCAGCGTGGTCGAGATCACCGCGAAGGCAACCTGACGCGACCCGCGGAAGGAGGCCACCAGTGCCGATTCGCCGTATTCGTCCATGCGACGGCGGATGTTCTCAAGCACGATGATGCCGTCGTCCACCACCAGGCCGATGGCGAGCACCAGTGCCAGCAGCGTGAGTAAATTCACCGAGAAGCCGAACAGCGCCAGGGCGATGAAGGTGGCCACCAGCGAAACCGGCACCGCCACCGCTGGCACCAGGATGGCGCGCGCGCTGCCGAGGAACAGGAAGATGACCAGCACCACCAGCACGGTGGCAATTGCGAGGGTGGAGTACACCTCGCGCACCGCGCCGGCGATGAACACCGAGGAATCGAAGCTGGGCTCGATGGACATGCCTTCAGGCAGCGTGCGGTTGAGCTGCTGCACCTCGTCGCGCACGCCCAGGGCCACATCCAGCGTGTTGGCGGTGGATTGCTTGATGATGCCCAGACCGACCATGGGATCGCCATTGCCGCGGAACAGGCTGCGGTCATCGATGGTGCCGCGCTCGACGCGTGCCACATCGGCCAACCGCACCAGATAACCATCGTCCCCCCGGCTGACGACCAGCCTGGCAAAATCCTCTGCGTTCTGGAACTCGCGCGCAACGCGCACCGTGAACAGCCGCGTGCGCGATTCGATACGCCCGGCCGGCAACTCGATGTTGTCGTTGCGCAGCGCGCTCTCGACATCGGCCACGGTGAGCTGACGCGCCGCCAGCGCATTGCGGTCGATCCACACGCGCATGGCGTAGCTGCGCGCACCGCCAATCCGCACGCGCGCCACACCATCGGCCACCGACAGGCGGTCGACCAGATAGCGCTCGGCAAAATCGGTGAGCTCGGCAACGCTGTGACGATCGGAGGTGAAATTCCACCACACGATCACGTCGGCATCGGCGTCCACGCGCTGGATCTCGGGTGCGTCGGCCTCGACCGGCAGGCGCTCGATGACGCGCGAGACGGCATCGCGCACGTCGTTGGCGGCCGCCTCGATGTCACGGCTGATGGAAAAACGCAGCACCACGTCGGATTCACCGTCGCGGCTGCGCGACTCGATGTATTCGATGCCCTCGATGCCGGCCACGGCCTCTTCGATGGGCTCGGTGATCTGCGTCTCGATCACGGTCGCCGCAGCGCCCGGATAGTTGGTCTCGATCGCCACCACCGGCGCATCAATGTCGGGATACTCGCGCAAGGGCAACTGCTGGTAGGCCATCAAGCCGAAGATCACCAGCAGCAGCGCCAGTACGGTTGCCAGTACCGGCCGTTTGACCGAGACGTCGGAGAGGATCATTTCGCGGCCCCGGCAGGCAGGGCCAGCAGCTCGGCCAACGGTCGGCTGCCGTCGTCGACGGCGCGGATGCGCACCGCGTCACCATCCGCGAGCCGGAACGCGCCATGCGTGACGACGCGTTCATCCCCCGTCAGGCCGTCGCGGATCTCCACCATGCCGGGCATGCGCGTGCCCAGCTGCACTACGCGTCGTTGCGCGCTCAAGGCGTCGCCCTGGCCGGCCACGACAAACACCGAATGCTCGCGTCCACGCGTCAGGATGGCCTCCTCTGGCAACACCCGGGCATCCCGCTCGTTGGCGGACAGGCCTAGCGTCATCAGCATGCCGGGGCGCAACTTGCGGTCGACGTTGGGCAGCAGCGCGCGCACCCGAAAGGCGCGCGTGACCGGATCGACTTCATTGCCGACGCTCACCACTTCACCCCGGAACACATCGGCGGGGTAGGCGCGGCTGCGGGCCTCGATGCGCAAACCCGGCTCGATCACGGAGATGAACAACTCGGGCACGGTGAAATCAAGCTTCATCACCGAGTCGTCGTGCAGCGTGGTGATCACCATGCCGGGCGTCAGCAGCGATCCGACCGAGACGTTGCGCAAGCCCACGATGCCGTCGAACGGGGCAGTGATACGACGGTCACGCAGGCGCGCATCGGTCGCCGCGAGGCGTGCCTGCGCGGTGGCCAGCTCGCGCCGGCGCTGATCGAGCAGGGCCGCCGAAGCCGTACCGCGGCGCGCCAGATCCTGCACGCGATCAAACTGCCGGCGTGCCTCGTCCTGCGCGGCCAGCGCCTCGGAGCGCTCAGCCTGCTGCTCGCGGCTGTTCATCACCACCAGCACATCCCCGGCGGCAACGCGCTGGCCGTCGTTGAAACGGATCTCGGCAATGGTGTCGGTGGTGGTTGCCGTCAGCTCGGCCGATTCGTTGGCGCGCAGCGTGCCGAGCGCCTCGATGTTGTCGGCGATGCGCATTTCGCGCACCTGCGTGACGATGACATCAAGACCCTGGGCCTGGACCGCGACGGGCAACAACAGCGACGCTGCAACAAGCGCGCACGCCAGGGAAATGCGTAATCGAAACATGTGAGGTAACCAGGCGGATGACCGCAAAACGCGGCGAACGGATTGCTGACAGGCTGGGAACCGCGTGGTTCCGCCCTGTGTGGAAATCCCCCTCATGCCGGAATCGCGTCCAGACGGACCAGCCAGGGAGCACGTTCGGCCTCCGAGACAAAGCTGGCCTCCAGACTGTTGCGCGCCACGCGCGCCAGCTCGGCACGGCTCAAGCCCAAGGCAGTGGCCGTATCGAGGTAATTCTTGGCAACATACCCGCCGAAGTAGGCCGGATCGTCGGAATTGATGGTGAGTTTCAGCCCGGCATCGAGCAGACGCTTGAAATTGTGGTCTTCGAGACGATCGAACACACACAATTTGACGTTGGACAGCGGGCATACGGTCAGCGGCATCTGTTCACGCGCCAGTCGCGCCACCAGCGCCGCATCGGCATCGCAGCGCACGCCATGGTCGATGCGCTCGACCTTCAGCACGTCCAGCGCCTCGACGATGTATTCGGGCGGCCCTTCCTCACCGGCATGGGCAACGATATGCATGCCCAGCTCACGGCAACGCGCGAACAAACGCGCAAACTTGGCCGGCGGATGGCCCTGTTCGGACGAATCCAGCCCGACGCCGTGGATACGCGACAGATGTGGCAGCGCCTGTTCCAGCGTATCGAATCCATCCGCCTCGGACAGGTGGCGCAGAAAACACAGGATCAGCCGTGAGCTGATGCCGAAACGCTGCTGCGCATCGCGGCAGGCCCGCTCCAGACCATCCAGCACGGTCTCGAAGGCGATACCGCGCTCGGTATGCGTCTGCGGGTCGAAGAACAGTTCGGCATGCACTACGCCGTCAGCGTGGGCGCGCTCGAAATAGGCGGCGGCCAGATCGAAGAAATCCTGCTCGGTCACCAGTGCCGCCGCGCCGGCGTAGTAGAGGTCAAGAAAGCTCTGCAGATCGGAGAAGTCATACGCAGCGCGGACTTCCTCGACGCTGGCAAACGGCAGTTTGATCCCGTTACGGCGGGCCAGCGCGAACATCAATTCGGGTTCCAGCGTGCCTTCGATGTGCAGGTGCAGTTCGGCCTTGGGCAGGGCACGGATATAGTTTTCGAGATCCATGGCGGCTCCTGTGGATTCTGGGTGCGACGAGTCCCGCAAGAATAGGATGCATTCCCGAAACTGTGGGACATCAGGCCAAAAAAACGGCGGGCCGAAGCCCGCCGTCCTGTTCGCACGAAAGCGCGCGAATTACTTCAGCACGGCCAGCGCAGCAGCGTAGTCCGGCTCGTTCTTGATTTCGGAAACCAGCTCCGAGTGCAGGACCTTGTTGTTGGCGTCGAGCACGACCACGCCGCGGGCGGTCACGCCGGCCAGCGGGCCGGAGGTGACGGCCACGCCGTAGTTCTTCATGAATTCGGCGCCGCGCATGGTCGACAGCGGCACGACGTTCTCGAGGCCTTCAGCCACGCAGAAACGCTTGGCAGCGAACGGCAGGTCAGCCGAAACCACCAGCACGACGGTGTCGGCCAACTTGGAGGCTTCTTCGTTGAACTTGCGGGTCGAGGTGGCGCAGGTCGGGGTGTCCAGGCTCGGGACGATGTTCAGCACCTTGCGCTTGCCGGCATAGGTGTCGAGCGTGACATCGCCGAGCTTGCCGTCGACGAGCGAGAAAGCGGGGGCGGTATCACCGACCTTCGGGAAATTGCCGGCGACGTCGATGGGATTGCCCGCGAGGGTAACTTGGCTCATGAGGAGTTCTCCATTGCTGAGGGGGTGGATCGCAGCTGTGATTATTGGGTACTTCGCCGCGCTAAACTGCCGCAGAGTGTAGCACTTCGTACCGGACGGAAAGAATCACCGGCACACCCTGAAACCCTTCGGAGCGGGCCCATGCACGGCAAGGCGGGTACCTGGCTACTCAACATCGGTCATGCCATTGACCACATGTTCCTGCTGATCTTCGCCACCGCGGTGACGTCGATCGCGGCCGATTTCGGTCTGGCGCGCTGGGAAGACCTGATGCCGTGGGGGACGCTGGCGTTTTTCCTCTTCGGCATCGGCTCGCTGCCGGCCGGGCGGCTGGGCGATCTGTGGGGGCGCCGCCCGATGATGATCGTGTTCTTCGTCGGCATCGGCGCGGCGGCGATTGCCACCAGCCTCGCGCGCACTCCGTTCGAGATTGCAGTCGCTCTGGGGCTGCTCGGAGCCTTCGCTGCGATCTACCACCCGGTCGGCATTCCGATGCTGGTGCGCGGCAGCAAGCGGCCGGGCTGGACGCTGGGCGTCAACGGACTGGCCGGCAATCTCGGCGTGGCATTGGCGGCGGTGGTCACGGGCGTTCTGGTGAAATATCTGGGCTGGCGCGCGGCCTTTGCCATTCCCGGCGTGATCGCCATCGGCTGCGGGATTGCCTTTGCCGTGCTCGTACGCGACGACGCACTGCCGCCGGCGCGCCGCAAGCCGTTGCAGGCCGACGTGCCGAGAGGCATGTTCGTGCGTCTGTTCCTGGTCATGACACTCGCCGCAACCAGCGGCAGCCTGCTCTTCAACTTCTCGACCAACGGCAACTACGAGCTGCTGCGCGAACGCCTGGCCGCCGTCACGGCCGACCCGGCCACGCTGGGCCTGTTGCTGGCGGCGGTGTATGCGGTGGCTTCCGTCGCACAGCTGGTGGTCGGCCGGCTGATTGACCGTTTCCCGCTCAAGCCGCTGTATCTGTCGGTGATTGCGGTGCAGATTCCGCTGCTGGCGCTGGCGGCCTTCGCGGAGAGCTGGCTGCTGTATGCGCTGCAACTGCTGTTCATGATCGCGATCTTCGGCGCGATCCCCTTCACCGAAGCCATGATCGTGCGCTACGTGGACGACAGCATGCGCTCACGCGTGGCCGGCATGCGGCTCACGGTGTCCTTCGGCGCCAGCTCGGCGGCGGTCTGGCTGCTTGGCCCGCTGGTGGCACAGGCCGGCTTTTCCGCCTTGCTGTTGTTGATGGCGGCCATTGCGTGCTGCACCTTGTTCACCGTGGCCTGGCTGCCACCGGCCCCCGCACAGCAAGGCCAGCTAGAATGAAGGCCTTGTTTCCGTTCAGGCTGTACCCATGACCACGCCCGCACGTCGCCCCCTGCTGAGCCAGGCCAGCCGGCCACTGACCATCGAGATTCCCGCGTGGAACGAGCACGGAGAGGAGGTCCCCACCTCGATCTCCGGTGAGAACCCGCTGACCATCTACGTCGACAAGTGCGAACTGGTGACGCTGATGACACTCGGCGCCGCGCCCGAAGCGCTGACCATCGGCTGGCTGCGCAACCAGCGGCTGGTCGACAGCCTGGATGAACTCGCCTCGGTACAGGTCGACTGGGACGTGGATGCGGTGTCCGTCACGACCCGCAACGGCCTGAAAAACGCCGAGGAGAAGATGTCCTCGCGCACGGTCACCACCGGTTGCGGTCAGGGCACGATGTTCGGCGATTTGATGGACGAGATCGACGCCATCCACCTGTCGACCACGCTGAACTTTTCGCAGACGCAGCTCTATGCGCTGATGGACGCCGTGCGCAAGCACGACTCGATCTACAAGCAGGCCGGCGCCGTGCATGGTTGTGCGCTGGCGCAGACCACCTCCGAGGGTTGCGAGATCCTGATGTTCTTCGAGGACGTCGGCCGTCACAATGCCGTCGACGCCATTGCCGGACAGATGTGGCTGGACGGCCTCAATGGTGGCGACAAGATTTTCTACACCACCGGCCGGCTGACCTCCGAGATGGTCATCAAGACCGCGCAGATGGGCATCCCGGTGCTGGTTTCGCGCTCGGGCCTGACGCGCATGGGCTGGGAGATCGCAAGGCAGGTCGGGCTGACCATGATCGGCCGGGCGCAAGGCAAGCACTACCTGTTGTTCACCGGCGAAGAGCGATTCACGCGATGAGCACGAATGCGAAGATCACCGGCGTGCTGCTGGCCGGCGGACAGGGCAGCCGCATGGGCGGCGTAGACAAGGGACTGGTCGAACTGCGGGGCCGGCCGATGGCTGCCTGGGTGCTCGAACGCCTGGGCCCGCAAGTGGATGAACTGCTGATCAATGCCAACCAGAATGCCGAACGCTACGAGGCCTTCGGCTATACGGTATTCCCGGACGAGATCGGCGGCTTTGCCGGCCCGCTGGCCGGCCTGCATGCGGCGCTGTCACGCGCCAGCCATCCGCTGGTGGTCACGGCGCCGTGTGACTCGCCGTTTCTGCCGGAGGATCTCGTATCGCGCCTGAAGGCCGGACTGGACGCCGCCGGCGCTGATCTGGCCGTGGCCAAGACCTTCGATCAGGCACATCCGGTGTTCTGCCTGTGCAAGCGCGAAGTGCTGCCGCATCTGGCAGATTTTCTGGAAGCCGGCGGACGCAAGATTGATCGCTGGTACGCCACGCTGAAAATCGTCGAGGTGAACTTCGACGACCAGGAAGACGCCTTCCGCAACATCAACACGCGCGACGAACTGGGCGAGTTCGACCGCAACTGACCACAGCGCCTGCTCTGCGGGAGCGCTTGCCCCCGCATGCTCAGACCTTGTTGTCGCTCTCCGGAAACATGTCCCAGATCCGCACCTGACCGGTGTGCCCTTCCCAGTCAGCAGCCTGCTGACGCTGCTGCACACGCTTGAAGGATTCGTGTATTTCGCCGTTCTCGGTATCACGCTCGACGGTGAGCAGGGTTCCGACGGGGTGTTCGCACAGCCCCGAGGCGTACTCCACTTCCTGACGGGCAACCGGCAGGGCCTCAGCCAATGAGGGCGCACCGAAACGTTCGACCAGGAATTGCGCGAGCTTGGTCAGGCTGGCCTCGTACTGCTCGTCACTGACTTCGACAATGCGCACCACCGTAGCCCAACCAAAACTGTCCAGCCCGAGAAAGCCGTGACGGAAGGACTGCGCAGCCTTGCCGGTGAGCGTCGCGGGATCTTCTTCCGCGAAGGCGAAGACGAACGAACCGGTAACGGCCGGCTCACCGAGCTGTGCTGCCTTTGAATACACGCGCTCGTCGGTATCGTCCAGGCGGGCCACTTCGAGAAACTTCATTGTTTGCTCCAACACAGTGTTGCTGCCGGCAGGGTGCCGCAGAAACTGAAACGGGCGACCGGTTTCCCGGCCGCCCGGCTACGGCTCCCGCCGCATTCTGAACTCAGTGACTGGGCTGGCCGACCGCGCCAGCACCGGAGGAGGACGCGTCTTCAGCCGGTACCGGCTTGACGCCCTTGGCGAGCTCCTCTTCCAGCCACAGGTCGTGGTGCTGTTTGGCCCAATTGACGTCCACACGGCCGGTGGTCATGCCTTCCAGCGCGCCCTCGGTTCCCAGCGTGCCGATGTAGGCGTGGCCGAAGAAGAAGCCGATCCAGATGATCGCGGCAATCGCGTGGATGCCCTGCGCCAGCGCCATGTCACTGCGCGTCTGACCCCACAGCGGGAAGTCCAGAATCACGCCCGAGACGCTCACGAGAATGCCCAGTGCGAACACGCCGACCCAGAACCACACCTTCTCGCCGCCGTTGAGCTTGCCGGCAGAGGGGTGGCCCTTGCCGATCATGCCGCCGCCTTGCTTGAACCAGGCGATATCGGTGGCGTTGGGGATGTTGTGACGCGCCCACAGCAGGATCATCAACAACAGACCGACCGAGAATGCCGGGCCGAGGTAGTTGTGGATGTTCATCGCGATGCCGGCCCACCAGGCGAAGCCTTCTGCACCCATCACCGGAATCAGGACGTATCGACCGAAGAGCATCGAAAGCCCGGTGATCGTGAGCAGCACGAAGGAAATCGCGACGAACCAGTGCAGCACGCGTTCGTAGGCCTTCCATCGCTCAATGGTCATCCCCGCTCGCCCGTGGTCGAGCTTGGCGCGTCCGGCCACGAGGAAGAACAGCGCGATCAGGGCAAGTACACCGCCCATGAACCAGCCACCCCATTCAACCAGCGGGCCGGTACGGAACTGGCGCCAGATGTCTCCGCTGTTGTTCATCATGGTGTTGGTGACGTACGGCCCGGTCTGTGCGGTGTAGCCGGCCTGACCTTCGCGCGCTTCACGCCACATGTCGGAACGCGGGTTGTCGCCGCCTTCGCCAAACGCGGCGGTGTTGCTGCCCGACTGCGCCATGACGTAGCCGATCGACGGCAAAGCCATCGCCAGCGTCACGATGGCCAGCAGGCTCCACAGCATGGAACGCCAGCGGCGACGCTGCGGACTGACGGTTTTCGAATCATTCATGACGGGGCTCCTAACGGTCGGTGTGCGCGACCAGCGCACGCTGTCGCAGCGGCTCGGCGCGACGATCCGCGGCTTCCTTGGTCGCCGTTTCGTCTTTCTTGCCCTTGTACACGCCGGGTTCGTGCACGGTCACACCGGAATCACAGGCCGTCAGCGCCAGGGCGCCAACTGCCAATGCCAAGAGCAGTGATTTGTGCGGCATGGTCTCGCTCCTTATAGGTTTTAGCGGGTTGCGCACGGCGCCCGTGTGGAGCGCCGTGCGTACTGCCGTCTACTCAGGCCGCGCCGTACGCAGCCTGCCAACCCCAGGTTTGCGGACGACCACCGCGGCGCATCACGCGCTGGCGGTAGATGTCTGCAACCACGTCACCATCACCGGCGAGCAGTGCCTTGGTCGAGCACATCTCGGCACACAGCGGCAGCTTGCCTTCGGCGATCCGGTTGGCACCGTACTTGGTCAGCTCCGCATCGGAGTGGGCGTCTTCCGGACCGCCTGCGCAGAAGGTGCACTTGTCCATCTTGCCGCGCACGCCGAATGCGGTCTGCTTGGGGTACTGCGGCGCTCCGAACGGGCAGGCGTAGAAGCAGTAACCGCAACCGATGCACAGGTCCTTGTCGTGCAGCACGATGCCGTCGGCGGTGGTGTAGAAGCAGTCCACCGGGCAGACCGCCGCACAGGGCGCATCGGTACAGTGCATGCACGCCACCGACACCGACTTTTCACCCGGCATGCCATCGTCCATGACGATGACGCGACGGCGGTTAACCCCCCAGGGCACTTCGTGCTCGTTCTTGCACGCAGTGACGCACGCCTGACATTCGATGCAGCGCTCCGCGTCACAGAGAAACTTCATTCTGGCCATCTTGGCTCTCCTCTATCTCGTTCCGCGGTTATGCGGGCATCACACGGCAAAGCGTGGTCTTGGTTTCCTGCATCATCGTCACCGCGTCGTAACCGTAGGTGGTCGCCGTATTGGTCGACTCGCCACGGGTGTAGGGCGCGGAACCCTCGGGGTATTTCGCCAGCAGGTCCTGACCCTGGAAGTGACCGCCGAAGTGGAACGGCGTGAACACCGTGCCGCGTCCGACGCGGTTAGTCACCAGAGCCTTGATGCGGATCTTTCCGCCTTCCGGACCTTCCAGCCACACCATCTGGCCATCCTTGACGTTGGCGTTGTTGGCGTCGGCCGGGTTGATCTCGACGAACATATCCTGCTGCAGTTCGGCCAGCCACGGGTTCGAGCGGGTTTCCTCGCCACCACCTTCGTACTCGACCAGACGGCCGGAGGTGTGAATGAGCGGGAATTCGCCCGAGTAGTCCTTGGCCTGCACCGATTTCCAGCGCGTCGGCAGGCGGTAGAACACCTTGCGGTCCTCGTAGGTCGGGAACTCGGCAGCCAGATCGTGACGCGGCGTGTACAGCGGCTCGCGGTGAATCGGGATCGGGTCGGGGAAGTTCCACACGTGGGCGCGCGCCTTGGCGTTGCCGAACGGGTGGCAGCCATGCGCCATGACCACGCGCTGGATGCCGCCCGACAGGTCGGTGGTCCAGCTCTTGCCTTCGGCCTCGACCTTCTCTTCGGCTGTGAGGTCATCCCACCAGCCAAGCTGCTTGAGTAGATCCGCGGTGAATTGCGGATAGCCGTTCTGGATCTCGGCACCCTTGGAGTAGGAGCCTTCCGCCAGCAGGGTGACGCCATCGCGCTCGGTACCGAAGGAGTTGCGGAAGTTGCCGCCGCCTTCCATCACGTGCTTGCTGGTGTCGTACAACACATGCGTACCCGGGTGCTTGAGCTCCGGCGTGCCGTAGCACGGCCAGGGCAGGCAGTAGGTCTCGCCATCAAGCGGCCCGCCGGTGGCCTTGAGCGTCATCACGTCGAAGTGGGCCTGATTGGCCATGTGCTCCTTGAGGCGCTCCGGGCTCTGGCCGGTGTAGCCGATAGTCCAGGTACCGCGGTTGATCTCGCGCAACACCGACTCAGGGGTCGGCATGTTGTTGACGATCTCGTAGTTCTTGAACATCTCGTCCGCGAAACCGAGCTTCTTCGCCAGCAGATAGGCGATTTCGGCATCTGGCTTGTGCTCGTAGAGCGGCGCGATGACCTGCTCACGCCACTGGATCGAGCGGTTCGATGCGGTCACCGAGCCGGCCTGCTCGAACTGCGTCGCAGCCGGCAGCAGGTAGGTGTTCTCCTTGCGGTCGTGCAGCACGGCAGACACCGTCGGATACGGGTCGATGATGACCAGCAGGTCGAGCTTCTCGAAAGCGCGCTTCATTTCCGGTCCGCGCGTCTGCGAGTTCGGCGCGTGGCCCCAGAACATGGCCGCGCGGATGTTGTCCTTCTGCGCAATGTTGGCCTTGTCTTCGAGAACACCGTCGATCCAGCGTGACACCGTGATACCACCGGTGTTCATCTGCTTGACCTTGCCGCCCTTGCCGTCGTCGTACTCTTCCTGGTCAAAACGCGCCTTGAGCCATTCGTAGTCAACACCCCACACGCGCGACCAGTGCTTCCAGCCGCCTTCGGCGAGCGGGTAGTAGCCCGGCAGGTTGTCCGGGTTGGGGCCGACGTCAGTCGCGCCCTGCACGTTGTCGTGACCACGGAAGATGTTGGCGCCACCGCCTTCCTTGCCGATGTTGCCAAGCGCCAGCTGCAGGCAGTTGTAGGCACGCACGTAGTTGCTGCCGATGGTGTGCTGCGTACCACCCATGCACCATACGAAGGTGCCGGGGCGGTTCTCGGCCAGCGTCTTGGCAACTTCAAGCAGCGCATCGCCGCCCACGCCGGTGACCCGCTCGACTTCCGACGGGGTCCATTTCTTCACTTCCTCGCGCACCTTGTCCATGCCATAGACGCGCTGGGCGATGTATTCCTTGTCTTCCCACTGGTTCTCGAAGACGTGGTACAGGATGCCCCAGATCAGCGCCACGTCGGTCCCGGAGCGGAAACGCACGTAGATGTCCGAGTGCGCGGCCGTGCGTGTGAAGCGCGGGTCCATGACGATCAGCTTGGCGCCCTGTTCCTTGGAACGCAGGATCATCTGCATCGCCACGGGGTGCGCCTCGGCGGCGTTCGAGCCACACATGATGATGCTCTTGGCCTTGAGCATGTCGTTGTACGAGTTGGTCATCGCACCGTAGCCCCAGGTGTTGGCAACCCCTGCAACCGTGGTGGAGTGACAAATACGCGCCTGGTGGTCGCAGTTGTTCGAGCCCCAGAAGGCTGCGAACTTGCGCTGCAGGTACGAGCCCTCGTTGTTGGCCTTGGACGAACCGGCGAACCACAAGCTGTCCGGCCCGGACTCTTCACGCAGGGCCAGGATTTTGTCGCCGATCTCGTTGATCGCCTGCTCCCAGCTGATGCGCTCCCACTTGCCTCCAACCATCTTCATCGGATACTTGATCCGGCGCTGGCTGTGGCCGTGGTTACGCAGTGCAGCACCCTTGGCGCAGTGTGCGCCAAGGTTGATCGGGCTATCAAACGCCGGCTCCTGGCCGATCCACACGCCGTTCTGCACTTCGGCGATGGTGGAACAGCCGACCGAACAGTGACCGCAGATGGTCTTGACCTTCTTGATCTCGGCCTTGGGGTCGATGCTGCGCGCTGCCTTGGCCTTCTTGACCATCGTGCCCGGCACGATGCCGGCGACCGCAACACCCCCGACAGCCAGACCGGAACCGCGCAGGAAATTGCGGCGGGTCACGGTCTTGCCGAGCAGGCCGGCACCCAGGGGGGCAGACGCCGTTCCGTTTTTCTTGACCAATTTCATGGTTTCTCTCCTCGCTGTTGGCTACGGCGGCCTAACGCCGCGCCCAGCCTAGAATTGCGCCTTGTTGTAGTAGTCGCGAATGTGCTGTGTCTCGTGATAGCCGGTCGCCGCAGCCTCGGCAGGCGCCTCGGCCTCCACCGGCGCAGCCGAGGCCTGGCCAATCGTCGCCACAACCGCTACACCGCCCCCGGTCAATGCCATCGATTTCATGAACTTGCGACGGGATTCAACCCCGGCCGTATCGTCTTTTCTGTTCATCTCCGACTCCTCTTGTCGTAACCCCGTTGCGGCAATGTCGCCGCCACTGCTCTGGTGGCCGGCTTACGCCGACATTGCATAAAACCGCCGCTCCAGCGTCATGAACGCTGAACCGAGCGCCGCCACTGCGCGGTAGAAATCCGCGCTGGGCGCCTTGTCGATATCCTCGAAAAGTCGCCCCATCCAGTTGTCGACATGGCGTTCGAAGATTTCCTTCTGCCAGTCGAAATCGACGTCCTCATCGAGGACGACAAATCCCATGATTTCGCACACCGCACCGGCGTGATCCTCGGTCTCGTGGCTATCTTCGCGCCGCTCGATGCCGAGCCGCAGCAACTCATCGCGCAACAGCACCAATGGCCGCGAAGCAATCGATTCGTCGAGGTACCACGACGAGTACGGCGTGACCTCGCCGCTGCCGACACCGATGAACAGGGCCTGGTATTCCTCGGCAAGCCTGGCGTCATCGGCAGTGCGCGCAGCCTCGGCCAACCGGCCCCAGGCCTCGCTGATGGCATCGCCATGGCGCGTCTCGGCACCGATGGCGATCATGCGTTCGCGCAATTGACCGTCGGGCGGCGCCATCAGCAAGCGGCCAAGCAGCGTCCAGGTGCCGGCACGCAGCATGTCGACATCGGTATCGCGCGGCGTTTCAACGGTGTTTTCAAGCATTTCGCGTCCTCATTTCGGCCCGAACCAGCGCGGCTTGGAGCCGCCCTTGAGGT
Source organism: Pseudazoarcus sp. NS36 (assembly GCF_059703705.1). Lineage (NCBI taxonomy): Bacteria > Pseudomonadati > Pseudomonadota > Betaproteobacteria > Rhodocyclales > Zoogloeaceae > Pseudazoarcus > Pseudazoarcus sp. NS36. The sequence continues at coordinate 210,702 of NZ_BAAKJA010000003.1, read as the reverse complement.
CGTCTGCGAACATGTCCACGACACGGCAATCGCCGCACATCTTGAGACGGCGCAGCGCGTCTTCGGACTGGAACATGTGATGGCCGGAGAGCTTCTCGACCATGCGGCCGATCACGCTCTGGGTGGCAAAGGCCTTGCCGCAGCGAATGCAGCAGAAGGGCTCTTCCTCGTTGAGCACTTGCGGCTTGCGACGCGTTTCCCAGTCGAAGGTGAAGCGCGCATCCAGCGTGATGGCGTCTTCCGGACAGGCCTTGGCACACAGCCCGCACTGCACGCACAGATCCTCGGTGAAGGACAGTTGCGGCTTGTCGCCGGCGTCAGTGATGGCGCGGGTCGGACAGACCTGCGAACAGGACATGCACAAGGTACAGGCCTGCTTGTTGACCGCGATCTGGCCGAACGGCGCACCCGCGGGCAGCGCCACGCTGCGCGGATTCTCGGGCGACTGGTCATACAGGTGATCGAGCGCGAGCCGCAGCGTGCCGCGCTTTTCGTTGTAGGTGTCGAAGCTCGCCGGCTGGCGCACCGCCGGCTGCATGGCGCGCGCGAAGATCGCCGCAGCGTCGTCGTCGACCCCCAGCCACACCAGTCGGGCGCTATCGAGGCCCATGGCATCCATGATCGGGGCGGCAAAACGCATTTGCTCGCGCATGGCCTCACGCACCGTGGACGGCACCGTGTCGGTGTCGAGCAGCACGATCTCGGCCGCGCCGTAGGCAAAGGCCGCAAACCAGGCGTCCATGCCGGCCGCGCCGATCTCGGCAAGCTGCACCGGCAGGGCACGCGCAGGCAGTTGCGCGCCCAGCGCACGCAGACGATCAAGGCCGCCCTCTTCGTCGTGGAACACCAGCAACGGCTTCTCGCCACCGGCCTCGCGGTAGGCGAAGAGCATGCGCTTGAGGCGCGAAATCTGGTCACGCGGGCCGGGGTAGGCATAGGTCATGGCCCCGGTCGGGCACACGCTGGTACAGGTGCCGGCGCCCTGACAGAGGTAGGGGTCGACGTCGACCAGATCGCCCAGTGATTTGATCGCCCCGGTCGGACAGGCGTCGAGACAACGCGTACAGCCACTCAGCCCGGAATCACCGTGCGCGCAGATATCGGCGTTGTAGGCAAAGAAGCGCGGCTTCTCGAACTCACCGGTCATCTCCGGCATCTCGGCCAGCATGGCGTTGAGCTTGTCGGAATTGCCACGCGGTGCGTAGTAGCCGAAAGGCGCGATCTCGTGGCGGATGGCGGGCTCGCGGCGCAGATCGAGCACCAGGTCGAACCACGGCTGATCCGGGCGCGACAGGCCGGCGGGCGAGACGTCCTGCCCGTTGGGGAGTTTGACCGTACAGGAGAATTTTCCGAGGTGACCGGCGATGTCGCCCGGTTCGCCGCGCACGATCATTACGCGCGCTTCGTCGGCCTTGGCGGCGGCCGCGGACTCGGACAGGGCGCCGCTCGCTGCCGCTGTCGGCAGCACCGTACAGTGCAGGTGTTCGCGCAAGGCATCGGCACATTCAAGCGCATCGCGCTCGGCACCGACGATCAGCACATAGCCGGACGAGCGGTACGCCACCAGTGAGGTGGCATCGACGTCAACGGAGTAGGCCGCCTGCAAGGCAGCCAGCCGCGCGGCCGCCTCCGGTTCGCCGGATCGGAGCACAGGATCGTCGTACAGGGCGGAAAGATCAGTCATGTGGCCTCGGTTCTGGCGGCGCCCACCCTGTCGGGCACCACGTTCTGGTCGGTCCCGGACGGCTCTTCGTCCGCCTGGGAAAGTTTCAGGCTGCCGTCGCGCTCGGCGCGGGCCAGGTACTCCGCCTCCAGATCAGGCGTTTTCTCGCCCCGGAACTGGGCGGCAATACGGGCTTCGAGTTCTTCCCTGGGCACTGCCACGCCCTGACCGGTAAGCCGCTCGTAAAGCTTGCCGGCTTCGCGTGCGATGGCCGACTTGAGGTCGTGCGGCACGATGTCGCCGAGCGGCGCGAAGTTGGTGTAGTCATCGGCGTACTCGGCGCACAGGCAGTACACGTTGTATTTCGGGCTCATGAAGATCTTGTTGAGCGCACGCATGCGCAGCGCGGCAGAGATGTTCTTGGCCATGAACATCGAAACGTCCGAATCGGCCGTCAGCGTCTCGACTTCGGGCATGTCCTCGTCGGTGAGCTCGGACATGCGCTTGCCGGTACGGGCATCAACGGGGTCTTCATCAACCTCGGACGCAACGACTTCGGTCACCGCAACGGTGACCACCGGCTCGGTGACCGGCTCGTCGACGACCAGCCCGCGTTTGCGGCGCGACCAGCGCGACAGGAAGGTTCCGGCCTCGGCTTCGGCGGCGGACACGCGCGGCTCGCTCATGAACCACCTCCCAGGAAGTCACCCACGGTCGCGTCATACAGCGCCTTGCTGCGCTGCTTGCCGCGACCCTTGCCCCGGCGTTTCGGCTCGTAGTGGACGGTGATGAACTTCTCCAGCCAGCGGTAGACCTCCGGCGGCATCTGGGCCGACAGCACGACTTCGTCCGAACCGCGCAGGTTGGTGCAATCAAGGTTCTGTGCGCGGTCCAGGCTGACCGTGACCTCCAGCGGCTCCATGCCGCCTTCCGGGCTGAACCGTGCAATGACGTACACCTCGGGGCGATCACCACCGAGGTTGAGGGCGTAATCCTCGGCCTGCGCCGGATGCAACCGGATCGAAAAGCCGCGCCACAGGAACAGTTCGGCCGCGCCGGTCGAACGCACACAGACGCCGGAACGTTCAGCCGACGCAAAATGCTCACCAACCACGATGCCGGTCACCTGCCACAGCATGGAGTCCGCCGCACGCTCCCGACCGGGCGACGCAATCATCACCGCGACGGGCAAAACCGCGTCGTGCGACCACGTATCGTCAGTGGCTTCAGGAACGTGCAAATCAGTCGTCAAGTGACACCCCTATGCAAGGAAGTACCTATCGTTTTATAGACGATAGCAACTGACATGCCACCCTGGGCATTCGTGGAAACACCCGTTTTGACAAGGGTTTTTGCGGCTGCAGCAACAGCACACCGGGCACTTTTGACCCACATCCAAACCGCAGTGGACAAAATGCACCATGGTGCATGGCAGCATTTCCGAAACCGCCTGTTCGGTGGGCTGATCGGTGATCGGAGGCCCCTCTGAACGTTCTCGCCGACACCCGCGAAAACAGCCCAAATTGACCCGCACAGACCGGCCGATTGGTACAAAATGTCTGCATTTTCGCCTCCAGGAACAGCCTGCGCCGATGATGAACCCCGGCCAATCCGAGATTTCCGCAAGCACGGCTCCCGCAGATCCACGCGACGTGGCCCGCCGCAGTGCATGCATGAGCGAACTGGAATCACTGCTGCAACGGATCGCGCCGTCGCGAACGACCGTGCTGATCGAAGGCGAGTCAGGGGCGGGAAAGGAAGTGACCGCTACCCAGCTGCATGTGCTCAGCGGCCGCGGCGGCCCGCTGGTGGCGATCAACTGCGGCTCGATGTCGCCCGAACTGCTCGACAGCGAACTGTTCGGCCATGCCCGCGGTGCCTTTACGGGCGCTAGCCAGGGGCGCGATGGGCTGATCCTGCACGCCGACGGCGGCACCTTGTTTCTGGACGAGATCGGGGAATTGCCGTTGTTCCTGCAGGCCAAGCTGTTGCGTGTGCTGGAGACGTCGAGCGTGCGCCCGGTCGGCACCGATGCCGAGATACCGGTTGACCTGCGCGTGGTCGCTGCGACCAACCGACCGATGGCGCAGCTCGTTGAAGCCGGACAGTTTCGCGAGGATCTGTATTACCGCCTCAACGTGCTGGCCGTGCGCGTACCGCCATTGCGCGAACGCCTTGAGGACATCCCTGCGCTGATCGAGCACTTCGCATCGCACTTTGTCGAAACCCTGGGTGTGGCGCCGGCCGTGCTCGGGCGCGGCGGGCTGCGCAAGCTGCAAAGCCACAGCTGGCCCGGAAACGTGCGCGAACTGCGCAACCTGGTGGAGCGGGCCATGCTGCTGGGACGCAATGTGGACGCCTGTCTGCGCGTGCGCCCGCTCGACGCCTCGGACCTGCAGGCGCGCGGCGACAGCGGGTACGCACCCGACCTGCCGCTGGCCGAGGTACGACGCCGTCACATGGAGCGTGTGCTGTATCGCTGCCAGGGCAACAAGTCCGAAGCCGCAAGGCGCATGGGCGTGTCACGCAAGACGCTGGAGCGCTGGTTGCGCGAGACCTGACGGGCCGGCGGACGCCGACCCGCGGGAGCAACGATCAGGTGTTCTCGATCGAGATCTTCGGAAAACCACCGCCGACGCTGCCGGCGTGGCGCAGCGCAAGCCGCGCTGCCATATTGCGCGCCACCTCGCGGTAGGCACCCGCCAGCGGGCCGTCGGGCTCCGCCACCACGGTCGGCTTGCCGCTGTCGGCCTGTTCGCGGATGCGGATGTCGAGCGGCAGCGAGCCGAGCAGGTCGAGGCCGTACTTCTCGGCCAGTTTCTGCCCGCCACCGGCGCCGAAGATGTGTTCTTCGTGGCCGCACTCGCTGCAGCAGTGCATGCCCATGTTTTCGATCACGCCGAGTACCGGCACGCCGACCTTTTCAAACATCTTGTAGCCGCGATTGGCGTCGAGCAGGGCGATGTCCTGCGGCGTGGTGACGACCACCGCGCCGGCCAGTTTCACGCGCTGCGCCATCGTGAGCTGGATGTCGCCGGTACCCGGCGGCATGTCCACGATGAGGTAGTCCAGATCATTCCACTCGGTGTCGCGCATGAGCTGTTCGAGCGCCTGCGTGGCCATCGCGCCGCGCCACACCATGGGCTCTTCCTCGTCGATCAGGAAGCCGGCTGACATGGCCTGCACGCCGTACTGCGTGAGCGGCTGGAAGCGCTTGCCGTCCTTGGACGACGGACGCCCCGAGATCCCGAGCATGCGCGGCAGGCTGGGGCCGTAGATGTCGGCGTCCAGAATGCCGACGCGCGCGCCCTCATCGGAGAGCGCCAAGGCGATGTTCACGGCCGTGGTCGATTTGCCGACACCCCCCTTGCCCGACGACACCGCCACGATGTTGCGCACTCCAGGGATCGCGCTCGGGTCCTCGGCCGGCTCGCGCGGGCCGATGCGGCTGGTGACGTCGACATCGACGCTGCGCACCCCCGGCAGCGGCGAAACGGCCGCACGCACGGCGTCGCGCAGCGTAACGGCAATGCGGCGCACCGGAAAGCCCATCACCAGTTCAATGCGCACGCAGTCGCCATCGAGGTGAATGGCTTCGACGCAGCCGCCCGACACCAGATCACGCTGCAAATGCGGTTCGACGACGCCTGCAAGAGCCGCTTCCACGGCCTCGCGTTTGAGTTCGGTCATGCTCTACTCCCTGCTCTTTTCATTGTGGAAAACCCGCGACTTGGCGCGAGCCATCCGGCCTCTATAATCAAACCCTGTTGCACCGCTTCGGAGAGGGTGAGATGTCCTTCAAATCCGGCCGCCTGGCGGCAATCGTGCTTTTGCTCGTTCTCGCCCTCGCGGCCCCGGCAAGCTTCGCCGCGTCTGCTGAAGCCTTGATCAAAGCCGTCATCAACGGACAAGCCACTCGCGTTGCGATCCTGCTCGACCAGGGCGTCTCGCCCGAGGCCGTCAGCCGCGAAACGGAGTCGCAGGGCAAGACGGCGCTGATGTGGGCGGCCGAATCGGGCCAGCTCGACATCCTGCGCATGTTGCTGCAGTACGGCGCCGTCGTCGACCGCGGAAATCCGAAGGGTGGCACGGCACTGATGTATGCCGCAGTGGCCGGCCAGACCGAAGCCATCCAGTTGCTCGTGCAGGCCGGCGCCGACCCCAATCACCGCGTGCGTCATGGCTGGAGCCCCTTGCTGCTGGCCACGGCCAAGGGTCACGTTGCAGCGGTGCGGGCGCTGACCGGACTGGGTGCCGACCCGCAAACGCGCGACGTCTACGGCTGGAACCTGCTGATGCACGCCACCGACCGCGCCGACACGGCGATGATGCGCACACTGATCGAACTCGGTCTGGACCCGCAGGCGACCGACGAAGCCGGCATCAACGCGCTGATGCTGGCCGAGCGCAGCAACCGCCCGGAGCTGGTCGCGCTGCTCAAGGCTGCAAGGCCTGCACGCTGAGCGCCGCCGGTTCAGCACGTCACCACGTTCCCGCAGAACTCCTCCAGCCGCTGCACCCGTACCTCGCCAGCCAGCGGCTGGGTGGCATTGCCGTTCGGGTACTGCAGGCTGAGCCGCGCGCCAAAGGTCTTGAAGAAGCGCTGGAACATCTCGCCACCCAGCGTGCCGACCGCATACAGACCGTCGCTGGCCACGTCGTGCTCAAGAATGATCGCCGCCAGCGGCTGGTCGGCCGGACCGTCGAGCACTGCCGCACCGGTGGCCGGATCGTAGCGGCTGTTCTCGGAGCAGCAGCTGATCACACCGGCCGCAGGCTCGGCATCGGTACGCGCCGGTCGGAAGGAAATATGGCTGATGGCCGGCGTCGGGTGGGTCATCTTGTGCGCGCAGATCGCCGAGTAGGCCACCAGCGAGCGCTGCGGACCGACGCCGCCGGGCCAGTCGTAGCGCCCGCCACTGACGGTCTTCAGCGTCTTGCGATCGTCCACCGGGCGGCCGAGGTTGATCAGGAAGCACGGCGTGGCCGGAAACGGGTAATTGAACACGTATTGCTCACCGGCCAGCACGGCAGAGGCTTTCAGCGGCTGCCCCTGGCTGTCGAGCAGCCGCACGCGGCCGTATTTGCGCAGCGATGCACTGGCCGGCAGGCTCAGCGCCCCGCCGGCGAGCAGGCCGGCGCTGATCGAACAGGTCCTGACGAAGGCACGACGATCCATGGCTTCACTCCCTCAGGCGACAGGGCGACGCGCGTCCGCGCGCCGTGCTCACCCCGCGCGGACAATGGCCGCACGGCGGCCCAGACAATGCGCTTCGATGAAATCGGCGACCGCCACCGGGTCGTTGAGGTCGAGACGCGGCAACACGCCGGTATCCAAAGCGGGCACATCGGTCGCCACGGCCACGATGTGTCGGTCACCCGGGAACATCTGCGACTCGGAAGCGCCTTCGCGATAGACCTCGATCTTGTCGATCGACGCGCGCTTGAAACCTTCAACGAGCGCAACGTCGCAGTCCGACAACTTGGCCAGCAGCGCATCGAGATTCATCTCGGGCTCGGCATCGCGCAGCTCGTGCATCAACACCCAACGGTTGTCCGAACTGACCAGCACTTCCTTGCAGCCGGCCTGACGGTGGCGCCAGGAATCCTTGCCCGGCACGTCGACGTCGAACTTGTGATGGGCGTGCTTGATCAGCGACACCGACAAGCCGCGGGCCGTCAGCACGCGGATGACCTGCTCGATCAGCGTGGTCTTGCCGCTGCCTGACCAGCCGGCGAATCCGATCACCTGCATGAGGCCTCTCCGGTCAGGAGCACAGGGCAGGGTACTGGGGTGTTCATGAGGTTCTCTCGCTCCATTCTGCGAATTTGCGGTCCAGGGTCTTGCGCGACACGCCCAGACGGCGCGCGGCTTCCGCCTTGTTTCCGCCACAGGCATCCAGCGCGCCGAGAATGTGACGGCGTTCGACCTCGTCGAGCGACAACTCGGGGTCAGCCTGGGCGCGTGCGGCAGACACCGGCGCTGCCATGGCGTCCGTGGCAAAGGCGCCGAGAATCAAGGAGCGTTCGACGAAGTTGCGCAGCTCGCGCACATTGCCCGGCCAATGGTACCGGCACAGCGCATCCATCACCGCCGCATCGGGCTGCATGGGCGGCACACCCAGCCGCTGCGACAGCATGGCCATGAAATGCTCGACCAGCGCCGGCACATCCTCGGCACGATCACGCAAGGCCGGCACCTGCAGGTCGACGACGGCCAGACGGAAATACAGATCCTCGCGAAACACTCCGTCGTGCACGGCCTGCGTCAGGTCGCGGTTGGACGCGGCGATGATGCGCACATCCACCGGCAGCTCGCGTTCCGAGCCCACCGGCCGCAGCCGGCGTTCTTCGAGCACACGCAGCAATCGACTCTGCATCGACAGCGGCAGTTCGCTGATCTCGTCGAGGAACAGCGTGCCGCCGTTGGCGTAGTAGAACAGGCCGTTGCGGCTGGCCGCAGCACCCGTGAACGCGCCTTTGACGTGGCCGAACAGCTCGCTTTCGATCAGCTCGGAGGGGATCGCCGCGCAGTTGACCGGAACGAAAGCCCGCTCACGTCGGCCGCTCAGCTGATGCAGCGCACGCGCGACCACTTCCTTGCCGGTGCCGGATTCGCCCTGCAGCAACACCGTGCTGGGCGTGGCGGCGACGCGGTGGAGAACATCGCGCAGCTCCAGCATCGGCGGCGAACTGCCGACCAGACCTTCGACCTGGTCTTCGCGCGCCGACAGCTCGCGGCGCAACACGTAGTTCTCGCGGGCCAGCCGCGCCCGCTGGAAACAGTTCTTGATCGAATTGAAGATCTGATCGGTGCGGAACGGCTTGAGGATGAAGTCCGAGGCGCCGCCACGCAGCGCGTCGATGGCGCTCTCCAAATCCGCAAAGGCGGTGATCAGGATGACGTCCACGCCTACGCCGCCCTCGCGCAGCTCACGCAGCCATTCGATGCCTGACTTGCCGGGCAGCGCGATGTCGAGAATCAGCAGATCGAAGTGTTCACGGTCCATCAGGCTGCGGGCCTGCTCCACATCGCCCGCGACCTCGACCCGCGCACAACGCGGGGCGAGCGCCCGCTGCAGGAAGCTGCGCATGCCTTCTTCGTCATCCACCACCAGGATGGCCAGTTCAGGCCACGCCAGTTCGTCGTGCGCGACTTCATGCGAAACGGGGCCGTTGCGCATCGGATCTTGCCCGTGCAGCATCAATTCCTCTCCTCCGGGCCGGGGGGCTTGCGGACTTCGTGTGACCGTCCGATTCTGTTTGAGTTGCTCCACCGGGGTCGGCTCATGATAACCGAGCCCGTCATCCCTTCCAGCGCCGCATGAAGCCGGGCGCCTCGGGACCACTCTGGAACACCGCCTGGCGATACAGCCGCAATTCGAACTCGGTACCCTCGCCCGGCGTGCTGCGCACCGCGATTCGGCCGCCGTAGCGTTCAAGGATGGTGTAGGTCACCGACAGGCCGAGTCCAGTGCCGCTTTCCTTCTTGGTCGTGAAGAAGGGATCGAAGATGTTGGCCAGGTGCTCTGGCGCAATCCCGATACCGGTGTCACGCACGCGCAGCAGCACGCCGACCGACTCGCCGGTCTCGTCCAGCCAATCCTCGCCCCCAACCGTCAGCGTACCGCCGTCAGGCATGGCCTGAGCAGCGTTCACGAACAGGTTGATCAGCACCTGCTGCAATTCACCACGATTGATCTCGACCGGGCCGGCAACGCGCAGGTCGGAGACCACCTCGATGTCGTTACGGTCCAGGTTGTGGCGCGTCAACAACAGGCAGTCCTCAACCACGGTCGCCACATCGACATTCTCGGTGTAGCCGGCGAAATCACCCGGTCGGGCAAACTGCAACAGCTTGGTGACGATCAGGCGGATGCGGTCAACCTGCGCATGGATCAGTCGAATCTCCTGCTGTACCGGCTCGGCCGCCGGCCCCAGCACCGAGCGGAGGACGTCGAGGTTGCCCTGGATCACCGCCACCGGATTGTTCACCTCATGCGCCACCCCGGCCGTCAGCTCGCCGATGGCTGCGAGCTTTTCACTCATGACCAGTTGCTGCTGCGCCCGACGCAGGGTCTCGTTGGCTTCTTTGAGCTCGGCGGTGCGCTCGGCCACCTTGCGGTCGAGCTCATCGGCCCAGCGCTGCAACTCTTCGCGCTTGGCCTGCAACGTGTCGAGCAGGTGGTCGAACTCGACCGCCAGACGGCCCAACTCGTCGCGGCTGGCAACCGGACCGACGCGCGCCGCGGCGTCACCGTCCTCGATGCGCCCGATCACGCGGTTCATGCGCTCGATCGGCCCGAACACGCTGCGCGCCCAGCGCAGGCTGAGTACCGTGCCGATCCCGCTGATCGCCAGAAAGAGGACGAACAGCACCGCCATCGCCGCCTGCATGGCGGCGCGCAAAGGCGCTTCAAGAAAACCCACGTACAACATGCCGACGCGCTGGCCATGGCCGTTGACCACCGGCTCGTAGCCGGACACATAGTGATCGTTCACGACAAAGGCCGTGCCCAGCCAGATGCCGCCGTCGCCCAGCACATAGTCGCGCACCGTCTTCGACACGCGCGTACCCAACGCTCGCTCGCCCTCGAACAGCCGCACGTTGGTGGCGATGCGCGTATCCCCCAGAAACAGCGTGGCCGTGCCCTTGCTGTCGAGCGGCAGCGAGCCATCGCGGTAGACGATCTCGTTGATGCGATCGACCAGGCCCAGGTTGCCGTTGAGCAGCGTGCCGCCCTCGAGCACGCCAGCGAGCCGGCCAAGGGCATCGTAGACCGGCGCTGCAGCATGGATGACCATGCCGCGATCTTCAGCCTGGCGCAGATCGGGCGCCGCCGCGACCGTGGGCACCAATGGCACCCACGCACGCAGACGCAACTCCGGGTGCAGCGCGCCCAGATCGTCGGGCGAGAAAATCTCGATCGTGTTGTGCGCCGCGCCGCTGGCTGCGGCGGCCACCACCGGCCATCGCAGGCGGCTGTCCGGCGGCGCCTCGTCCGACAATGAACTCGACACCGGACGCCCCTTCAGATCGAGCAGCATCAGGTAATCGAGACTGTGTTCGCGCGCCAGCAGCGACAACAGCGTGACGAAGTCCGGATCATCACTTTCGTCCAGGCTCACGACCAGGCGATGCGAGCCGGCAATCGACACGACATCGGCCCCCACACCCTCACGCACACGGTCAAAGTACTCGTGCGCGGTGACCATGTCCGAGCTGACCTTGTAGTTCACCAGCCGCTCGTAGGCCTCGTTACCCCAGGTCCACACCAGCCCCAACAGCAGCGGCACCCCGATCGCCAGCGGTGCCAGCACCAGGGCCAGCAGCTTGATGCGTACCGAAGCGCGTGCGCGCTCCACCCAGCCGGCGACCCAGGACAGCCTCATGCGACGGCCCCGCCCCATCCCGACCCGGAGGCCCCGGGATTCACCGCGCCATCGCCTGCAGACGCGCAATGCGCTCGCGCGTGTCCGGGTGAGTCGAGAACAGGCCGCGCATGCCGCCGGAAAGCGGATTCATGATCATCATCTGGCCCGTTTCGGGGTGACGCTCGGCCGTTTCCATCGGCGTGCCGCGCGCATAGGCCTCGATCTTGGCGAGCGCACTGGCAAGCGCCAACGGATCGCCGGAGATTTCGGCACCGCCACGGTCGGCGCCGAATTCGCGGGTCCGCGAGATGGCCATCTGGATGATCATCGCGGCAATCGGCGCGAGGATCATGACCAGAATCGCCAGCGCCGGATTGGGGCGGTCCTCGCCACGACCGCCAAAGAACATGCCGAACTGCGCCAGCACCGAAATCGCGCCGGCCACGGTGGCTGACATGGTCGAGATCAGGATGTCGCGGTTCTTCACGTGCGCCAGCTCGTGCGCCATCACGCCGCGCAACTCGCGCTCGGAAAGCAGCTGCACGATGCCGGTGGTGGCCGCCACGGCGGCGTTGTCGGGATTACGACCGGTGGCGAAGGCGTTCGGCTGGGCCTCGTCGATGAGGTACACCCTGGGCATCGGCAGGTCGGCACGGCGCGCCAGCTCGCGCACCATGTTGTAGAGGTAGGGTGAGGTGGTCTCGTCAACCTCGCGGGCGCGGTACATCTTGAGCACCATGCGGTCCGAGAACCAGTAGGCCCACAAATTGGTGGCACCGCCGAAAACCAGCGCCAGCAGCATGCCCTGCTGCCCGCCGATCAGTGCGCCGACCGTGCCGAACAGCGCCACGATGCCGGCCATCAGCATCGAAGTCTTGATCCAGTTTCCGTACATCGCGTTGCTTCTCCGTCTCAGAAAATCAAGACGCTCAGATGGGGGGCGTCGCAACCGGTTTCAATCGCCAGCCTGCCCGAAACGCTCGCCCGCCGCGATCGGGAAACCACGGAGGAATTCTTCCACCCCCATGCGCCGGCTGCCCGGACGCTGCAGTTCGCTCACGCGAAGCGCCCCCGCACCGCAGGCAAGCACCACGCCGTCGCGGTCCGCGACGAGCACTTCGCCGGGCCGCCCCGAGCCGGTCTCGGGCGTGGCGCGCCAGAGCTTGATCGGCGTGTCGCGCAGGCCGGACACCAAGCCGGGGAAGGGGTCGAAGGCGCGCATGCGTCGGGCAATCCGCTCGGCAGGCTCCGACCAGTCGATCAGACTCTCGGCCTTGGCGATCTTGGCGGCGTAGGTCACACCGGCCTCAGGTTGCGGCGTGGCCGGCAGGTCTCCGGCCTCCAGACGCTTCAGGGCTTCGATGAGCAGCTCGCCACCGAGCGTGGCGAGACGGTCGTGCAGACTGCCGGTGGTGTCGTCGCCGGAGATGGGGGTAGCGCGACGCAGCAGCATCGGCCCGGTGTCCAGGCCTTCATCCATCTGCATGATAGTGATGCCGGTTTCCATATCGCCTGCTTCGATGGCGCGATGGATAGGCGCCGCACCGCGCCAGCGCGGCAGCAAGGAAGCATGGATGTTGATGCAGCCCAGTCGCGGCAGAGTCAGCGCCTCGGGCGGCAGCAACAGGCCATAGGCAGCCACCACGAGCACGTCCGGCGCACAGTCTGCAAGCATCGCGCGCTGTTCCGGCGTGCGCAGCTTTTCGGGCTGATCCACCCTAATGCCGGCCTCCAGCGCGACACGCTTGACCGGACTGGGCGTGAGCTTCATGCCCCGCCCGGCCGGGCGGTCGGGCTGGGTCAGCACGAGCGGTACTTTGTAACCGGCCATAAGCAGCGCACGCAGCGCCACCGCCGCGAACTCCGGCGTACCGGCGAACGCGACGCGCAGATCCGTCGTCATCAGGCGGTGATCCGGGCCCGCTTGACGAGCTTGCCTTTGATGCGCGTCTGCTTGAGCTGGGACAGGTGCTCGACGAAGACCTTGCCGTCGAGATGATCGATCTCGTGCTGGATGCACACCGCCAGCAGGCCGTCGGCCTCGAGCTCGAAGCGTTCACCCTTTTCATTCAGCGCGGCCACGCGAACCTCCGCCGCGCGTGTGACTTTCTCGTAGATTCCGGGTACGGACAGGCAGCCTTCCTCGCACACCTGCTCGCCGGATTTCTCAAGGATTTGCGGGTTGATGAACGCCATTAGCTGACTGCGATCCTCGGTCACATCGATGACGACCACACGCTTGTGGACGTTGACCTGGGTCGCAGCCAGACCGATGCCGGGCGCCTCGTACATGGTCTCGGCCATGTCGGTCACGAGTTTGCGGATGACATCGTCAACAACCTCGACCGGAGCCGCCCGCTTGTGCAGCCTCGGATCGGGATATCGCAGGATCGGAAGAAGTGCCATTTTTGAGTGCTTGCCGGTTGATGGTTTTTACGTGCAGAATCGGTTTCGCTAGTGGCATGCCAGCCGCTTAGCCTCACCGGGCACTGGAATGAGCCCGCGGGTTTGACGCCTTGACGACGCCGGGGTTCCGGTACCGCAGCTCACCCGCCTGTTACGGAATCGAATGATGACCCGCATTATATTCCCTCTTCTGTGTGCCGCCGCGATGCTGTTCGCAAGCCCGGCAATGTCCCAGTCCGACACCTTCGCACCGAACGCGCCGGACACCTATACGGTGCAGCGTGGCGACACGCTGTGGGGCATCGCCCAGCGTTTCCTGCAACAGCCCTGGCGCTGGCCGGAGGTGTGGCAGATCAACCGGGACGAGGTGAAGAACCCGCATCTGATCTATCCCGGACAGGTCATCATCCTCGACCGCAGCGCCGGACGACTGTCCATCGGTCGCGTCATCACTGATCAGAAGCTGTCGCCGCAGGTGTACTCCGAGTCAGTCGAAGAGGCCATTCCTAGCATCCCGTTGGCAGACATCGAGCCCTTCTTGGTGCGGCAACTCATCGTCGACCAGAACGATCTGGCTGGGGCGGGAACCGTCATCGCCACAGACAGCCAGCGCGTTTACACCGGTGAAGGCGACACCATCTTCGCCAAAGATATCCCCCCTGGGGAGGGCGCGTGGCAAGTTTTCCGCCCCGTACGGCCGGTTATCGACCCGGTCACCAAAGAAACTCTGGCCTATGAAGCGCACTATCTTGGCGAAGCCGTGGTTACAGAGGATGCGCGCCCTTCGGCCGCCAGCCGGGGAGTTCCCGCAACACTGAGAATCACCAGCGCGGTGGAGGAGATCGGAGCTAAGGATCGCCTGATGCGCATCGATCAACCGCGCATCTTGTCTTATGCACCGCGCACTCCCGACGCTGAAATCGACGGCCGTCTGATCGGCATCTATCGGGGCGTAGCCGAAACTGGCCGCAACAATGTTGTCACACTCAATATCGGTTCCCGCGAAGGCCTTGAAGTTGGTCATGTCCTCGCACTGCACAGAAATCGAGGAACCATTGCATTCAGCAATGACGATAATCGCCGAAGCAAGGAACAGTTCGACCTACCCGACGCCCGCTACGGCGTTGCGTTCGTCTTCCGGGTCTTCAATCGCGTGGCCTACGCGCTGGTGATGGACACCGACGGACACGTCTCGGTGGGAGACCGCGTCAGTCGGCCCTGATGGATGAGCGCGAGGCCTGGCTGCGTCTGACCCTGACGCCGGGCGTCGGCGCAGCTGCACAACGCAGCCTGCTGTCGGCGCTCGGCCCTCCCGCACAGATTTTTTCCGCCGGGCGCGGCACGCTCGCCGGAATCGTCGGGCGCGAGATTGTCGACGCGCTGCTGGCCGGGCCTGAGCCGACGCAACTCGAAGCCGCCCTAACCTGGCTCACCGAGCCGGATCACCACCTCGTCACACTGGCCGATGCCGTCTATCCGCCCGCTCTGCTCGAAATTCCCGACCCTCCGACTGTCCTGTATGTGATCGGCGCCCCCGAGCGCTTGAGCCAACCCGCCATCGCAGTGGTCGGCGCACGTTCTGCCACGCCACAGGGCATCGACAATGCGCACGCCTTCGCCCGTGCGCTGGCCGGGTCCGGACTCACGATCGTCAGCGGACTTGCCCTGGGAATCGACACAGCAGCCCATCGCGGCGCACTCGAGGCTACCAACGGACAGACCGTCGCCGTCATCGGCACCGGCGCCGATCGAGTCTATCCGGCACGCAATCGCGATCTGGCACACCGCATCGCCGCACGTGGCGCCATCGTCAGCGAGTACCCGCTCGGGACCCCGCCGCTGGCCCAAAACTTTCCGCGTCGCAATCGCATCATTGCCGGTCTTGCGCGCGGCGTGCTGGTGGTTGAAGCCGCCACCGACAGCGGCTCGCTGATCACCGCGCGGCTGGCCAGCGAGAACGGCCGGGAGGTGCTGGCCATCCCGGGCTCCATTCATTCCCCGCTGTCACGTGGCTGCCACCGCTTGATTCGCGACGGGGCCAAGCTGGTTGAAACCGCCGCCGATGTGCTGGACGAATTGCGCTGGAACACCACGACCAGTCGCGTACTGGAGAAGCCCGCCAGCCCCCCGCCCGCCGACCCGCAGAACGCCGCCGTACTCGAATCCATGGGCTTTGACCCGGTCACACCGGAGTGCCTGGTCAAGCGTTGCGGCTTGACGCTCGATGCGCTGTACGCCATCCTGCTCGCGCTGGAACTTGACGGCCGTGTTGCCAGTCTCCCCGGTTCCCGCTTCCAGCGACTCTGATTCACGCCCCCATTTCCATGTTCGACATCCTCGTCTATCTCTTCGAAAACAATCTCCATCCCGAGTCCTGCCCGGCCGACGGGGAGCTCGCCGGCACGCTGGCGGACGCCGGCTTTGACGACGAGGAGATCTCCGAGGCGCTCAACTGGCTGTCGGAACTGCGCGAGATCGCAACCGTGCCGATGGCGCGAGCGCCTCAAGCAGACTCGATCCGCATCTTCACGGCGGACGAAGAGGCGCGTCTGGACGTGGAATGCCGCGGCTTTCTGGCTTTCCTGGAGAGCAGCGGTGCGCTCGACGCAGGTACGCGCGAGCTGGTCATCGGCCGGGCGCTTGCGCTCGAGGGCTTTCGCCTCGACGTGCACCGCCTCAAGGTCATCGTGCTGATGGTGCTGTGGCAGCAGGAACGCCCGCTCGACGTGCTGATTCTCGACGAGCTGCTGACCGGCGCCGAAGACGCCGAAGACGCACTTTTGCAGTAGTCCGATTCCCGCGCATGCTTGCACGGCCTGAACAGGCCTGCTTATGATGCGCCGCACATACAGGGCCGGCATAAAGCCGGCCTCAATCAATTGAAGGGAGCAAAACGCTCCCGCAAGGCTGGCCAACAGGCATGAGCAAGCAACTGATCATCGCGGAAAAACCCTCGGTCGCGCAGGACATCGCCCGCGCACTGGGAGGGTTCACCAAGGAAAAGGACTACTTCGAATCAGAGGAGTACGTCCTGTCCTCGGCGGTCGGCCATCTGCTCGAACTGGCCGTGCCCGAGGAATTCGAAGTCAAGCGCGGCAAATGGACCTTCGCCCATCTGCCGATGATCCCGCCGCACTTCGCGCTCAAACCCATCGAGAAGACCGACGACCGGCTCAAACTGCTCACGCGGCTGATCAAGCGCAAGGACGTGGACGGCCTCATCAACGCCTGCGACGCGGGACGCGAGGGTGAGCTGATCTTCAACTTCATCGCCGAACACTCCAAGACCAAGAAACCGGCGCGCCGCTTGTGGCTGCAGTCGATGACGCCCGCCGCCATCCGCGACGGCTTCGCCAGTCTGCGCAGCGCCGAGGAAGTCGAAGGCCTGCGCTCCGCGGCCGTGTGCCGCGCCGAATCCGACTGGCTGGTCGGCATCAACGGCACGCGCGCCATGACCGCCTTCAACTCCAAGAGCGGCGGTTTCCACCTGACCACGGTCGGCCGTGTGCAGACGCCGACGCTGGCCATCGTGGTCGAGCGCGAGAACCGCATCCGCAAGTTCAAGTCGCGCGACTACTGGGAGATCGAAGCCGAGTTCGGCTGCAAGGCCGGCACCTACACCGGCCGCTGGTTCGACGAAGGTTTCAAGCGCCCCGAGGGTGACGAGCACGCTACCGCCTTCCGTCTGTGGGAGAAGGAAAAGGCCGACGCCATCCGGGCCACCTGCGAAGGCAAGCCGGGTGAAGTCACCGAAGAGGCCAAGCCCACCACGCAGATGTCGCCGCTGCTGTTCGACCTGACCAGCCTGCAGCGCGAGGCCAACGGCCGCTTCGGTTTCTCGGCGCGCGCCACGCTGCAGATCGCGCAAGCACTGTACGAGCGTCACAAGGTGCTGACCTATCCGCGTACCGATGCCCGCGCGCTGCCCGAAGACTATGTGCAGACCGTCAAGGACGTGCTGCGCGAGCTGCCGCAGGCCTACGCCCCGTTCGCCAACGAAATCACCAAGAACGACTGGGTCAAACCGAACAAGCGCATCTTCAACAACGCCAAGATCTCGGATCACTTCGCCATCATCCCGACCGGCGTCGTGCCCAAAAGCCTGTCCGAACCCGAGCAGAAGCTCTACGACCTGGTCGTGAAGCGCTTTCTCGCGGTGTTCTTCCCGGCGGCCGAATTCCGCGTCACGACACGCATCACGCGCGTCGAAAAGCACGCCTTCAAGACCGAAGGCAAGGTGCTGGTCAAGCCGGGCTGGCTGGCGATCTACGGCAAGGAAGCCGTCACTGAGGAAGGCGGCGGTGACCAGCTCGTGGCGGTCGACCAGCACGAGAAGATCAGCACCGACGAAATTGCCGTGAAGGCCCTGCAGACCAAGCCGCCGGCACGCTACAACGAAGCCACGCTGCTGTCCGCCATGGAAGGCGCCGGCAAGATGGTCGACGACGAGGAGCTGCGCGCCGCCATGAGCGAACGCGGTCTCGGCACGCCAGCCACGCGCGCGCAGACCATCGAAGGCCTGATCACCGAGCAATACCTGCACCGCGAGGGCCGCGAGCTGATTCCGACCGCCAAGGCCTTCTCGCTGATCACCCTGCTCAAGGGCCTGGGCGTCAATTCTCTGACTTCACCCGAGCTGACCGGCGGCTGGGAGCACAAGCTCGCCCGCATGGAGCGCGGAGACCTGTCGCGCGAAGCCTTCATGGCCGAGATCGCCGACATGGCGCGCGACATCGTCGACAAGGCCAAAAGCTACGAATCGGACACCGTGCCGGGCGATTTCGCCACGCTCAAGGCGCCGTGCCCGAAGTGCGGCGGGGTGGTGAAGGAGAACTACAAGAAGTTCGCCTGCCAGAAGTGCGACTGGAGCGCATGGAAGATCGTCGCCAGCCGCCAGTTCGAGATCGACGAGATCGAGACGCTGCTGACCGAACGCCGTGTCGGCCCGCTGATGGGCTTCCGCAGCAAAATGGGCCGGGCCTTCAACGCCGAGATCAAACTCAACGACGAACATCAGCCGGAATTCGACTTCGGCCAGCCCAAAGAGGGTGAGGAAGCCGAAGCGCCCGACTTCTCGGACCAGCAGCCGCTCGGCGCCTGCCCGAAGTGCCAGAGCAAGGTCTTCGAGCACGGCATGTCCTACGTCTGCGAGAAGTCTGTCGGTCCGGACAAGAACTGCGATTTCCGCTCCGGCAAGATCATCCTGCAACAGCCGATCGAGCGCGAACAGATGGTGAAGCTGCTCACCGACGGCAAGACCGATCTGCTCAAGGGCTTCGTCTCCAGCCGCACGCGCCGCAAGTTCTCGGCTTTCCTGGCACGCGGCAAGGATGGCAAGGTCGGCTTCGAGTTCGAGCCGCGCAAGCCCAAGGCCGACGCCAAGGACGGCGAGGCCGAGACCCCGAAGAAGAAGCGCGCCGCCAAAGCCTGATTCCGGACCTCCCATGCAAAAGGCCTTGCCGTTTCCGGCAAGGCCTTTTTTGTATGCGGTAGCAGCGCTTACTTGTTGTCGAGCAGGCTGCGCAACATCCAGGCGGTCTTCTCATGCACCTGCATGCGCTGCGTCAGCAGGTCGGCGCTGGGTTCGTCAGCCGCCGCATCCACCACCGGCATCAGACTGCGCGCGGTCTTGATGACGGCTTCCTGCCCCTTCACGAGGTGGCGGATCATCTCGTCGGCCGACGGCACGCCCTTGGGCTCCTTCAGGCTGCTCAGTTTGACGAACTCGGCATACGTGCCCGGCGCCGGAAAACCCAGAGAACGGATGCGCTCGGCGATTGCATCCACTGCCAGCGCCAGTTCGGTGTACTGCGTCTCGAACATCAGATGCAGGGTGTTGAACATCGGGCCGGTGACGTTCCAGTGGAAGTTGTGCGTGGTCAGGTACAGCGTGTAGCTGTCGGCCAGCAGACGCGACAGACCGTCCGCGATCTGTGCACGATCCTTCTTGTTGATGCCGATATCGATATCCATTCAGTTCTCCATTCAGACAGGTCGGCTGCCAGTGGCGCCGACGACAAGACCATGTTACGGGCGTGGTTTGGGAAAGGCCAATTGAAAACCCCCAAGAGCCTCATCAAGACACTTGATGAGGCTCAGGCGGCTTCCTCGACCACCGTTCGACCAACCGGCCGCACCCCGGGCAGACCGCATTCATGGATGGCCAGACGCAGCACGTCGATGGCGCCGCTGCGCGGATAGGTCACGCGCCAGGCCAACGCCACGCGCCGCGTTGGCTGCGGCTCGGCGAAGGGACGCACGGCCACCAGCGCATTGTTCTCCTGCAGCTCATCAGCTGCAGAACTGGGCAGGATGGTGACGCCTAGACCGGAAGCCACCATGTGCCGGATGGTCTCCAGCGAACTGCCTTCGAGTGTGCGCTGCAGCCCGCCGACATTGCGGCACTGCGGGCAGACCTCCAGCACCTGGTCGCGGAAACAGTTGCCGGCGCCGAGCAGCAGCAACTGGTCGTCGGCCAGCTTGTCGGCCTCGATGGTCTTCTCGCTGGCCCAGGCATGGCCCGCCGGCAGCAGCACGCGGAAGGGCTCGTCATACAGCGGCTGCGCCACCACGCCGGCCTCCTCGAAGGGCAGGGACAGGATCACTACATCCAGTTCGCCGCGCTTGAGCTGCTCGACCAGCACATGCGTGAAGTTCTCCTGGATCACCAGCGGCATCTTCGGCGCGTGCTTGCGCATCAGCGGAATCAGGCGCGGCAAGAGATAGGGGCCGATGGTGTAGATCACGCCGATACGCAACGGGCCGGACAGCGGATCCTTGCCGGCAGAGGCGATCTCGGGGATCAATGCGGCTTCGACCAGCACCTTTTCGGCCTGGTTGACGATACGCTGACCCACCGCAGTGATCTTGACCTCGGTCGCGCTGCGCTCGAACAACTGCACGCCCAGCTCTTCTTCGACCTTTTTGATCGCGACCGACAAGGTCGGCTGACTGACATGGCAACGCTCGGCAGCCCGTCCGAAATGGCGTTCGCGGGCAAGCGCCACGAGATAGCGCAGGTCGGTGAGGGTCATGGATGAAACTCCTGTCTGGGTGCCGCGCGGAGAACTTTGCAGCGCCGGGGAAATACGCCGGACAAAGGATACGACAGCTTTGCAGGCAGCAGCATGGGAACGCACGGGGCGCCTCGGCGTCTACCCCAACGCTTCAGAACCTTTCGGAGGACAGGCATTCATGCGCCATTCGCTTTCACGCACCGTCGTTGCGCTGTGCATCGCGCTCGGAACGGCTTTGCTGACCATTCCCTCGACCGCCTTCACGGCCGCGCCGGACACCCAGACACTGGTCAAACCCAACCGCTTCGGTTTGCCGGATTTCGGTGATCTGGTGGCCGAGGTCTCGCCCGCGGTGGTCAACATCAGCGTCGTGCATACCCAGACCGCAAGTGGCCCGGGTTCGTTCGCCGAAGACCCGATGTTCGATCTGCTGCGGCGTTTCGGCATCCCGCTACCCAACATGCCGGGGCCCAACGGTCAGGGCCCGCAATCGCGCGGGCCGCAGATCAGCCGCGGCATCGGCTCGGGCTTCATCATCAGCGACGACGGCTATGTGCTGACCAACGCACACGTGGTCAGCGAGCGCGGTACGGATACCGAAGTCACGGTACGCCTGCTTGACCGCCGCGAGTTCAAGGCCAAGGTCATCGGCACCGACCCGCGCACCGACATTGCCGTGCTCAAGATCGAAGCCAGTGGTCTGCCCACGGTGAAACTGGGCGACCCGGAACAAGCGCGCGTCGGTGAATGGGTGGTGGCTGTAGGCTCGCCCTTCGGCTTCGACTCCACCGTCACCGCCGGCATCATCTCGGCCAAGGCGCGCCGCCTGCCGAGCGAAACCTACGTGCCGTTCATCCAGACCGACGTCGCCATCAACCCCGGCAACTCGGGCGGTCCGCTGTTCAACCTGGCCGGCGAGGTGATCGGCATCAATGCACAGATCTACTCGCGCTCGGGCGGCTTCATGGGCATTTCCTTCGCCATCCCGATCGACGTCGCGCTCAACGTGAAAGACCAGCTCGTCGAGTTCGGGCGCGTCCAGCGCGGCCGACTGGGTGTGCTGATCCAGCCGGTGGACAAGGATCTGGCCCAGACCTTCGGCCTGTCCGAACCGCATGGCGCACTGGTGTCCCGTGTCGAACCCGATTCCGCCGCGGCCCGTGCGGGACTGCAACCGGGCGACATCATCACCGGTGTAGGCGGCATGCGTGTCGAGGAATCGACGGATCTGCCGCGCATCATCGGCGAGAAGCGTCCCGGCACGAAGGTGCAGCTCGACGTCTGGCGTGAGCGCAGCAAGAAGCGCATCACCGCCACGCTGGATGAAATGCCCGCCGACGACACACCGCTCGCCGCACCGAGCGCCGTCCCCGAACCCAACGACAGCGTCGCCACGCTCGGTCTGCGCGGCCGCAACATCGATCCGGCCGAAGCCGGTCGGCTCGGCATTCCCGGTGGCGTGCTGGTCGAAAGCGTCAGCGGAGCCGCCGCCAAGGCCGGCCTGATCGCCGGTGACATCGTGCTCGCGCTGAACAATCAGGGCGTGGCCAATCTGGCCGAATTGCGCACGCGCGTGGAATCCGCGGGCAAGCGCTTCGCGCTGCTGGTACAGCGCGGTGACGGGCGCATCTTCCTGCCGGTGACGCTGGACTGACACCTGGTCCCGCAAGCAAAACGGCCGGCATTGCGCCGGCCGTTTTTTGTTTACACGCGGAAGCGCGCCACCGCCTCCTGCAGCCGCGCCGCCAGATCTTCGAGCTGACGCGCCGCCGACACGGTGCGATCGATGGCGGCATTGTTGTCTCGCGCCATGCGGGCAATCTCCTCGATGCTGCCGCTCACGCTGTCCGACGACTGGCGCTGCGAGGCCGCCGACGCGGCGATGTCGTCCAGCCCGGCGCCGACTTCGGCCACCAGCGCATTCGCCGCATCGAGCACCTCCGACACCTTGCCGGCCGCCGCACGGCTCGACTCGATGTGGCCGATGCCCTGCGTCAGCGATTTCTGCACGGCCTTCGATTGATTCAGGATCTCGTGCGTGATCTTGTCGATCTCTCCGGCCGACATCGCCGACTTCTCGGCCAGTTTGCGCACCTCGTCGGCGACCACCGCAAAACCGCGGCCCTGCTCGCCGGCGCGTGCGGCCTCGATGGCAGCGTTGAGCGCCAGAAGATTGGTCTGCTCGGCGATCTCACGCACCTCGCTGGTCATGCCGGTGATGGAGCCGGCAGACTGCACGAAGGCGTCAATCAACTCTGCCAGGTTCTGCACCGCCGACTCGACGTGCGAAACCTCACCGATCAGGTGCTGCAGGCTGGCCTTGCCCTCGGCCGAACGCGCCAGGCTCTCGCGTGAGCGCTCGCGCACCTGCTCGGTGCTGGCCGCGATCTGGCCGATATCACTGGCCAGCTCCTCGACAGCCACCGCGGCACGCTCGGACTGGTCGTTCTGACGGTGCGAGCCCTGCGCCACGCGGCTGGCATCCTCCGCCAGCTCACGCGCTGAACGCGTCACCACGCCGGCTGACTCGCCGACGTTGCGTACCAGGTCGGCAATCGTGCCGAGCATTCGGTTGAACGTGCCGGCCGTCCGCCCGATTTCGTCATCGCCATCCACCGGCAGACGCCGCGTCAGGTCACCACCGCCCTGCGCCAGCTCGGCCAGCGTGTCGGAGAGATGGCTCATCGGGCGCGTCACGACACGGCGGATGAAGAAGTACACGAAAGCCATCAGGGGCAGGGAAGCCAGCAGCGCAAAGATGATGCTCTCGTTGCGCAAACGCGCGACGGCCTCGTTGGCGCGATCGAGCGATACGCGCATCGACACCGCGCCCAAGGGCGTACCCTCAGTCACCTGGTGGCACATCAGGCAGTTCTTGCCGAGGTAGTTGGCGCTCGCCCGTGACGGCACAACCACGCGCAAATGCTCGCCGTGCTGCGCATCGGATTCGACGCGCACCACCGCCTCACCGCCCGCCAGCACCGCGCGCTCGGCATCGTCGGAGGCCGTTTCGCCGGCCTTGCCGGGCCCGAAAGCCTTGCTCACCGCCTCGGCACGCAAGACCTTGAGGTCGCGTAACACCACCAGCTCCTTGATCTGGTCGAGGAACACGTCGCGCTGATCCACCGTGCCGGTGATCATCATGCCGGTGAGTCCCGCCATGGTCATTTCGTGGATGGTCATGGCGAACGCCTCCGCCTGCTGAACGGCGTTGCGGCGGTTGCTGTGGGTCTCCCATGCGATCAGGCTGCCCCAGGCAATCAACAGCATCAGCCAGATCGCGCCGGTCAAGCGCATCCAGATCGGGGTGTCGGAAAAACGGGACGACATGGGCAGGCTTCCAGAAGGCACCGCACAGGCGGCGTGATTGTTATGACAGCATGAGGGTCTTTACGGCCACCACCCTGCATTCTTGAGGCCTGCAGGGTATGCGGCCATGCCGTTGCAATTGCTGATCCAGATCAGATAGATTCGAACCAAATGCGCCAATCACGGTCATTTCGCCGTTGCTGCAACGCAGCGGCTAGCTGTCCCCACCCACTCTCAGGAGCAACAAGATGAAGAAAACCCTGCTCGCCGCAGCTCTCGGCCTGATGGCGCTCGCCGTCACCGGTGCCGCCAGCGCCCAGTCCGCCTCGGACATGATCAAGTACCGCCAGTCCGGCTACAGCTTCATGTCGTGGAATATGGGCAACATCAAGGCCCAGCTCGAAGGCGCCAACTACGACCAGGCGCGCGTGGCCGCTGCCGCCAACGTCATCGCCTCCATCGCCAACTCCGGCATGGGCGCGCTGTATGCACCGGGCACCGACAAGGGCACGGGCTGGAAGGAAACCCGCCTGAAGTCGGAGTTCTTTGCCGAGCAGGACAAAGTGCGTGAAATCGCGATCAACTTCGTCCAACAGGCGAACAAGCTGCAGCAAGTTGCCGCCAACGGCGACAAGGCTGCTGTCGCCGCCCAGTTCGGCGAGGTCGGCAAGGCCTGCAAGGCCTGTCACGACAATTACCGCGAAAAGGAATAAGGCTCCGACCTCAGCAGAACGGCCACCCGAGGGTGGCCGTTCTGCTTTGTGGCTGGCGCGGTGAGATGCTCACCACCCCAGATTTGTCGGAGCAGGCGGCGGCGGAGGGGGCAACAAGGTGCCGCTTGCAGCCCACACCGCCCCCAGCGCCACGATCAGCGCAATGACAAAGGCAGCGGCACCGCCACCACGCGCTTCGCGGTGCTCACCCTCGACCAGCTTGCGACCGGTAATCATCGGAGTGAGGATGTCGTCGCGTTTTGCGCGCACGTAGTACAGCACCGCCATCACGTGCAACGCGACGAGCCCGTACAGAAACCACTCGCCCTGACGGTGCAGACCCGACAGCCATCCGCTGGTATCCGACGACACGGCCGGCACCAGCGGGCCGTTGAAGGCGATGTCATCGTTCGAGAACAGGCCGGTGCCGACCTGGAAGGCCACGACGCCCAACAGCGCCAGCACCGACAGCGCGCCGAGCGGGTTATGGCCCACACCGTTCCATCGCCCGGCCAGATAGTCGCGGATGGCGCGCGGCCCCGGCACGAAATCGGTGAAGCGGGCATAGGTCGAGCCGACCACGCCCCACGCAATGCGGAACACCACGAGACCGAGGATGGTCAGCCCGATGCGGCCGTGCCACAGCATCGCGTTGCCGCCGATCTTGACCGTCACCACCGCGGCAACGATCAGCGCGGTAAGCGACCAGTGGAACAGCCGGGTCGGCAGATCCCAGACCTTGATGCTGCGTTGGCTCATGCTTTCTCCGTCGAGGTTCGCGTAGCGAGAAATTCACCGAGGATGCGGGCGGTATGTGACCGCAGCTCGGTGCGAACGGTTTCCAGCGGCCCCTGCGCGACGATCTCGCCACCGCCGTCACCACCTTCCGGCCCAAGATCGATCAGCCAGTCGGCTTCGGCCATCACGTCCAGATCATGTTCGATCACCAGCACCGTGTGGCCGGCATCCGCCAGCCGGTGCAGCACGTGAATGAGCTTCTCGACATCCGCCATGTGCAGTCCCACGGTGGGCTCATCGAGCACATACAGCGTGTGTTTTTCGGGCGGCAGCGGGCGGCCGCCGGTGGCTTCGGACTCCCCGGCACGCCCGCGCACCTTCGCGAGTTCCGTGACCAGCTTGATGCGCTGCGCCTCGCCGCCCGACAACGTCGGGCTGGGCTGGCCCAGCGTGAGGTAGCCGAGGCCGACGTCCTGTAGCAACTTCAGCGGATGCGCCACCGACGGGTGCGCGGCGAAGAACTCCACCGCCTCGTCCACCGGCATGTCCAGTACCTCCGCCGCCGACTTGCCACGCCATTGCACCGCCAGCGTTTCGGCGTTGAAACGTTTGCCTCCGCAGGATTCGCAGGGCAGCTTCACGTCGGGCAGGAAGTTCATCTCGACCGTGACCTGGCCCTGACCCTGACACACCGGGCAGCGCCCGGCGCCGGTGTTGAAGGAGAAGCGCGAGGCGTTCCAGCCGCGCGTCTTGGCGTCGAAGGTCTCCGCGAACAGCTTGCGGATGATGTCCCAGAAGCCCACGTAGGTGGCCGGGCAGGAGCGCGGCGTCTTGCCGATGGGCGTCTGGTCGACCTCCAGCACACGCCCGATGAATTCAGCACCTTCGATGCGCGCGCAGCCAAGCACCGGCTGCGCTGTTTTAGCGCCGACCACACGCTGCAGATTGGTCAGCAGCACGTCGCGCGCCAACGTGGACTTGCCCGAACCCGACACCCCGGTGACCACCGTCAGCCGGCCCAGCGGCACGCGCGCTTCGACGCCCTTCAGGTTGTGCAGATTCGCGCCGCGTACGACCAGCGCCGGATGCTCGTCCGGCACGGCACGGCGCGGATGCAGCGGATGCAGCAGCGGCGCGCGCAGACAGCGGCCGGTAGCGGACTCGGGCGCAGCCATCAGGTCCGCCAGCGAGCCCTGGGCGGTGACGCGGCCACCCCGCACGCCGGCACCGGGGCCCAGATCGATGACATGGTCGGCGCGGCGGATGGTGTCTTCATCGTGCTCGACCACCAGCAAGGTATTGCCCCGGTCGCGCAGCGCCTCCAGCGTGTCGAGCAGCAGACGGTTGTCGCGCGGGTGCAGGCCGATGGTCGGCTCGTCGAGGATGTAGCACACGCCGCGCAGGTTAGAGCCGAGTTGCGCCGCCAGCCGGATGCGCTGCGCCTCGCCACCGGACAGCGTCGGCGCGCCGCGGTCGAGCGCGAGGTAGCCCAAGCCGACCTTGTGCAGGAATTCCAGCCGGCCGCGGATCTCGCTCACCAGATCGCGGCCGATGTCGACCTCGCGCCCCGCCAACTCGATGGCCTCGAAGAAGCCCGCCACCTTGTCGACCGCAAAGGACGACAGCTCGTGGATGCCCAGATCGCGGAAACGCACGGCACGCGCCACCGGATTCAGGCGGGCGCCTTCGCAGGCCGGGCAGGTCTCGTCCGCAACATGCTCGTCCTCGGCCAGATCAAGCGCATTGGGGTCTTCGATGCGGCCCGATACCTTCTGCCCGGTACCGAAGCAGCTCGCGCACCAGCCGTGCTTGGCGTTGTACGAAAACAGCCGCGGGTCCGGCTCGGGGAAGCTCGTGCCGCAGCACGGGCAAGCGCGCTTGGTCGAGAAAGTCACCGGCTGCGCGTCCAGCGCCCCCAGGCGCAGCACCTTGACCACGCCCTTGCCGTGTTCCAGTGCGGTTTCCAGCAGTTCGCGCAGGCGCGCCTCGTTGGCGGCTTTGGGCACCAGCATGCCCACCGGCAGATCGATGTTGTGTTCCTGATAGCGGTCCAGCCGCGGCCACTTGGTGGTCGGCAGGTACTTGCCATCCACGCGCAGCTGCTCGAAGCCCTTGCCGCGCGCCCACTTGGCGAGATCGGTGTACAAACCCTTGCGGTTCACGATCAGCGGCGCCAGCAGCTCCACCGACTCGCCGGCAAAATCCTTGCCGATCTGCGCGGCGATGGCGTCGAAGCTCTGCGGCAGCACCGGCACCTCGCATTCCGGGCAGTACTGCGTGCCGAGCTTGACGTAGAGCAGGCGCAGGAAGGGCTGGATCTCGGTCAGCGTGCCGACCGTGCTCTTGCGCCCGCCGCGGCTCACGCGCTGCTCGATGGCCACCGTGGGCGGAATGCCGGTGACGTTGTCCACCTCCGGTCTTGCCGCCGGCTGCACGAACTGGCGCGCATAGGCATTGAGCGATTCCAGATAACGCCGCTGCCCTTCACCGAACACAATGTCGAAGGCCAGCGTGGACTTGCCGGAGCCGGACAGCCCGGTGATCACCGTGAACTTGTCGCGCGGGATATCTAGGCTGACGTTCTTGAGGTTGTGCTCGCGCGCGTGGCGGATGGAGATGGCCGGCGTCGGCACGGCGCGGTACTTCGCCGCCGCCTCGTCCGCCTTGGGCAGACCAACGGCGGCGAGCGCGGCGCGGTAATCGCGCATGGCCCGGCCGGTGTGCGAAGCCTCGACGAGCATCACCGCTTCGGGCGTGCCGCTGGCGACAAGTTCTCCACCGGCCTCGCCGCCCTCGGGGCCGAGGTCGATCAGCCAGTCCGCCGCCAGCAGCACGTCGAGGTTGTGCTCGATGACGACCAGCGCGTGACCCGCGTCGAGCAGCTTGTCGAAGGCCGCGAGCAAGGTGGCCACGTCGGAAAAATGCAGGCCGGTGGTCGGCTCGTCGAACAGGAACAGCAGACGTTCGGTTTTTGTCTTGGCCGTCTTGCGCTTGCCGGCGCGCTGCGCCGCCTCGGCCAGATGGCCGGCCAGCTTCAGGCGCTGCGCCTCGCCGCCCGACAGCGTCGGCACCGGCTGGCCCAGACGCAGGTATTCCAGCCCGACGTCGGCCAGCGGCGCCAGCGCGGCCAGCACATCCTTCTCGCCGGCGAAGAACTCCAGCGCCTCGGAGACGGTCATCTCCAGCACGTCGGACACGGATCTGCCGCGCCACTCCAGCTCCAGCACTTCCGGGCGATAA
This sequence comes from Pseudazoarcus sp. NS36, assembly GCF_059703705.1. Lineage (NCBI taxonomy): Bacteria > Pseudomonadati > Pseudomonadota > Betaproteobacteria > Rhodocyclales > Zoogloeaceae > Pseudazoarcus > Pseudazoarcus sp. NS36. The sequence continues at coordinate 182,242 of NZ_BAAKJA010000003.1, read as the reverse complement.
CGCTTGCCGTCGCAGTCCGGACAGCGCAGATAGACGTCGGACAGGAACTGCATCTCGACATGCTCGAAGCCCGAGCCGGTGCAGGTCGGGCAGCGGCCGGTGCCGGTGTTGAAGCTGAAGGTGCCGGGCGTGTAGCCACGCGTCTTCGCCTCGGGCAGCGCGGCGTAGCGCTTGCGGATGGCGTCCCACGCGCCGACATGGCTGACCGGCATGGAGCGCGCGCTCTTGCCGATCGGCGACTGGTCGACCATCACAACGCCAGCCAGATGCTCGACGCCATCCAACCCGGCGCAGGCGTCGGCCGGCAGCTCGGACGACACGCTCTCGCCGAAGTGGCGCGCCAGCACCGGGTACAGCACGTCCTGCATCAGCGTGGACTTGCCCGAACCGGACACGCCGGACACGCACACCAGATGGCCCAGTGGAATCGTCACGTCCACGCCGCGCAGGTTGTGCAGGCGCGCACCGCGCAAGCTCAGCGCCGGGCCGTCGCCTGCCACCGGCCGCGCCTTGCGGGCGATGTCCACGCGCTCGCGCCCGGCCAGATAGGCGCCAGTGCGCGAAGCCTTGTCCGCCGCGACCTCGGCCGGCGTGGCATAGGCTACGATCTGCCCGCCGCGCTCGCCGGGGCCGGGGCCGATGTCGAGCAGGCGGTCGGCCGCCAGCATGATCTGCGGATCGTGCTCGACCACCACCAGCGTATTGCCGGCGTCACGCAGCCGCGTCATGACGCCGAGAATGCGGTCGATGTCACGCGGGTGCAGGCCGATGCTGGGCTCGTCGAGCACAAACAGCGTGTTCACCAGCGAGGTGCCGAGCGCCGTGGTGAGGTTGATGCGCTGCACCTCGCCGCCCGACAGCGTGCGCGACTGGCGGTCCAGCGTGAGGTAGCTCAAGCCCACGCGGTCGAGGTAATCCAGCCGGCTGCGCACCTCGCCGAGCAGCAGTTCGGTGGCTTCGTCCAGCGGCTTGGGCAGTTCCAGCGAGTCGATGAAGTCACGCACACGGGCGATCGGCAGCGCCATCAGTTCATGGATGGCCTGCCCGCCCAACCGCCACAACAGCGCCTCGGGCTTGAGCCGCGCGCCGTGGCAGGCCGGGCATTGCGTATAGCTGCGGTAGCGCGACAGCAACACGCGGATGTGCATCTTGTAGGCCTTGGTCTCCAGCCAGTCGAAGAAGTGACGCACGCCGTACCACTTCTTCGGCCATGAGGATTTCCAGCTCTTCCAGGTCTCGTCGCCTTCCAGCACCCAGCGGCGATGCTCGGGCGACAGGTCACCAAACGGCACGTCCAGCGGCACGCCGTATTTCGGCGCCATCTTGACCAGGTCGTCCTGGCTCTCAGCGTAGCTCTTGCTCTGCCACGGCTTCACCGCACCTTCGCGCAGCGTCTTCGATTCGTCCGGCACGACCAGCCCGAAATCCACGCCGATCACGCGCCCGAAACCGCGGCAGGTCTCGCACGCACCGATCGGAGAATTGAACGAGAACAGCCCCGGCGTGGGGTCGGCGTAGTGGATGTCGCAGTCGGCGCAATGCAGGTCGGTCGAGAAGCGCCAGGTGGCATCCTCGGCATGGACGCTCATGCGCCCCTTGCCGCGCACCAGCGCCGCCTCGATGGCCTCCGCCACCCGCGCCGATTCGGCATTCGAATGGCGGAAACGGTCCTGCACCACGTGCAGCACGTCGCCGTCCGCGCCGGTTTCGCGCGACTGGATGCGGGTGTAGCCCTGCGCGGCGAGCAGTTGCTCGACTTCCGCCTCGGAAAAGTTGTGCGGCACCGGCACCGGAAAGCTCAGCACCAGCCGCGGATCCTCTGCCTTGCTGCGCTCGGCCAGTGCGCGCGCAATGCTCTCCGGGTCGTCGCGCCGCACCACGCAACCACAGCCGCGGCAATGCAGATGCGCCGCACGCGCATACAGCAGCTTGAAGTGGTCGGACAGCTCGGTCATGGTGCCGACCGTCGAGCGCGAACTGCGCACCGGGTTGGTCTGGTCGATCGCAATCGCCGGCGGCACGCCCTCGATGCGATCCACTTGCGGCTTGTCCTGGCGGTCGAGAAACTGCCGCGCGTACGGCGAGAAGGTCTCGACGTAACGCCGCTGCCCCTCGGCATACAGCGTGTCGAACACCAGCGAGGATTTGCCCGAGCCGGACACCCCGGTCACCACCGTCAGCTCGTTGAGCGCAATGTCGAGCGAGAGGTTGCGCAGATTGTTCTGGCGCGCACCGCGGATGCGGATCGAGTCGGTCATGAAGGAGCCGGAAAGGGAGAGGAGCGGGGTCTGATTCTATCGTCCGGAGCGGGTTCCCGACGCCTGCGGTTTTGCGAACCAAGACACCTTCATCGCGGCGTAACCCGCATGCGGCAGCGTTGTGCTCCCGTGACCCGACCTGCTCCCGACCATGCACCCGGCCAAGACCGAACTCGCCCGCACTGCATTGGCCGTGCGCGACCCCGCGCTGGGCCCCGCCGAGCGCCGGCTGCTGATCCTGTGCGACGGCAAGCGTCCGCCTGATGAACTCACCGCGCTGCTCGGCCCCGGCACGCCCGACACGCTCGAACGGCTGCGGGAACAAGGTTTTCTGAGCTGGACACAGATCGCAGAAGCACCACCAGAGCCGCCACCGCCCGAGGCAGGGGCGGCGCCCATCGCGCCCGAACCGACCGCAACGACCCGCAACCGCCGCTCGGCCGCCATCGCAAAAATCTACGTCACCGACATGCTCAACCTGATGCGCCGCGACGACGCCAACGCCATGTCGGCCCGCCTGCACGCCGCCACCGCAGAAGCCGAAGTCATGAGCACCATCGACGCCACGCTGCGCTTCATCGCCGAAATATCCGGCACACGCTACGCCCGCAAAATCGCCAGCCGCGTAGCCGAAGTCGCACCCGAAGCCTGGCTCGCCGAGCCGGATTCAACGCTCGCCGAGTTCGCCGCCGGCGACGCCGAGCAGGTCTGAGCTGCGTAGGTCGTGTTGAGCCACAGGCGAAATACGACAACGGCGGTTGATTCAGGCGCTGCAGTCGCACCGCTACGCTCATCGCGACCTACGGCTGAACGCTCAGTCTTCCGACGCCCCGAACTTCGCAAACACCTCGGCACCCGTCATGTCGTGTGTCTTGTTGGCAAACGCGTAATGCGCCGGCTTCTCGTCGATGAACACCTGATGATCGAAGCGCCAGTCGCCGTCCTCCAGCAAGCCCAGCGGAAACGCATAGAAGCCACTCTGCTTCAGCCGGTAGAACAGATGCGTACCGCAGTTGCTGCAGAATCCGCGCTCCGCCCACTCCGAAGAGTCGTACGTCCTGATGTGTTCCGCACCTTCGATGGCCGGCGTCTCGGCACACTCCACCGCCAGCATCGGCCCGCCGCCCCATTTGCGGCAAATGCCGCAATGGCAAGCACCGTAGACCCGATCCTTCACTGTCGCGCGCAGCTTCACGCCGCCGCACAGGCACGCGCCTGCAACCGATCCTTCGGACATGACTTCGTCCTCCTTCTCAAGTGAAGCCCAAAGCATAGCAATGTGTCGCATGCCACACTGAAAGCGGAGGAAAGCCATGCCTGACGACAAGCCCATCACCGTCTTCTACGACGGCGCCTGCCCGCGCTGCAGACGCGACCGCGCGAACTACGAGCGGCTTGCAGGCGAGAGCGGGCGTAACGTGGAGTGGTGCGACATCACCGGACGGGACGATGCCTTGCGGGCCGAGGGTATCGACCCGGCGCTGGCCTTGCGCGAGTTGCATGTGCGCTCGCCGGACGGGCGGGTGCTGCGCGAGCTCGATGCCTACATCCTGCTGATGTCGCGGGTGTGGGTGATCAAGCCGCTGGCCTGGCTGATCGGTCTGCCGGGCGTACGCGGGCTGTGTTCGCGGGCGTATCGGGCCATGGTGGACCGGCGGCTGCGGCGCGAGGGGCGGGGTTGAAGCCCTCGCGCCGCAGCGCGGCTTACATCACCGAGCGGGTGAAGTTGGCCAGCTCGGGCGTCTGCGGATCGTTCAGGATCACCTTGGGGTCACCGCTTTCGTGGATGCGGCCCTGGTGCATGAAGATCAGCTTATTGCCGACATCGCGCGCGAAGCGCATCTCGTGCGTGACCATGATCAGGGTCATGCCTTCATCGGCCAGCTGACGCACCACTGCCAGCACTTCGCTGACCAGTTCGGGGTCGAGCGCGGAGGTGATCTCGTCGCACAGCAGCACGCTGGGGTTCATGGCCAGCGCACGGGCAATCGCCACACGCTGTTGCTGGCCGCCGGAGAGCTGGTCGGGGAAGCTGTCGAACTTGTCGGACAGTCCGACCTTGGCGAGCACCTCGCGGGCAATCGCTTCGGCCTCGCCTTTGGGCGTCTTCTTGACGACGGTGGGCGCCAGCATCACGTTCTGCCCAGCGGTGAGATGCGGAAACAGGTTGAACTGCTGGAACACCATGCCGACTTTCTGGCGCAGCGCGCGCAGGTCGCCCTTGCCGCCATGCAGCGCAGTGCCGTCGACCACCAGCTCACCGTCGTCGATGGTTTCGAGTCCGTTGATGGTGCGCAGCAAGGTACTCTTGCCCGAGCCGCTGCGGCCGATCAGAGCGATGACATCACCCTTCTCGACCGTCAGGTCGATGCCCTTGAGCACGTGGTTGCTGCCGAAATGCTTGTGCAGGGCAGTGATCTTAACGAGCGACATGGAACTTCCTCTCCAGGTGCTTCGCATACAGCGAAAGTGGATAGCACAGCGCGAAGTAGCCGACCGCCACCAGACCGAACACGAGGAATGGCTGGAAGGTGGCGTTGGCGAGCATCGAGCCGGTCTTGGTGAGTTCGGAGAAGCCGATGATCGAGGCCACGGCCGTGCCCTTGACCACCTGCACCGAGAAACCGACGGTGGGCGGAATGGCCAGACGCATGGCCTGCGGCAGGATCACGTAACGCATCTGCTGCGTGAAGCCCAGCGCCAGGCTGGATGAGGCTTCCCACTGGCCGCGCGGCACGGCCTCGACGCAACCACGCCAGATCTCGGCCAGATAGGCGCTGGTAAACAGCGTCAGACCGAGGGCTGCAGCGGTCCAGGGCGACACATTCACGCCAAACAGCGGCAAGCCGAAGAAGACGATGAACAACTGCATCAGCAGCGGCGTGCCCTGAAAGACCTCGATGTAGGCCTTGGTAAGCCATTGCAGGGCGCGGCTGCGCGAGATGCGCAGGAACAGGATCAGCAGACCCACTGCGCCACCCAATGCGAAAGCGATCAGCGACAGCGCGAGCGTCCATTGGGCGCCTTGGAGCAGGTTGCGGACAATGTCCCAGGTGGTGAATTCGACGAACATCAGCGCGCCCTCCCGACGATCACGCGCTGCCCGAACTGCATCAGCAGCCAACGCACGAACACCGACATGGCGAAGTACATGGCGGTGGCCACGAAGAAGGTTTCAAAGGCGCGGAAATTGCGTGACTGAAGATAGTTTGCCGCGAACGTGAGCTCTTCTGCTGCGATCTGCGAACAAACGGCCGACCCGAGCATGACGATGATGATCTGGCTGACCAACGCCGGCCACACCCGGGCCAGCGAGGGTCGCAACACCACATGCACGAAGATCTGCACACGATTGAGCGCGAGTGACGCCGCAGCCTCGATCTGCCCGCGCGGGGTCGCGATGATGCCGGCACGGATGATCTCGGTGGAATAGGCGCCGAGGTTGATGACCATCGCCAGAATCGAGGCCTCCCAGCCGCTCAGCTTTACGCCCAGCGACGGCAGACCGAAGAAGATGAAGAACAGCTGCACCAGAAACGGCGTGTTGCGGATGGCCTCCACATACACCCCGAAGGCCGCCGAGAAGGGCTGCACGTGCCAGGCACGGCAGATCGCCCCGACGATGCCGAGCGAGATGCCCAGCACCGCGCCGACGGCTGTCAGGCCCAGCGTGGCGGCGGCACCCTGCAGCAGCATTCCGGTGTTGTCGAACACCGGCGCAAAATCGAACTGGTAGGCCATGTGCACTCCCGATCCGGTGAATGTCAGACTCAGCGCGGGCCGGGCGCCGCAGGCGGCGACCGGCCCGAATGCGCTTACAGACCTTGCGGCAGCGGGGCCTTCAGCCAGCGCTGCGAGATTTCCTCAAGAGAGCCGTCGGTCTTGGCTTTGGCGATGATCTCGTTGACCTTGGCCATCAGCGCCGTCTCGCCCTTGGCAGTGGCGACGTAGCACGGCGAGTTCTTGATCAGGAACTTCGGCTCCAGACTGCGACGGCTCGTCATGTCGGCCACGGCTGCGGCGACCACGTTGCCGGTGGCGATGAAATCCACCTGCCCGGTGAGATAGGCCGAGATGGTCGAGTTGTTGTCCTCGAAGCGGCGCACCGTCACTTTCGACGACACGATCTTGCTCAGCTCCAGATCCTCGACCGCGCCACGCGTCACGCCCACGGTCTTGCCATCCAGGCCTTCAACCGCTTTGAGCTCGACGTCGGTCGGGCCGAACACGCCGTTGAAGAACGGCGCGTAGGCGTCGGAAAAGTCGATGACCTTCTCGCGCTCGGGGTTCTTGCCGAGGCTGGAGATCACCAGATCAACCTTTTCGGTGGTCAGGAAGGGAATGCGGTTGGTGCTGGTCACCGGCACCAGCTCGACCTTCACGCCCAGCTCCTTGCCGATCAGATTGGCCATGTCGATATCGTAGCCACGCGGCTTGAGGTCGGTGCCGACGCTGCCGAAGGGCGGAAAGTCCTGCGGCACGGCGACGCGCAGCGTGCCGTTCTTGAGCACGCTCTCGAGCGCATCGGCGTGGGCGGGCAAGGCAACGCATGCGAACAAGGCAGCGCCGGCGAGAAGGTTCTGGATGAAGCTGCGACGATGGATCTGCATGACATGACTCCTACGAACGGGTGAAGGAAGTTTCCGATCTGACGAACTCGATACCCGCCCTGCTGGCAGCGCTGTCCAGATGCGCCCGCATGGCCTGCGAAGCCTGCGCGGCATCACCCGCCTCGATGGCGACGAGGATGACGCGGTGCTCATCGGCCGGCGACCACATGCTGCCCACGTCGTTGAACGGCAGACGCAGGCTGTGGGCGATCTGGGCGCTGAACTGGGCCGCCACCGCACGCATCAGCGGGTTGCCCGACAGCTCAGCCAGTTGCAGGTGAAAGCGCAGATCCAGCTCCGAGGCCTGCACCAGGTCGCCCGCGCGCAGCGCGTCTTCCATCTCGTGCTGGATCGCCCACAAGGTTGCCACGTCCGCCTTCGATGCCCGCTGCGCCGCAAGACCGGCCCAGACCGGCTCCATGGCGTGGCGGAACTCGAACAGCGCGTGTGGCGGCGTTGCCGACGGTCCGGCCGGGAGGTGTGTCGGCCCCGGCTTGCTGCCCCAGGTGACGAAGACCCCCTTGCCGGCCTGAGAGCGCACCAGACCAAGCGCTTCGAGCATCGAGACCGCCTCGCGCAGCGAGGCTCGGCTGATGCTCAGGCTTTCGGCAAGGTCGCGCTGCGACGGCAAGGAAGCGCCCTGGGCAAACTCGCCCGAGACGATACGGCGTTGGAGCGCTTGAGCAGCGATGCTGGCAATACTGGGCATGGTCCTGTTTTCAAGATCGACAGATGGTTTTTAACTGGTCAGACCAGTCAGGCCAGTTAAAGCATCAGCCGTGCCAGAACGCATTTTTCCCGCTCATTGCAAGGAGAATGGGGGAGAAGAGAGCACGCCGGGAAGCGACGGACAGGCAAGAACGCACCATCGCGGCAAGCCACGAACTGCGTTGTGCCCCGGGATGGTGCGGAGGGAGATGGATGCAGGCGGCATCTGCTACCGGACCCAAAAGGTCCGGCGGCGGGCGGCCTGAAAACGGGACTGCTTGGCTACACGCTCAAGGACAGCGTCAGTTATTGCCCAGCCCGCGGAACACCGCGCACTGCGCAAACGCCTCGGCCGACAGCGGCAGTTGCTTGCTCTTGCAGAAGCGGGCGGTGAGCTTGAGCAGCTCCTTGATGTCACGGCCGCTGGCGTCACTGTAGGTGTCGGCCAGGGCTTCGATCAGCGTTTCGTCCAGCTCAACGTTGAACTGCTTTGCCAGCGTTTTCCACAGCCGCAGGGCGGCGTCGCGCGGCGGGACGTCGTACTTGATGGTGGCGATGCAGCGCGACAGGATGGCGTCATCCACATCGTCGTCGCGGTTGGTGGTCATGAACAGCAGGCCACTGAAGTACTCCAGCGTGCGCAGGAACTCCGCGACGATGGCGTTGTGCTGCAGATCATTGTCTCGGCAACGGATGTACACGTCGGCTTCGTCGAGCAACATGATGGCGTCCCAGCGCGAGGCGCGCTGCAGCACCGTCGACAAGTTGGCCTCGACCGATTCGGCGGTGATGCCGAGCTGGCCGGAGTGCACCCGGTACAACGGCTTGCCGACGACTTCGGAGTACACCTCGGCGGTCAGCGTCTTGCCCAGGCCCGGCGCACCCTGACACAGGATGATGGTGCCGCCGGATTTACCTTCGACGATGTCGTCCTGCAGCACTTCCATATCGGAGGTAAGTATGTCGATGAGGTCGCGGTGCGAATCGGGCAGCACCAGCTTTTCGCGCAGCTCGGGCTTGTACTCGTAGGGTTCGAGGTTCTGCACGTGCACCCACACATTGCGGTGCAGCTCGAGGTGGAACAGGTTCAGGTAGCAGTGCAGCGGCACACGCTCGAAACCACAGGGGATGCCCAGCTCGCGCCAGAAGGTGGTGTCGGCGTTGAAGTCAAAGCTGCGCTCGAGCACGCCTTCGTCGTTGACGCACTTGACCACCATGCCGCGCGGCAGCTTCATGAACTCGGTGTCCTGCGGCCCCTTGGCGAGGAACATGGCGTTGCGGCACGAGAACTGCATGCCGAAGCGCGGCTGCAGCTCAAGGAAACGGCGCTCGTGTTCGAGGTACTCGGTCTTGAGCTCTGCGGTTTCCTTGAAGTAACCACGCTCAGCCAGCAGATCGGGCACGGTCTTGCCCTGCAGGTCGTGCTTGTAGAAGACGATGGCGTTGGTCATGCCGCCGCCACGCTGGGTGGCGTCTTCGGTGACCTCGTTGTGGGCCGACCAGATGGTATTGGCCATCAGGCCGACGATGACGTAGGGCGATCCCTGGTCCGGATTGAACATGCGCACGTAGCTGACCAGCCACGGCAGCAGCACACCATCCTTGTTGCGGCGGTACAGCCAGCCGTCCTCGATGTCCTTGAACAGGTAGGCGACCAGTGCCGGGATGAACACTTCGAGGTTGTCCACCGCCATGCCGGCCGGCTCGCTTCGCATGCGGCGCAGTGCGGCAACCTGCAGCATGGTGGTGCGTTCGCCTGCGGCTTCGCACAGGCTGTGGAAAGTCTCCAGCGCGGGCGCGTCGAAGAGTTTGCTCGGCACTACACTGCGACCGTGATACACGGCGCATTCGGACAGCCGCTTGCCCAGCAGGCTGTCTGCATCGATGCTGCCCAGCAGCCGGTTGCGCAGGGTGTCTGAAATCTCGAGATCCATTGCCACTCCATCGCCGCAGCGTCGGTTCGCGCGGCACACCGGGGCCCTCACAGCCCCACAAACGAAAACGGCCTCCGGTTCCCGGAAGCCGCGAATCCTGTTCGGCGCAAGCCCTTGCGAGCCCGACCGCCGCGTCGGCGGCCGGGCCACTATAGATCAAGCCGCCATGCTTTGGAAGCCGCGGCGGCGCTGGTCTTTCAGAAGCTGTAGACCATGTTCACGCCGGTGATCTGGTCCATCTTCTTGCCACGTGCGCCTTCGATTGCGCTGTTGTGGCGGATGGTGTGCGAGAGCTTGGCGGAGATCGAATCGGTCACACGCAGCGTCAGCGAACTGATCGACTCGGTCCAGGTGTTGTCGTCGCCAAATTCCACGCGCAGGGTCTGCACGAACTTGGCGGTGTCCGAGATCTCATGCGCAAAGCGTCCGCCGACATACAGAATGGGCTCGGTTTGGCGCAGGCCGTCGGGGTTTTCGTCGTAGTTCGTCCTGCGAAAGCCGGCGCCGATTTCGCCTTCGAGCTCGCTCGCGCTCGATTCGTACAGCGTCCGGCCGTAGCCGCCGATCGTGCTCCAGCGCGCGAGAATGTCGGAGAAGCGGTCACGCTCGTAACGCACGGTGCCGAAGGCATAGGAGCGTTCGGTCAGCTCGCGACGCGGCTTGTAGCCCAGGCCGAGACGCTCGGCCGTCTTGTCACCGTCGGACTTGGCGTAATAAGCGTCGCCATAGAACTCGTGGGACCAGATTGCGTTTTCGTGCTTGAGGTCGAAGCGGGTATTGAGGCTGGTGTCCCGGCTGTTGCCGGCGGTGTTGGAGAAACCCAGTTCCAGTCCGCCAGTCCATCCCTCGGCGTGCACCGGCAGTGCGGTTGTCATCGCCAGAGTGGCGCTCAGCGCGAGCTTCTTCATGTTGTTCTCCTGTTCGGGTTGAGGGGTATCTGACCCGGACCGGAGGTTCCACGCGACCACACAGGGTCCAGGGAACGGCTCACCCTAGCAAAACAGGAGACGACCTTCAAAAGCACGCACGGCAGGGCCTGCGGCGCATCATGCAAACGGAATCGTGGCGCACGCAGCGCAGTTTCCTGCGCGAACACGCTGCATTCCCCATATCGCGGGGGAATGAGGGAATTTACGAAGTTGGACGGAATTAAGCTGTGGATTGCCGAATTTCAACGAAATTCGGCATCGTAAGAAAATGTACCAGCGCTCACAGCCCCATCAGTTCCAGAACCCGGCACTGGTAACGCTCGGTCACAGCAGCCACATCCAGATCAGGATTGCGCACGCCGCGTGTCATCAGGCCGTCGAACATTGCGCAGAGGGTGTCGACACAGTCTTCGAGCTCCTCGCGCGGACGACCCAGCCCGACCTCACACATCATCGACATGAAGCTGGCACGCAGGCGCTGGTCGGCAGCGCGCACCAGCTCGGCGATGCGCGGATTGCGCGCGGCTTCGGCGACGATCTCCAGCTTCAACGCGGCTTCACCGGCATCGAGCGCACTCAGCACGCTCTCGCGCACACAGGCGCACACCGTTGCAGAAAGGTCGCCGGAACTGCGCATGCGATCGTGAAAATCAAGAATGCGCGCCACATCCTGTTCGACGATGGCGGCAATGATGTCTTCCTTGTTGCGGAAGTAGTGATAGATGTGGCCGGGACTCATGCCCGCCGCCTGGCAGATGCGCGCAATGCTTGCACCATGAAAACCATGCTCGCGGAAACAGGCCTGGGCGGCACTCAGGATCTGCGCACGCCGCGCTTCGGCGCGCGGGCTGGAAAGAGCTTCAACAGTGGTTTGCGCTGCGGTCATGCGGGGAATCCGTACTTGCGATGCAGTGCAGCATAACATAGAATGAGCGCTCAAACTAGAACAAACATTCTAAATTTCCCGCCTATCCGGACCCCTCCGAGACCCCACATGCCCTCCCTTCCCCAAACCCGCGGCACCCGGCTGCTTGCCATCGCAGCAGCCACCGTTTTCCTCCTCTCCGCCTGCGGCCAGAGCGACAACGCCAGCCAGCAAGGCCCGCAAGCACCCAAGGTCAGCGTGATCGAAGTGCAAGGCGAAGCCGCTGCCGTCTCCACCGAACTGCCCGGTCGCACCACCCCCTACCAGGTCGCCGAGATTCGCCCGCAGGTTGGCGGCATCGTGCAGGAGCGGCTGTTCACCGAAGGCGCCGAAGTGGCTGCCGGTGACTTGCTGTACCGCATCGATCCGGCCACCTACGAGGCCGCGCTCGAGAGCGCCCGCGCCGCGCTCGCCCGCGCAGAAGCCAATGCCGAGGCGGCCCGCGTGAAGGCCGAGCGCTATCAGGAGCTGGTCAAGATCAAGGCGGTCAGCACCCAGGCCTATGACGACGCTGTGGCGGCGAACAAGCAGGCGCAAGCCGAGATCGCGTCGGCCCGCGCCACCGTGTCCGTCGCGCGTATCGATCTGGAACGCACGCAGGTGAAGGCGCCGATTGCCGGACGCATCGGCCGCTCCAGTGTCACCGCTGGCGCTCTGGTCACGGCCAATCAGGAGAACGCGCTGTCGACCGTGCAGAAACTTGATCCGATTTACGTCGATCTGACGCAATCGGGCACGGAACTCCTGCAAATGCGGCGCGCCATCGAACAAGGCCGCATTCGCAGCAACAGCGCAGGTGAGACGCCGGTACGGGTGATCTTTGAGGACGGCACGGAGTATGCGCAGGAAGGTCGTCTGGCTTTCTCGGAAGTCACCGTCGACCCGGGCACCGGCAGCGTGACCTTGCGCGCCGTGTTGCCGAACCCCGAGCAGCGCTTGCTGCCCGGCATGTATGTGCGTGCCCGCATCGACCAGGGTGTGAACGAAAACGCCATCCGGCTGCCGCATGCTGCGGTGCAGCGTGACCCGCGCGGCAACGCTACGGCGATGGTGGTGAAGGATGACGACACGATCGAATCACGCATGCTGACCGTGGCCCGCGCCACCGGCGAGCACTGGATCGTGACCTCGGGTCTCCAGCCCGGCGAACGCGTCGTCGTCGAAGGTCTGCAGCGCATCCGGCCGGGTGCCAAGGTGAGCGTCGTCAGCGCCGCCGAAGCGCGCTGAGGACACCGCCATGGCAAAGTTCTTCATCGACCGGCCCATCTTCGCGTGGGTCATCGCGATCGTCATCATGCTGGCCGGGGCGCTGTCCATCCTGAGCCTGCCGGTGTCGCAGTACCCGGCCATCGCGCCGCCGGCGATCGCCATCAACACGACCTATCCGGGCGCCTCGGCCAAGGCGGTAGAAGACTCCGTCACCCAGGTCATCGAACAGAAGATGACCGGCCTCGACGGCCTGCTGTACTTCAACTCGTCGAGTGATTCCTTCGGCCGCTCCACCATCACGCTGACCTTCAGCGCGGACACCAATCCGGACATCGCCCAGGTGCAGGTGCAGAACAAGCTGCAGCTTGCCTTGCCGCTGCTGCCGCAGGCCGTGCAGCAACAGGGCGTGCAGGTCGCCAAGTCGGCCCGCAACTTCCTGATGGTGATCGGCTTCGTCACGCCGGACGGGTCGCTGTCGAATTTCGACCTGACCGACTTCCTGGTGTCGAGCGTGCAGGATCCGCTGTCGCGCGTCACCGGCGTCGGCGAGGTGGTGATCTTCGGTTCGCAGTACGCGATGCGGATCTGGCTGGACCCGACCAAACTCAACAATTACCGGCTCACCCCGAGCGACGTGAAACGCGCCGTCGAAGCGCAGAACACCCAGGTTTCGGCCGGCCAGCTTGGCGGCACGCCGGCCCTGCCGGGTCAGGGTTTCACGGCCTCGATCACGGCACAGAGCCGTTTGCAGACGGTAGAACAGTTTGAGGACATCCTGCTGCGCACGGCGGCCTCGGGCGGCGAAGTTCGCCTCAGGGACGTCGCGCGCATCGAGATCGGTGCCGAAAACTACGACACCATTGCCCGTTTCAACGGCCAGCCTGCTGCCGGTATCGGCGTACGTCTGGCCGCCGGCGCCAATGCGCTGGAAACCGCGAATGCCATCCGCGCCAAGCTGGAGGAAATGAAACGCTTCTACCCGACCGGTGTAGAAGCGGTGATCCCCTACGACACGACGCCTTTCGTGCGCATCTCGATCCAGAAGGTCGTGATGACCATGCTCGAAGCCGTGGCGCTGGTCTTCCTCGTGATGTTCGTGTTCCTGCAGAACATCCGCGCCACGCTGATCCCGACCTTTGCCATTCCGGTGGTGCTGCTCGGCACATTCGGCCTGATGGCGGCCTTCGGTTTCTCGATCAACATGCTCACCATGTTCGGCATGGTGTTGGCCATCGGCTTGCTGGTGGACGACGCCATCGTGGTGGTGGAGAACGTCGAACGCATCATGACCGAGGAGGGCCTGCCACCCAAGGAGGCCACCAAGAAGTCGATGGGCCAGATCACCGGCGCCCTGATCGGCATCGGTCTGGTGCTGTCCGCGGTGTTCGTGCCGATGGCCTTCTTCGGCGGTTCCACTGGCGTCATCTACCGGCAGTTCTCGATCACCATCGTGTCGGCCATGGCGCTGTCGGTGCTGGTTGCCATCGTGTTCACTCCCGCGCTGTGCGCCACCATGCTCAAGCAGGTGCCCAAGGGCCACAACGCCGGTGAAGGCAGCTGGTTCCGCGGTTTCTTCGGCTGGTTCAACCGCAGCTTCGAGCGCAACCAGAAGCGCTATGAATCGTCGGTGGGCTACATCCTGCATCGCTCGGCGCGCTTCCTCGCGATCTATCTGGCGATTGTCGCGGTGCTCGGCCTGCTGTTCCTGCGCATGCCGACCTCCTTCCTCCCGGATGAAGACCAGGGCGTGATGTTCACGCAGGTCTCGCTGCCGGCCGGCGCCACGCAGGAACGCACGTTGGAAGTCCTGAAGAAGGTCGAGAAGCACTTCCTCGAAGACGAGAAGGAGAACGTGCGGGCGCTGTTCACGGTGGCCGGCTTCAGCTTCGGCGGTCGCGGTCAGCACGTCGGTATCGGCTTCGTGAACATGCATCCGTGGGATCAGCGCACCGGCGAAGGGCAGAACGTGCGCGACGTCGCCGGCCGCGCAATGGGCGCCTTCTCGCAGATCCGCGAGGCCATGGTGTTCGCCTTCGTGCCGCCGGCGGTGCTTGAACTCGGCACCTCGGGCGGCTTCAACGTCCAGTTGCAGGACCGCTCCGGGCTTGGCCACGAGGCGCTGATCGAGGCACGCAACCAGTTCCTCGGCATGGCCGGGCAGGACCCGCGCCTGGTCGGCGTGCGCCCGAACGGGCAGGAAGACACGCCCGAGTACCGCATCGAGATCGACCACGCCCGCGCCGGTGCGCTGGGCGTGTCGGTGGCCGACATCAACGACACGTTGTCCACCGCCTGGGGCGGCAGCTACGTAAACGACTTCATCGACCGCGGTCGTATCAAGAAGGTCTACGTGCAGGGCGATGCGCCGTCGCGCATGCTGCCGGAAGATCTGTCGAAGTGGTACGTGCGCAATGCCTCCGGCGAGATGGTGCCGGTGTCCGCCTTTGCCACCGCCGAATGGACCTACGGCCCGCCGCGTCTGGAGCGCTTCAACGGTCAGCCCGCAGTCGAGCTGCTCGGTCAGGCCGCACCGGGGCTGTCGTCGGGTGATGCCATGCAGGCCGTCGAGGAAATCATGGCCAAACTGCCACCGGGCTTCGGCTACGAGTGGAGCGGCACGTCGTACGAAGAGCGCCGTTCCGGTTCGCAGGCGCCCGCGCTGTATGCGTTGTCGGTGCTGGTGGTGTTCCTGTGTCTGGCCGCACTGTACGAGAGCTGGTCGATTCCGTTCGCGGTGATGATGGTGATCCCGCTGGGCGTGCTCGGGGCCATCCTGGCGGCACTGGGTCGCGGCATGTCCAACGACGTGTTCTTCCAGGTCGGCCTGCTCGCCATCATCGGTCTTTCGGCCAAGAACGCCATCCTCATCGTCGAGTTCGCCAAGGCGCAGATGGAAGAGGGCAAGGACATGATCGAGGCCACGCTGATTGCCGTGCGGCAGCGACTGCGTCCGATCATCATGACCTCGCTGGCTTTCGGCCTCGGCGTGGTGCCGCTCACCATCGCCACCGGCGCGGGCTCCGGCGCGCAGAACGCCATCGGCACCGGTGTGCTGGGCGGCACGCTGTCGGCCACCCTGCTCGGCATATTCTTCATTCCGCTGTTCTACGTCGTGATCCTGCGCATCTTCGGACGCAAGAAGCAGGACAAAACCGCCGTGGCGCAGGAGACCCACACCTCATGAAAACCCCCGCACTCTCCCTGCTGACCGTGCTGGTTCTGTCCGGCTGCATGAACCTCGCGCCGGACTACGAGCGTCCCGCAGCCCCGGTGCCTACCGGCTGGGGCCAGCCCACTCAAGCGGACGGTGTTGCCGCCGACCAGCTCGAATGGCGCCAGTTCTTCACCGAGCCGCGCCTGCACGCACTGATCGAACAGGCACTGGCCAACAACCGCGACCTGCGCATGGCCTCGCTTGCCATCGAGCGAGCCCGCGCGCAGTACCGCATCCGTGGTGCCGACCGCTTCCCGACGCTGGACGTCGGCGCCGGACAGAGCGCCCAGCGCATCTCGGCCGACGTGTCGCAGACCGGCGAATCCACCGTCAGCCGGCAGTACTCGGCCGACATCGGTTTCACCGGCTTCGAACTGGATTTCTTCGGCCGCGTGCGCAACCTCAGCCAGAGCGCGCTGGAGCAATTCCTCGCCACCACCGAGGCACGCCGCGCCGCGCAGATCAGTCTGGTGGCCGAAGTCGCCGGCACCTGGCTATCGCTCGCGGCCGACCGCGAACTGCTCTCAATCGCACGTGAAACCCTGCGCGCGCAAAACGAATCGTATGAACTGACCAAACGCAGCGAAGAGCTGGGCGTGGCCTCCGCGCTGGAGCTCAACCAGGTCCGCACCAGCCTGGAACGTGCCCGCGCCGATGCCGCGCGCTACGAGGCGCTGGTCGCTCAGGGGCGCAACGCGCTGATGCTGGTGGTCGGCGGTGATGTGCGCGAAGACCTGCTGCCCGACGGCCTGACCGGCCGCGTCACACTGCCCGACCTGCCGGCAGGCGTGCCGTCGATGGTACTGGTGCGCCGCCCCGACATCCTCGAAGCCGAGTACCGCCTGCTCGCGGCCAACGCCAACATCGGTGCGGCGCGCGCGGCGCTGTTCCCGCGCATCTCGCTCACCGCCTCGGCCGGCACCGCCAGCACCTCGCTGTCGGGCCTGTTCGAGTCCGGCACGCGCACCTGGGCCTTCATGCCGATGATCTCCATCCCGATCTTCAGCGCCGGCCGGCTGTCGGCCGAGGTGGACGTCAGCCGCGTCGACCGCGAGATCGCCGTGGCCACCTACGAGAAAGCCATCCAGACCGCCTTCCGTGAAGTCGCCGACGTACTGGCCCAACGCGCCACGCTCAACCAGCGCCTCGACGCCCAACGCGCGCTGCTTGACGCCACCTCCGAGAGCTTCCGCCTGTCGGACGCTCGTTATAAAGGCGGCGTCGATTCCTACCTCGGTGTGCTGGACGCGCAGCGCCAGCTCTATGCTGCACAGCAGGAACTGGTCAGCGTTCAGCTCGCGGATGCAACGAGTCTGGTGACGCTGTACAAGGTGCTGGGGGGCGGCTGGAAGTAAGGTCCGCATCGCATTGCAGCGCTTCATGCCTTCGTCCTGGCTACCGATAGAATGACGGCATGAAGCTACTCAAGCGATATCGCGCGCGCAAATACGTCGAACGGCTTTTTCTGGAGAAGCTGGGCTATCCGCTCAATCTGCGAAATCCGAAAACGTATTGCGAAAAGATCCAATGGCTCAAATTCCGTCATATCGGGCGGGATCCGCAGACCGTGGTGAGGGCAGACAAGTACGCAGTGCGCGACTTCGTTGCGCAACTCGGCTTCGCAGACACCCTCATCCCGCTGCACGGCTGTTGGGCGTCACCCCATCAGATCGACTGGGACAGCCTGCCGCAGAACTTTGTACTCAAGCTCAACAATGGCTCGGGGCCACGTTACCGCTGGTTCGTGAAGAACAAATCGGCCTTCCCGGTGGCCGACTTCGAACACGAAGCACAGCGCCTGATGTCACGCAGGTACGGCGAGCGGCTCGGTGAATTCCACTACGGCAAGATGCCCTCACGCATTCTTGCAGAGCGTTATCTGGTGGACTCCGAGGGGCACCTCAAAGACTACAAGTTCTACTGTTTTCACGGCAGGGTCGCCTTCCTGTCGGTTGAAACGGGCAAGATCGACGGGGTGGCGACTCGGGCCTATTTCAATCCCGACTGGACGCCCAGCCACGTCGCGTTCCACCATGATTTACCGCAACCTGATACGCCATTCGCCCCGCCGCCGAACTTCAGCCGCATGCTGCATATGGCGGAACAGTTCAGTCGCGGTTTCCCGCATCTGCGCGTCGACCTCTACAACGTCGACGGCAAGGTGTATTTCGGCGAACTGACGTACGCACCGGAAAGCGGCCTAACCCCTTGGAGTCCCGTCTCCCTGGACATCGAATTCGGCAAGCTGATGGACATCCATGACATCAACCACTGACACGCCCGCCCGCTCGGGCGACAACGAAGCCTGGAACGGGCTCCATGTCGACGACCGCGACGAGCAGTTCAAGACACTGCGGGCCAGCCGCCCCTTCGTCCAGGGCGAACGCCTGATCGATCTGGCGCAGGCCGAGCTAAGGGAAACACCGGACTTCGCCACCATCGATCTGCACGACGGTCACGTGCTGCACCCGGTCGCCCGCTACATCAACCACAGCTGCGCGCCGAGCGCGCGCATCGACCTCGCCGGCCGTGCTGTGGTGGCGCTGCGCGACATCCTCTCGGGGGAAGAAATCACCTTCGACTACCTGAGCAGCGAGCGGCAGATCGTTTCGCCGTTCGATTGCTCCTGCGGTGCGCCCCACTGCATGGGGCGGATCGAATAGCCACGACAGGCCGGCACGGCACACCGTGGTGTAGCCGATAACGCCGAACAAGCCGGAGTGCTCCCGGAGGACACGTCCGCACAATCCAGCCCGCCATCGCTTGTTTGGCGCGGTCGCTTACAACCGCGCAAGATCCAGATATTTGCGGTCGCCGAACCACGCGCCATCAAGCTTCCGCTCCAGCTCACTCACCGCATCCACATCACCTCGCTGACGCGCCACCTGCTGCAGCCCGAACAGCGCCCAGCCGTTGTTTGGCGTGCGCTGCAGGCTTTGCTCAAAGGCAGCGCGTGCGGCGTCAATTTCCCCCAGACGCAGCAACGCGGCGCCGAGTGACTGGCGCACGGGGTAATACCAATAAGGCGGCTCCATGTAGGCGAGCCGGTCCTGGATGGCAATGGCTTGTCGGTAGGCGGCAACGGCTTCGCGCAAGTTTCCGCTGGCGTCGGCAAGTCGCCCTGTGGCAACGAGTCGGGCGGTTTGCACCACCTCGCGGCCGGGTACGCCGCTGGCAGCAAGCGGGGCAAAATCGGCGGTGGCTTCAAGGGCGGCAAGCGCAGCGATCTCACGCGCTGCGGCGTCGGTGTTGCCGGCTGCGCTGTGTGCGACCGCTCGGGCGTAGTGCCACATGGCCTTGAGCAGCACGAACTCATCTCCCGGATCCGGGAGCCCGAGGATGGTTTCCGGCGTGCTGAATTGCGCGTGGGTGACGTAGGGGCTGGCCTTGACCGGTTGCAGCCCGGCGGCAACGCGGACCACGTTCGGGTCGATGGCGGCATCGAGTTTGGCGGCGGTTTCCAGCGCGCTTGCCGCATCACCCCCCATCTGCGCGGAGGCCATCAGGAAGTGCAGGTTGTGCGGGTAATAGCCATTGCGATAGAAGGGGTCGCTGGCCGAGCGGGCGAAATAGCGCTCGTCCGCGGCAACCGCGTCGATATTGGCTTCCAGCGATTCACGGTACAGACCCACGCGATAGTAGATGTGCGCGGGCATATGCACGATGTGGCCGGCGCCGGGCATCAGCGCGGCCAAACGGCGGGCATGCGGCAAGGCGCGCTCGGGTGCGGTGGAGGCCTCTACGGCGTGGATGTAGAGATGAATAGCCCCCGGATGATCAGGCGTGCGCGCCAGAACCCGCTCCAGGGCCGCCAGCATGTCGGCGGCACGGCCTTTTGGCCGCGCGCCGTCGGCCTCCCAGTAGTCCCATGGCGAGAGGTCCATCAGCGCCTCCGCGTACAGGGTCTGGATGGTGTCGTCGTCAGGAAAACGTGCGGCGACCTCCGCCATGGCATCCGCCCAGGCCAGGTCGAGCGCTGCGCGATCTGCGGCCGGATCAGCGCTGTAGCGCCTGGCCAGTGCGGCGATCAGCGCCTGCTCGCGCTCACTCGCCTTGCCGGCGAGCTCACCGGCTCGCTGCGCCGCAGCGTGGGCCGGTGCAATGGCCTCGGAAACCATCGGCGCGTTGATGTTGGGCCCGAGCACCAGCGCCTCGCCCCAGAAACACATCGCACAGTCCGGGTCGAAACCCTGGGCGGCTACAAAGGCCCGCGCAGCCTCGGCGTGATTGAACGCAAAGGCCAGCCGCATGCCCTGATCGAAATAGGCCTGCGCCTCGGCCGACCGTGTCGTGACCGGGAAACGCAGATCGCCCAGGTCCGTAAACAGCGGCGGCACACCCGCGGCGGATTCCCCGGCCGGAATCACGTCCACGTTGAAGGGCTGTGTCCCGCTGCGGGCGAGCAGCAGCGGGGACTGCGCCGGGGAGCGGCACACGTCGAGCATTGCCGGTGGCAAAGGATTCTCGGCGCGCAATGACCGCGGCTCAGGAACGGCCAGAACGACCAGACCGCATACGGCAAGAGCATGGGAAAGGCGTCGCGGGCGCATGGCGCATCCTCGTGCATGGGAAAGGAAACCCAGATGATCCGCTTCTTATAGGACCCGCGAACGGCGGAATCGATGTTGGCGGCACTCAGTTCTGCCACAGAACGGGATCAGTTCTTACAAAGCAACCTTCTCAGCAGCATCCACGTCCCATACGCTAACGTTTGGTTAAGGGGCGGGCTTTAGCTCGTCCCAGTGAGCGTAGCGAACGGTTTGAACCAGTT
This sequence comes from Pseudazoarcus sp. NS36, assembly GCF_059703705.1. NCBI lineage: Bacteria > Pseudomonadati > Pseudomonadota > Betaproteobacteria > Rhodocyclales > Zoogloeaceae > Pseudazoarcus > Pseudazoarcus sp. NS36. The sequence continues at coordinate 161,684 of NZ_BAAKJA010000003.1, read as the reverse complement.
GTTACATGCGCTGATCTGGTGATTTGTACCAGCCATCAATGGCAGCTTGAATCTGAGCCTTGATATGGGATTCAGTTGGTGGCGCGGTATCTCTAAAAGGAGTTAGGTTCAATGCAGCTCCATCCTCCAGGGCAATTGAGCTCATTTTATGCAACCTCTCCTCGCATGGGTCGCTTATGTACGACCAGCGCTCACGGTACAGCTCGCTAACTTTAAAGTCGATTGTTATTGAACAGCTATGGGCAAAGATTTTCCTCTGTTTTTCCCAAAAGTCAGAGTTCTTGAGTTCCGCCACTTCACGTGATGACCAACCTTCTTTTCTCTCTCTAGCCTTGAAGTGATAGTCGACGCACCCCTCAACCATTGAGTCGCCTAGTGCAAGCGCGCGAGTAAACTCAGCTTGCCAGGATTCAAAATTAGGTTCTGGACACTGCAAGATCTGAGCGCTTCTTTGGATACCTTTTCTATATTCATCTATTAGTCGTAGCTGGACATTTCTATATATTTTACTTGAGGCTGAATTTGCTTGAGTTGTTAGCTCTTCAAGTTTTTTATCTACAAATGCAATGGGCTGAACGAATGTGTCATGTAGTTTTTCTGCTACTGCTTGCGATGCGTCACGCTCAAAAATATTGAACGTGTCGCGACTTTTATTAATAAGAAAGATCGACTCTATCGGTATAGGAGTTTTCCCTAGCAAGGTGAGTCGCTGCTGTTCATAAAGTTGACTCTCAGCCTCACGCAACGCCTTGGCAGTATCTGCAAGTTGCTCTCTAGAGGTTTGCTCTTTATTTGCTAAGCTCTCTAGTGCTTTCTCCGCTTGTTCCTTTTCGTATTTAATACTATTTAATCTATCTTCTAGCCCTTCGCTCTCTTTAGCCAGCTTTGATAAGTTAATTTTGCTCTCTTCAATATCTCGAGCATAGCTGTCCAGCTTTTCTTGCCAACTCGACTTTTCAATTTCCAAGCGTGCTAAATCTTCAGTTAGCTTCTCTTTTTGAAATACGGGCAATACAGTATAAAAATACCCCCATATGACAATCGCTAGCATAGCTACTTGTGAGCAATTAGCTGCTATGGCGCTATATTTTGTAGCGCATGATGGGGGTGGTTCGTTTGTTTTTTTGGATTTCTGGAGGGCATTGATAAGAAGGTCTTCAAGGTTGTCTTTTGAGGCTGTTGCTTTCCCTTTCCGAGTTCTTCTTTTAAACGCCATTGTTTTTCTCATAATCAGTTCTGAGACGCTGCTTTGCGCGGCAGCCTATGTAACGTTTGGTTAAGGGGCTGGCTTTAGCCAGTCCCAGTGAGCGCAGCGAGCGATTTGAACCACTAGTTAGGCTCTTCGGGCTTATTAAAGCTAAAGTCTCGCAAAATATCTTTATCCATATCACATATGTCGCTGATGAACTCTTCAAGATGAGTCATTGTTTCTTCGATTTCTAGTTTGCTGGGATGCAAATATATGTACTTGCTAATATTTTGGGGTGTCAGCTCTTTCGTTTTTGGATGCACAAGTGCATTTCTTTGGTCAAAGATTTTTCTGACTGATTTGATAGGGTGATCTGAAATCAGGGCTGCTTTTTCAAAGCACAGTAAATATATTAGGGAAAGCTTCTCGGTGATTCCTGTTCTTTCCAGGAGGCTTTTGAAAACATCCTCTCCCAGTCGTATTGTGCCGTAGTGATTAATAAACCCTTCTATAGCCATGCAGGCGTATAGGTGTGCTGAGGTTGCAGCGCGGTGAGCTTGAGCGTGAATATGGTCTGTTTTATGGCGTATGTAGCCCTCTAAATATTCATCCTCAACTTCTGGGCTGTTTTTTAGGGTATCTTCCTCGGCATGCAATTTACTGATTGATTCTTTGTATTCATAAAAGCATTGCCATGCACATTCGTAGTGAAATGAATATGAACTATTCCAAGCGCCATCACGGCGGAAATTATAAATTGCAGAGTTGGTCATCTTGCGAATTTACCTAACTTTGTTTTAGGGCGACAGCCCTGCTGCATAACATTGTCACTGCTCCATAACATTGAGCATCGACCTGCACCGCAATGCGCTTGAAGCCTGGGTTTTCATGAAAATTCTTTACGAACCAAGCTGCATAACAACTCGTGAAACCCGGCACTGCGCCGATACCGTCGCCGCGTTCAGGCGCGACACAGAACCGACTGCATAGGCGCATACGCCATTCGAATTTGAGCATACGAATAGAATGCGCATATGTCGAGCAGCTTATCGCTGCGCGCCACTCAACTGCGGCGGCCAATCCACCATTTCAAGTGATCGCAGTATCGAGGGGCTGCGTGGTTGTTCGCGGCTGGAGCCGCTCCCACAGTGGCGAGGAGGTGCGGGCTCAGTTCTGCCCGGTGAGCTGCGCATACAGCATGGGCAGCCGCGCGGTAAGGTCTTCCGGCCGGCGCAGTACGGTGTAGCCGTTCGGGCCGAAGAGGTGCGGCAGGTAGTTGGAGCCTTCTCGGTCGATGGTAATGCAGAAGGGCTTGATGCGCTTGCGGCGGGCTTCGATGACGGCCATGCGGGTGTCTTCGATGCCGTAGCGTTCTTCGTAGTAGTCGATGTCGTGCGGCTTGCCGTCGGTGAGGATGAGCAGCACGCGCAAGCTGGTGTCCTGGCGTTCGAGGATGCGGGTGGCGTGGCGCAGGGCGGGACCAATGCGGGTGTAGAAGCCGGGTTTGAGGCCGGCGACGCGGCCGCGGGCGGTATCGTCCCACGGGGTGTTGAATTCCTTGAGGCGGTGGAAACGCACCTGGGCGCGGGTTTGAGACGAGAAGCCGTACAGGCCGAAGCGGTCACCGGTGGCGGTAAGCGCCTCGGCAAAGAGCATGAGGCTGTCGCGGATGACGTCGATGACGCATTGGGAAGCCGATACACGCGCCTCGGTGGACAGCGACAGGTCGGCCAGCACCATGCAGGAGAGGTCGCGCTCGCGGTTGCGCTGGGCGATGTAGAGGTTCTGCTCGCGGTCATGGCCGCCGGCGATGCGGTCGGCGTGCAGGCGCACGTAGGCGTCGAGATCGGGCTCGATGCCATCGGGCTGGCCACGGATCCACTGGCGCTGCGGCACCAGCGCGGCGAACTGGTGGCGCAGGCGCATGGCGTGCTTGCGCAGGCGTTCGGGCAGGGCTTCGCCGCCGGATGTGCGGCCGAGCAGTTCCTGCACCATGCAGTGGCCCGGCAGCAGGATGCGCTTGCGGTAATCCCATTCGTCAGCGGGAATGCCGTCACCAAGCGGCAGATCTTCATGCGGCTGGTCGGAGGTCTCCACATCGAAACGCACGCGGGCATTTGCGCTGGTGCCCTCGGCGCCGGCGGTCGGCGGGGCGGTGGGTTCGTCCTCGTTCTTGCGGCTGTCGCCTGCAACGCGGATGAACTCGGCCATGGCGGCGGCCTTGTCGAGCTTCACCGTATGCGTGATGTTGGCCGCCTTGCGTTTGCGGTCCTCGCGCGCGGCATCATCCTCGTCGCGCAGACGGATGGTGGCGCGTGCACCGCCCGATGCGCGGCGCGGCGGGGGCTGCAGGTGCAGACGGGTGGAATCGTCCAGCGCGGCCACAAGGCGCGCATGGCGCTGCGCAAACCCGGGGTATCGGGCCAGCACGGTATCGACGGCGGCAAGGTTGGCAGCGGGCCAGTCTTCGAGCTTCTCGGGCTCGTCGAAGTTGGCCGCGAGCGCGACGAACCACAGGTAGAGCTCGCGGTTGAGCGTGGCGTCTTTACAGGCGTCGAGCCATTGCGGCAGGCACAGCACGTCGCCGTCCCGCCAGGCGCCGAGTTCTGCACGGCCCGCGGCAACGCGCAGGATCGGGTCCTGGCCCAATGCGCGAAACAGCGTGGCGGTGGTGCGCTCGATGTCGCGCAGCATGACTGCGCTGGGGGAGAAGTCGGTGCTCACCCGAACCTCAGCCGAAGACCGAGCGGATCACTTCCAGCAGCGCGGCGGCGACATCTTCGTCGTCGGTGAGCGCTTCGATCAGCACCGCGCTGCAGGCTTCGACCGGGTCCATGCCGTCGTGGATGAGACGGGCGGCGTAGACCAGCAGGCGGGTCGAGGCGACTTCTTCGAGGTCAACGTTCTTCAGCACACGGATCTGACGGCCGATGTCGACCAGCTTCGCCGCAACTTCAGCGCTGCAGCCGGTTTCACCGGTCAGGATGGTGCGCTCGGCCTCTGCCGACGGAAAATCAAAGCGCAGACTGACAAAACGCTGGCGCGTGGAAGGCTTCATGCCCTTCAGGAAGTTCTGGTAGCCGGGGTTGTAAGACACCACCAGCATGAAGCTGGGCGGCGCCGCCAGCATTTCACCCGTGCGGTCGATGGGCAGCACGCGGCGGTCGTCGGCCAGCGGGTGCAGCACCACGGTGGTGTCCTTGCGCGCTTCGACCACTTCGTCGAGGTAGCAGATGCCACCTTCGCGCACCGCGCGGGTGAGCGGGCCGTCGTTCCAGTAGGTCTCGCCCTCTCCGATGAGGTGACGGCCGACCAGGTCGGCGGCGGTGAGGTCGTCATGGCAGGCGACGGTGTACAGCGGCAGCCCCAGGCGGGCGGCCATGTGCACGACAAAGCGCGTCTTGCCGACACCGGTGGGCCCTTTGATGAGCAGCGGCAGGTGGTTGCGCCAGGCGCGTTCGAACAGGTCGATCTCGTTGCCGACGGGCTCGTAATAGGGAAGGTCGGTGGGTTCGTTGGACATCGGGTCGGGGCTTCCTGCAGAGGGTCTCGGGCACGCACGACAGCCCGGCGAAATGCCGAGTATGCCGCAAAAAGGCAGGGATTTTCAGCCCGAACCGGGCGTTCGACGTTGTGTTGCACTGCGCCTGACGGCATCATTGCCGGTCACCACACTCAGGCCCAGAAAACGCATGAACTACGTCAACCGGATGCTTCAACCCGGCGAGGAAATCGTCTTTCGCACACGCCTGCACCCGATGATCTTCATCAAGCCGTTGATCGTGGCCGTGATCGTGGGCTTTCTGGCCTTCACCCTGCCCAAGGAACATCTGCCCTACGTCGGCATCCTTATCATCGGTGTGCTCATCCCCTATACCGCGCTGATCGCGCTGTCGCTGATGCTCGGCGACATCGCGGTGACCAATCGCCGCGTGCTGCTGCGCATGGGCGCCTTGCGCGGCCAGATGAGCGAAGTGCTGCTGCACAAGATTCGCGCGGTGTCTCCCGACAGTCGTTCGGTCACGCTGGAAATCGCCGGCGGCATGATCCGATCGGTGTCTTTCATCCGCGACCCCGAGGGGCTTGCCCAGGCCATCGAGCGGGCGCGCAAGCGGCTGCAGGCCGACGGACGCTAGGCCAAGGCCCGCATTCGGTGCGCACCGCCCTGCGGCGGTGCATCATTCTTTGGCCGTGATCCGCTCCTGCAGCGGATTGCGTGCATTTCAGGCGTTTTCGCGAGCGCTCCGATCTGGCACGCAAGATGCATGGTGGACCTGACCCTTTTCACAGGAGTCTGCGACCATGATCGGCACCCATCTGCACGAAAGCCTGGGCTGCATTCCGGGTGTGCGCGCTTTTGCGCACTGTGACCCCCAGGGCGGGGTGGTTCTGCGCGGCGGCGAAGCTGTTTCGTCGCTCGACGGCGCATTACCGAAAATTCTCCATCTGGCATCAGAGCTCGGTCACGAACTTGGCCTCGGCACGCTGCGCGAGGCTGAACTGCACGGCCAACTGCACGCACTGTGCCTGCCCTGCGAGGACGGCGCAGTGATGGTCGAGACCGGATCGCGCACCGCACTGTCGGACGTATCGCAGCGCCTGCACGCCTTGCAGGCCTGAGTACGAACGTGGATGTCGGCAAACTCTTCGACAACGTGACTGCGCTTGCGGGCGTGGAAGGCGCGTGGCTGCTTGATGCAGACGGCGTCGCACACGTTCATCGTCAGCCGCCGGGGCTGACGCACAACCCGCTGGAGAACTCACGCGCCCACATTCGTGCGCTGTATGCCGCCCTCGACAGCAGCCCCGGGGGGGCGGACGACTGCGTACTGCGTTACGAAGAACGCTGCCTGATGCTGCGCCGCGCGGGCCCCTACGTATTGGCTGTGCTGATGCACGACGCTTCCAGCCTGGTGGCGGTGCGCATGGTCACCAATCTGCTGGTACGCAATCTCACGCCCGAAGCGGTTGGCGCGCTCAAGCCGCTGCCCGAGTCTGCTGCGCCGGAACCGCCCCCTAAAGTCGAAGACAACCCGGCACTTGCACCCGCCAAGGGTGTGCGCATGTATCGCGGCCAACCCTACTGAACGTCCGCTTCCAGCGCGCCGGCACCCTTCAGGATGTTCCAGGTGGCCTGCGGATCGCTTTCCTTGCGCTCGCTGTAGCGATCGGTGAGAAAGTCCTTCTCGTCGCGCAACAGCGTGGTGAATTTGTAGAGCTCTTCCATCACGTCGATGATGCGGTCGCGATAGGCAGATTCCTTCATCCGGCCATCGTCCTCGAACTGCTCCCAGGCCTTGGCCACGGAGGACTGGTTGGGGATGGTGAACATGCGCATCCAGCGGCCGAGCACGCGCAGGCTGTTGACCGCGTTGAACGACTGCGAGCCGCCGGAAACCTGCATCACGGCCAGCGTCTTGCCCTGCGTCGGGCGCACCGAGCCGGTGTTGAGCGGAATCCAGTCGATCTGCATCTTCATCAAGCCGCTGAGGTTGCCGTGGATCTCCGGGCTGGACCACACCATGCCCTCGCTCCACTCGACCAGTTCGCGCAACTCGGCAACTTTCGGATGACTCGCGTCCACGCTGTGCGGCAGCGGAAGACCCTGCGGGTGAAAGAAGCGCACTTCGGCGCCCATCGCGGCAAGATGTCGCGCGGCTTCTTCGGCCGCCAGCCGGCTGAAAGAACGCTCGCGCAGCGAGCCATACAGAAACAGGATGCGCGGCGGATGAGTGGACTTCACGTGCATTCTCCAGGGGAATTGTCGCTGCAGCCGGCAAAGCCCTGGCAGCAGTCTTCGGTCAGATAGGCCAGCAACGCACGCGTGCCGTCCCAGTCGATGGCGTGGAATACATGGCGGCCGTCACGCCAGGTGCGCAACAGGCGACCCTGCTGCAACTGGTCGAGATGACGCGACAGTGTGGACACCGGCACCTCCAGCCGCGCCGCCAGCTCGCTGACACCGAGCCCCTGCGGGCCAGCGCGCACCAGCAGGCGGAAAGCTTCGAGACGGGTACCCTGCCCGAGGGCATTGAGCGCGGTGAGGATGTGTTCGGACATGGCTTAACCTCTAATTTGCGCAACTATGCAAACAAAGTCGAATGCCGTCAAGTCGGCACCGGGTTTGCATGCCCGGCACGGTCCGCAAGACAATGTGCGCTTCGACGGCCAAGGAAGAAGCACATGAAGACCATCACGCTGCCCTCGGGCAGGACCGTTCCCGCGCTCGGCCAGGGCACCTGGAAGATGGGCGAGATTCCGTCACTACGCGATGAGGAAATCGCCGCACTCCAGCTCGGCATGGATCTGGGCATGACCTTGATCGACACCGCCGAAATGTACGGCGACGGCGAATCCGAAGAACTGATTTGCGAGGCCATCGGCCACCGCCGCAACGAGGCCTACTACGTCAGCAAGGTCTACCCCTTCAACGCCAGCCGTCGCGGCGTGATCGCCGCGTGCGAGCAGAGTCTGCAGCGCCTGGGCACCGACCGCATCGACCTGTATCTGCTGCACTGGCCCGGCTCGGTGCCGCTCGACGAGACTTTCGAGGCGTTTCAGGCGCTGAAGGCAGCCGGCAAGATCCTCGACTACGGCGTTTCCAACTTCGACACGCGCGGTATGCAGCGTTGTTACGCCGCAAACGGTGGCGACCAGCTTGCCACCAACCAGATCCTCTACAACCTGGTGCGCCGCGGTGCGGAATGGGATCTGCTGCCCTGGCAACGCCAGCACGGCATGCCGGTGATGGCCTACTCGCCGATCGAGCATTCGCCCAACGAGCAATTCGGCTTTCTCGACGACCCCACGCTGGAATCGGTGGCCCATCGCTACAAGGCCACGCCGGCGCAGATCGCCATCGCCTGGCTGCTGCACCAGCAGGACGTGATCGTGATCCCCAAGGCCGGTCGGGTCGAGCATGTACGTGAGAACGCGGCCGCGGCGGAGATCGAACTGAACTCGCAGGATCTCTCCGAACTCGACGAGGCCTTCCCGCCGCCGTTCGGCCCGACGCCGCTCGACATGCGCTGAGGATCACATGAAACCGCATCTCTCGATGGTGACGCTGGGCGTGCGCGACCTGCCGCGCGCCGTACGTTTTTACGAGCTCGGCCTGGGTCTGCCCAAGCTCGATTTCGACAGCGATTCGGTCGCCTTTTTCACGCTGGCCGGCGCCTGGCTGGGCCTGTTCGGACGCGACGACCTGGCCAAGGATGCCGGCGTATCGGCAGAGGGCAGCGGCTTTTCCGGCGTCGCGCTGGCGCACAACGTCGGTTCGCGTGAGGACGTCGACGCCACGCTGGCACAGGCCGTGGCCGCCGGCGCCACGCTGGTCAAAGCGGGGCAGGACGTGTTCTGGGGGGGCTATTCGGGCTACTTCACCGACCTCGACGGCCACCTGTGGGAGGTTGCCTGGAACCCGTTCATGCAGGTCGGCCCCGCGGCCTGACGCACACCCGCTCAGCTACGCGGGCGGTAATGCACGTGATGGGCGGAATGAGGGTGGGCGTGGTCACTTCCATGGCCCTCGGGTGAGCGTTGCACGTCTGCGCTGATCAGGTTGAGCTGGCCGTGGCGCACACCGGGTTCGGCGGTCAGGCGTTCGGCAAAACCGCGCACCGCAGCCACCGGGCCGCGCAGCATCACGCACTCGATACAGTGATCGTGGTCGAGAGGCACATGCATGGACGACACGGTGAGGTCGTGGTGATCGTGCTGCAACGTGGCCAGCCGCTCGGACAGCGAACGCTCGTGATGGTTGTAGAGGTAGCTCAGCGATGCCACGCACTGGCCTTCGCGCTCGTTGCGGACACGCGAGGCTTCCAGCTCGCGCCGTACGAGGTCGCGCACGGCCTCGGAACGGTTGCGATAACCACGCTCGGCAATAAGCGCGTCGAAATCGTCGGCGAGGGTCTGGTCCAGCGAGATGGTGAAACGTTCGATCACGCGGCGGGCTCCGGCGGCGGGCTGTGCCGCGAGCTTAGCATGAGGCTCGGCGCCGACGCCGCAGCCACAGCGCACCCCACACCAGGCCCACCAGCAGGAACGCACCGAAGGCGATACGCCCCATGCTTTGCTGTTGCAGCGCATGCGTGTGGCCGGCTTCAATGAGCGCGCGCTGCTGCGCCGTTGCGGGCGTATCGGGCCGCAGCAGCACGGCAGCACGGTGCCCTTCATCGTCTTCGGCGAGCACATGCAAAGCCCGCTCAGTTTGGGTCTGGAGGCGGAACCGGCCGTGGGCGTCGGCTGTGCCGCGCGCCACCGGCGTTTCCGCTTCGTCGAAGACCGTCACGACGACGCCCGCCGCCGGGCTGAGGTCGGCATACAGCGCCTCACCCACCACCTCGTTCCCGTCGGTCTGGGCGATCAGTTGCAAGGCATGCGACATGGCCTGTGGCGCAGGCAGCGCCAACATCACCAACAACAGAACGCCAAGCAGTCGGTTCATCAACGGTTGGCCCAAAGATCAAGGATCAGCAGGTATTCGATGGAACGCGTGGTGTAGCGCGGGTCACCACTTACCGCGCTGCGCTGGCCGGCCCAGATGCGGTTCACTCCGCGCTCCAGCACCAGTTCGACGATGCCGTCGGCGTCGCTTTTCACGCCGGGGGACTGGCCTTCGTGCATCACCGCCACACCAGCGGCCGGCCGGCCGTCGATACGCACCTGCAGACGCAGCGCGCCACCGGGAGCGGGTGCGTGCACTCCCAGGGGGAGCAACTCGAACGGCTGATTGAAAGTCCGTGTTCCAGCCGCCCAGTCATGCACGGTCTTGCCGTACTTCACGGCATGCACCGCGCTGATGGCGCCGGGCACTTCGTTCATCGGGCGATTCACGGAACCGCTGTCTGCGCGGCTCCAGATGCCGTTGTCGAAACTCAGCAACAACACGGCCGCGGCGGGCGCAACGATGCGCACCGGCACGTCTTCGCCACGCTCGACCGGCACGGCCTTGCCGGCGGCGTCGAATGCCTCGACCACGCCGAGTTTTTCGGCCGGATAGTCCTCCACATCCTGTGGGCCGCCATGGCCACCGAACAACACGCGGTACGTGCCGTCCGCGCCCGGATCGCGTTCAAGCCAGGCGGTGTGGGCCATTGCTCCGGTTGCGGTGATCAGCAGCGAGGCTGCCAGCAGGGCACGGAAGGTTCGGGCGCAAGTCATGTGTGAATCTCCGTTCAGAAGCTGAAACTGGTGCCAAGGCGTAGCGTACGCGGCGCACCGGTCGCGTAGCCGATGGTGTTGACCGCAGTCGCGTAACGGCGATCGGTGAGGTTGTCGATGGCGGCATACAGCGTTACCGGCTGTCCGGCGACCTCAGTGGAGTGCTCAAGACGCAGATCGATCAGGGAATGACCGCCATAGCGCTGGGTGTTGGCGGCGTCGATGGCATAGCGGCCGATTTTCTGCACCACCAGAGAGGCCTTCCAGCCAAGCGCTGGATGCCAGTTGGTTTCCAGCGTGAGGGTATTGCGTGGCACCGATGTCACGCGCTTGCCGATCAGCGTCGGGTTGCCGTTGCGGGTGATCTTCGAATCGGTGTGGCTCCAGGCGAGCTGAAAGTCGAGCACATCAAGCGGCAGCCAGGTGATGCTCACCTCGGTGCCGTCGCGTCGTGTCGAACCGAAGTTTTCGTACACACCGGGCGCGACGCTGCGGATTTCATTCGAGGACTTGATGCGGTAGCGCGCGACGTCGAGCAGCAGCGACGGCACGACCTGGATGCGCGCACCGACTTCGGTCTGGCGGAAGACATTGGCGTCGAGCGTGGCCGCACCGAGCGCGTATTTGGCGAAGTTGGACGGCAGAGCGAAGCCCTCCGCTCGACTGGCGCGCAGCTCTACCCCCGGCATGATCTCGGAGCGCAGGCCGAACTTGGGCGAGAGGTGTGACTGCGTGGCCATGCGGTCGCAAGGCGCGGTGGAGGTTTCCGGCCCGTTGAGCCGGCAGTCGCCGGTGAAGCGGTCCCAACGCAATCCGAACGACGGCTGGAACCAGGGTCGCAGTGGTGCTTCAAGTTCGGCAAAGGCCGAAAGGCTTTTGAGTATCGAGTTGCGGTCGTTGACGGCCGCGGCGGTGCGGCGTCGGTTGTCGAGGTTCTCGTAGTACTCGTAGTCGGTGGATTCGCGGAAGGTTTCGATGCCCGCCACCCAGTTGATCGGCACTGCATCCCGGTGACGGCCATTCAGGCTGACGCCGGCGCCCCACACCTTGCGGTCGTAGCTTTCCTCGCGTTGGGTCATCACGTTGCTGACGGGGCGCGTGAACCAGCGGCTGAAATCCTGCTGCGTGGTGTAGGCGAAGGCCAGCACGCGCAAGCTGTCGTCGAGCGAATGCTGCAGATCAAGTCGTAGCGTGCCGAAGTGCTTTTCCGAACCGTCGTTCTGGATACCGGGCTCGACGCCATAGGGGTCGTCGTGGAAGCTCGCCTCGCTCAGATAGCCCGGATTGTCGGCGTCGGCGGTGTGCAGACGGCCGGAGACGGCGATACGCGTCTGTGCAGTGACGTCCATTGCCCAGCGCCCGGCAAGCGTCCCGCGCCAGGACTTCGACCGGTCACGAAAGCCGTCGCTGCGAAAGACCTGAGCGGCCAGGTTGAGGTGCTGGTCTTCACGCAGCTTCAGGCCAAGCGCGGCTTGTGTGTCGAAGGTGCCGTGGCTCCCGACCGAAACATCCACTTCCTGGTACTCACTACCCTTGCGGGTTTCAAGCAACACGCTGCCGGCACGGTTGAAGTTACCGAAGAGCGCCGACACGGGGCCCTTGTGCACCGACATGGAACGCAGTTCGAGCGGCACGATCACGTTCAGATCGGCATAGCCGTCGGCATGCGACATGGCCTCATTGAGCGGAATGCCGTCCACGCTGAAGGCGATGTCACCACCGTGACCACCGCCGCTGAAACCGCGCAGCACGATGTTGTCAGCGACTCCGTCCAGCCCCAGGCCACGGATGTCCAGGCCCGGGACGTCGCGATACAGGTCCTGCACACGCAACACACGTTTGGCACGGATCTCGTGGTTGCCGAGGACCTCGACGGAATACGCGCCGGCCTGTGCGTCGAGAGTCTGGCCCTTGACCTCAACCGCATCGAGCAGGGTTTCTTCGGCCGACGCAGTGACCGGAAGGGTGCAGGCAAGCACCGGAAGCAAGCGCCACAGCAGGCGCATGGACGCAGCGCAGAAGTCGCCTTGACGACCGGCAAGGCTCAAACGGGACATCATCAAACTCCATCACCGGATTGACTACAGGCAGGGTCGCCAATCCGATGAGGACAACACCCGCAAACAGAAACGGATGAAGTATGAAGTTTTATTAACTGTTCTTACATACGCGAAGTGGCGTACGGCGGGTGCTCACACCCGAAGTGGCGCGGCAATCTGCATGGCAGAAATGACAACGGCCGTGCCTTTCAAGGCACAGCCGTTGTGGAAACCGTGAAGAATGCTGCGTCAGGCGGCGACAGCTTCGGCTTTCTCGGTTTCCGGCGAACTGCGGATCAGGTGGTCAAAGGCCGACAGCGCGGCTTTGCTGCCCTCGCCCATGGCGATGACGATCTGCTTGTACGGCACGGTGGTGCAGTCGCCGGCGGCGAAGATGCCGTGGGCAGAGGTTTCGCAGCGGTCGTTGATGACGATCTCACCGTAACGCGAAAGCTCGACCGAACCCTTCAGGAAGTCGGTGTTCGGCAGCAGACCGATCTGCACGAAGACGCCTTCCAGCTCGACCTTCTTGGTCTCGCCACTGACGCGATCGACGTACACCAGGCCATTCACACGGTTACCGTCGCCGGTGACTTCGGTGGTCTGGGCGCTGGTGATGACCGTGACGTTGCTCAAGCTGGTGAGCTTGGCCTGCAGCACGGCATCGGCGCGCAGCTTGCTGTCGAACTCGATCAGCGTGACCTTGCCGACGATGCCGGCGAGGTCGATAGCCGCCTCGACGCCCGAGTTGCCGCCGCCAACCACCGCCACGTGCTTGCCCTTGAACAGCGGGCCGTCGCAGTGCGGGCAATAGGCCACGCCGCGGTTACGGTATTCACGCTCGCCCGGCACGTTGAGTTCGCGCCAGCGCGCACCGGTGGCGAGGATCACGCTGCGGCTTTTCAGCACCGCACCGTTCTCCAGCACCACTTCCGCCAGACCGCCCGGCGTGGCGGCCGGCACAAGCTTGGCGGCACGCTGCAGATTCATGATGTCGACCTCGTAGGCCTTCACGTGCTCTTCGAGCGCGGCGACCATCTTCGGGCCTTCGGTTTCCTTCACCGAGATGAAGTTCTCGATAGCCATGGTGTCCATCACCTGACCGCCGAAGCGCTCGGACACGATGCCGGTCGCAATGCCCTTGCGTGCAGCGTAGATCGCCGCAGCCGCTCCGGCCGGGCCACCGCCGACGATCAGCACGTCGAAGGCGTCTTTCTGCGAAAGCTTGGCGGCATCGCGCTCGGAGGCGCCGACGTCGACCTTGGCGAGAATTTCTTCCAGCGTAATGCGACCGGAGCCGAACTCCTCGCCGTTGAGCAGCATGGTCGGCACGGCCAGGATGTTCTTGCTCTCGACTTCCTGACGGAACACCCCGCCGTCCACCATGCTGTGGCGGATCTTCGGGTTGAGGATGGCCATCAGGTTCAGCGCCTGCACCACGTCCGGGCAGTTGTGGCAGGACAGCGAGATATAGGTGGTGAACTCGAGCTCGGCATCCAGCGCCTTGATGGCTTCGATCTGCTCGGCGGTGATCTTGGGCGGATAGCCACCGGCCTGCAGCAGCGCCAGCACCAGCGAGGTGAATTCATGACCCATCGGCAGCCCGGCAAAACGCACACCCATGTCGGTGCCGGCACGGCTGACCGAGAAGGACGGCACGCGTTCGCCCTCGTAGCTGCCGGCACGGCGGCGGGCCGACACGCGGTCGGACAGCGCGGCGATATCGTCGATCAGCTCGAGCACTTCGCTCGACTTGGCGCTGTCGTCGACAAAAGCGACGAGTTCTACGTTTTCGTTGATGCGCTCAAGCAGGGTCTTGAGCTGGGCTTTCATGTTGGCGTCGAGCATGGCTGACTCCTTGAATACGGTCATTGAAACGGAGGTTCCGACTCATTCAGCAGCGCCGGTACACGGTGCTCCTGGATGAGCCGCCCGGAGGCGGCTCCCGGCGCCGAAGCGCCGGGCAATTCAGGCAGAAATCAGATCTTGCCGACCAGGTCCAGCGACGGAGCCAGGGTCTGCTCGCCTTCTTTCCACTTGGCCGGGCACACTTCGTTCGGGTGAGCGGCGACGTACTGGGCAGCCTTGAGCTTGCGCAGGGTCTCGGTCACGTCACGAGCGATGGCGTTGTCGTGGACTTCAGCGGTCTTGATGACGCCTTCCGGGTTGATGATGAAGGTGCCGCGCAGCGCCAGACCTTCTTCCTCGATATGCACGCCGAAGGCACGCGTCAGCTGGTGCGTCGGGTCGCCGACCAGCGGGAACTGAGCCTTGCCGACAGCCGGCGAGGTCTCGTGCCACACCTTGTGCGAGAAGTGGGTGTCGGTGGTGACGATGTACACCTCGGCACCGGCCTTCTTGAAGGCTTCGTAGTTGTCAGCGGCATCTTCGACTTCGGTCGGGCAGTTGAAGGTGAAGGCGGCCGGCATGAAAATCAGGACGGACCACTGGCCCTTCAGGTTTTCTTCGGTGACCGGGATGAACTTGCCGTTGTAGAAGGCATTGGCCGAGAACGGCTGGACCGTGGTGTTGATCAACGAGCTCATGGAAATCTCCTGTTGAGGTGGATGGGTTGCTGAAAATTTTTCGCGACCATATCAGCCGACGAAGTGAATTTTATTGCGTCGCACGATATTAGTGAAATGAATAGCTCGTATTCCGTAGATAGGAATTTATTATCAATAAATTCTATTACTGCACTCATAAGTAAATATGGATGCTGATTTCAGACGTAGTGGAAGTAATCCTAAACGCATGAAAAAAAGGCCCGGGAGACTCCCGGGCCGTTCCATCAAAACCTGATGTTGCGTTGCGTCAGCTCATCAGTGCTCTTACATGAGCCTCGGTGCTGCTGGCCAGCCCGTCCAGGCTGTACCCACCTTCGAGGATCGAGACGATGCGGCCCTCGCAACATTCCTCGGCGATCTCCTTGAGCTCCTCGGTGATCCAGCGGTAGTCCTCGTCCTTGAAGTTCAGACCGGCCAGCGGATCGAGCATGTGGGCATCGAAGCCGGCCGAGATGATGATCAGCTCGGGGTTGAAGTCACGGATCTTGGGCAGCAGCTCATTGGTAACCTGGCTACGGAACACCTCGGAGTTGCACCCCGGCGGCAGCGGAACGTTGACGATGTTGCCCGACACGCCGGTCTCGGCACGCGAACCGGTGCCGGGATACAACGGCGACTGGTGAGTGGAACCGTAGAACAGCGCCGGGTCGTTGTAGAAGGCATCCTGCGTACCGTTGCCGTGGTGGACGTCGAAGTCGATGACCGCCACGCGCTCGAGCATGTGACGTTCCTTGGCATACACCGCTGCAATGGCCGCCTGGTTGTAGATGCAGAAGCCCATCGCACGGTTGGGGGTAGCGTGGTGGCCGCAAGGACGCGTGGCGCAGAAAACGTTGTCCACGTCCTTGTTCATGACCTTGTCGACGCCGGCGCAAGCGGCCCCGACGCAACGCATGACCGCTTCGAGCGAGCCCGGCGACATGACCGTGTCACCGCCATCGAGCGGCATGGTGCCGTGACGCGGCGAGATCTCCTCGACATCCGACACATAGCCTTCGGTATGCACCATCAGCACCTGCTCACGTGTACCGAGCGGGGCTTCGGCCCACTGCAGGTCCGAGAACTCGGGCTTCTGCAGGGCAGCCAGCACAGCCCTCAGACGCTCGGGCGACTCCGGGTGACCGGGGCCGGGACGGTGTTCGAAACAGGCGGGGTGGGAATAGATCAGCGTAGTCATGGTTTCCTCGTGGCCGGTACCGCGCGACGGCGGCGAACGGCGTTCATTATACGGTGCCCCCGAAACGCGCGAAAACGCGTCGATCAGGCCTTGTCGCGCTCGATCAACTCTCTCACGCGGGTCGTGGCGTTTCCTGCAGCGCGCGCATGCACGCTGCGCAGCGCAGCTGCCGTCGGGGTTTCACCGGCAGCATGCAAACCCAGGTAATAGTCGGCCGCCTTACCAACGGCGTAGGTCGAGATCGCACTGGAGCGCGCGCTCCACGCCGCACCCGCGGTCTGTCCCACAAACGGGATGATCTTGAACACGCTGCGCCCGACCGTGTGACCGACGATGCCGCCGGCGATACCGGGCCCGAGACGAGCAATGAAATCACGTGCCAGGTCGGCATCCCACCCGATGCCATGCACTTGGGCAAGACGCCTGAGCATGCGCGCCTGCAAGGTGGTGACTGCGATCAGATCAACCACCGGCAGCACACCCAGTGCAGCCGCGGTTCGCGCATGGCCGGAAATCTCGCGCTCCGCTATCTCGCTGCGCGACAGCCGGTCCGTGTCGGATGGCACCGGCAGTGTTACGCCATCGGGCAGATCCTGCTCGCGGGCGTCGTCGGAACGCGGCTCTGTCAGGGCGCGCAGGAGGCGTTCCCGATAGGCATTGAAGCGCTCACGGACGGGGATTTCCATCAGATTCCGGAGTGGCGGAAACCGCCACCCACCTTCAGTTGCGTGCTGACTCGGACTCCGAAGCAGCCGCAGGGTTCGCGTCGGCGACTTCTTCAGTCGGTGCGTCAGGGTCGCCGGGACGAACGGCTTGCACAACCTCGACACCCGCCTCGCGAATACGACTGGCTACGTTCAGCGTCGCATCGACAATCTTGCGGGTGGCCTCTTCGGCAGCTTCCCTGGCATCGCGCACTTCACTGCCGGGTGCACCGGCATGTGACGGGAAGCTTCGTACTGCAGCGACTTCACCAGCGGGAGCAGCGGTCTCGGCCGCCTGCGAACTGACCGGACGATCCGGAGCGCATGCGACCAGCAACACCAACAACGAGGCGGCAATGAGTGCCGCTACGCTTCTCATCTTTACTTTCCTCGAAAGTAGTTTTGGACCCTTTCAAACCTATGCCTTTCGTACGAAAAAGCAAGTCAGATTGGCTCGTTCGCAACAATGCGTTGCATATGACCAACATTTTTGTAGCGCAGCATGAAAAAAAGCCCGCCAAGCGGGCTTCTTCCAATTGCTCCGCTGCACAGCCGCAGATTACTTGACGCGGTTCTTGTACTCGTCGGTGCGCGTGTCGATCTCGATCTTGTCGCCGATTTCGACGAAAGCCGGAACCATCAGTTCGAAGCCGGTGTTGATCTTGGCCGGCTTGAGCACCTTGCCCGAAGTGTCGCCCTTGACGGCCGGTTCGGTGTAAGTGACTTCACGCACCACCGAGTTCGGCAGTTCGACCGAGATGGCCTTGCCGTTGTAGAACACCACTTCGCACTGCAGACCATCCTCAAGATACTTGAGCGCGTCGGTCATGTTCTCGGCTTCGACCTCGAACTGGTTGTATTCCTCGTCCATGAAGACATACATCGGGTCGGCAAAGTAGGAATAGGTCACTTCCTTGCGGTCGAGCTGGACGACCTCGAACTTGTCGTCAGCCTTGTAGACCGATTCCGAAGCCGAGCCGTTGAGCAGGTTCTTGAGCTTCATCTTGACGACCGCCGAGTTGCGGCCGGACTTGTTGTATTCGGCCTTCTGCACGACGAGCGGGTCAGCCCCGACCATGATGACGTTGCCGGAGCGGAGTTCCTGGGCGGTTTTCATGCTTGCTAGATTTCCTGGACAGGTGCGGGACGGCGACGAATCGAGATCGGAGCGAGCCGCGATTTTCAAAAAACCGTTGATTATACGCTTGTTTACTAAAATTTCAGCAAGGCTGACGCAAGATCATCCTGTCCCGCAAGCCGTGTGCTCCAGTCCTCGCAATGCTGGCCGAAGGTCTGACGTTGCGCTGCAAATGCCGGCCAGGCCCTGACCGGATCACCCGTCCCGTTCCATGCCCGCCAGAAGTTCGCAACGGCGTCTGCGGTTTCCTCAGGCACGCCTGCCAGGAAACGCCCGAGAAAAGCTTCGAGTTTGGCCAGATGGGCATCTTCTGCTTGTCGGTAGATGTGCCATACGAAAGGCTGCCCGGCCCACTGCGCACGCACGAAGGAATCTTCCCCGCGCACGAAGTTGATATCACACGACCACAACAAGCGGTCATAACGGCCCTGATCGACAAAGGGAATCACACTGACCGACAGCGCACCATCACGCAGCTGCGTGCCTACGGACAGATCATCCTGCCTGAAATGCCGCGCAATATCCGGCGTCACTCGTCCCTGCGGAACCAGCAGTTCAACCGGCTGATCCGCCGCCGCCCATACCGACAGCAATTGCGGAAGGCACGGCTGCTCATACGAGAACAAGGAAATCACGCACGCATGCGGCGAGGGCGCACGCCCAAGCAAGGCGCCCAGCACATCCGCCCGCGCAACCGCATCGCGTCGGAACCGGTCACGCTGCACCAACAGCTCAGGTTCCCGCAACAGCCCCCCAGTCGCAGGCGTGAAGCCCGGGAAGAAGAAATGCCGCTGCAAACCGAGTTGCGGATGCGGAGAAGGCAGACGATGGCAGCCTTCGACCCAGACTTCAGCGCTCAGATACTCCAGATTGATCCACAACGGAGGGGACGGAGGGGATGCCATCGCGGCAAGCACCTCATCCGGCAACTCGCAGGCGAAGGCCTCGATCACGACATCGTCGCCTGCAACAGCGGTAAACGGCGCTGCCCACGGACGGACGCAGACCCCTTCCAGTTGCTGTGCATCATTGGAAAGGACCACGTCGGGATGAAGCTTCTGCAAGCTTCCGAGGTCATCGAGCCACAAGGTGACCTGCTGACGATGGTGCATTGCGAGAGACCGCGCAAGGCGCCAGCAAACACCGATATCCCCGAAGTTATCCACAACCCGGCAGAAGATGCTCCAGCGTCTGGCAGCAGCAGTTGGCACCTTGGTCATGCGACTTTACAGTTCGCTATCAAGATCTCTGAAAGCCTTACCGGTATTGGGTTTCAAAAATATGATCGAACTCTGAAATACATATCGAAAGTAATACTTTCGAAAAATCTGCACCAGAAACGTGAATCCGCTTCTGATCGGGTGTCAGGAAGTCAACAGATTTGTCCACAGCCTCTGGAATGCCACAAAACGGTGCGTTCCGGCACCAAAAAGGCACTTGATCGACACGCAGTCAAATCAGTCAGCATCGAAATCAGCCAGCGCAGCAAGATCGGTTTCCGACATCCAGCGCCAGTCGCCGGCTACCAGATCTGCCGGCAACACCAGCCCCCCGACCGAGCGGCGATGCAGCACTTCAACGCGGTTGCCGGCCGCTCCGACCATGCGGCGTACCTGGTGATATTTTCCTTCGGTCACCACCAGATCAATCGTTGACTCACCCGTTGCCTCACATCGGTGCGCACGGATTGGTGCAGGCTCATCATGCAGCTGCACCCCCTCGCGCATGGCAGCCAGCAGCTCGTCGTTGACCGGATGGCGCAGGCCGACTTCGTAGCACTTCGGGATACGCTTCTTGCCCGAGCTCCAGGTATGGATGAACTGGCCGTCGTCAGACATCAACAACAGGCCCGTCGTGTCGACATCGAGCCGGCCGACGGATTGCACGTCGCGCAAGGCAAACTGCGGCGGCAACAGTTCGAAGATCGAACGGTGATGCTGGGGTTGCCTTGAGCACTCATAGTCGAGGGGCTTGTGCAGCATCAGATAGACCTGCTCATGCCAGGCCCACACTTCACCGTCGACGATGAACTCGAGGCCCGCAGGATCAACCTCGATAAAGGGATCTTCAACAACCTCACCGCCGATCTCGACAAGACCGGCACGGATGATGGAACGGCACTCGCGACGACTGCCGAAACCCTGGGACTGCAGGATGCGTTCAAGTTTCATGGCGCGAAGTGTAGCCCGGAGCAGACGGTATAACTCCTGTATCCGCTGTGTGTGACATGTGGACAAGTCAGGTTTCTTCCCCACGCCTGAAATCCGGTCACATTCCCCGCACATCAGGACAACCGTTTGCTAACCGGAATCCATCGATTCCATCAACCTGATTTAAATCATGAAAACAGACTTATCCACAGAAACGGTCAAAGCATCATCATTACTATTGTTTTTAAAAGAAAGAAGTTAACAACAAGAGACTTACGGCCTTGTCAGGGCAAGCAACACGCTCGCTGCGGTGTTCGAGCAGCCTGTTAGACTTGGCTTGAACCGTCATGGAGTCGCAGGCTTGAAGTTCGAACACGTTGTGATCGTCAACGATCCTCAGAATCCGTTGATCGAGGATATGAGCAGGGAGCAGCTGTGGTTTGGCCTGCTCTGCAGAGTGGAAAACCCTGCGCCCTTTCTGCCGGGTCTTGAACGCTGTCAGATATTGGAACGTTGGCAGGACGGGATGTTGCGCGAACTCGACTTCGGTGCGCTGCGCATCCGTGACCGTGTCACGCTCGAGCCAATGATTTCTGTCAGTTTCGAGGCTGAAAGGTGTGCCCAGCACGCCGGAGGTTGTCTGACCATTCGCATCGAGGAACCGGCCAGTGGTCAGCTGGTATTGCGCTTCGTGTACCGCACGACACAGCCGGATACCGAAGATGGCAGCACGATGTACGCTGATCTGGTGAAATCGGCCTATGAGCAATCGGACATCGACACCGTGCGGGTGATTCGCGAGATCGTCGCGAGCGGCCGCATGCAGTAACATCCACGCCCCGTCACAAGACGGGTGTTCTCAATTCGCGGAAATCCCTCTCATGTGGTTCAGGAATCTTCAGCTCTATCGTCTGCCGGCACCGTGGAACATCGACGCCGACATCCTCCAGGAACAACTTTCTCGCCGTCGTTTTCAGCCTTGTGGCAGTCAGGATCAGGAAAGCCGTGGTTGGGTTGCCCCTTGCGGGGACGACGTACTGGTGCACCGTGTGGGTACGCACTGGCTGATTGCACTGGGTTTCGAGCAACGCCTGCTGCCGGCTGCAGTAGTCAAGCAGGAAGCCGAGGAGCGGGCTGAACACATTGCGGCCGAGCAGGGGTACAAGCCGGGTCGCAAGCAGATGAAGGAGCTGCGTGAGCAGATCCTGCAGGAATTTCTGCCAAGGGCCTTCACGCGGCGCAGGAAGGTCTATGCCTGGATCGACCCGGTCGGGGGGTGGCTTGGCATCGACGCGCCCAGCCAGACCCGTGCGGAAGACGTGCTGGGGGCCTTGCGCGATTCACTCGACGCCTTGCCGCTGGCTCTTTTGCGGACCGAACGTTCGCCGGGGTCGGCAATGGCCGATTGGCTGGCGAGCGGGGAAGCGCCGAGCGGGTTTTCCATCGACCTGGATTGCGAGCTGCGTTCGATCACCGAGAGCAAGGCGGCCGTGCGCTACGTCAATCATGTGCTCGACGCCGAAGAAATCCGCGGCCACCTGGCAGCCGGCAAGATGCCGACCCGGCTGGCGCTGACCTTCGATGACCGTATCAGCTTCGTGCTGAGTGAAAAGCTCGAGATCAAACGTCTCGATTTTCTCGATGTGGTCAAGGAAAAGGTCGAGGATTCCGGCGCCGAGGACGCGCAGGCCATGTTCGACGCATCCTTTGCGTTGATGACCGGTGAGTTGGCGCGACTGTTGCCGGAGTTGATGACTGCACTGGGTGGTGAGCTGGAGGCCGAGAAGCCTTCCGCCGAGGCTTCATCCTCGACGCCGCCGTGGGAAGTTGCTGCGTAGTTCGTCTGTCAGGTGCTGAATGCCTGAATTCCGGTGATGGCCCGTCCGAGGATCAGCGCGTGGATGTCGTGGGTACCTTCGTAGGTATTCACGACTTCCAGGTTGAGCATGTGGCGGATCACCGGGTACTCATCCGAGATGCCGTTACCGCCGAGCATGTCACGGGCGGTGCGCGCGATGTCGAGTGCCTTGCCGCATGAATTGCGCTTCATGATCGACGTCAGTTCGACCGCGGCCGTGCCTTCCTCCCGCATGCGCCCGAGTCGCAGACAGCCCTGCAGCCCCAAGCTGATCTCGGTCAGCATGTCCGCAAGCTTCTTCTGCACAAGCTGGTTGGCGGCCAGCGGGCGCCCGAACTGCTGGCGATCGATGACGTAGTTGCGGGCTGTCCGGTAGCAGGTTTCAGCGGCACCGAGCGCACCCCAGGCAATTCCGTAACGCGCCGAGTTCAGGCACGTAAACGGGCCTTTTAAACCACGAACGTCTGCGAAAGTGTTTTCATCCGGGCAGAACACATTGTTCAGCACGATCTCGCCGGTAATCGAGCTGCGCAGTCCCATCTTGCCGTGAATGGTGGGTGCGGACAGTCCCTTCCAGCCTTTTTCCAGCACGAAGCCGCGGATGTCACCCGCCTCATCGCGGGCCCATACGACGAACACATCTGCAATCGGACTGTTGGTGATCCAGGTCTTGGCGCCGTTGAGTTGCCAGCCGCCGTCCACTTTGCGGGCACGGGTGGCCATGCTGGCCGGGTCTGAACCGTGATCCGGCTCGGTCAGGCCGAAGCAGCCGATCAGCTCGCCACTGGCCAGTTTTGGCAGATAGCGGCGCTTCAGTTCGTCGGAGCCGAAGGTGTCGATCGGCCGCATCACCAGTGAAGACTGCACGCTCATCATCGAGCGATAGCCCGAATCGATGCGTTCGACTTCGCGTGCGATCAGGCCATAGGCGACATAGCCGAGTCCGGAACCGCCGTACTCCTCGCGTATGGTTGCGCCAAGCAGGCCCAGCTCCCCCATCTCGGTGAAGATCTCGCGGTCGGTGCGTTCGTGGCGGAAAGCGTCCTGAATGCGCGGCAGCAACCGGTCCTGGCAATAGGCTTCGGCAGCGTCACGCACCATGCGCTCGGTCTCGGTGAGCTGGTCATCCAGGCGCAGCGGATCGTCGCGGTCAAAACTCGGACGGGTGGCGGGCATGGCGGCGTTCCTCGGCACGTGGGAACCCGAGCATCGCGCTGTGCACAAGCAGCGTCAAGCCGCGGAAATCACGCAGGGCTGGCGACTGCCTCGGCAAGATAGAACCATTCCCGCCCGGCCGCAGCATCCGGGTTCGGGAACAGGATGAAACCGTCCTGAGGCGCACGTACGGCGGTGCCGTCGGCGCGGGTACCGATCAACTCACCGGCGCGCAATGCATCGAAGCTGTCCCAGTCGCGTGTGAAAAGGTCTGCCTCGCTGTTGCGGTCGATCACCTCGAACATACGCAGATGATCGAAGCTGCCGACCGGCACCGGTGGCGTGCTGTCGGTGAGTCCGAGAAAGGCCAGCGTACTGAGAATGCAGTTGCGTGCCACGGCAACAGCTTGTGGGTCGTCGTGCTGACCGCATTCGACGGTGACCCCGTAGCCGCCGACGCTGCGCATGTATTCGGTGGTGCCGATACCGTAGCGCGGGTCTGCACCGGCATCGCTGGTCTTGCGACGTGCGACGCCGCGGGCATAGGTGTCGAGCCAGCCATCAACGCAGCGCTGAATACCCAGGTGTCGCGCCATGGCGCGTTCTTCGCTGGAGCGTGAAAAAGCTTCGAGCGGCCCGTCGTTGTCCTCCGGGCCGAGCATGACGAACGGTTCTCCCGGCGTATGGAAGGAATGCAGGTCAAGCAGCACGTCATGCCGGGCCAGCAGCGGGCACAGGCCGTTGGCAACGTGGTCCTCGAACTGACGGGGATGGTCGGTGGGCTGCAGCCAGCGGTTGAGATTGCGTTGGCCCTCGCGGGTGCCTTTTTTCCAGGCCAGCGGATTGGCAACCGGGACGAAGGTGACGCTGCCACGCCGGATCACCAGATCGCCGGCATTGAGTTCGACAAGCATCTGCTTGATTGCGATGCTGCCGCAGACTTCGTTGCCGTGAACAGCGCCCAGCACGATGAGTTCAGGCCCGGCCAATTCGCCACGGAAGCGGTGTGCGACGAGCTCAAGATCGTCGATCTGGATATGTTCGGTAGCGGTCTGCATCGTTTTCAGGCGTTTGTTACGGGATGTGCTTTCAGTGCACAGCTCGGGTCGGGTGAAGACCATACTGTAGCGGGCAGGTGAAACCGCATCGCCGGTTTGGGGCTCCTGGAGCCGTTTACGGCGGGATATGGCCGGTTTCATGGCCCATCGGGATGAGTCCGTATGGCCTCGATCCGGACGAACCTCGCGCTGACAGGGTGGTCAGCTTGCAGGGACATAGTATGCAACAGGGCGATTGGGCATCGTCCCATGATGTCGGTATCCTGAAAACGAAGTTTTGGTCCGGGAGACATTTCCGGAGAACGCTTCACAACCAATCTGGAGGTAGCCAAGATGCCAACCAAGAAGCCGGTTGAACAAGCACATGGAACGGTCGATCAAGTCGCGGACAAGCTTCACGACGTCGTCGACAGGGCAGCTGAAAATCTCGGTACGGCCGAAGAACGCGTACGCGGAGAGGCCCGGCAAGCTGCCGAGAAGATGCGTGAGGGCAAGGAGTTTGCCCGTACCCAGGGAGAAGAACTGGTCGGCAAGGTGACTGATTACGTGCGGGAGAATCCGCTTACGTCACTGGGCATTGCCTTTGTGGCCGGGAGCATCTTCTCGGCACTGAGCCGTCGGCGCTGAAGGCATTCATGGATCGCACAGGGAACGATTCCGGCGACCCGGAAGACTTGCCGCGGACAGCGCCTCCTGAGGCGGCGCCGTCCGAGCGTGAGTTGCTTGCCCGACTCGGCGAACTGCGGGACGAGTTTGCGGAGTGGGTGAAGCAGGGTGCCAGGCTCTTCGGCGCAGAGAGCAAGCTCTTTGCGTCGTCCCTGTTGTTGATCGTGATGCTGGGGGTGACGGCGGCCTTCGTGATCGCCGGAGCACTGCTTTTTCTGGTTGGCGCGATGGTGTTGGTGCTGATCGAACACGCCGGCCTGGACCCGGTGATTGCGGTACTGCTCGCGACGATCAGCCTGTTTGCCATGGCGGTGATCTGTTTGCTGTGCATGCGTGGTCTGACGCGGCATCTGCGTTTCACCGAAAGCCGTCGCATGCTGGCACGCATGACGGGTGGTGAAGGTCCGGATGCCTAGCGAGGAGACATCGTGATTCCCGGTTATTTCAGGCAAGTGCGCGAGGTGCGCATGCTGAGCGAGGATGTGGCACTTCGACAGCAGTGCTTGCGGCACGATGTCGCTGCGTTCGGTCAGGCCTTGCACGGCCGTTTCGGCAGCTTTCGCATGCTGCTGGGAGGGTTCTCGGCCGGCTTTCTGTTCGATCGTCTGCGGCCGCATTGGCGCGGCGTTCGGTCCGGCGGAAATCTGGGCCTTTCGTTGTTGAGAGTGGTCCCGCTGGTGGAGCTGGTGGCCAGAATGGTCAGTCAGGGCGACGTCGGCGTGGACTGAGCAAGTCGGGCAGTCGTCAGCTTGCCCGACGGAAGGTGAGGTTGATGCGGGAGCGGCCGGTCAGCGGATGATGGCCATCCTTGAGCACCAGCACACCGTGAAAGCGCAGGCGTGCCGTCCCGCCCCACACGACGATGTCTCCGTGCTCCAGCGGCACGCGGCGTGGCCGTTCGGCACGTGACAGCCCGCCGAACTGGAATACCGCGGGCAAGCCGAGTGATACCGACACGATGGGCCAGCTGAAGTCGCGTTCGTTGCGATCCTGGTGCAATGACATGCGCGCGCCTGGTTCATAGCGGTTGATGAGACAGGCATCCGGGTCGAAGCCCTCAAAGCCGGCTTCTTCTGCTGCATTGCGCGCGAGATTGCGCAAGATCGCGGGCATTTCAGGCCACTCAAGACCGCTTTGCGGATCCTTTTCCGAGTAGCGATAACCCGTTTCATCCGTGACCCAGCCAAGTGCGCCGCAATTGGTCATGGCAACCGACATGCGGTGGCCGCCAGGGGTGTGCATATGACGGAAGGGTGCCTGGAAGGCTACGTTCTCGATGGCTTCGAGCAGTGAGCGGGCGCATGTTCCCGCGCGACCGGGCAGCAGCACGGCGCCATCTGCCAGCGGGAGCGCCTGTGTCTCGAATTCCTCAAACAGTCCGGCCATGTCGATCCGGTTGCAGGTAGACGTAGAGGCCTTGAAGGGTCTCGGCCTGGTCGGCACGCAGGCCGGCGGTGATGATCTCACGCACTATCAGGCCGTGTTGCGCCGCGAGTGTGCGCACATAATCTTCGGAATGGGCGTAGCGCAGCGTAGGCAGGAGATGAAAGCCCTGTGGTGCCTGGCTGCGTTCCAGCGTGAAAGCGAAGAGGCCGTCCGCTGCGAGTACCCGACGGACCTGACGGAAGACTTCGTCGAGCGCACCGACGTAAATGAACACGTCGGCGGCGATGACCAGATCGGCTTTTTCCTGCCGACTGGCCAGGAAAGACGTCAGATCGTCATGCACGAGTTCGCGGTAGGCCTCACGCTTCCGGGCCTGTTCCAGCATTGCAGCGGACAGGTCGACTCCGTCGACCGTATCGGCATGTGCCGCCACCAGTGCGCCGCATAATCCGGTGCCGCAGCCCAGATCTAGTACGTGGCAGTAATGCCGATCCTTTTCGAGCAGGGGTTGCAGCAGGCGCTCGTGTCCGCGGTAGCCGAGTTTGTCGACCAGATGCTCGTCAAAGTCCGCCGAGTACTCGTCGAAGAGCGATTCGACAAAGAAGCGCGGCGGAGCGTCTACGGTTGCCCCGCTGCTTGCGGCCAGGTACCAGGCGTGCAGCTCGGGGTCGGCGCCACCGTCGATGGCGCGGCGGAAGCTCTCGGCCGCCTCGGTCAGGCGGCCCATGTCGCGCAGCACGTTGCCCCTCACGCTCCAGGCCTCGGCCAGATATTCCTCTTTTGCGACGGCGTGATCGAGCGCCCGCAAGGCGTCAGTAAAGCGCCCCGAATGACCGAATGCGCGGCCCAGAGCCAGCCACGCCTTGGCGCCGGCATCGAAATCCACCAGCCCCTGTTCGAGCGCTTCGGCGGCGGCTTCCCAGTGGCCGAGCAGTTCATGCGCAAGGCCCAGACATACACGTGCTTCCGCATGCGAAGGGTCGGCAGTCACGGCTTGCTGCAGCACCTCGACGGCGCGCTCATTGTGGCCGAGCTGGAACAGCGTGATGCCCAGATTGCCGAGCACCGAGGGCCGCCCGGGCGCCAGAACCAGCGCGGCCTCGAAACTGGCTGCCGCGGCTTCCAGGCGCCTGGCCTCGAAGTGTTCAAGGCCCTCACTGAAATGTTCGCGCGCCTGTTCGAGCGAACTGCTCATGCCTGTGATCTCCCTGGTGCGTGAAGCCGTGAGCATGCGACAGTGCTCGAAGTCGATCAAGTATCGGGCGGAGGTGCCGGGCCCTATTCTCGCAGTCAAGGCAGGCGAGCAGCGGCTCGCATAGAATGTGTCCTTTGTCAGCCGAGCGGAAGCGAAGATGAGTACGGCCAGTCACCCGGACAAGAAGGGCGAAGCGCTCAAAATGCAGCGCCTGAAGATGCTAGAGGACATCGCCGACGAGATGTCGAGCACCGAAATTGTGTTCCCGACATCCTTTGACATCGTGATCAAGCTGCGCGATGCCCTGCGTGACCCGGAGGTGTCGGTCAAACGCATCGTTGCCCTGATTCGCACCGAACCGCTGATCTGTGCCCGGCTCATCCATCAGGCTGGCTCTGCTGCGCAGGGCGCGGCTCAGCCGGTCACCGACGTGACGGCGGCCATCAAGCGCCTCGGCATCAATGCCGTGCGCAACGCTGCGTTGGCAATTGCGGTAAGCCAGCTGGTAAGGGCCAAAGATCTGGTCGACTTCAAGGACTACTCGCGCGCGCTTTGGCTGCATTCCTTGCAGACAGCGGCAGCGGCGGAAGTCATTGCGCGTGAGCTGTCACCGCGGATCAGCCCAGAAGAGGCGATGTTCGCCGGCCTGGTGCATGACCTCGGTGCTTTCTACATGCTCTATCGCGCGATGCAGTATCCGGAGTTGCGCGAGCGTCCCGAGACGGTGCGTCATCTCATCGTGCAGTGGCACGAGAGCATCGGTGAATCGCTGTTGCATGCGCTGCAACTGCCGGGTCATATTGTCGATTCCGTGCGTGACCACGACCAGCCGCGCGAGCCCATGCTGGAGACTCCGCGCAATCTGGAGGAAGTGGTGTACGCGGCCAACGTGATGGCCGGCGGCAGCATGGAGTGGGTCGATGACGGCAAGCAACGGCAGCTTGGCGAGCCCTATCTGGCACTGGCGCCGCGTGTCGAAGAACGTTTTGCCGAGCTGAAACGCGACTACGCGAACTGATCAGCCGCGCAGCCCGAACCATGCCGTGACGGCGACCGGCACGCCGAGGCCGAACCAGGCCGCGGCGTCGCCGATCCCGTCTGATACCAGCCCGGCAGCCAAACCGACCGCCGACAGCGCCGCAATGATGCACGGCCATAACCACAGGCTCTTCATGTGCGCACCCCGCCGGCGTATGACAGCGACGCAGCAGTAGCCGAGCGCTTCTTCCACCACAGGTACAGTCCGCTGCCGAGCACGATGATGGTCAGCAGATCGAGCAGCCCCCACAGGATCTTGAGCGGCATTCCGCCGTAGTCGCCGAAATGCAGCGGTTCCGACAGCATGAAGGCGGTGACGTACCAGGGCCGGCCGGACGCTTCAAGCACCTCGCCGTTGGCTGGATCGACCAGCAGGGCGCGGGTCATGCGCGAAGTCAGCGGCGTATCGCCGCGCAGCATCACGGCAAAATGGTCGGGCGTCGCACGCAGCGTGCCGGGAAAGGCAATCATGTCGGCCTTCATGCCCGGCGCGGCGGCCAGCACGCGGTCCACTGCGGTCTGCAGCGTGCCATCGGCCGGTGTAGCGATACGCGAATCGGACGCCAGCAGGGTCTGCGCACCGCCTGATTGCAGTACCGCAACCTGGTCACGTTGCCAGGCCTGCAGGATCAGGTCCGCCCAGGTGTTGACTACCCCCGTGAAGCCCACCACCAGTGCCCACACTAGGGTCACGATGCCGATCAGGTTGTGCAGGTCGAGCCAGCGTGTCTGGCTGCGCTGGCGACGCACGGTGCCGAAGTTCAGCTTGCGCATGAAGGGGGCGTAGAGCACCACGCCCGACACCAGAGCGACCAGTAGCAGCATGCCCATGGCGCCGAGGAAGAGCTTGCCTGGCAGACCGGCGTAGAGGTCCACATGCAGGCGATACATCACGCTCATGAAACCCTCGCCGAAGTTGGGTTCACCGAGGATCTCGCTGGTGCGTGCGTCGACGTAGGCAAACTGCGCCAGCCGTTCGTCGGTGTCCACGCGGGTGTCCATCTTGGCCAGCCACAGGTCGGGTTCGTCGTCGCCAGCGAACAGGTACAGCGGCACGAGGCCTGGATGATGACCCTCGGCCGCGGTGACGATGCGATCGAGCGACACATGTGGCGTGCCGGCCGGCAGCTGCGGCATCTCCACCTCTTCGCCGGTGAGGTGCTCAATCTCGTGCGAGAAGATCAGCGGCAGGCCGGTGATGCACAGCATCAGCATGAACAGTGTGCACACCAGGCTCGACCACTTATGCACCCAGCTCCAGCGGCGCAGGGCAACAGGACTCATCAGAAGTCGAAGCTCGCGGTGACGGTGAAGGTGCGCGGTGCGCCGAGCACCAGATAGTTGGCGTCCGGGTAACCACCGGCCGATGCCCAGTAGTCGCGGTTGGTGACGTTGTCGATGCGTGCGCGCAGGGTCATGACCTGACCGCCGATGTCGGTGATGTAGCGCGCACCGAGATCGAAGCGCGTCCACGACGGGATGCTGTTGTCGTTGTCGGCGTCGATGTACTGGCTGGAGGTGTGGATGGCACGGCCGGTCAGCGTCAGTCCCGGTACGCCCGGCACATCCCACTCGAGGCCGACATTGAGCTGACGTTCGGGCACGCCGATGGCGTCGTTGCCATCCTGCGCACCACCTTCGGTCTTGCGCAGTTTGGCGTCGAGCAGCGTGATGCCGCCGAGCACGCGCAGACGGTCCGTAGCCTGGCCGAAGACCGTGAGTTCGAGGCCGCGGTTGCGCTGTTCGCCGCGTTCGGCGAAGACATCCCCTTCCACGGTGGAGAACGGCTTGTCGGTGGTGAACCATGCCAGGCTGCCGCCGATGCGGCCACCGTCGTACTTGGCACCAAGCTCTTTCTGCACCGAGACGTAAGGGGCCAGGACTTCGCCCACGTTATCGGCCGTGTTTGGGGCGATATCGCCTTTCACCAGGGCTTCGGCATAGTTAGCGTAGAGGGAGACCTGCGGGTTGAGCTTGTACACCACCGCGGCGACTGGCGTTACCTCGGTCTCGTCGTATTCACCGTTGTCGTTCTTGAGTCCGGTGGAGTAGTTGTAGTTGCGTGTGTGGAGCGTCTGGTGGCGGGCACCGACCGTCACGAGCAGACGGTCTTCCATGAATCCCATGGTGTCTGCGACGGCAAAGCTGCTTGTGTTGGTGCGTTCCGTGACGTGTGGGGAGGACATTGATCCGGCCGCAAAGGAGCTTGTTGGCGGCAGGGCGACATCCACAGGGTCGTAGATGTCGATGGCAAACGTCGGCGAGCCGGCATAGGCGTTGCGTGAAGTCATACGGAAGATGTTGGCCGAGGCCACCAGTTCGTGGCTGACCGCGCCGGTCTTCAGTTTGCCGCGAACGCCGACCTCAGCCGTGGAGACGTCGTCTTCCCTTACGTTGTCGAAACGGTAAGCGGTGCCGGAGCCGTCGGCCGCGACGTTTCGCGGGTTTGCGAGGCTGTTCTTCTCGTCACCGCGGCGCATGCCGGCTGCGGCCCAGGCCGTGACGTCCTCGCTCAGATCGAGTTCGCCGCGGAGGGTTGCGAAGACCTGGCGTTCCTTCGAGTAGGTCCAGGGCTGTGCGAAGTTGTCGTCAGCATCCGGCGCCTTGGGGGCACGCCCGGTCGGTGTCACGCTCGGGCGCGGTTCGTCGATGTCGTGGTCCTGATAGCCGATGTCGGCCGACAGGCGATAGTTGGCGCCGCGGTGGTCGAGGCCGATGGCGACCACGTCGAGGCGGCGGCTCTCGCCGTCGATAGCGGTGTCGCCGTCGCGGCGCGCGACGTTGATGCGGATGCCGTTCGCCTCATCCGGGCCGAAGCGTCGGCCGACGTCAGCTGCGACATAGGCCTGGCCACCGCTTTCGATGCCGGTGGTGATGCGGGTCAGCGGCTCGTTGGGCGCGCGTTTGGGCAGCAGGTTGACCGAACCTCCGATGCCGCTGCCGCCGGGTGCGGCGCCGTTCACGAAGGAGTTGGCGCCACGCAGCACCTCCACGCGTTCGAGCAGTTCGGCGGCCACGTACTGACGCGGCAGCAGGCCGTAGAGGCCGTTGTAGGACATGTCGTCGGAGTACACCGGGAAGCCGCGGATGACGTACAGCTCCTGGAAGTTGCCAAAGCCGCGCGCGGTGCGCACCGAGGCGTCGTTCTGCATCACGTCGGATACGTTGCGGGCCTGCTGGTCCTGGATCAGCTCGCTGGTGTAGGCATTGGCGTTGAACGGCGTTTCCATGGTGTCGCGGTTGCCGAGCAGGCCAACCCGCCCGCCGCGCGCCACCTGACCCCCGGCGTAAGCGGGTGTCAGTCCTTCGGCGGAAGCGTCGGCACTGGCGTTGACCTCAACGGCGTCGAGTACGGTCGGAGCTTCACCGCTGGCCTCTTCCGGCGACTGCGCAAACGCCGGGTAGCTGAAAGCGAGCGCGAGGGCGAGCGCACTCGGGCGAAGGAACGGGAGTGGGCGACGACGTGACAAGACGACCTCCGGAAACATGTCTGATGAATAAACAAGCGAATAAGAATGATTCGCGATAACTGTGCGAGTATAGCAAGCTGCGCAGGGAGGGTCTGCTCCGTGTCCGGAGCTGTTGGCTTATTGCATCAGATCGTTGAATAAATGAGAACCGTTCGCGTTATCATGCGGCTCTGTCCATTCGACCCGAGCTCATACGCGTGCTGCCCCGCTCACCTCGTATCCTGATCGTGGAAGACGATCTGACCCTGCTTGAACAGTTGCGCAGCCTGTTGCGTCGGCATGGCCTGTGCACCGAGACCGCGAGTTGCGGCGAGACGGGTTTGCAACGGGCGCTGGATGAAGACTTTGCGCTGGTGTTGCTCGACGTGCGCCTGCCCGACACCAGCGGTTTCGACGTGCTGCGCCGCCTGCGTCTGCGCCGTCAGACACCGGTCATCATGTTGACGGCCTGCGGGGCAGAAGAGGAACGCATTCGCGGCCTGCGTCACGGCGCGGACGACTATCTGTCCAAGCCCTTCAATCTGACCGAATTGCAGTTGCGTATTGATGCGGTATTGCGCCGTACGCAGACCAGTGCCGCGCCGGCCGCGCAGCCGGCCATGCTGCAGCTCGAAGACCTCAAGCTCGAACGCGCCGCCCAGCGTGTCAGCGTGAGCGGCCGTGCGGTCCAGCTCACGCCCTTGCAGTTCCGGCTCTTGTGGCATCTGGTGGCGCATCGCGGTGAGGCGCTGACCAAGCCGTATCTGTATCGCGCCGTGCTCGAACGCGATTTCAGCCGGTACGACCGCAGTCTCGACATGCACGTCAGCCGCATCCGCCGCCGGCTTACCGAGGCCGGCATGCGCATCGACCGGCTCGTCACCGTGCATGGGCGCGGCTACGTCTTCGAATGAAACGGCCGCTGTTCTGGCGCCTGTGGGCGACGGTAGCACTGGGTACGGTGGCGCTGTTCTGGGGCATCACGCATGTCGCCACCCACACTGAGGAGGTGATGAGCCACCTTGCGCCGGAGCACCAGCGCACCTTGCTGCAATACGGCGCACAGGCCGAGGCCCTGCTTGCTGCCGGTGACGAGGCGGCACTGGCGCGCTGGCTGGAAGCGTTGCAGGCGCGGGAGCAGACCTGGGCGGCGGTGGTGCGCGCCGAGGCCCATCCGCTGGGTGGCAGCGTGCTGACGGACCGCTTCGACCGCGGCTTCATGCTGGGCCGCGACGTGTCCTGGAAGATCCACCTCTACTTCGCCGAGAACCCGATCATGGAGGTCGCGTTCTCGGATGGCCGCACGCGTTTCCTGATCCAGCTCCCCGCCCGCATGCGACCCGGCGCCGGATGGACCGCGTTGCGGCTGATGCTGCATCTGGTGTTGCCGTCCTTGCTGCTGCTGGCACTGTGCATCTGGCTGTACCGTCACCTGATGCGTCCGCTCGACCGCCTGGAACAGGCGGCGCATGCCTTCAGCGCGGGTCAGTACGACGTGCGCGCTTCCGACGGTGCGGGGCGTGACGAACTCTCCCGTGTGGCGCATGCCTTTGATGACATGGCCACCCGTACCGGGCAGTTGATCGCTTCGCAGCGTCAGCGTCTGGCTGACCTTTCGCACGAGTTGCGCACGCCGCTGACGCGTATCGAGATGGCGGCCGAGCTGGCGGCGCAGCGTCAGGGCGAGGATGTGCTGCTCGGGCGTATCCGCGATGATTGTTCGGCCATGCGGCGCCTGGTCGAGGATGCGCTGACGCTGAGCTGGCTGGAGAACGAGACACCTGAATTGCGCGACGAGCCGGTGGACCTGACTTCGCTGCTCGACAGCCTGATCGAGGACGCGCGTTTCGAATATCCCGACCGACGTGTGGTGGCCGATCTGCCCGATGAAGCCACCGTGCAGGGGTCCAGCCATCGTTCGCTGGCCCAGGCGCTGGAGAACGTGATCCGCAACGCGTTGGCCCACACGCCGGTCGGGGGCTGCGTCAGCCTGCGGCTGGCCGAGGTCGGCGACGGATTTGCCATTACCGTCGAGGACGAGGGGCCGGGTGTGCCGGCCTCGCTGCTGGAGCGCATCTTCGAGCCCTTCTTTCGCGTGCCGGAGCAGTCGGGCGCCGAGCGCTCGGGCTTCGGTCTGGGCTTGGCGCTTGCACGCCGTCAGGTGTGGGCGGCGGGTGGCACCATCGTCGCCACGAACCGACCGGAAGGCGGGCTGCGCATGACGATCCGGCTTGGCTCCGGGTTCCCGGCCGTGGCGTAACAGATGTAAAAGTGCTCGTTCCGAGTTGCTGAGGTAATGAGAATCTTTCTCAAATTGTTACCGCAGCAGTGAGGACCTCATGCACGCAATGCCTTTCCCCCGTCCGCTTGTCATCACCATGGCCCTGGCCGGATTTATGCCGTTTTCGTTTGCGCTGGCGGCGGATGCTTCCGATGAACCCGCGCAGCTTGCTCCCGTGGAGGTGACGGCCGAGCGTGGCCGCAACGTCGTTGGCGTCGTCCAGTCCGAGGAGATGGAGCGCTATCAGGCCACCGATCTGGAAGATGTGTTTTCCGGGCAGCCGGAAGTGTCGGTTGGCGGTGGCCACGGCATTGCGCAGAAGGTCTATGTGCGCGGCGTCGAGGACACACTGTTCAACGTCAGTATCGACGGTGCCCTGCAGGCCGGACAGGTGTTTCACCACACCGGCCGCATCAGCATCGAGCCGGAACTGATCAAGCGCGTGACGGTGCAATCCGGTGCCGGTGACGCGTTGGGCGGGCCGGGTGCGCTGGGCGGTGTGGTGCGCTTCGTGACCAAGGACCCGCTCGACATGCTGCGCCCGGACGAGCGCATCGGCGCGCTGCTCAAGGCCACGTACTTCAGTAATGGCGAAGGCTTCAAGCTCAGCTCGAACGTGTTCGGCCGGCTGGGCGATCGCTGGTCGGCCATGGTTTCGGCCACCCATCAGGACCGCAATGACTACAAGGACGGTGACGGTGACACGGTGCCGACCACGCGTGCGCGCCAGGATCTGGGCTTTCTGAAACTGGTCGGCCAGCTCACTGATGACCAGACGCTGCGCGTGAGCTACGAGCGACGTGACGACCGCGGCGTGCGCACGCATCGCCCGCAATGGGTGCCGAGCAGCTTCAACCGTGCCTATCCGCTCGAAAGCGAGCGTGAAACCTGGACGGCGAACTACACCTGGCGCCCGGTAGATAACGATCTGGTGGACCTCGAAGCCACGCTGTATCACACCGATATCTCGCTGGAACAGGACGTCTTCGACCGCTGGGGCCTCTACAACGGCGCAGTGAAGTCGGTGGGTTTCGACCTGCGCAACACCAGCCGCATCGGCGCACACACGCTCACCTATGGCGTCGACCACCGACGCGATCGCGTCACCGCCGGGCCGGGCAGCGATCCGTCCGAGATGAAGGAAAAGGGTACGGTCACCGGCCTGTACGTGCAGGACAGCATTGATCTGAGTTCGCGTCTGAACCTCGGCCTGGGTGTGCGTTACGACCGCTACCGGCTCGACGATGCTTCCGATCAGGACTTCTCCGACAGCGGCTTCAGCCCCAACGTCAATCTGAGCTTTGCGGCCACGCCGGAACTGACCTTGTACGCCGGTCATACCCGCGCCTTGCGCGGCGTCGAGATCCGCGATGCGTTCAAGCTCGATTCGGCCACCAATGACCCGGATCTCGATTCCGAGAAGGCCCGCAGCACCGAGATCGGTCTGGACTTCCAGCGCGGTCGTCTGACTCTGGGTGCGAAGGTCTACCGCACCGTGATTGAGGACGCGATTTCCGACCCCATCGGCAGCCCGTCGCTGTATGTGAATGTCGGTGATGTGCGCTCGCGCGGCATCGTTCTCAACGCGGCCTACCGCTGGACGCAACTGGCCATCGGCGCCAGCCTGCACCACAACGATTCGCGCCTGAGCGGCGAGCGCCTCAACGTGTACGAACACAACGGCCTGGGCACGAGCATCGGCGACAGCCTCACACTGCATGCCGACTACACGGCCATGGCAGGCCTGCAGTTCGGCTGGCAGGGGCGCTTCGTGCGCGGTCTGGATGGTCTGCGCACCAGCGTCGGCAAGGTCGACAAGCCGGGGTACGCGGTGCACGACGTGTATGCCCGCTGGAGTCCGGCCAATCTGCGCGATCTGAGCCTGTCGCTGACGATCAAGAACCTGCTCGACAAGGACTACCTGGACCACGCCACCAACGAGGACTTCCAGGGCATTCCGGGCTATGCCGGAGTCGTTGGCTCGAAGGAAGCCGGGCGTGAGCTCAGGGTGAGTGTGGCGTATCGCTTCTGAGCGGTATCGGGCGCGGCGTCCGGGCGGCAATGCGCCGCGCCCAGCGTGCCTCGCAGTGTTCGCACAGGATCGCCCGTGCATGCTGTCGCGGACGTTCCAGACGGCGGTAGCAGTGTGCGCAAACGCTCTGCATGAGCGCTCCCTGGTCTCTTGTCGTGCCGCCAATCTCGCACTCCCGGATTACAGGGGAATGAAGCCGGATTGGCTGTGGTGGCCGTTTTCAGCCCGACAAGAGCCCAATGAGCGGGCACATTGATGTTTGTACGGGTGTTGTTGCGCCGGCTTCGGGGGTAGAGTGGAGCCTGTCATTGCCGGCTCACGCCGGGATTCGATCGGGAGAGACCGTCGCCAACATGGCGCGGCGCCGAAGGAGCAACCGCCCCGGAAACTCTCAGGCAAAAGGACCGACCGAATCGGCATCCATCTCTGAAGAGCTGGCGGGTTCGTCACCCGTCACACCGAAGGAGCAAGCGCCGCCTGCAAGGCTGGCGTGAATCTCTCAGGTACCGGACAGAGGGGGCGTGTTCTGCGCATGTTGCGCAGGCACCCCACCCCTCGACGTCTGGAGACCATTCCAATGAAGACCATTGCTGTCATCGGTGGAGGCATCACCGGTGTGACGAGCGCCTATGCGCTCGCCCGCCGGGGCTATTCCGTCACGCTGTTCGAGAAGCACCGTTATCCCGCCATGGAGACCTCGTTTGCCAACGGCGGCCAGCTCTCCGCGTCCAATGCGGAAACCTGGACGCACTGGAGCACGGTGTTGAAGGGCCTCAAGTGGATGTTGCGCAGCGATGCGCCGTTGCTGGTGAACCCCAGGCCCTCCTGGCACAAGCTGTCGTGGTTTGCGCAGTTCCTCGCCAGCATTCCGCATTACCGCGAGAACACCATCGAGACCGCCCGGCTGGCCGTGGCGGCGCGCGAGCATCTGTTCGCCTGGGCCGAGGCCGAAGGCATTGATTTCGACTGCGAGAAGCGCGGCATCCTGCATATCTACCGCGATCGCGCCGGTTTCGAACACGCTGCCGAGGTGACCAAAATGCTCGCCGCCGGCGGGCTGGAACGCCATGCCGTCACGCCCGAGGAGATGCGCGCCATCGAGCCCACGCTGGCCGGCAACTATTACGGCGGTTTCTACACGGAGAGCGATTCCACCGGCGACATCCACA
This sequence comes from Pseudazoarcus sp. NS36, assembly GCF_059703705.1. Lineage (NCBI taxonomy): Bacteria > Pseudomonadati > Pseudomonadota > Betaproteobacteria > Rhodocyclales > Zoogloeaceae > Pseudazoarcus > Pseudazoarcus sp. NS36. Next base: position 124,268 of record NZ_BAAKJA010000003.1, on the reverse strand, counting down.
AGTTCACGGTGGGCCTGTCGGCCGCGCTTGACCGCCTGGGCGCGCGCAGCATCTTCGGGCGTGACGTGGTGGCGCTGCAAAGCGATGGCGAGCGTGCGACGGTGACGACCTTGATCGACGGCCGGGAAGACACGTGGAGCTTCGATGCGCTGGTGGTGTGCGCCGGGGTGGCCAGTCGCGCGTTTGCGCGACAGCTTGGCGACCGCGTCAACGTTTATCCGGTGAAGGGCTACTCGATCACCGTTAACCTGGCGGATGAGCGCAGCCAGCGCAGCGCGCCGTGGGTCAGCCTGCTCGATGACGAGACCAAGCTGGTCACCAGCCGGCTCGGCCCCGACCGCTTCCGCGTGGCGGGCACGGCCGAGTTCAACGGCTTCAACAAGGACATCCGTGCAGACCGTATCCGGCCGCTGGTCGACTGGGTGAACCGGTGCTTCCCCGGTGTGAGTACACGCCAGGTCGTGCCCTGGGCCGGATTGCGGCCGATGATGCCGGACATGATGCCGAGGGTGGGGCGTGGTCGCCGCGCCAACGTGTTCTACAACACCGGCCACGGCCATCTGGGCTGGACGCTGTCGGCCGCTACGGCCGATCTGATCGCCGGTGTTGTGGCCGGTGCATCCGGGGCGTCGCCGACGGTGCAGGTGCCGGCGCAGCTGCGTCCAGGCAACGCCTGAAGTTGAAGGGGTCGGTGCGGCGCGTCAGCGCCGTGCCGACAGCAGTGCGCCGACCGACACCAGCGCCAGCCCGGCAATCGCCGTGACCGTCAGTGCTTCGCCCAGCAGGATCCATGCGCCCACGGCGGAAGCGCCCGGCACGATGGCCAGCGTCATCGACGCGCGGTACACGCCGATGGTCTGACAGGCATAGGTGTACATCGCGCCGGCCAGCAGCGCCGCGACGATGCCTTGGTACACCGCCTGCAGCGCGATCTCGCCGAAAGACGCACTGGCGATGCTCTTGGGCAGCCACAGCAGATACACCGGCATGTAGACCACCAGCGAGATCACTGCCATGCCGACGATGGCGCTGCGTGGCGGTACCTTCCAGTGTCGGCCGAGCATGCCGAATACGGCCCAGAACAGCGCCGCGATCAGGAACAGCACGTCGCCTTTCCATACGTCCGAATCGCCGATCTCGCCCAGGCTTTTGCCCGCGATCAGCAGCAGTCCGGCGGAAGTCGTGCCGAGCGCAATCAACACCCGCCGCGACAGGTGAAAACCCGCCGTCACCGCCACCAGGATCACCGTCCAGAACGGAATCCCGCCGTTGATGAAAACCCCGGCGTGGGCCGTGGGAGCAAAGGCGAAGCCCGAGTACGCCAGCAGCGAGTACCCCACGCCGGCCACCATCGCCAGCGCGAAATAGCGCGGGTATTCGGCCACCGGCACCATGCGCAGAAAGAACGGCAAGGCCAGCAAGCCGGATACCCCGAAGCGCAGCGCTGCGATGTCGTAGGGTGTCAGCGCGCCAGTGGAACCGAAGCGCGAGACGATGTTGAAACCCGACCAGCACAGCACCACGATGCCGGCGGCGATCAGGCCGCGGGTGTGGTCGGAGAGGCCGGTATTGGCAGAAACGGATGGGAGCATGAAGGGCAGTCGGCGGGGAGGTCGGTTGATTGTGCCCACTCGGCCTGGGGAAAGGCTGAAACCTGTTGCCGAACAGGCAACTATCTTTGGTCTATCGCGCAGCTTGGTCAAAGGATCGGAACTTGATCCTGGTCGATGAAGGTTTTAGCGCTCATACAGATGGCGCTGGAAGCTGACGAAGGTGTTGCGTATCTGGTCCGGAGGGCCGAGTTCAGCAAAGGCATCGGGCAGCGCACTGTACTTGAGCCGTAGCAGCGGCCCGAGCTTGTCCTCATCCAGCTCTTCCACGCCCACGCCAACGTAGTGCGTCAGCACAAAGCTGAGGAACACCTGCTGTTTGCTGTCGTACTCACTGCCAATCACAGCTTTGGCGCGCTCGGCGCGCTGCTCTCGGGTCAGCGGTGTGTCGGCGTAGGCAATGTGGGCCAGCACGTCGAACAGGTCGCTCTGTTCGGCTTCGATGATTTTCTGCATTTCGGCAAGCTGGTCGTGTCCGAAACCTCTTTCGGCCAAGCCGGCGAGCAGCTTGCGGCGCGTGTCCGGTGCACTCCAGATGGCGCGCAGTTCGTCTTCGTCCTTGAAGAACTCGGGCAACTGGCCGTATAGCTCGGTGACGAACTGCGCGGCCGACATCGGCGTGCCGTCCGGGTGCCAGAAGCTGGTGGCGATCATGTGCTGGATGCGGCGCTCCTTGCCGTCAGCCAGCCTGACGGTGGCCTTCTTCTTTCTGATGCACACGCAAGGGCGCTGGCCGCATTCGCGGCAGGCTTGCTTCGGGCAGGTGCAGGGTTGGTTGCCGCATACGTAGCAGAGCGGTGGTGGCTCCTTGATGCATACGCAGGGCGTATGTCCGCATTTGGCGCAGGGTTCCGGCTGCAGCGGTTCGCCGTCCCACTCCGGGTCGCTGAAGTGGTGGTGGGCCTTCACGAAGTCGTAGATCGTGAAGTAGTCCTTGCCGTCGTAGAGCCGCGTGCCACGCCCGATGATTTGCTTGAACTCGATCATGGAATTGATTGGCCGCATCAGCACGATGTTGCGCACGTTGCGCGCATCCACCCCGGTGGACAGCTTCTGCGAGGTCGTCAGAATGGTCGGGATGGTCTTTTCGTTGTCCTGGAAGTCGCGTAGCCACTGTTCGCCCAGCGCGCCATCTTCGGCGGTGACGCGGTGGCAGTAGTTCGGGTCGCTGCTGCGCTTCATCTGGTTGATCAGGTCGCGCACGGCCAGGGCGTGCTCCTGCGTGGCGCAGAACACCAGAGTCTTCTGGCGCTGGTCGATCTCGTTCATGAAAATCTCGACGCGCTTCTTCTCGCGTTCGCGGATCTTGATGATGCGGTTGAAGTCCGCCTCACCATAGCGCTTGCTGGCTTCGATCTCGCCTTCCACCAGCGTGTCGTCCGGGGTGTAGACGTATTCATCCAGCGTGGTGGCGATCTGGCGCACGCGGAACGGCGTCAGAAAGCCGTCGTTGATGCCGTCCTTGAGTGAATACACGAACACCGGTTCGCCGAAGTAGGCATAGGTGTCGGTGCTGTCTTTACGCTTGGGCGTAGCCGTCAGGCCCAACTGCACGGCCGGCGAGAAGTAGTCGAGGATGGCGCGCCAGTTGCTCTCGTCGTTTGCGCCGCCGCGGTGGCATTCGTCGATGATGATGAAGTCGAAGAAATCCGCCGGATACTCGCCGAAGTACGGCGACGGGTGGCCATCCTTGGGCGGGCCGCTCATGAAGGTCTGGAAGATCGTGAAGAAGATGCTGCCGTTCTTCGGCACCCGCCCCTTCTTGCGGATGTCGTCTGGCGCGATGCGCACCAGCGCGTCTTCGGCGAAGGCCGAGAATGCGTTGTAGGCCTGATCGGCGAGGATGTTGCGGTCAGCCAGAAACAAAATGCGCGGGCGCCGCGTCGGCTCACTGCCGGATTTCCAGTCGGTGAGGCTCCAGCGGCTGTGGAACAGTTTCCACGCAAGCTGAAAAGCGATGAAGGTCTTGCCTGTTCCGGTCGCTAGCGTCAGCAGGATGCGCTCCTGCCCTGCGGCCAGCGCTTCCAGCACCCGTTCCACGGCAATGTCCTGGTAGTAGCGCGCCTGCCAGTAGCCGCCCTTGTCCTCGAACGGCACGGCAGCAAAGCGGTCGCGCCAGGCATTGGTGCTGGCAAAGGTCGCGTCCCACAGTTCCTGTGGCGAGGGGAAGGCGTGCACTTCGCCTTCCGCGCCGGTGTGCATGTCGATGCGGTAGACGCCCTTGCCGTTGCTGGCGTAACTGAAGCGCACGCGTAGCTTGCCGGCGTAGTCCTTGGCCTGACTCACTCCCTCGGTCAGCAACTTGCCGACCGCCTTGGCCTCGATCACCGCGAGCCGCGTGTTGCGGTACTCCAGCACGTAATCTGCCGTCAGGGCCTTGCCGCGCCGGCCTGCGCCTTCCAGCCGGCCGAGGGTGATGGCGTATTCGCGCCGCACCCGGCTGCCGTCCACCACGCCCCAGCCAGCGGCGGCCAGCGCGGGGTCGATCAGTTCGGCGCGGGTTTCGGCTTCGTTCATCCTGTTCAGCGGAACACTTCTTCGGTGCGTTTGAGGTAGCCGAGGAAGTCGATATGGGGAACCTTCACGGTTGCCATGTCGCAAACAGCGGGAATCTTGTACTTGCGCTTCTGTGCGGGCAGGTTTTGAACGGCCTCGTTGGTGACGAGCTCGATATCCCGCAATTTTGCCGAAGCGATGATGATCAGATCGTTCTCATCTACCCCGCTGCCGTAGCGATCTTCCTCAATGCCCAGCAGACCTTTTATGCGCAGAGCTTCTTGCAGGATGGCTTCGCTTACCGGGATGACCTGAACTTGGTTGTCTTTGAGCCACGCCACGCATTCGGGCACTTTGTGGCCGACTTCTTCGAGAGCGACATCAGAGAGCTGAACAAGACCGGCCTGTACACGCTGCGCCATCCATGCCCATAAAGGCGGAAACTGCCCGATGGGGTAGTTATCCCACGCGTGGATCATGGAGGAGGCATCAAACGCCTGCATAGTGCCTTTCCAGCTTGTGCAGGTCGCTGATCTTCAGGTTGTCGAGGTAGGTGCTGGCTTTGGCCAGGGTGATTCGGCGTGTGTTCAGGGCGTCGAGCACGGTGCGTACGTAGCCATCGCCGAAGATGTGTTTCGGTTCGCGGTTGCGGTATTCCCGGCTGCCCCCGCTCTCGGCAACCGGTGCACCCTGCTTCTTCCACCATTCACGATATTCGCCGTATTCGGCGCGCGAGAGGCGTCCGGCGTCCATCAGCCGTCGCAGGATCACTTCGGTGCTCACGCCCCATTTTTGGCGCTGTGGCTGCAACCAGTCATTGAATTCAGTCACGTCGTCCGGGCGTTGGTCATCGCGGATGCTGTGCAGAAAGGCGTCCGGCACCAGCACATGGCCGGCAAAGGCATTGGCTTCGCGCTCCTTGCCTTCGTGCGAATACAGGTCGCTCTCGTCGTCGATCCAGCTGGTCTGGTGCAGCAACACATGGCCGAGTTCGTGCATCAGCGTGAAGCTCTGGCGGCGGTCGACGTCCTGTTTCTTCACCACGATCACCGGGCATTCGGCGTCGTACAGCGCGAAGCCGCTGATCGGGCTTTCCTTGGCGATCTGCCATTTGCCGGCGTAGCCGTTGCTCTGGAAAACCAGCACGCCCTTGGCCTCGACCGCGCGGCGATAGCTCTCGAAGCTGTTGCGCTCGCCCAGCCCGAGCCATTCGCGGGTGCGTTTGGCGGCTTCCGGGATGCTCAGGCCGTCAAGGGCTGGCGGCGCGAATCGAACGATGTCCTCGGCGTCGAGTTCTTCACGCAGGGCAAGGTAGATGGCGCGTTGGCGCTCGACGCGTTCGATGAACAGTTTCAGGCGGGGCGACAGCTCCGGCTTCTGGTTGGCCAGCGTGCGGAACTGCGGGGTATGCACCTTCTCCTCGTTCACCGGTCCCGGTTCGAGGAAGAACAGCGTGCCACGCCCGAAGAAGGCGGCGATCTTGCGCAATTGGTTGAAAGTCAGCCCGCTTTCGCCGGTCAGGGCCTTAGCGAGACTGGCCGGGGCGATGTCAACCTCGCGCGCAAGCGCATCCGGCGTCATGCCATGATCGGCACAACACCATTCGATGCGTTCGGCGTTGATCGACTGGATGCGTTCCATGCTTTGGATTATATGGGCGATTCCGTCGAGCTGCCCTACAGCGCGCCGCTGAAAGCCTGATGCAGCAGGGATGGCTTCAGCTCGTCCAGTGCTTCGAGCTTGCGCAGGTAGAGTGCTTCGAGGCGTTGGGTTTCTGCAAGGAACTCGTCGAGCATGGAAACGATTGCCTCTTGTTTTTCAGTGCTTGGAGGATAAGCGACCGCGAAGTCCTGAATCTGTGCTTTTGTAATGGCCTGTCGTGTTGCGCCTCCCTCTTCGCCAGTCTCAAGTAGCTTGTCTTTGTAGGGTTTTGAGATGAGCAGGTAGTGCAGGAACTCCGGGGTCAGCACATCAGCCTGTGGGCGAATAATCGAAACGTGTTGATTCACTCGGGCGGGTAGAACATTGTCTGGTGCGAGGCAACAGCGAGCAACTGACGCACCTGTAATGTTCAACAGCACATCTCGCGACTTAATCTCGACATTCGCCAAGTCGCTTGCTTGAGCTTCATCTAAAAATGCCAGCTTTGCATACTTGAACCCAAGGTCATGAACGTTGAGGCTGCGGATGAGCGAAACACCTTCGCTCTTGTAAGACGCCTCCCCCCCGCGTGGCGTAGCCCCGCTGCCAATCTTGGTGGTAATTGCTTGTAATCGATTCTCCACCCACCCCTCACCTCGCTGGCTGAAGACGGACTGGAGGTGGCTTTCGAAGAGGGCGCGGGCGTTTTGGCGGTTTTGCTCGGCGGCGGCGCGGGCGGTGGCGATGCCGGCAAAGACCTCGTCGAGGATGGAGACGATGCGTTGTTGTTCAGGTTTCTCGGGATAGACGATCTGAAGCTCTTTCAACAGCTTGTAATGACGCGCGTAACCCAGCGAATCCAGACGCACAGTCTGCAGTTGATAGTAAAAAAACTTAGGAAGCAGGAAGTCTAAAGGCTGAAGAATTTTTACGCCGTCGGCGCCCAGAACAAAGTCGAAGTCGACGTACTTCAAAACCTTTGTGTGATCTCCGAAAATGACCAAGGGTGTGCTGACCTTGAACAGATCATCCTCGCTATTCCAGTAGCCATTTATAAACTCTGCTTCTTGCGAGACGATAGGGAAGGCACCATTCTCAAGAAAGTCTTGGCGAGGAATTTTTTGGGTGTATGTCACCTTCTCGATACACCCCTCAAAAGGCTTCGATTGCCAGCCCGCTTTCATAGCATCGCCCTGATCTTGCCCAGCACCTCGGCACTCTCCGCATCCACCGCCGCAATCTCATCAAGGATGTCTTGCGGGCTGCGATGCGCCACCGCCTCGGCGTTTTTTGCGTTGCGCACCGACAGGTCGTAGCAGACGGTATCCACATCCGCGATGTCCACCGACCAGCTCTTGGGCGAGTCGGCGAAGGTCTTTTGCAGTTCGAGGAACTCGGTGAGGTCGGCGTCGTTGAGCGGGTTGGTCTTGCCGAGGTTGCGGCCGGGGTTGAGCTGGTAGTACCAGAGCTTGCGGGTGGGGGTGCCTTTCTCGAAGAACAGCACCACGGTCTTGACGCCGGCGCCCTGGAAGGTGCCGCCGGGGCAGTCGAGGATGGTGTGGAGCTTGCAGGATTCGAGCAGCAGCTTGCGCAGCGAGACGGAGGCGTTGTCGGGGTTGCTGAGGAAGGTGTTCTTGATGACGATGGCGGCGCGGCCGCCGGCCTTGAGCAGCTTGATGAAGTGCTGCAGGAACAGAAAGGCCGTCTCGCCGGTACGGATGGGGAAGTTCTGCTGGACCTCGGCGCGCTCCTTGCCGCCGAAGGGCGGGTTGGCGAGGATGATGTCGAAGCGGTCCTTCTCCTGCACGTCCGCGAGGTTTTCCGACAGGGTGTTGGTGTGGGCGATGTTGGGCGCCTCGATGCCATGCAGGATCATGTTCATGATGGCGATGACGTAGGCGAGGCTCTTTTTCTCCTTGCCGTAGAAGGTGCGCGTCTGCAGGGTCTTGAGGTCGGAGGTGGTGAGGCGCGGGCGGGTGGAGAGGTAGTCGTAGGCCTCGCACAAAAAGCCGGCCGAGCCGCAGGCGCCATCGTAGATGCGCTCGCCGATCTTGGGGTCGAGCACGCGGATCATGGCGCGGATGAGCGGCCGCGGGGTGTAGTACTCGCCGCCGTTGCGCCCGGCGTTGCCCATGCGCTTGATCTTTTCTTCGTAGAGCATGGACAGCTCGTGCTTTTCGCTCTGCGAGCGGAAGCGCAGTTCGTCCATGTGGTCGATGATGTCGCGCAGGGTATAGCCGCTGCGGATCTTGTTCTTGATCTCGCCGAAGATCTCTCCGATCTTGTATTCGATGGTGTCGGGCCCGCTGGCGCGCTGCTTGAAACCCTGCAGATAGGGGAAGAGCTTGCGGTCGACGAAGTCCACGAGGTCGTCGCCGGTCATGGCGAGGTTGTGGTCTAGCTTGCCGTGTTCATCCTTGGGTGCGGCCCAGGTCTCCCAGCGGTATTCGGGGTCGAGGATGTTGCGGTAGCTGCGGCCTTCGAGCATGGCTTCGGCGGCCTTGTCCTGCTCCAGCCCGTCGAGGTACTTGAGGAACAGCAGCCACGAGGTCTGCTCGGTGTAGTCGAGCTCGGTGGTGCAGCCGCTCTCTTTCCAGAGCGCGTCGTCGATGTTGCGGAAGGCTTGTTCGAACATGGGTGGGTCGCAGTGCGATTTAGGCGTGAGTGAGGCGGAATCTGTGGCTGGAGTTTAACGGCAGACACTGCATTGACGTTGTTTGCATAAGCGAGCCAAGCAAAACGCCCGGACAAGCCGGGCGTTTTGTTTTTGGACTGCGCGAAGTGTGGTGCTTATACGTCGATGTTCTGCGCGTACACCGCATTGCTCTCGATGAAGGCACGGCGCGGTTCGACGTTGTCGCCCATGAGCGTGGTGAAGATCTCGTCGGCGGCGATGACGTCGTCGATCTGCACGCGCAGCAGACGGCGCACTTCGGGGTCCATGGTGGTTTCCCACAGCTGCTCGGGGTTCATCTCGCCCAGGCCCTTGTAGCGCTGCTTGGTGAGGTTGCGTTCGACCTCGCCCAGCAGCCAGCGGATGGCGTCGGCGAAGCGGGTGACCGGCTGGCTCTTTTCGCCGCGGCGGATTTCGGCGCCGGTGCCGATCAGGTCGGCGATGGATTCGGCGGCTGTGCGGATGCTGCGGTAGTCACCCGACAGGAGGAAGCTCTCCTCGATGGAGGTGATGCGGCGGTTGCCGTGGTACATGCGCTCGATGGCCAGGCGCCAGTTCTCGGACTCTTCGTCATATTCGGCGAGGATGCGGATGTCGTCCGAGACGTGCGGCTGGATGGCGGCGGCCGAGGCGCGGGCGGCCTCCTCGTTCTCGAGGCTGACTGCGACGTTGCGCGCAAGCATGGCGTGCAGCACGGCCGGGTCGATGTAGGCGGCCAGGCGGTTGATGACGGCTTCGGCGAGCAGGAAGCTGCGGGCCAGCCCGGCCAGCGCTTCGTCGGCGATGGGGTCGGCGCCGGTGCGCGGGAGCAGGGCGGCGTTGTCGAGCGCCAGACGCAGCAGGTGCTGGTTGAGCTCGTTGTCGTCCTTGATGTAGTGCTCGGCCTTGCCGTGCTTGATCTTGTACAGCGGCGGCTGGGCGATGTAGATGTGGCCGCGCTCGACCAGCTCCGGCATCTGACGGTAGAAGAAGGTCAGCAGCAGGGTGCGGATGTGGGCGCCGTCGACGTCCGCGTCGGTCATGATGATGATGCGGTGGTAGCGCAGCTTCTCGGGCTTGTAGTCGTCCTTGCCGATGCCGGTGCCGAGCGCGGTGATCAGCGTGGCGATTTCCTGGCTTTGCAGCAGCTTGTCGAAGCGGGCCTTCTCGACGTTGAGGATCTTGCCCTTGAGCGGCAGGATGGCCTGGAACTTGCGGTCGCGGCCCTGCTTGGCGGAGCCGCCGGCGGAGTCACCCTCGACCAGGTAGATCTCGGACATGGCCGGGTCTTTTTCCTGGCAGTCGGCCAGTTTGCCGGGCAGGCCGACACCGTCGAGCAGGCCTTTGCGGCGGGTCATTTCGCGCGCCTTGCGGGCGGCGTCACGGGCGCGAGCGGCCTCGACGATCTTGCCGCAGATGGTGCGCGCGTCGTGCGGGTTCTCGAGCAGGAACTCGGCGAGCTTGCTGGCGACCACTTCTTCCACCGCCGGGCGGGCTTCGGAGGAGACGAGCTTCATCTTGGTCTGGCTGGCGAACTTGGGGTCGGGCATCTTGACCGACAGCACGCAGGCCAGGCCTTCGCGCATGTCGTCGCCGGTGATGTCGACCTTGGCCTTCTTGGCGATTTCGTTCTCTTCGATGTACTTGTTCATGATGCGCGTCATCGCCGCGCGCAGGCCGGTGAGGTGGGTGCCGCCATCCGCCTGCGGGATGTTGTTGGTGAAGCACAGCACCTGCTCGGCGTAGGAGTCGTTCCACTGCATGGCGACTTCAACGGTGAGTTCGGCATCGCCCGTGGGGGTCGGGATGCGCGTCGAGCCTTCGGCGTAGAAGATGGACGGATGCAGGGTGCTCTTGCTGCGGTTGATGTACTCGACAAAGCCTTTCACACCGCCGGCGAAGGCGAAGTTCTCTTCCTTGTTGTGGCGCTGATCGATCAGGCGGATGGCCACGCCGTTGTTGAGGAAGGACAGTTCGCGCAGGCGCTTGGCGAGGATGTCGTAGTGGAATTCGATGTCGCCGAAGATCTCTTCGTCGGCGAGGAAGTGCACTTCGGTGCCGCGCTTGGTGGTTTCACCGACCACGCGCATCGGGCTGGTTTCGATGCCGTTGACGACCTCGATGACGCGATCCTGCGGCACGCCGCGGTGGAATTCGATCAGGTGCTTCTTGCCGTCGCGGCGGATGGACAGGCGCAGCCACTTGGACAGGGCGTTGACGCAGGACACGCCGACGCCGTGCAGGCCGCCCGAAACCTTGTAGCTGTTCTGGTTGAACTTGCCGCCGGCGTGCAACACGCACATGACGATCTCGGCCGCCGAGCGCTTGGGTTCGTGCTTGTCGTCCATCTTGACGCCGACCGGGATACCGCGGCCGTTGTCGGTGACGGAGATGGAGTTGTCGGCGTGGATGGTGACGGTGATGTCGTCGCAATGTCCGGCCAGCGCTTCGTCGATGGCGTTGTCGACTACCTCGAACACCATGTGGTGCAGGCCCGTGCCATCGGAGGTGTCGCCGATATACATGCCGGGGCGCTTGCGCACTGCCTCCAGCCCTTCGAGCTGCTGGATGCTGGATTCGTCGTAGTCTTCGTTGATCGGGCGATTCTGGAATTCGGACATGTTCTTCTCTGTTCTGCGGCCCGCGTGTGCGGGCCGGGTACATCCTCGTGGCGGCCGGTTGGCCACCGCGTGAGCGCCGGTGCGTTCCGGCGCGGTGGCGGAGTTCAGATCCGCATCGGCATCACGACGTACTTGAAGCTGTCGTCACCGGGAAGGGTGAGCAAGGCCGACGAGTTGCCGTCGTTGAAACGCCACTCGATGGTGTCGTGCGAAACATTGCCGAGCACGTCGAGCAGGTAGCTGACGTTGAAGCCGATGTCGGCGCCTTCGCCGTGGAAGTCGATCTCGATCTCTTCAACGGCTTCTTCCTGCTCGGTGTTGGAGCTGCTGATGCGCAGCACGCCATCATCGATCACGAGGCGTACGCCGCGGAACTTCTCGTTGGTGAGAATGGCGACGCGTTGCAGTGCGGCCAGCAGCGGAGCGCGCTCGAAGATCACCAGTTTGGGGTGATTCTGCGGGATCACGCGCTCGTAGTCGGGGAACTTGCCGTCGATCAGCTTGGACACCAGCTCGGTCGGGCCGAAGCGAAACTGCGCCTGATTGCCGGCGAGGACGACTTCAAGCAGGTCGTCGGTGTCGGCAAGCTGGCGCGCCAGTTCGGTGACGGTCTTGCGCGGCAGGATGACCTCGGTGCGCTCGATCGACGATTCGATGGGGCTGGCGGCAAAGGCCAGGCGGTGGCCGTCGGTAGCGACCATGCGCAGCTCGTTGCCGTCGACGATCAGCAGCAGACCGTTGAGATAGTAGCGGATGTCCTGCTGCGCCATCGAGTAGGCGACCTGCGCGAGCTGACGCTTGAAGGCTTTCTGCGACACGGAGAAGCGCGCACCGCCCTCTTCAGGCGGGTTCATGCGCGGGTAGTCGGCGGCCGGCAGGGTCTGCAGCGCGAAGCGGCTCTTGCCGGCCTTCACGGTCAGGCGCTTGTCGTCGAGCGTGAGATTGACGTCGGAGCCGTCGGGCAGTGCGCGCAGGATGTCCTGCAGCTTGCGCGCCGAAACCGTGAGGTTGGCGTCTTCACCGCCCAGATCCCCGGCAGTGGTGGTGCGGATCTGGATCTCGATGTCGGTGGCCAGCATGGTCAGCTGCTCACCGCGCTTCTCGATCAGCACGTTCGACAGGATGGGCAGGGTGTGGCGCTTCTCGACAATGTTCGACACCGACTGGAGCGGGGCGAGTAGCGCGTCACGGGTAGTGGTGAGCAAATGCATGGCGTCAGATTCGTCCGTCTTGATTGTTGGTCTGTCCGGCATTTTGCCGGGCGCGGGCTGGTTTGGCGCTCATCCCCGAAGAACCTGGGTCAGAACGTGTACGTCGTGATTCAACTGAGGGTCGCCGAGGCGCAACTCGGTGATCGTACGACAGGCATGTAACACCGTAGTGTGATCGCGCCCGCCGAAGGCTTCGCCGATGGCCGGCAGCGACATCGGAGTGAGTTCCTTGGCCAGCCACATGGCCACCTGGCGCGGTCGCGCGATGACGCGGGTGCGTTTGCGCGAGTGCATGTCGGCGACCTTGATCTTGTAGAAGTCGGAAACCGTCTTCTGGATGTGCTCGATCGTGAGCTGGCGGTTGTGGGCGTTGAGCAGGTCTTTGAGCGCAGCCTTTGCCAGCTCCAGCGTGATCGGCTGGTTCTGGAAGTTGGCGTAGGCGACAACCTTGTTAAGCGCGCCTTCGAGCTCGCGCACGTTGGAGCGCAGGTTCTTGGCGATCAGGAAGGCCACATCGTCGCAGATCTGTGCGCGCAGGGCTTCGGCCTTCTTCTTGAGAATGGCGACGCGCATTTCCAGCTCCGGCGGCTCGATCTGCACCGTCAGGCCCCAGTCAAAGCGGGAAATCAGGCGATCTTCCAGCCCCTGGATATCCTTGGGGTAGGTGTCGCAGGTGATGACGATCTGCTTCTTGGCCTCGGTCAGCGCGTTGAAGGCATGGAAGAATTCTTCCTGCGTGCGCGTCTTGCGGTTGAAGAACTGGATGTCGTCGATGATCAGCAGGTCGAGCGAGCGGTAATACAGCTTGAACTGCTCGAAGCTCTGTTGTTGATAGGCGCGCACCACGTCAGCGTAGTAATCCTCGGCGTGAACGTATCGGATCACCGCCGACGGATTGTTGCGATACACCGAGTTGCCAATGGCGTGCACGAGGTGGGTCTTGCCGAGGCCGACGCCGCCGTAGATGAACAACGGGTTGTAGCCGGTGCCCGGGTTCTCGGCGACCTGCATGGCAGCAGCGCGGGCCAGATCGTTGGCGCGGCCGGTGACGAGGTTGTCGAAACTGAAGTCGCCGTTCAGGCGCGTCTTGTCGTAGCCCGACTCGGCTACACGACGGCGCGGGGCTTCGGCGGCCGGGCTGGCGGAAACGGGTTCCGGTGCGGAGACCGGCGCAGGAGCATTCGTCGCGGCCGCAGGCGCGGTGGCGCCGTTGGTGACGTTCGGAAGGACCAGTTGCAGATCGATCGGCGCGCCGTGGAACTCTTCACCAAGCTCCCCGATACGGCGCAGGTAGCGCTCACGAACCCATTGCAGCACGAAGCGGTTGGGTGCGAACAGGCGCAGGGAGGGCGTGTCGGTGGTATGGTCGCCGTCTGCCTTGAGCGCCTTGATCCACGTGCTGAACTGCTGCGGCGGCAGCTCGCTCTCGAGTCGGGACAGGCAGAAGGACCAGAAATCTTGGGTCACGGATTCGTCGGCTTGGGCTCGCGGTTCCATGCAAAGCGCGGGCGGATGGCGGGGCCGCGAGGCCTGCCATCGGATTTGCCACTACACGCCAGGCATGCTGGAAAAACCCTGCTGTGATGAGGCCGGCAAGACAATCGCATGAGGGCCGGCGCGGCAACAGGGTACGACCCCCGGATTCTACCCCCGCAGCGCCCGACTTATCCACAGCATGGGCCAAAAAATGTGCTTGACAAACATGGTCCTATCGCATCAAATACCGCGTTTGACCCAAACCCGGCAGAACCAAAATGAAACGCACTTACCAGCCTTCCGTCGTCCGTCGCAAGCGCACCCATGGCTTTCTGGTCCGCATGAAGACCCGTGGTGGCCGCGCGGTGATCCGTGCCCGCCGCGCCAAGGGTCGTCACCGTCTCGCCGTCTGAGGTGATCGACACACCAGACGCCGGACAGGGTTTTCCCGGCGTCTGCAGATTGCGAAAAACGGATGAGTATTCATCCGTTTTTGCTTTTCGGCGGGCGCTCAAGGGGCGCTACCTGATGCTGCACTACCGACCCAGTGATCTGCCGCATGCACGCCTCGGCGTTGTCGTGGCGAAACGTCTGGCGAAGCGTGCCAACGTGCGCAACCTCGTCAAACGTATCGTGCGCGAGCAGTTCCGCAAGCGGCGGGAAATGTTGCCTGCAGTCGATATCGTGATGCGGCTCTCGGCCCCGGTGGGTGAGGCAACGCGCAGCATGATCAACGAAGATGTGGTCCGTTTGCTGGAACGCCTGCCAAGATGATGACCCGGTTTTTGATCGGCCTCATTGCTGCGTACCGTTACTGCATCAGCCCGCTGCTCGGGAGCAATTGCCGTTTTTACCCGACCTGTTCCGAATATGCCCGCGAAGCCATCGAGACTCATGGCGCCTTGCGCGGCACGTGGATGACCGTGCGCAGGCTCGGTCGATGCCACCCCTTCCATTCGGGCGGGTATGATCCCGTCTCCAAACCTTCGCACAGCCAAGACTAAATCCGATGGATCAGCGCCGCCTAATAGCCTTTCTCGTTCTCTCCTTTGCCCTGGTCATGCTGTGGGACGCATGGACGTCGGATCAGCGTCGCAATGCGCCGGCTCCCGTTGCCCAGCAGACGGCAGTGGGCACTCCAGCCGCGTCAGACGACGGTGCGATTCCTACGCCGACCGCCGATTTGGCGCAGGGGGTAGACCCTGCCGCCGTGCCCGAGGCGACCGCAGCGCCGGCTTCGGCCTCCCAGCGTCGCATCACGGTCGAAACCGACATGGTCAAGGCCGAGATCTCCGCCCAAGGTGGGCAGATCGTGCGCATGGAGCTCAAGCGCCATGCCGCTTCGGGTGAGGACAAGTCGCGCAACTTCGTGCTGTTCGACGATGGCATGCGTCATACCTACTCCGCGCAGGGCGGGCTGATTGGCGATGGACTGCCCAATCACCGCACCGTGTATGCCTTGCCTGATGCTGACCAGATTCTCGAGGCCGGTCAGGATCGTCTGGTCGTGCGGCTCAAGGCACTTGGAACGCAGGGCGTCGAAGTCACCAAGGTGCTGACCTTCGAGCGCGGCAGCTACGTCATCAATATGGAGTACGAGCTGGCCAACCGCAGTGATCGCGCCGTGTCCGCGCATGCGTACTTCCAGTTTGCACGCGACGGCCGTGAGGCTGAGGCGGTCGAGGTGTTCGGCGTAAATACCTTTACCGGCCCGGCGGTATACACCGAAGAAGCAAAGTTCCAGAAGGTCCAGTTCGAAGAGATCGACGAGGGCAAGGCCAAGTTCGTGCCGCGTGCCAGCGACGGCTGGCTGGCCATGGTGCAGCACTACTTCGTGGCGGCCTGGTTGCCGGAAGCAGGTGTGCAGCGTGAGAACTACATGCGCAAGATCGGCCCGGACCAGTACACGGCAGGCGTGATCATGCCGGTCGCCGCGATTGCGCCGGAACAGACTGCGACGGTCGGTACCCGTCTGTATGCCGGTCCGCAGGAACAGGACCAGCTCGACGGCATTGCCAATGGTCTGGGTCTGGTGGTCGACTACGGTTGGCTGACGGTCATCGCCGCGCCGCTGTTCTGGGTGTTGTCGTGGCTGCATGACCTGACCGGAAACTGGGGTTGGGCGATCATTCTGGTTACGGTTCTGATCAAGGCGGTGTTCTTCCCGCTGTCCGCGACGAGCTACAAGTCGATGGCAAAGATGCGGGTGCTAGCCCCGCGCATGCAGCGGATCAAGGAGCTGTATGGTCATGACAAGCCGCGCATGCAGCAGGAAGTCATGCAGATGTACCGCACCGAGAAGATCAATCCGCTGGGCGGCTGCCTGCCGATCCTGGTGCAGATCCCGGTCTTCATCGCGCTGTACTGGGTACTGCTCGGTAGCGTTGAGATGCGCCATGCGCCCTGGTTGGGCTGGATTACCGACCTTTCGGCACAGGATCCGTACTTCATCCTGCCGGTGCTGATGGGCGCGACGATGTTCATCCAGATGCGCTTGAACCCGGCTCCGCCCGATCCGATCCAGGCCAAGGTGATGATGGCTTTGCCGTTCGTGTTCACCATCATGTTCCTGTGGTTCCCGTCGGGGCTGGTGCTGTACTGGGTCGTGAACAACGTGCTGTCCATCGCACAGCAGTGGCAGATCACGCGCATGATCGAATCCCAGAAGAAGGCCGGCAAGCCGGTCTGATGGCGAGCGGCGCTGCGCGCGCCGTCTGACGGAGCGGGATGGTGACGGATACGCAGGACGTAATCGGACCTTCCCGCGATGGCGGCGATGTGATTGCCGCCATCGCCACCGCCGCCGGCCGTGGCGGTATCGGTGTCGTGCGGCTCTCCGGCCGCAATCTTCTTTCATTTGCTCAAATGCTTTGCGGCGTGGCTCCCGAGCCACGCCGCGCTCGTTTCACGCGCTTTCTCGCCAGCGACGGCGCTGCGCTGGATGAGGGGCTGTTGCTGTATTTTCCGACGCCACACTCCTTCACCGGCGAAGACGTACTCGAGTTGCAGGGACACGGTGGTCCGGTGGTCATGCGCATGTTGCTTGCGCGCTGCGTCGAGTTGGGCGCCCGTCTCGCGGAGCCGGGCGAGTTCTCGCGACGGGCCTTCATCAATGGTCGCATGGACCTCGCACAGGCAGAGGCGGTTGCGGACCTGATCGAGGCCGCAACGGAACAGGCCGCGCGTTCAGCGGTGCGCTCTCTGGGCGGTGAGTTCTCACAGCGTATCGGTGCCTTGCGTGACGAGTTGATCGATTTGCGCATGCTCGTCGAGGCCACACTGGATTTTCCCGACGAGGAGATCGATTTCCTTGAACGGGCTCGGGCTTTCGAGCGACTGGAATCGATTGCTGCTCATCTGGACGGTGTGCTGCGCACTGCAAGGCAGGGGGCATTGCTGCGGGACGGCCTGAGGGTTGTCTTGGCCGGAAAGCCCAATGTCGGCAAGTCCAGTTTGCTCAATGCACTGGCCGGCGATGAACGGGCCATCGTCACGGATATTGCTGGAACAACCAGGGATGTACTGCGCGAGACGATCCAGATTGAAGGTGTGCCGTTGCATATCATCGACACGGCGGGATTGCGCGATACGGATGATCCGGTTGAACGCATCGGCGTGGCGCGCAGTTGGCGCGAAATTGCCAATGCGGATGTGGTGGTGCTGCTGTCGGACAGCGAAGAGGCGTCCGATACAGATGAGAGCGATCCACGCATACCGCCTTCCTTGCCACGCATACGTGTCATCAACAAGATTGATCTTTCAGGACACTCGGCACAGCGTGAGCTGATCGGTGGCGTTGCCACGATCTGGCTTTCTGCCAGAAGCGGGGAAGGCGTCGATTTGTTTCGATCCGAGATGCTGTCGATCGCGGGTTGGCAATCGTCCGGCGAAGATGTGTTCATCGCACGTGAGCGTCACCTGGAGGCTTTGCGTCGTGCTGCTTTGCATCTGGAGTCTGCGTATGCGCAGATGGCTGTGCTTGAGCTGTTCGCAGAAGAGTTGCGTCTCGCACATGACTCGCTGGGCGAGATTACCGGTGAGTTCACACCCGACGATCTTCTTGGCGTGATCTTCTCGAGATTCTGCATCGGCAAGTAATGCCGTTTCACGTGAAACATGGGTGGTGGCGTGGAGTTTGAAAGCGTACTTGTGGTGATCGCAATAGCCGCTTTCATGGCGGGCTTTGTCGACGCCGTGGTGGGTGGCGGTGGTCTGATCCAGATACCGGCGTTGTTCACCGCATTCCCATCTGCCAGTCCGGCCACCCTCTTCGGTACCAACAAGATCGCTAGCATAGTCGGAACAACCAGCGCAGCGATTCAGTATTCCCGTCGCGTCAGTATTCCATGGCGTCTTGCAGTACCTGGCGCGGTGGCGGCGCTCATCGGTGCGTGGTTTGGCGCCCGTGCCGTTGCATGGATGCCGGTTGAGCTGCTTCGCCCGCTCGTGCTGGTGCTGTTGATTCTGGTGGCCGCTTACACCTTTGCCCGCAAGGACTTCGGTACCGGAGCGAACAAGTCCGCCATTGAGCGTCGTGATGTGCTTGTTACCGTCGGGATCGCGCTGGCCGTAGGGTTCTATGATGGCTTTTTCGGACCGGGTACTGGTAGCTTCTTCATCTTTCTGTTGGTCCGTTTTGTCGCGCTTGATTTTCTGCATGCATCAGCGACCGCCAAGATTCTCAACGTCGCGACCAATCTTGCAGCGCTATCTTTCTTCATGAGCAGCGTTGAGCTGCTTTGGCAGGCCGGTCTGGTGATGGCGGTATGCAATCTTGGCGGTGCGCTTATCGGCTCTCGCATGGCACTCAGGCACGGAGCTGGTTTCGTGCGTCGCATTTTTCTGCTGGTGGTTGTTCTGCTCATTGCGAAGATGGCGTACGACCTGATCGGTAGCTGACCTCATATCAACGGTTTCACGTGAAACAGACATTCTCCGAATCCCGCAAACGCTCGACAGGCACATCGCCGACCATGGCGAGCGACAGTCTCGCGTACGCCATGTGCCAATCGGCCACCTTGATCGCAAACGTGCTGCAAGGCAAGAACCTGACCGAAAGCTGGGAGAGCACACTTGCGGCGCATCCCCAATGGCCGGCGGCAACGCGAGGGGCCGTTCGCGATCTTGCCTGGTCAACACTGAGAAACTACGGGGCCGGGGATCTGATACTGGACCGCCTGCTTTCAAAGCCTCTGCCCGACGACATCCATGCGATCCTGATGATTGCACTGCATCGCCTTGAGGTGCAGCCTGAACGCTCGCACGTTATCGTCGATCAGGCAGTTGTAGCCGCGGCTTCCCGCGTGCAAGGGCTGAAGGGGGTCGTTAATGGCGTTCTCAGAAACTACCTGCGTCAGCGAGACGCGTTCGGTCAGGCCATTCAGAAGAATGAAGTAGCCAGGACATGTCATCCCGACTGGTGGGTGGCGCGTCTGAAGTCTTCCCTGCCGGATGATTGGGAGGCGGTGCTGGAGGCCGGCAATACGCATCCGCCAATGAGTCTGCGTGTGAACTGCAGGAGGGTGGTTCGAGAGGCCTATCTTGCAGAGCTGCAGGCTGCAGGAATCTCGGCCGTGCCCTTCGGAGAGCAGGGCCTTCGTCTGCACCGCCCGGTGGGCGTCATCGAACTGCCAGGTTTTGCCGAGGGCAAGGTCTCGGTTCAGGATGCGGGTGCCCAACGGGCAGCGGAGTTGCTGGGTGCTTTGTCCGGTGAGCGGGTGCTGGACGCCTGCTCCGCACCTGGCGGCAAGAGTGCCCATATTCTTGAACGTGCAGATGTGCAGTTGACTGCACTGGATGTCGATCGCAGGCGCCTTGGCCGAGTGCGTGCCAATCTCGAGCGGCTCAAGCTCAAAGCCGAGAGTCTGTGCGGGGACGCCCGTGACCTCGCGAGCTGGTGGGACGGCCAGCCCTACGATCGGATTCTTGCCGACGTGCCGTGCAGTGCGTCCGGAGTGGTACGCCGACATCCCGACATCAAGTGGCTGCGCCGCGACGAGGACATTGCCGGATTTGCTGCCCAGCAAGCTCAGATCCTGGACGCGCTTTGGCCAAGCCTCGCTCGAGGTGGCACAATGCTGTACGCAACCTGCTCGGTGTTCGATGACGAGAATGGCGCGCAGATCGCAGCCTTCTGCGATCGCCACCCCGATGTGGAGAGGCTGCCGCTGCATGGCCGGATGGATTTACAACTGCTGCCGGATGCCGAGCATGACGGCTTTTACTACGCGCTGCTCCGGAAGAGTGCGTGATCACCTGCGTGCCCTGACGCTTGCGCTTCTGCTCGTCTGCCTGCCACTGGTTGCACTGGCCGAGGCCAAGGTACGCTCGGCGGCGATGATTGCCACAGAAGAGGGCTACGTCGTCAATGCCGATTTCGAGCTCGACCTCAACCCCCGTCTGGTCGATGCGCTGCAGCGCGGCGTGTCGCTGCACTTCAGCGTAGAGCTGGAAGTCGAGCAACCCCACTGGTACTGGTTTGACCGCACCGTGCTTGAAAGCACGTTGCAGTATCGACTCGCCTACCATGCGGTCACTCGCAGCTACCGGCTGTCGTTTGGCGGCCTGCATCGAACTTTCGACACCCTGGATGCCGCGCTGCTCACCATGACACGAGTCCGCAACTGGTATGTCATGCCCTACGAAGCAATCACTGAAGCTGCGGAGTACCGTGCCTCGCTGCGCATGCGCCACCAGATTGAACTGCTGCCCAAGCTGCTCGTGGTGACTGCGACTGGCGGACGTGAATGGACGCTGGCAACCCCTTGGGTGCGTTGGCAGTTCAGCGGGGAGCCGCGGCCATGAAGCGCGCCGGTATTGTCCTGCTGCTTGCTCTGGCCGCGGTCTCCTTGTTCCTGCTGACCTCGGTGAGCGCCAACCTCGATCTGCTCGGTGGCCTTTTCCCGCAGCTGCTGGCCATCAACGGTGTCGCCGCTGCGATCCTCGCGTCAGTGGTGCTGGTGCAGCTTGTGCGCCTGTGGCGCGAGTACCGGGCGCGCAGTTTCGGATCCCGCATCAAGTACCGCCTGATGCTGATGTTCGCGCTGATGGCGGTGATACCGGGATTGATCCTGTACGCGGTGTCGCTGTTCTTCGTCGTGCGCAGTATCGACTCGTGGTTTGACGTGCGTGTCGAGCGCGCACTCGACGGCGGCATTGTGCTCGGCCAGACCGCCCTCGATCACCTCGTCAGTCAGGTGGTGGAACGGGGTCGGGACGTTGCGCTTGAGCTGGACGGCAACATTGCAGCGTCGTCCATCCGGCTCAATGCATTGCGTGAGCGTTCAGGGGTTGCCACCCTGACGTTGATGGGGCCGGGCGGGCAACTGATCACCACTGTCAGCAGTGGCGTAGGCAGTCTTCTGCCGGACCTCCCCAATTCTGCCCAGCTTCGTCAGGCCAGACAGCTGCGCCGCTACGCCCAGGTCGAGGCAAGTAATGACGAAAGCATGATGATTCGGGTCGTTGTGCCGATCCAGGATCGCAGCATGCTTGGTGAGCCCTACTATCTCCAGCTTACCGAACCGGTACCGAATGCGCTGTTGCGCAACGTCGAAGCGGTGCAGGAAGCGCATCGGGAATACCAACAGATCGTCATTGGTCGGGACGGCCTGAGCCAGATCTATCTGCTCACACTCACCCTGACGCTGTTTCTGGCGCTGCTGGGTGCGATCGCGGTCGCCTTTGTGCTCACGCGTCGGTTGGTTGCCCCGTTGCTGATTCTTGCCGAAGGCACGCGCGCCGTTGCCCAAGGCGACTTCAGCCCCAGGCGGGCCTTGCCCGCACGTGACGAGCTTGGCGTGCTGACCCAGTCCTTCAACCAGATGACCCGTCAGCTTGAAGAGGCGCGAGGACAGGCCGACAAGAGCAGGCACGCGGTAGAGACGGCGCGCGTCTATCTGGAAAGCGTACTCGCCAACCTTTCGGCGGGTGTGCTGGCCTTTGGAGAGGACGGCTGCCTGCGCGCCTCCAACCATGGCGCCGTCGATATCCTGGGAGATGCACTCGAAGGCTTCGAGGACATTCCGCTGTCACACTGGCCGAGACTGCATGGTTTCCGTGATGCCCTGTTTGACGGCTTTGCGCGCAATCAGGCGGAGTGGCACGAGCAGGTCGAGATCGTGCGCGACGGCAATGAACCGCAAACGCTGCGCATCCACGGCGCCCGCCTGCCGGCATCGAGCGGCGGCGGCATGGTGGTGGTCTTTGATGACATCTCCGAGCTTGTGCGTGCGCAGAGGACCGCGGCATGGGGTGAAGTTGCGCGGCGTCTCGCCCACGAGATCAAGAACCCGCTTACCCCGATCCAGCTTTCGGCCGAGCGGCTGGCCTACAAGCTTGAAAGCCGCCTGGACGAAGATGGGCAGGCGATCCTGCAGCGCGCTACCAAGACCATCGTCAATCAGGTCGAGGCCATGAAGAATCTGGTCAACGCCTTCCGCGACTATGCGCGGCCGCAGAGTCCGGGCTATGTGCCGGTGGACATGCATGCGCTGGTCTGTGAAGTGCTCGGCCTGTATGAGAGCTCGCCGCTGAAGGTGCGCTGCGATTTCGCGCCCGGTACCCCGCATGCCAGCGGGGATCCGGCGCAGATCCGGCAGATCATTCATAATCTCTTCCAGAATTCTGAAGACGCGTTGAGCGGCTCGGCCAGCGCGCAGGTCACACTGACCACCCGGGTGGTCTCTGACATGATCGAACTGAACTGGCGCGACAACGGTCCCGGTTTCCCTCCCGAAGTGCTGACGCGGCCATTTGAACCGTATTTCACCACCAAGGCCCGGGGGACGGGGCTGGGGCTGGCGATCATGAAGAAGATCGTCGATGAGCATGGCGGCGATGTCCAGCTGTCGAACGGACCGGAGGGTGGCGCTGTCGTCACCGTGCGGTTTCCGCTCGCGGCTGAAGCCGTTCCGGAACGCAACGCAGAAACGTGGTAAAGAGCAACGATGGCGAACATTCTTATCGTCGACGATGAAGTCGGCATACGCGAGCTCCTCTCTGAAATCCTCAGCGACGAAGGTCACGACGTCGTGCTGGCCGAGAATGCCGGCGCAGCGCGGGCCGCGCGCAATGCCAAGCGGCCTGAGCTGGTGCTGCTCGACATCTGGATGCCTGACACCGACGGCATCACCCTGCTCAAGGAGTGGGCCGCCAATGGTCAGCTGACCATGCCGGTGGTGATGATGTCCGGTCACGGCACCATTGATACTGCCGTCGAGGCGACGCGAATCGGTGCCATCGACTACCTTGAGAAGCCCATTGCGCTGCAGAAGCTGCTTACCGCCGTCAAACGCGGCCTGCAGCGTCCCAGTGCAACCGGCCAGCCTGCGCCGCTGACCCTCGCGGCCTTCCCGCGCTCGGCGCCGCTGCGCGAGCTGCGCAAGCGGCTGCAGCAGATCGCCGAAAAGTCCCGCGTACTGGCGCTGCGTGCCGGTCCCGGCAGTCTTGCAGAGCTTGCGGCTCGAAGCCTCAAGCCCAATGGTTCGCCGTGGCTGGATTTCGCCACCGTCAGCCATCCCATCGACCTGACCCAGCTGCAAAACTGCAGCGGCGGCGTGGTCTTCGTGGGCGAGCCCGGCAAACTGACGCGCACTCAGCAGAAGAACCTCGCCTTCGCACTGGAGCGGCTCGACCGTTTCAACCTGCACGTGGTGATGGTGGCCGAGTCCGGCCCGGAAGCGCTGATTGCCGAAGGGTGGGAAGAGCGTCTGGTGTCGCGTCTGTTCGAAGTCAGCCTCGTACCGCCGACGCTCTCCGACGTACAGGACGATGTGCCTGAAGTGGCCTCCCAGCTGCTGGTACATCTGGTCGAAGGTGGCGAGGTCCCCCGCCGGGGGTTTTCGACCGCTGCCCTCAACGCCCTGCGCACGCAGCCCTGGGCAGGCGGTTTCGGAGAATTGCGGGCCGCCGTGAAGTCCTTGGCACTGGGCACGTTGGAAGAAGAAATCAGTCTTGCCGACGTGCGGCGTGTGTTGCCTGCGCCGGCCGACAACGTGCACGCAATCTCCTTCGACCAGCCGCTGCGTGAGGCCAGGGAAGCCTTCGAGCGGCTGTACTTCGAGCACTATCTGCGCTCGGAAGGCAACAACATGACGCGGATTGCCGAGAAGTGCGGCCTGGAGCGAACCCACCTGTATCGCAAACTCAAGCAACTCGGCCTGCAGCCGGGCCGCAAGAGTGCCGAGAGCTGAAAAGCGCCGGTTTGCGCGCTGCACCATGAGCCGCAGCGCGGGCGTACAATGCGCGCTTTCGGAACGAGGGTAGTCCGGAAGTGAAAATCATCATCCTGGGTGCGGGTCAGGTCGGCACTTCTGTTGCCGAGAATCTGGTTTCAGAAGCCAACGACATTACGCTCGTCGATTCGAACGCAGAATTGCTCGATACCCTGCGCGACCGCTTCGAGGTGCGCACCGTGTGCGGCAATGGTGCGTCGCCTTCCGTCCTGAGTGATGCCGGCGCCGACGATGCCGACCTGCTCATCGCGGTGACCCAGTCCGACGAGAGCAACCTGTGCGCCTGCAAGGTGGCGCGCACACTGTTCAACCTGCCTACCCGCATCGCGCGGCTGCGCTCCGGCGAGTTCGTTGATTACCCGGAACTGCTGTCGAGCGAAAATTTCGCTGTCGACTTCTCGATCTGCCCCGAGCAGATCGTCACGGACTACATCAAGCGCCTGATCTCCTTCCCGGAAGCGCTGCAGGTGCTCGAGTTTGCGGACGGCACCCTGAGCCTGATCGGCGTGCGTGCCTTCGAGGGCGGCCCGCTGGTCGGCCATCCGCTCAAGGCGCTGCGCTACCACCTGCCCAACATCGAAGTGCGCATCGCCGCGATCTATCGCAACGGCGAAGCCCTGATCCCCGAGGGCGACACCATCATCGTGCCGGGCGACGAAGTGTTCTGTCTGGCTGCCAGTGTGCACATCCGCCAGGTCATGCGCGAGCTACGCCGCAGCGACCATCCGATGCGCCGCATCATGATCGCCGGCGGCGGCAACATCGGCTTCCGCCTGGCTCGCTCGATCGAGCAGGACTACAACGTCAAGCTGCTCGACGTGAGCAAGCGCCGCACCGAGATGCTGGCCATCAATCTCGACCGCACGCTGGTGCTGCGCGGCGACTCGACGGACGAGAAGCTGCTCGAGAACGAAGGTATAGACGAGATCGACCTGTTCGTGGCGCTGACCAATGACGAGGAGGACAACATCATGTCCGCCTCGCTCGCCAAGCGCATGGGCGCACGCCGCACGCTGGCACTGATCAACCGCAAGAGCTACGTCGATCTGGTGCAGGGCGGCCCGATCGACATCGCCATTTCGCCGGCGCAGATTTCCATCGGCACACTGCTCGCGCACGTACGGCGTGGCGACGTGGTGGCGGTGCACAGCCTGCGCCGGGGCGCAGCCGAAGCGCTGGAGATCGTCGCGCACGGTACGCCCTCCGAGTCCAAAGTCGTCGGCAAGGCCATCGAAGACATCCCGCTGCCACGCGGGGTCACCATCGGCGCCATCGTGCGCAACGAGATCCGTGATGAGCGTGTGATCCGGCGTGAGGTGATCATGCCGCACCACGACACCGTGATCGCCCAGGACGACCACGTCATCGTGTTCTGCACGCACAAGAAGCTCGTGCGTCAGGTCGAAAAGTTGTTCCAGGTCGGATTCACCTTCCTCTGACATGCGGAGTTTCTTTCCCGTCTTCAACGCTCTCGGCCTGATCATCATGATCTTCGGCCTGCTGATGGCCGTACCGCTGAGCATTTCGCACCTGCACGGTGATGACGCGAGCTCAGCCTTCGACCGGGCCATGCTGGTGACCTTCGTCATCGGCGCCGTGATCTGGTTCATGACACGCGGCAAGAAGCGCGACCTGCGTCCCAGCGACGGTTTCCTGCTGGTGGTGCTGACCTGGCTGGTATTGCCGATCTTCGGGGCCATGCCGCTGTATGGGTTCATGCCCGAGCTCGGGGTGAGCAAGGCCTTCTTCGAGGCCGTTTCGGGGCTCACCGCTACCGGCGCCACCATTCTTTACCGCATTGATGACCTGCCGGTGGCGATCAACCTGTGGCGCACCTTCATGCACTGGATCGGCGGCATGGGTGTCATCGTGCTGGTGGTGGCGATCCTGCCGCTGCTCGGCATCGGCGGCCGGCAGCTGTTCAAGGCCGAAGTGCCGACCCCGATGAAGGAGTCTTCGCTCACTCCGCGCATCACGGAAACCGCCAAGGGCCTGTGGCTGACCTACATGCTGCTCACCGTGGCCTGCGGCATCAGCCTGTGGGCCGTCGGCATGGAGCCGTGGGATGCGGTCATTCACGCCTTCACGGTAGCCGGGCTGGGGGGCTTTTCGAGCAAGGACGACTCCATCGGCCACTTCCAGAGCCTGCCGATCGAACTCGTCGTGATCGGTTTCGCGCTGCTCGCCGGTCTCAACTACGCCACGCACTATCTCGCGCTGGTCCGCCGCTCGCCGCGGCCCTACCTGCACGACCCCGAGATTCCGTTCTACTTCATGGTGCTGGCTGCCAGCGTCGTGATGATGACCGGCTACCTGATGTACTTCGACAGCACGGCCGACCTTGCGACCACCGTGCGGCAGGTTGCCTTCCACGTGGTGTCGATCTCGACTTCGCTCGGCCTGGTCACGCACGACTACACCATGTGGCCGGGCTTCCTGCAGCTGTGGTTGCTGTTCCTGGGCAGCTTCATCGCGTGTTCGGGCTCGACCGGCGGTGGCATCAAGATGATGCGCGCCATCATCCTGTACAAGCAGGCCTACCGGGAGATCGTGCGCTCATTGCATCCCAACGCCGTCTATCCGGTGCGCCTGGGCCACCAGCGCGTGTCCGAGAACATCCTGCATGCGGTGCTGGCCTTCAGCTTCCTGTACATGGTCTCCATCGTCACGCTGACGCTAGTGATGACCGCACTCGGCGCGGATCTGGTGACCGGGTTCTCGGCGGTCGTGGCCTGCATCAACAACACGGGTCCGGGTCTGGCGCTGGTCGGTCCGGCGACCAACTACGCCGGTCTCAGCGAACTCCAGATGTGGGTGCTGTCCTTTGCGATGATTCTCGGTCGTCTTGAACTGCTCACCTTGCTGGTGGTGCTCACGCCGGTGTTCTGGCGTCGCTGAGCCCTGCTTGGTGGCGTGAGGGTCGGCAGCGGCGCCGAAAACCGGGATAATCGGTCCTTTACGACCGATTCCGGCCGCGCGCTGCGCGGCCCCACAGGACTGATCCCGTGAGCCGTCTCAAGAACGACACCTTTCTGCGCGCCCTGCTGCGCCAGCCTACCGACTACACCCCTCTTTGGCTGATGCGTCAGGCCGGTCGCTACTTGCCGGAATACCGTGAGACGCGTGCGCGTGCCGGCAGCTTCCTTGACTTGTGCAAGAACAAGGATCTGGCCTGTGAAGTCACACTGCAGCCGCTGGCGCGTTACGACCTCGACGCCGCCATCCTGTTCTCCGACATCCTCACCGTGCCCGACGCCATGGGCCTTGGTCTGTACTTCGCCGAGGGCGAGGGCCCGCGCTTCGAGCGTCCGTTGCGCGAGGAATGGGAGATCCGCAACCTCACCGCGCCCGACCCCAACATCGAGCTGCGCTACGTCATGGATGCGGTGTCCGAGATCCGCCGCGCGCTCGACGGTTCCGTGCCGCTGATCGGCTTCTCCGGCAGCCCGTGGACGCTGGCGTGCTATATGGTCGAGGGCCAGGGTTCTTCCGACTACCGCAAGATCAAGACCATGGTCTACAGCCGGCCGGATCTGATGCACCACATCCTGTCGGTCACCGCCGACGCCGTGGTGGCTTATCTCAACGCCCAGATCGAAGCCGGTGCGCAGGCCGTGATGGTGTTCGATTCCTGGGGCGGTGTGATGTCCGAGGCGGCTTATCAGGAGTTTTCGCTGGCCTATCTGCGCCGCGTGGTGGCCGGCCTCACGCGTGAGCGCGACGGCCAGCGCGTGCCCAGCATCGTGTTCACCAAGGGTGGCGGGCTGTGGCTGGAGAGCATTGCCGACATCGGGTGTGATGCGGTGGGCCTCGACTGGACCATGGACATCGGCCGCGCCCGCAAGCTAGTGGGCGACCGGGTTGCCCTGCAGGGCAACCTCGATCCCAACGTGCTGTTCGCCCCGCCCGAGGTGGTCGCGACCGAGGCACGCCGCGTGCTCGACGCCTTCGGGCCGCACCCTGGTCACGTCTTCAACCTCGGTCACGGTATCTCGCAGTTCACCCCGCCGGAGTCGGTGGATGCGCTCGTGGAAACCGTGCATACCCACAGCCGAAGCTTGAGATCCGGCAGCTGATTTCCGGGTTTCGGAAACCGAAAAAAGCCAAATTCAGGCTTGACTTATGCACACGCCACGGTGTTGGGCTGCAACTCCGTGAAGAAAAAATGTTGCCAGCCAAGCATTTATTTTAGTTCATTGATTTTAAAAGAAGTTTTTGTTGCGCATTGTTAAGGCAATGTGACTGGAGTCCCGTCGTTCCGGCGGGTTCACGCAGTTTCGCCCAGCTTTTTCACAAAGTTATCCACAGATATTGTGGACAACCCGCCTAAGGGTTGAAGAGCAAGGTCTTAGCGGAACTTTCAATCATCGTGATCAGCTTCCGCGTGCAAGCAACTGTTTAAAAAGGATTATCTGTATAAATGAGCCATCCGGAACAGCTTGTCGCCCGCGTTGCGATTGCAGTTCCGCTACCGCAACTGTTTGATTATTCGTGTGAAAAGATATCCATAGAAGATATCGGATGCTGTGTGCGTGTTCCCTTCGGCGCGGCTGAAAAGAACGGCGTCATTGTCGATGTTGTGCCGCTGCAGGACATCGATTCTTCCCGTCTGAAGGCCGTCTCTCGCGTATTGCGCGAGTTGCCGCCGCTGCCACCGGACTGGCTGGCGCTGGTCGGCTTTGTTGCCCGCTACTATCACGAACCGTTGGGCGAGGTGATCGCGCTGGCGTTGCCGCCCGGATTGCGTCGTTCCGATGCCGTCGATTCCGCGGCCGCCGATCCCTTTGTGGCGGTGTCTGCTGCCGGACGCACTGCGCTGGAAGCTGGACGTGACAGTCGCGCTCGCCAACTGGTGGCGGCCCTGTGCGACGCGGGAGCACAGCGCCGCAGCGTTGCGCGTGAGCACCCGCTGGCCGGAGCGCTGGCCGATGCCATGCGTCGTGGCTGGATCGAGATCGTGGAGGCCGACCAGCCGCCGCACACGACCGGGCCGGCCCCGGTTCCGACCGCAGACCAGCAGGCAGCCATCGACGCGGTTGCGGCGCGGCTCGACGATTTCGGGTGCTGGCTGCTGCAGGGTGTGACCGGCAGCGGCAAGACCGAGGTCTATCTGCAGCTGGCCCAGCGTACGCTGGAGGCTGGCCGGCAGGTTCTGATGCTGGTGCCCGAGATCGCACTGACGCCGCAGCTCGAGACGCGCGTCGCCTCACGTTTCCCGTTTGCCAACGTGGTCAGCCTGCATTCAGGCCAGGCCGCCGGTGCACGCTCGCGCGGATTCGTCCAGGCCATGGAGGGGCGCGCCGATATCGTGCTCGGTACCCGCTTGTCGGTCTTCACGCCGCTGCCCCGGCTGGGTCTGATCCTGCTCGACGAAGAGCACGACGCCTCCTACAAGCAGCAGGAAGGCGTGCGCTATTCCGCGCGCGACGTGGCGGTGTGGCGCGCGCACGACCGGGGGGTGCCCATCGTGCTGGGTTCGGCCACGCCGTCGCTCGAAACCTGGCAGCACGCGCGGCAGGGGCGCTACAAGCCCTTGCGGCTGGATGCGCGTGCGGTGTCCGCGGGCATGCCGAAGGTGCGCTGCGTCGACACCCGCCATATCCGCCTCGACGAAGGCATCAGCCCGGCCCTGCGTGAGGCCATCGGCCAGCGTCTGGAACGCGGTGAGCAGAGTCTCGTATTCCTCAACCGGCGAGGCTATGCGCCGGTGCTGTCGTGCACTTCATGCGGCTGGGTCAGCGGTTGCCCGCATTGCTCGGCCAAACTTGTCGTGCACCTGGCCGACCGGCGCATGCGCTGCCACCACTGCGGCACCGAAGCGCCGATCCCCGCCGCCTGCCCGAGTTGCGGCAACCAGGACATCCAGCCTTTCGGCCGCGGCACGCAGCGTATCGAAGAGCGCCTCACCGCGATGTTTCCGCAGGCGCGTGTGCTGCGTCTGGACCGTGACGCGGCACGCACGCGGCCGCAATGGGAGAGCTTGCTCGCGCGTATCGCGGGCGGCGAGGCGGACATCCTGGTGGGCACGCAGATGATGGCCAAGGGCCACGACTTCCCGCAGCTCACGCTGGTCGGGGTGGTTGGCGCGGACTCTTCGCTGCATGCAGCCGATTTCCGCGCGCCGGAGCGCCTGTTCCAGCAGTTGATGCAGGTGGGTGGTCGTGCCGGTCGCGCCCATCTGGCCGGCGAGGTGCTGATCCAGACCGAGTTTCCCGAGCACCCCTTGTATCGCCATTTGGCCCGCCATGACTTTGACGGTTTTGCTGCGAGAGAGCTCGACGAGCGCCACATGGCCGGCTTCCCGCCCTTCAGCCATCAGGTGATGCTGCGCGCCGATGCGCCTGAGCTCGAAGCTGCGCTGACCTTTCTGACCGAAGCACGCGAGCGGGCGCTCGAACTGGCGCCCGATGGGCTGCGCGTGTTTGATGCCGTGCCGATGCGCATGACGCGGCTGGCGCGGCGCGAGCGTGCGCAACTGCTGGTGGAGGCGGATCAGCGGGGTCTGTTGCAGGGTTTCGTGGCGGTGTGGCTGGACTACCTGCGCGCGCAACGTGCGCCGCGAACCCTGCGCTGGCAGATCGACATCGACCCGCTGGAGGTCTGAGTCAGCGGGTTTCGCTGCGGTTGCGTCCCGCGCTCTTGGCCGCGTACAACGCTTCATCGGCCAGACGGATGACTTCATCCATGCTGCGCCTGCCATCGAGCTCGACGACGCCGAGGCTGACCGACAGATGGAAGGCGCTGCCGTTGCCGGTAATCGGTGCGCGCGACAGGCTAGCGTGCAGGCGTTCGGCCACGCGCAGTGCGTCATCCACCAGCGTGTCCGGCAGCAGTATGGCGAACTCCTCGCCACCCCAGCGCCCGATCACGTCGACCTCGCGGAAGACGCTCAAACAGGTGCTCGCAAACACTGTCAGCGCATGGTCACCGGTCTGGTGACCATGCTGGTCGTTGATGCGCTTGAAGTGGTCGAGGTCGGCCATGATCAGGCAGCTTGGCCCCTTGCCACGTCCGATGCGTGCGATCTCCTGCGACAGGCGTTCGCCGAAGGCGCGCCGGTTGGCCAGCCCGGTCAGCGCATCGGTGGCGGCAAGGTGCGCCATCTCGCGCCGGGCAGCATCGATCCTGGCCAACATTTCGGCCTGCTTCTGGTTCTGGCGGTAGAGTTGCAACAACAGCATGACCTGACCGGCCAGTGCCTGTAGGATCTCGCCTTGCTCCGGGCTGAGCGTGCGCGGATGCTGGTCGAGCACGCACAAGGTGCCCAGCGGATGCCCGTCTTCGCTCTCCAGCAGGGCGCCTGCATAGAAGCGCAGATGCGGTTCGCCGGTCACCAGCGGATTGTCGGCAAAGCGCGCGTCCTGCGTGGTGTCGGGCACCACGAACAGGCCGGGCTGCAAAATGGCGTGCGCACAGATCGAGATGTCGAGCGGTGTTTCCCGAACACCCAGCCCGATCTCGGACTTGAACCACTGGCGATCACGGTCGATGAAGTTGATGACGGCGATCGGTGTCTCGCAGATGTGCGCGGCAATGCGCGTCAGTGCGTCAAAGCTGGCATCGGGTGGCGTGTCCAGGATGCCGTAGGCGTGCAGCGCGGCAAGGCGTTCGGCTTCGCCCGGAGGCGTGCAGGCGCGACTCATGACCCGGCCTCGGCCGGCCACAGCCAGGCCGCGCCGCGTACGCCGGAGGCGTCGCCGTGCAGGGCCGGGGTCAGTCGGGTGCTCACGACGTCGGAGAACACGTATTCCCTCCAGATGCGTGGCACGTTGCGGTACAGCCGATCGAGGTGGGACAGGCCGCCGCCGAGCACGATGACGTCGGGGTCGATGACGTTGATGATGCCGGCCAGCGCGCGTGCCAGTCGGCGCTCGAAGCGTTCCATCGTGGCCTCGCTGCACTGCCCGCCACGTTCGGCGTCCGCCGCGATTTCGCGGGCATCCAGCGACAGGCCGGTGCGCCGGGCGTGTTCGGTGGCCATTGCCGGGCCGGAAAGATAGGTCTCGATGCAGCCGGTTCGCCCGCAATAGCACGGCGGTAACGGTAGATCGTCGGCGCCGGGCAGCGGCAGCGGGGTGTGGCCCCATTCGCCGGCAATGCCGTTGGCGCCGTGCAGCAGGCGGCCATTGATCACTACTCCGCCGCCCACGCCGGTACCCAGGATCACGCCGAACACGCAGGTCGCGCCGGCGCCCGCGCCATCGGTGGCCTCCGACACTGCAAAACAGTTGGCGTCATTGGCTACCCGCAGCTCACGGTCCAGCAGCCGTGCCAGATCGCGGTCGAGCGCGTGACCGTTGAGACAGGTGGAGTTGGCGTTGCGGATCAGACCACTGGCAGGGGACAGCGAGCCGGGCGTGCCGATGCCGACGGTCGCGCGCGCGCCGATGGCAGCTTCGCAACGCGCCACCAGCTGAACAATGGTGTCGAGTGTGGCGGCGTAGTCGCCGGCCGGAGTAGCCACGCGTTCACGATGAAGCGCGTGGCCGGCATCGTCGAGTGCGACGAGCTCGATCTTGCTGCCACCCAGATCGACCCCGATGCGCATCAGCCGCCCTGTCGGTCGGCCAGGGTGGTCTTGCTGCCCAGCATGCGCCGGCTGGTGTCATGAAAATTGCGGTAGGCCTCGTCGGCGCTGCGCGCACTCATGCCCAGATCGCGGATCAGCCCGTCTTCCAGCGAATAGCACCAGCCATGCACGGTGACCTTCTGGTCACGCGCCCAGGCTTCGCGCAGCACCGTGGTCTGACTGACGTTGACCACCTGCTGCATCACGTTGAGTTCGCACAGGCGGTTCTGGCGGTCGCGGTCGGCGCCCAAAGAGTCGAGCAGGATGATGTTGCGGTCGCGCACGTCCTGCACATTGCGCAGCCAGTTATCGATCAGGCCCATGCTGCGGTTGTGCAGCGCGGCGGCAACGCCACCGCAGCCGTAGTGGCCGACGATCAGGATGTGCTTGACCTTGAGCACATCGACCGCGAACTGCACGACCGACAGCACGTTCAGATCGGTGTGCCCGACCACGTTGGCGACGTTGCGATGTACGAAGACCTCGCCCGGATCCAGATCGACGATCTGGTTGGCCGGCACGCGGCTGTCGGAACAGCCGATCCACAGATACTCGGGCGACTGCTGGCGCGCCAGGCGCGAAAAGAAGTCGGGGTCTTCCTGCAGGCGGCGGGCCGCCCAGGCACGGTTGCTGTCGAACAGATGCTGGATTTCGTTCACGGTGGTCTGCCTGTAATGCGTTCGGTCCGGATTTTACCGTGCCGGGTGGTGTTCAAGCGGTCCAGATGCCGAGTTCGACGAGCTGGCGGCTGGCCGCAGGGGACCAGCCGCGGTTGGCGGCCGGGCTGGCCGGGCTGGGGTGGAGTACCCGACCGATGCGTAAGTTCCGTCCGGCCAGCGCCTGCGCGGCCCGCTGCTCGGCCCACGCACCGACGCCCACCACCCACTCTGGCTGGAGTGCGTCGATCAGCGCGCGCAGGTGCGCGTCGCAGGCTGCCATCAGCGGCCCCGATTCGGCCGCGGGCAGCTTGTCCGGCGTGAGGTTGCGGCCGCCGTCGAAGAAGGCCAGTGGGCAGTAGTTGGCGACGAAGTGATCCTGCGCAAAGGCCTCAGCCGTGCCGAAGCGTTCGCGGAACAGGCCCCACAGGCGGCGGCCGGAAACCTCGGATCGGGCGCACGCAAAACCTTCCACCGGGCGTTTGGGATTCTCGACCGGCGGCTTCGTGATCTCGCCGGACAGGCCCAGCCAGTCGCGCACCGTCTCGATTTCGCCGAACGGCACGCCGGTCTGCGCCATTCCGAAGGGGCCTGGGTTCATGCCGAGGAAGACCACGCGTTTGGGTGCGGCGGCGAAGCGTTCGAGATAGGCCTCATGTACCGCCCACGCGTAGGTCAGCGGGTCGTAGACGTGGCTCACCGGCGGCGCGAAACGCATCGGTGCCAGCGTGTCGGACAGCGTTCTGGCGGCGGCAATGGCCGCGTCGGCGGTATCGGAAGTGGTCATGGCGTGGCTTGTTTCTCGCTGCGTCGTGATGGCATGTCGTCGATGGCTTGCTGTTCGCCGTTCCATGGGGCTACCTTGATCAGCAGCAACATGCCCGGGATGGCGATGATCACGCACAGCGCGAAGAAATCCATCCAGCCCATGTTCTCGACCAGCCAGCCCGAGGTGGCGTTGATGAAGGTTCGTGGCACGGCCATCAGGCTGGTGAACAACGCGAACTGGGTGGCCGTATAGGCCGGGTTGGTGGTGCGCGAGATGAACGCTACGAAGGCTGCGGTGCCGAGGCCGGCACCCAGCGCTTCGAACGAGATCACCACTGCCAGTGCGGCCAGCCGAGCGGCGTCGGAATCGCCCGGGCCGATCCAGGCCAGCCATACGAAGCCGGCAGTGGATACCACTTGCGCCACGCCGAACACCCACAAGGCCCGGTTGATGCCGAGCTTGAGCATCCACAGCCCGCCCAGCAGCACGCCGATGATCATCGGCCACAGCCCGGCATTCTTGGCGACCACGCCGATTTCCGACAGGGTGAAGCCCATGTCGAGGTAGAACGGTGTGGCCAGCGCAGAGGCCAGCGAATCGCCGACCTTGTAGAGAAAGATGAACAGCAGCACCAGCAGCGCAGACTTCACGCCGTGTCGGCCGAAGAACTCCTGAAAGGGTTCGACCACCGCAGCACGCAGCGAGCGCGGCGCCTGCACCGAAGCCAGCGGTTCCTTTACCGACAGCGTCATCAGCAGGCCCGGCACCATGAACAGCGCCGTGATCAGGAAGACCTGCGACCACGGCAGGTGGTCGGCCAGGATCAGTGACAGCGACCCTGGCACGAAGCCCGCGATGCGATAGGCATTGACGTGCATGGCGTTGCCGATGCCCAGCTCGGCATCGGGCAGGATTTCTCGCCGGAAGGCATCCAACGCGATGTCCTGGGTGGCGGACAGGAACGCCAGCACTACCGTCAGGATCACCACCAGTTGCAGGTTGTCCGCCGGTGAAAGTTGGCCGAGTGAGGCGATCGCGGCCAGCAGCCCGATCTGCGACACCAGCATCCAGCTGCGGCGTCGGCCCAGCCACGGCAGGATGCCGTAGCGGTCGAGCAGCGGCGCCCACAGGAACTTCCAGGTGTAGGGAAACTGGATCAGCGCGAAGGCACCGATCACCTTCAGGCTCAGGCCCTCGGTCTTGAGCCAGGCGGGCAGCAAGGAAAACAGCAGGAACAGCGGCAGGCCGGAACTGAAGCCGGTGAAGATGCACACCAGCATGCGGCGGTTGAGCAGGGCTTGTTGCCAGCTCGGGCGTTCGGTTTCGGGCACGCGGAATCCGTCGGGGGTCGGGAGCAAGGCCCCGATTATTGCAGATGCTTGGGAGGCTGGTTCAGACCTGCAGCGCGCGCAGCATGGAATCGGCCTGCTGGGCCGGCATCGGACGGCTGAAGTGGTAGCCCTGCAGCTCGTCGCAGCCCAGGCGTACCAGGTGCTGGGCCTGGGCGGCGGTCTCCACGCCCTCGGCAACCACCGGCAGGCCGAGGTTGTGCGCCAGCGAGACCGCGGCCGAGACGATGGCCGAATCATTCGGGTCGTTGTCGATGTCGCACACGAAGGAGCCGTCGATCTTGAGTCGGTCGAGCGGGAACATCTTCAGGTAGGACAGCGAGGAATAACCGGTGCCGAAGTCGTCGATGGCGATGCCGACGCCCAGCGCCTTGAGCCGGCGCAGCAGTGCGACGGCCTCGTCGGGCTTGTCCATGACCGAACTCTCGGTGATCTCGAGTTCGAGCATCGACGGTTCCAGCCCCGTTTCGGCGAGGATGTCGGCGACCGTGTCGGCAAAGTGCGCGTCGCGCAGCTGACGTGCCGACAGGTTGACCGAAATGCGCGGGCGCGCGGCGCCCAGCCCTGACCACAGACGCGCCTGCCGGCAGGCTTCGCGCAGCACCCACTCGCCAAGCTCGACGATCATGCCGGTATCTTCGGCCACCGGGATGAAGCTGTCCGGCATCACCAGCAGATTGTCCTCGCGGCGCCAGCGGACCAGCGCCTCGAAGCCGTTCAGCGTGGCGCCGCGCGCGTCGTGCAGCGGCTGATACCACAGCTCGAATTCCTTGCGGCCGATGGCGCGGCGCAGGTTGTTTTCCAGCTCCAGGCGCACCGTGGTGCTGTGGTTGAGCCCGTCGGTGAAGAACTGGTAGTTGGCGCGGCCGACCGCCTTGGCGTGGTACATCGCGGTGTCGGCGTTGCGCAGCAGGGTGTTGGCGTCCTGGGCGTCGTCCGGAAACAGGCTGATGCCGATGGACGGCGTGGCGTGCAGCTCGGTGCCGGCCACTTGGTAGGGCTTCGAGAGGGTCTCAAGAAGGCCTTCGGTGATGCGTGCTGCGTCGCTTGCTCCGCCCACGCCCTGCAGCGCGATGACGAACTCGTCGCCACCCAGCCGCGCCACGGTGTCGGATTCGCGCACTTCGGCGCGCAGGCGTTCGGCCACCTGCACCAGCAGCTCGTCGCCGACGTGGTGGCCGAGCGAATCGTTGATGTTCTTGAAACGGTCCAGGTCGATGAACAGCACCGCCAGATGCTGGCCGCAGCGGCGCGAGTCGGCAATGGCCTGCTGCAGCCGGCCGTCGAGCAGGCTGCGGTTGGCCAGCCCGGTCAGCACGTCATGGTGCGCCAGATGGCGGACCTCGGCCTCGATGCGCTTGCGCTCCGAGATGTCGGTATAGGTGGTGACCAGCCCGGCCACGCGGCCATCGATGTACAGCGGCTCGCGCGCAATCAGCAGGGTGCGCCCGTCGGAGCGGGTGCGCTCGAACAACAGCGGCTCGAAGTTGAGCGCCAGCTGCTTGCGCTGCTCGACCAGCTCGGCGGGGTCGCCAGGGCCGAAATCGCCACGTTCGGCCGGAATGCGGTAGATCTCCTCGAAGCATGCTTCGGCGTGCAGCATGTCGCGCGGCACGCCGATCACCTCGGCGTAACGTGCGTTCCAGCACTGCAGGCGCAGCTGCGCGTCGAACACGCTGATCGCCTGCGGCAACTGATCAAGGATGGCGTTGAGATAGACGCTGCGGCGGCGCAGCGCGTCGTCGCTGTTGTTGCGTTCGGTGACGTCGCGCAGGCTGCCGTGGGCCAGCGTCGGGCGGTCGAGATCATCCAGGTCGACGACGAGGTGGGCCTCGAAGCACGCGATTTCGGTGGCCCGTGGTACGCGGAAACTGAAGCTGGCGCTGCCGCCGACCTCGCACAACTGCTGCAGCACCCGGAGCACGCCGGAGCGGCAGTCGGCGTGGATACGCTCGATGAAGCCTTCGAAGCTGGGCGGCTCGTCGGGCGGAATGTGCATCAGGCTGCGGAAGGCTTCGGACCAGCACAGCTCGCCACTGCGCAGGTCGTGCGTCCAGCGACCGAGGGTGACCGCCGCCTGGGGCTGACACAGGTGCCGGGCAACGACCTGTGCAGCCGTGACAGATGGCTGAGCGCCGTCTGCGGGTGCGTGGTCGGGACCGGCCGGGTCTCGGTGCATGTACTGCTCCTGGTTGGAGGCCGGTCAAGGCCCCGCGCGTGGGTGCTGTTGCGGCGTGCCGTGCCCATCGCGCGGGCACATACAGGGCGCGATTCTGGCGGCCATGTGTTTTGAATACAAGGATTTGTGCCGGCAAAGCGTGGCTGTGTGCACACTGGGGCCCGAATGAGGGCAGCCCTTGATCGGCTCGACCCGGAAGCACACAATCATCGGCCAGCTTCAGGGTCGGGTGTGAGGGATGATGCGCAGGCTTTCGGTTTTGTTCGGAGAGGGGCACGCGTACGTGCTGACGGTTGCCGAGCCCGCGTTCGCGGCAATGGCTGTTGATGAGGCGCGTGCGTGGCTGGGGCGGCAGTTCGAGGAGGCCGGCTGCGAGCCGTCGAACCCGATGGGCAAGCTGCTGCCGGCAGATCTGTTGCTGGGGGTGGCGAGGGCGGCTGGCGAGGCCGCTTTTGCGCAATCCGGCGCATGGCGCGACCGCTACGCGGTCAGCGCCTTGCGCCTGCAAGAGGCGGCTGCGCTGGAAGTGGATGTAGCGGCTTACGCCGTGCGCAGCTTGTCCTGAGTGTCGCGGCCGAGGCGATACACCGCCATGCTGGCGTTGAGGTTGGCGTCGTCGTCGATGCGCTGACCGTCGTCGAAAGCGAGACGCTCGCGCACCACGATGCCGCTGATCCGGCACAGCGACTCGAAGTCGGCAATCGTGAAGAAGCGCACGTTGGGTGTGTTGAACCACTGGTGCGGCAGACTATCGGACACCGGCATGTGGCCGGCGCCGATGCTTTCGCGATGGCTGCGGTAGCCGAAGTTCGGAAAGCTCACCACCGCCTCGCGCGCGACTCGCAGCATCTCGTCGAGAATGCCCTGCGTGTTGTGGATGGTCTGCAGCGACAGGCTCATGATGACGTGGTCGAAGAAACCGTCCTCGAAGCCGGCCAGGCCTTTTTCGAGGTCGACCTGGATCACGTTGATACCGTTTTTCAGGCAGGCCACCAGATTGGCCGGATCGTTCTCCACGCCCCAGCCCTGCACGCCGCGCTCGTCCATCAGACGGCGCAGCAGACTGCCGTCGCCGCATCCCAGGTCGAGCACCTTCTCGCCGGGGGCAATCCAGCCGGCGATGACGTCATAGTCGTAGCGATAGGTCGGGCTCATTTGCGCATCCGTTCGAAGTAGCTGCGCAGCACCGCATGGTAGTGCGCATCGTCGAGCAGGAAGGCGTCGTGACCGGCGCCGCTCTCGATCTCGGCATAGCTCACGTTGCGCCGGTTGTGCAGCAGCGAATAGACGATCTCGCGCGAACGCTCGGGCGAGAAACGCCAGTCGGTCGAAAACGACACCACCAGAAAGTCCGCCGTGCAGCGCGCCATGGCCGCGGCCAGATTGCCGCCGTGCTCGAAGGCCGGGTCAAAGTAATCGAGCGCCTTGGTGGTCAGCAGATAGGTATTGGCGTCGAACACCTTCGAGAACTTGTCGCCCTGATAGCGCAGGTAGGACTCGATCTCGAACTCCACGTCGTAGCTGTAGATGGCTTTGCCGTGGCGCAGCACGCGGCCGAATTTCTCGGCCAGCGAATCATCCGACAGATAGGTGATGTGGCCGATCATGCGCGCCAGCCGCAGCCCGCGCGCCGGCACCAGGCCGTGTTCGTAGAAGTTGCCGCCGTGAAAATCCGGGTCGGTCAGGATGGCCTGGCGGGCCACCTCGTTGAAGGCAATGTTCTGCGCCGTCAGCTTGGACGCCGAGGCGATGGCTGCCACATTGGCCACGCGCTCCGGATACTGCAGCGCCCACGAGATGGCCTGCATGCCGCCCAGGCTGCCGCCCACCACTGCCGCAAAGCGCTCGATGCCGAGCTGGTCGGCCAGCCGCGCCTGCGTCGTGACCCAGTCCTCGACCGTGATGAACGGAAAGTCGGCGCCCCAGTGGCGGCCCGTGGCCGGGTTGATCGAGGCCGGCCCGGTGCTGCCGAAGCAGCCGCCGAGGTTGTTCACCCCGATGACGAAGAAGTGCCGTGTATCGAGCGGCTTGCCCGGCCCGACGAGGTTGTCCCACCAGCCGATACTGCCGGGATCGTCGGCGTAATGGCCGGCAACGTGATGCGATCCGGAGAGTGCGTGACAGACCAGCACCGCATTGCTGCGGTCGGCGTTGAGTTCGCCGTAGGTCTCGTAGACGAGTTCGTAGGCTGGCAGCACTGCGCCGCACTTGAGCGGCAGCGGTTCATTGAAGACCGCCCGCTGTG
Source organism: Pseudazoarcus sp. NS36 (assembly GCF_059703705.1). NCBI lineage: Bacteria > Pseudomonadati > Pseudomonadota > Betaproteobacteria > Rhodocyclales > Zoogloeaceae > Pseudazoarcus > Pseudazoarcus sp. NS36. Next base: position 84,558 of record NZ_BAAKJA010000003.1, on the reverse strand, counting down.
GGGTGACGATGCCGACCGATTGAGGCTGGATCATGGTGTCTGGAAAAAATAAAACCCTGTCGGCTCATAAACGCGGACAGGGTTGCCCTCGCTTTAGCCGTATTTATTGAGCGCCCGCAAGCTGTAGTTCAAATCGGCGCTATCAGGGCGCGAAGTTATCGCGGTGAGAGTGGAAAGTCAATTTCAGCGCCTTGCCGGTTCGTTGCGGCAACGCTGATGGTTGGCGTGCGTTGGCCGGGAGTTCGCCCCGGCGGGCGACTTCCTTTCTTGTTGCACGACAAGAAAGGAAGCAAAGAAACGTGCCCTCCTCACCGCCCCTTCGGGGTCCCTTCGCTACGAGGACTCCCGGCGGCCGGCCTTGCGAACTCGCTGCGCTCAGACAGCAAGGCCGGAAGGCCCCGCCGTGAGCGCTCTTCGCTCAGCGGCTCAGAAGGGGGGATGCTCTCCAGAACAGCCGTGCGGTTCTCGCTGCCCATCCGGCGCAATGCGCTTCGCTTATTGCGCCCTACGGTCGGACTGGCACCCTCATCCCCTCTGGCTCGCCGAGTGCAGGGTGGTTTCGCCGGGGCAGTCCGGTCCTGCTGTCTGAGCGCAGCGAGTTCAGGACCGGCCGGTTAAACCGCCCGGAGCGAGGGAAGCCCGAAGGGCCGAGACGGCGGGGCTTCAGCCCGCGAGCTTCAGCGCTGCTTCATGCACCCGCGCCGGCTCATCCATGCGCAGGATGCGTTGCACACGTGGCGCCAGCTCCGAGTAGTCGGCGTGCAGCAGTTGCTGCTTGATCTCCAGCACGTTGGCCGGGTGCATCGAGAACTCGCGCAGGCCCATGCCGAGCAGCAGTCGGGTGTAGGTCGGGTCGCCGGCCATTTCGCCGCATACTGACACCGACATGCCGTAGCGCGCGCCGGCCTGGATGGTGCCGTTGATGAGCTTGAGCACGGCGGGGTGCAGCGGGTCGTACAGATGCACCACGGCGTCGTCGGTGCGGTCGATGGCCAGCGTGTACTGGATCAGATCGTTGGTGCCGAGCGACAGGAAGGACACGCGCTTCTTGAACATGCCGATGGCCAGCGCGGCGGCCGGCACCTCGATCATCGCGCCGATGTCGATGGACTCATCGAACTTCTGCTTGGCCGCCTTCAGTTCCTCGCGTGCCAGCGCGAGCATGGTCAGCGCCTGCTCCAGCTCCTGCACGTGCGAGATCATCGGGATCATGATGCGCAGCTTGCCGTAGGCTGAGGCGCGCAGCAGTGCGCGCAGCTGGGTGCGGAACATCTGGGGTTCGGACAGCGAGAAGCGCACTGCGCGCAGGCCCAGCGCGGGGTTGGGTTCTTCGCGCTGATGGCCGATCGACAGCATCTTGTCGGCGCCGATGTCGAAGGTGCGGATGGTCACCGGCTTGCCGGCCAGCGGCTTGACGACGGCGCGGTAGGCCTCGAACTGCTCGTCTTCGCCGGGCAGGTCCTCGCGGCCCATGAACAGGAATTCGGTGCGGTACAGGCCGACGCCGTCGGCGTTGACCGACTTGATCTGCGCCACGTCACCCGGCCCTTCGATGTTGCCGAGCAGGGAGATGAAGCGGCCGTCGAGCGTGTTGGCGGGGGTGTCGCGCAGCAGCTTGAGGCGCGAGCGCTTGACCTCCAGCTCGGTGCGGCGCAGCCGGTAGGCCTCGACAATGGCCTCGTCCGGATCGACGATGACGATGCCCAGCGTGCCGTCGATGATGATCAGTTCGTTTTCTTCGACCAGATCGCGGATGCGGTGCAGGCCGACCACGGCCGGAATCGACAGCGTGCGCGCGACGATGGCGGTGTGGCTGGTCGGGCCGCCGATGTCGGTCAGGAAACCGGCGATGTTGTGATCGCGAAAGCCGATGGTGTCGGCCGGCGACAGGTCGTGTGCGACGACGATGGTGCCGAGCCCGTCGCGGCGCTTGGGCGGCAGGTGGCCGGGGTGGCCGACCAGATCCTTGACCACGCGTTCGACCACCTGCACCACGTCGGCCTTGCGCTCGCGCAGGTAGGCGTCCTCGATCTGCTCGAACTGTGCGACGAGGTGGTCCATCTGCTGCACCATCGCCCACTCGGCGTTGCAGCGGCGTTCCTGGATCACGCTGCGTGCGGCGTCCACCAGCAGCGGGTCGGCCAGCATGATGAGCTGCAGGTCGACAAAGGCGCCGACCTCGCCATGCGCCTGCGAACTGGCGGCGGTGGCCTTGAGTGCGTTGAGTTCGCGCTTCACCGCCGCGACCGAATCGTCCAGCCGCTTCATCTCGTCGTCCACGTGCTTTTCGGCGACGTGGTAGTGATTCACCTCCAGCAGCGCGCGCGAGATGAGATGGGCATGGCCGATGGCAATGCCCTGCGAGACCGGCAGACCGTGGACGGTGAAGGTCATGCGCGCTTACTCCTCTTCGCCAAAGCGGTCGGCAATGAGCGTTTCGATGGCCTGCATGGCGTCGTCAGCGTCCGGGCCTTCGATGTCTACGATCACCGTCGTGCCCTTGGCGGCGGCCAGCATCATCACGCCCATGATGCTCTTGGCGTTCACGCGCCGGCCGTTGCGCTCCATCCACACTTCGCTGCGGAACTGGCTGGCGGTCTGGGTGAGTTTGGCCGAGGCGCGCGCGTGCAGGCCCAGCTTGTTGATGATTTCCAGTTCCTTGCGCGGCATCAGGGCCTCACTTGATGTGGAGTACGCCGTCACAGCCGCCGCTGATGGCGCGCTGGATCAGCGTGTTCATGTCTCGTTCGCGATAGGTCAGTGCGCGCATCAGCATCGGCAGGTTCACTCCTGCGAGGCCTTCGACACGACCCGGTTCGAGCAGCTTGCTGGCAATGTTGGAAGGCGTGGCGCCGAAGATGTCGGTGAGCACCAGCACGCCGTCGCCGGAATCCACCCAGTCGAGCATGCGGCGCGCCACCGGCAACAGGTCGAGCGGGTCGTCCTGCCCGCTGACGCCGAGTTGCACGATCTGCACCGGGCGCTTGTTGAGCACGTGGCTCACGCACTGGATCAGCGATTCGCCGAGCGTGCCGTGGGTGATGAGGAAGATGCCGATCATGCGCAGATTCTAGCGGAGTGCAGAGAGCGCGGGTCGGCGCACGCACGGTGCATGCCGGCCCGCGATCACCGCATCAGTCCAGGCCCTGGCTGGCGAGGTATTCCTCGTAGCTGCCGCGGTAGTCGATGAGGGTGCCGTCGAGCTTGATCTCGAGGATGCGCGTGGCCAGCGACGACACGAATTCGCGGTCGTGCGATACGAACACGAAGGTGCCGGGGAATTTGTCGAGCGAGGTGTTCAGCGACTCGATGGATTCCATGTCGAGGTGGTTGGTCGGCTCGTCCATGATCAGCACGTTGGGGCGCGACAGCATCAGCTTGCCGAACAGCATGCGGCCCTGTTCGCCACCCGAGATCACCTTCACCGACTTCTTCACGTCGTCGCCCGAGAACAGCAGCCGGCCCAGCGTGCCGCGCATCAGGGTTTCGTTGTCTTCGCCGGTGGCGGCCGCGGTGATGCGCGAATACTCGGCAATCCAGTCGGTCAGGTTCACGTCCTTGGCGAAGTCCGCCGAGTGGTCCTGCGCGTAGTAGCCGGGGTTGGCCTTTTCGGCCCACTTGATCTGGCCCTTCTGCGGCGTCAGCTCGCCCATCAGCAGCTTGAGCAGCGTGGTCTTGCCGACGCCGTTCTCACCGATGATGGCAATCTTCTCGCCGGCCTCGATCGGCATGCTGAAGCCCTTGAACAGCGGCTTTTCCATGCCCTCGTAGGCAAAGGTGATGTTCTCGATCTCGCAGGCCAGGCGGTGCAGCTTGTCCTTGTCGTCGTACTCGAAGCGGATGAACGGGTACTGGCGCGAAGACGGCTTCACGTCTTCCGGCTTGAGCTTGTCGATCAGCTTGAGGCGGCTGGTGGCCTGCTTGGCCTTGGATTTGTTGGCCGAGAAGCGGCGCACGAAGTCCTGCAGGTCGGAGATCTTTTCCTTGGCGCGGGCGTTGGCCGCCTGCTGGCGCTGGCGCGCCATCACCGAGGCTTCCATGTAGTCGTCGTAGTTGCCGGCGTACACGGTGATCGTGCCGTAATCCAGGTCGGCCATGTGCGTGCACACCTGGTTCAGGAAGTGGCGGTCGTGCGAGATGATCACCATCGTGCTGTCACGGTTGTTGAGTACGTCTTCCAGCCAGCGGATGGTGTTGATGTCGAGGTTGTTGGTCGGCTCGTCCAGCAGCAGGATGTCCGGGTTGGCAAACAGCGCCTGGCACAGCAGCACGCGCAGTTTCCAGCCCGGCGCCACTTCGCTCATCGGCCCGTCGTGCAGTTCGGTGGCAATGCCCACGCCCAGCAGCAGTTCGCCGGCGCGCGCCTCGGCGGTATAGCCGTCGTACTCGCCAACCTTGCCTTCCAGCTCGGCGGCGTGCATGTAGTCGTCTTCGGTGGCTTCCGGGTTGGCGTAGATCGCGTCGCGTTCCTGGATGGCGGCCCACAGCTCTTCGTGGCCCATCATCACCACGTCGAGCACGCGCTTGTCTTCGTACGCGAACTGATCCTGGCGCAGATAGGCCATGCGCTCCATCGGCTCCTTGGAGACGTTGCCGCCGCTCGCCTCGAGCGCGCCGCACAGGATCTTCATGAAGGTCGACTTGCCCGCTCCGTTGGCCCCGATCAGGCCGTAGCGGTTGCCATCGCCGAATTTGACGGAGACGTTTTCAAAAAGGGGCTTGGCCCCGAACTGCATGGTGATGTTGGCGGCGACGAGCACGGAAGATCCTGTTTTTGAAGCAAAAGAAAGGGCGGGATTATAGCCTACGCGGCCTGCTCACCGCAGGCCCTTCCCGCTTACAACCACTTCTGCAGCAACACCGCCTGCCCCGCTGCCGGGTCCAGCTCATACGGCGCGAAACCCTGCTGCACGTAGGCGGACATGGCCGCGTGGTTGCTGGAGAGCACTTCCAGCGTGAGCTTGCAGCAGCCCCGCTGGCGGGCGGCTTCCTCTGCCGCAGAGAGCAGGGTACGGGCGATGCCACGGCGGCGGTGGGTGGGCAGCACGGCGATATCGTGCACGTTGAGCAGCGGCTGCGCGGTAAAGGTCGAGAAGCCCTCGAAGCAGTTGATCAGCCCCACCGCCTCGTCGCCGTCAAAGGCCAGAAAGGAAACAAAGCCTGCGCGGCCGGCGAGCCGTTGCGGCAGCGCCGCGCGCACCGCGTCGGGCAGGCCCGTGCCGCCGCCCATGGGGTCGCGCGCGTAGGCATCGAGCAGCGCCACCCAGGCCGCTGCGTGGGCCGGGTCGTGCAGATCGGTTGCGATGATGCGCACGGCCCCGTTCATCTCACGCGTCCCGGCGCTTCAGCAGCAGGCCGCATTCCAGGTGATGCGTGTAGGGAAACTGGTCGAAGGCCGCTGCCGCCGCAATGCTGTGCGTGGCGCTCAGCGCCTCGGCGTTTTCGCGCAGCGTGGTGGGGTTGCACGAGATGTACAGCACGCGGTCGAACTCTGCCGCCATGGCCAGCGTGGCCGGGTCCAGACCGCTGCGCGGCGGGTCGACGAACAGCGTGGAGAAGCGGTAGGACGCCAGGTCGATGCCCTGCAGGCGGCGGTACTCGCGCCCGCCGGCCATGGCATCGCTCAGCTCTTCGCTCGACATGCGCAGCAGCGTGATGTTGTCGGTGCCGTTGGCTTCGATGTTGTACAGCGCGGCCTTCACCGACGATTTCGACAGCTCGGTGGCCAGCACGCGCTCGAACAGCGGCGCCAGCGCAAACGTGAAGTTGCCGTTGCCGCAATACAGCTCCAGCAGATCGCCGCCGGCCTTGGCACACTGCGCGCGCGCCCAGCCAAGCATCTGGCGGTTCACCTCGCCGTTGGGCTGGGTGAAGCTGCCTTCGATCTGCTGGTAGCGCAGCCGCAGGCCGTCGACTTCCAGCTCTTCAAGCAGCCAGTCGCGCTCCAGCACCACCTTCTGGCCCTTGCTGCGGCCGATGATCTGCGCGTTCAGTTGCGCGGCCAGCGGGCGCGCGGCGGCTTCCCACGCTTCGTCGAGCTTGCGGTGATACACGAGGCTGATCAGCAGCTCGCCCGACAGCGTGGCGAGAAACTCCACCTGAAACACGCGCTTGCGCAGCAACTCGTTGGCCATCAGCGCATCGCGCAGGCCCGGCATGGCCGCGCGAATCGACGCTGCAGCGGCCGGAAAATCATCGACAACCACCGGCTGCCTGGGGTTGGCGGCGTCGAACATCGCGTAATCCACGCGCTCGTCGTGGTGCCACAGGCGGAACTCCGCCCGCAGGCGGTATTCGGTGGGCGTTGAGCGAAACACCTCCGGCTCCGGCAGCCCGAGCGGCGCAAAGTCGGCGCGATAGCGCGCCAGCTTGGCTTCAAGTTGCGCTTCGTAGGCTTCGGCCGACATCAGGGTATTGGGCAGGGACATTTGAAACCGGGGGCGTGAGACAAGGGTTGAGACTGTACCGTGCGCACCGGCCGAGTACGCCGGGTATTCGGGGATTCGTCTGGAATCGGCGTAGCCGTCAGAAGCGGGATGGCCACGCCGCGCTCACCATGGCGCGCGGCCAAGCCATCCGTGCTGTCTTACACAAAGCGCGCGACGAAGCACTCGCCCTGCGGCGCACCTTCCGGCAACGGCAGCCACACCGTGCGTCCGCTGCCCGGAATGCGTTCCATGGCTTCGCCCGCCGCGTTCTCGATGCGCTCGGCCACCACGTCAAAGTTGCCCGCCGGCGTCACGAACTCCAGCCGGTCGCCGAGCCCGAAGCCGTTCTTGACCTCGACCTGGGCCAGGCCCCGCTCGGTGTCAAAGCCGGTGACCTCGCCCACCAGCAGGCTGCGGCCGGATTCCGAATGGCCGCGCAGGTAGTTCTGGTGGTCTGGCGTGCTGTGACGCTGGTAGAAGCCGTCGGTGTAGCCACGGTTGGCCAGGCCTTCAAGCGCGCCGAGCAGGCCTGGGTCAAACGGCCGGCCGGCCACCGCGTCGTCAATTGCACGGCGGTAGCTCTGCGCGGCGCGCGCCACGTAATACGGGCTCTTGGTGCGGCCCTCGATCTTCAGCGAATCCACGCCGATCTCCACCAGCCGGCCAATGTGCTCGATGGCGCGCAGGTCCTTGGAGTTGAGGATGTAGGTGCCGTGCTCGTCCTCCTCGATGGGCATCAGCTCACCGGGGCGGGTGCCCTCTTCCAGCAGCCAGGTCTTGCTGCCGCCGATGTGGCGCGGCCCGCCGCCCAGCGCCGTCGTCACTGCCATCGGCCGCGTCGCCGTGCCCACCGCCCCGGCATCCTTGGGGTTGCCGATGGGCATGGCGTTGCTCGCCACCACATCCCCCGCGCCGTTCTCCGCGCCCTCGTGCATGCGGTAATCCCAGCGGCACGAATTGGTGCAACTGCCCTGGTTGGGGTCGCGGTGGTTGAAATAGCCCGACAGCAGGCAGCGGCCCGAGTACGCAATGCACAGCGCGCCATGCACGAACACTTCCAGCTCCATGTCCGGGCATTCCTGCCGAATCTCCGCCACCTCATCCAGCGACAACTCGCGCGACAGGATGATGCGCTTCACCCCCAGGCTCTGCCAGAAACGCACGCTGGCGTAATTGGTGGTGTTGGCCTGCACCGACAGGTGGATGGGCATGTCCGGCCAGCGCTCGCGCGTCATCATGATCAGCCCCGGGTCCGCCATGATCAGCGCGTCCGGCCCCAGCGCAATCACGTCCTCCATGTCCCGCAGATACGTGCGCACCTTGCTGTTGTGCGGGCTGATGTTCGCCACCAGGTGGAAGGCCTTGCCCAGCGCGTGCGCCTCGTTGATGCCCGTGGCCAGCGCCTCCACCTTGTCGAAGCTGTTGTTGCGCACCCGCAGCGAATAGCGCGGCTGGCCGGCATACACGGCGTCAGCGCCATAGGCAAATGCGGTGCGCATCATGTCGAGCGAACCGGCAGGCGCGAGCAGTTCGGGGTTGAAGCGGGAGGGCATGGGGTTCTCGGTGGAGCGGGGGGAAGGGGCGTAATTCTACCGGAAGCTACTTGTCGGCTTTGCTTTGTGCGCTGAGTGGTCAGGAAGTCACGGATTGGGTTGTCATGGAATGTTTTGCTTTCCATGCATTCGTGCTTGAATCGGGGTAGTTGTTTTTGTAGGGCGGATTAGCGCAGCGTAATCCGCCGGATGTTCGTTTAATACGGCGCAATGCCCTTCGGTAATTGCGCCCTACGCGGTCTGCAAAATAGGATCGATCAAAATGAATAAATATGCCTACCTACTTTTAATCATTTCATTTAATGCAAATTCAGATGGACAGTATGGTTGTGTTATGAATGTATCGGGTGGCTTTAATTGGGATGGTGCGAGGTGGGAATTGACCAATTTCGTAAAGAATAATGTACTCATAAAAATTCACGGGAATGGAGAGAGGCTTGAATACAGAGAATCAGATCAAGCTCTAGACCTTTCATATACCTGCACAAAGAATGCCAATATTATTTCTCAGAAAAACTTTTTAACTTGCACTGGTGTCGGGGGTGGAAGCTTTCTAGTTTTTGACGAAAATCTTAAAACAGGCGGAGTGGCTAATCTTTTTGGCGCAGTTGCTCCAGGAGCAAAATATAAAGATAGCCTTGCTGTAGAACAGTTTACGTGCCAAAAATTTTAGAAGAGCGGCTACGAATTTCGTAATTTCGGATCCCCACTTCTTTCAAAATTAGCAAATAGGGGACACAAATAGCACAAATAGGGGACAGACCACGTTTTCCCCAGCCAGCCTCACCCCACCAACGTCCACCCCAACCCCAACACCGCACAAACCCCCAGCACGCGCAGGATGTCCTGCTTGAACTTCCACAGCGCGATGAAGGCGGCAACGGCCACCACGGCCGGGAACCACTCGAAGCCGCCCGCAAAGGGGGCTTCCATTGAGGCACGCGGCCACAGCACGTGCCAGGCGAAGAACAGCGCGAGGTTCAGGATCACGCCCACCACTGCTGCCGTGATGGCGGACAGCGGTGCGGTGAATTTCAGATCGCCGTGGGTGGATTCCACCAGCGGCCCCCCGGCCAGGATGAACAGGAAGGACGGCAGGAAGGTGAAGAAGGTCGCCACGCTGGCGCCGACGAAGCCGGCGAGGAAGAGGTTTTCCGAGCCGAATATCTGGTGCGTCCAGGCGCCGACAAAGCCGACGAAGGCGACGATCATGATCAGCGGGCCGGGGGTGGATTCGCCCAGCGCGAGGCCGTCGATCATCTGTGCGCCGGTGAGCCAGCCGTAGCTGTCCACGCCGCCCTGATACACATAGGGCAGCACCGCGTAGGCGCCGCCGAAGGTCACCAGCGCGGCCTTGGTGAAGAAGGCGCCGATGTCGCTCAGCGTGCCGGCCGGCAGCAGCCACATGCCCACAGCCCACAGCACCAGCCCCACGCCCAGCAGCTTGGCCAGATGCAGCGTGTTGAACAGCGTGTGCGGCAGGCGCGTGTTGTCATCAATCACTGCGGCGCCGAAGCTCTTGTCAGCTGAGCCGTGTCCGCCGCCCACGGCGAATTTGGCGGGCAGGAACTTGCCGCCGGCCATGCCGATCAGCGCCGCTCCCAGCACGATGAACGGGAAGGGAATGCGGAACACGAAGATCGCGACGAACGACAAAGCGGCGATGCCCCACATCACCTCGTTCTTGAGCGCGCGGCTGCCAATGCGCCAGGCGGCGAACAGCACGATGGCCACCACCGCCGGCTTGATGCCGGCAAAGATGCCCTGCACCAGCGGCACATCGCCATAGGCCAGATACACCCAGGTCAGCCCCGCCAGAATGAACAGCGACGGCAGCACGAACAGCGCCCCCGCCACGATGCCGCCCCAGGTGCGGTGCAACAGCCAGCCGATGTAGATGGCCAGCTGCTGCGCCTCAGGGCCGGGCAGCACCATGCAGTAGTTGAGCGCGTGCAGAAAGCGCCGCTCCGAGATCCAGCGGCGTTTTTCGACCAGCTCCTGATGCATGATCGAAATCTGCCCGGCCGGCCCGCCGAAGCTGATGAAGCCGAGCTTGAGCCACCACAGGAAGGCTTCGTAGAAGCTCGGGTGGGCCGGAGCCGCGTTCTCGTCGGGCGCGTTCGGGGCAGCGTGCGGTTCGGTCATCGTGAGGCTCGCAGTCGGAAGATCGGGATCGATACAGTTTGCGTAGGGCGGATTAGCGAAGCGTAATCCGCCGGATGATCCGGGCATGCCATGAGGCGCAGTTTGCACGGGCGCATGCGGCGCAATGCCCTTCGGTTATTGCGCCCTACTGAGGCTGAGTGCGCAAGGTACCCGGCTTCGCGGTCGGCTGCCATCCGCGCCGCAATTTTCCCGGTTGCTGCGACCGGTGCGCAATCGCGCGGTGCTAAAGTTCCGGCACGGATTCGCTGACGGGACGATGGGCCACGTCAGCAGGAAGGAGAGAGGGTTTGAAGAAGCAGCTCGACGTCGGAAAGCTCGGCCAGGTGTTCACGCCCGATTTGGTCGTGCAGCAGATGCTTTCCCTCTGCGAGCGCAAGGGCCGCACGTTGGAGCCGAGTTGCGGTGACGGCGCGTTCTCGCGGCGGATTCCGGGCTGTGTGGCTATCGAGTTCGACGCTCGTGTGGCGCCGGCCGGCGCGCAGGTGATGGATTTCTTCGCCTACCCGGACAGTGAGCAGTTCGACACCGTGATCGGCAATCCGCCCTATGTGCGCTTCCAGGACATCGGCGATGCGACCAAGCGGCTGCTCGATGGCACGCTCTTCGACGCGCGCAGCAACCTCGCGCTGTTCTTCATCGAGAAGGCGGTGCGGCATCTGAAGCCGGGTGGCGAACTGGTGTTCATCGTGCCGCGCGAGTTCATCAAGCTCACCTCGGCGCGCAAGCTCAACCGCCGGCTGTTCGAGCTGGGCACCATCACGCACTGGATCGAGACCGGCGATCACCGCATCTTTGACGGCGCGGTGCCCAACTGCGCGATCTTCCGCTTCGAGCTGGGCAACTTCACGCGCAAGACGCTGTACCGCGAGTGGAGTGGCGACTGGCAAACGCGCCGCTTCGTCGAGATGGACGGGCAGCTGATCTTCTCGTCCACCGAGCTGAGCGTGCCGCTGTCGTCCTTGTTCATGGTCAAGGTGGGTGCGGTGTCGGGGGCCGATGCGGTGTTCGAGCACCGGCAGGGCAATGTCGAGTTCGTCTGCTCCCGGACCATCGACACCAATGAAACCCGGCGCATGCTCTACAACCTGCGCCACCCGTCATTGAAGCGGCACAAGGCCCGACTGCTGGCGAGGCGTGTGCGCCACTTTGACGAGACCAACTGGTGGATGTGGGGCCGGACCTTCCACGACGCGCCGGGCCGCCAGCGCATCTACGTGAACAGCCGCACGCGCCGCCCGGCGCCCTTCTTCACGCACGACTGCGAGGCCTACGACGGCTCCATTCTGGCGCTGTTTCCCAAGGTGGAAGGCATGGACATGGCGCGGGCAGTTGAATTGCTGAACACGGCCGTGCCGTGGGCGGAGCTGGGCTTTGTGGTGGACGGGCGTTTTCTGTTCACGCAGCGCAGCCTCGCTTCCCTGTTGTTGCCCGAGGTCTTCAACGAATTGCGCCGCCCGCAGCAAGTGAGCCTGGGCGCGGTGGCGACTTCCGTACAACGCAACGTAGCCTGATGGCCCTGCCAACCCTGCCTGTCTGAGCGACGCCCGCCGATTCGTGCGATGATTGCGCCGCGTCCGAAACTGCTGCCTGTAGAGCCGATGGAATCCGAGATCCCCAGCGAAGAACCCGCCACCGAGGCCCCCAAGGCTGCCGGTATAGAACCGCGTGAAGTGTTGCGCCGCCTGCAAGAGGCGTCGCCGACCTTCCGCGACTGCAAGCCGCTGGCGCTTGGCATCGACAAGGCCATCCACGCGCGCTTCCCCGAGTTCGACCGCAAGACGGTGCGCACCGCGATGCGCATGCACGTGAGCTCCACGCGTTATCTGAAGGCGGTTGAGAAAGCCACCGAGCGTTTCGACCTCGATGGCAAGGTGGACGGCGAAATCACCGAAGAGCACCGCAGCCACGCCTCGCAGACGCTGAAGGATCGCTTTGCCGCCGCGGCCAAGCGCAAGCGCGACGAGCAGCAGCAACAGCAGGAACGCGAACGTGAGGAACAGGCCGAGCAGCGCAAGGCCGAGCGCCTCAATCAGCTGGTCGGGAAGTTCTCGAAGCGCTGAGTTAGCAGGCGCAGGCCAGAGAAGCCGCCTTGCGGCGCTTGTCTGACCTGCGAGTCACGTAGCCGGCCCTTCGCTGGCGCTCAGTTCCAGCAGCTTTGCCGCCCGCTGCGACATCACCATCATCAGCTTCATCCCCGCCCGCGTTGCGCCGACGAAGAGTTTGCGCTGCGTGCGCACGTCCAGCGTTGTGAAGTCGATCTCGGTGAGGATCACGCAGGGCGCGGCCTGGCCCTTGAAGCGGTGCACCGAGTCGATGAGGAAATCCCCCGCTGTGAATTCCGGCGAGCCGAGCAGATCGTAGCGCCCGGTCGAGGCGCGCAGGCTGTGCTGGCCGAGGCGTTCCAGCCCGGTGAAGCGTGAGTTCTCACGGCCGCGGAAGGTGATCAGCGCGATGTGCTCGCGCCGGAAGCCGAGGCCGATGGCGCGGGTGATGGCGCGGCGCGTGCGCTCCATCATCTCGGCTTCGTTGTTCCACACCGAAATCTCCACTTCCGAACCGGCCAGCGGGCTGCCGGCTTCCATCGGGCGCTCGTTCACAAGCTTGCGGTTGAGCAGCGTGACGATGTCCGAAGGGCTGCGGAAGTTGCGCTCGCTGGTGAGCCGCACCCAACCCGGCAGCGCGACCTCGGGCCGCTCGTAGAGATTCTGCATCGGGTCTTCGAGCCACCAGGCGCGGCCCTCGGGCGTGAGCAGGCGCAGCAGCGCGTCGCGCCATTCCTCGGCGAAATCCTGACCTTCATCGACGATGAGTTCGTCAAAGCGCGGCTCCACGGCCAGCGCGGCAAAGTCGCGTTCCATGCGCGCGAAAGAGTCGGGGCGGCCAAAGCTCGGGCGTTTGCCGGCGGCGCTGAGCATGCGGTCGCACAGCTGGTGATAGGTGGTGACTTCGGTGCCGGTGGGCGCAATGCGCGAGATGTGATCGGCCAGCGGGCGGTTGTAGCAGACGTAGAGCGCGCGCCGCCCGGCCGCCACGGCATCGGCCAGCACGGCCAGCGCGAGCTGCGTCTTGCCGCTGCCGGCGGTGCCGGTGACGCGCAAACGGTGCGGCTGCATCTCGATGCGCCGGCCCCATTCGGCCAGCCCGCCGGCCAGGCGTGTGTAGAGCGTTGTGGCCTGACCCACCAGTGCGCTGGTGTCGGGCACGAGCTGGAGTTCGTCAGCAAAGAAGCGGTTGATGCGCGCCACCACAGCCGGTTCGGCTTCATCGCTGGCCAGCAGGGTGCGTACCGTGTTGGCGAGCTGGTCACGTTTTGCGGCGTCGACGATGCGGCTCGGGTCGATGCCGGCACTGCCGGGGTCGCGCACCGTGAAGTCCGGGCAGAACAGCAGCAGGTCGAGCACCGGCTCCATGCCGTCGAGGTTGGTCTTGAGCCGTGCGCGCAGGTGGTCGGCGGTGCGCGCCAGTTCAACGCTGATGTTGTGGCGTGCGCGGATGTGACGTTTGACCAGACCTTCGGGCGTTTCGTCGAGAAAGCCGGCGACCTGCTCGATCAGCAATACCCGGCCGGACGGGCCCACCACTGCGAAATCGATGGCGCCGAACAGCAGTTGCTCGTGCTCGGCGCGCGTCCAGTGGATGCCGTGGAATACGGTGAAGCCATCGGGCAGGCCGTCTTCCAGCTCGGCCAGGGTGTCGAGCTTGCGCGCCAGCGCGCCGCTGGCGGGAATCTGGCGCCATCCTTCGGGGTGGATGCGGGGCATGGTCGGAAGCCGTGGTCGCGGATGTCCGCATGGTACGCGAAGCGGCCGGACGCGCGTGTCTGCCGGCTTGCGTCGGGCTGGTGTGGCGCCCATAGTGAAAACATCGGTGCGACTCATGCTCGGTGCATCACTCGCACCTCACAAGGAGGAGCCACCATGACCCAGTTTCACGCCCTTTCTGCCACGACGCTTGCCGGTAAGGTGCCGCTCGTACCTGCCCCTGCGGCGCAACCGTTGGAACGCCTGCTGGCCGAGCCGGCGCTGTCGGCAATGACGGATCTGACCCGCATCACTGCAGTTACCGTTCGCGCCGACGAGTTCGTCGAGGCGGCGCACGTGCGCATGCTCGAACGCCGCGTGCGCATGCTGTTTGCGGTTGATCACGCGGGGGATGTGGTCGGCCTCGTCACCAGCAACGATCTGCTTGGCGAAAAGCCCATGCAGATCGTGCGTGAGCGTGGCGTGCACCACGACGAGATCCGGGTGCAGGACATCATGACGCCGGCCGATGCCGTCGAGGCGCTCGAATTAGCCGATCTGGGCAAGGCCCGTTTGGGCGACGTGGTCGAGACCATGCGCGCGCACGGTCGTCAGCATGCCCTGGTGGTGCGTCGTGACGCATCCGGTTTGGCTCAGATCTGCGGTGTCTTCTCGTCGGCCGACCTGTCGCGCCGCCTGGGTGTGCCGGTCGTGCCGATGTCGGTGGCGCGTACCTTTGCCGAGATCGAGGAGACGCTGGCCAACGGCTGAGCGTCCGTCACCGGGCGGCTTGTGCGGGGCGGGGCGACGTGATTTCATGGCGGCTGTTTTCCGCCCGTCATGCCCCGCCGCCAGGAGCCGCCGCATCTTGAATCCCCCGCATCGCGTCGTCTGCAGCCCTTCTGCCATCTGGCCGGAGGGCGCGCGGTGAACGGCATCTTCCTCGCCATCGTCCTGATTGCCTTTGGTGCCGCGGCCTGGCGCCAGATCGGCCATGTGCCGGTTGAGGGCACGGCTGCGCCGATGGAGGCGCTGTCCAAGGGCATGATCGACGCAGCCACCGGTTCGGTGGAACTGGCGCTGGGGCTGGTCGGCGTGATGACGCTGTTCCTTGGCCTGATGAAGGTCGCCGAGGCGGGGGGGCTGCTGGTCATCATCGCCAAGGTCATCCGCCCGCTGATGACGCGGCTGTTTCCCGAAGTGCCGCCCAACCATCCGGCCATGGGCGCGATGATCCTGAACATGTCAGCCAATGCGCTGGGCTTGGGCAACGCCGCCACGCCTTTCGGCATCCGAGCCATGCAGGAGCTGGACAAGCTCAATACCCGGCCCGGTACGGCGACCAACTCGATGGCGCTGTTCCTCGCCATCAACACTTCCAGCGTCACGCTGCTGCCGACTGGCGTCATCGCCATCCGCGCGGCAGCGGGTTCGGCTGACCCGGCGGCGATTCTGCCGACTACGCTTTTCGCGACCATTTGCGCGACGATCGCGGCTGTTGTCGCCGCGTTCATGTATCGACGTTTCTTCCCTGTCGGGCCGCTCGACCCCGATGCGGCTCCCGTCGACCGCCCCTGGGTCGAGGCTGAAAGCGAGGCATTGCCGGACGACGGCGGCGGCTACCCGCTGTGGGTTTCGGTGCTGGCGCTGGGCGGTCTGTTCGCGCTGATCCCCTTCACCATCGTGTATGGCCGCGCCATTTCGCCGTGGATCGTGCCGGGCTTGATGGTGGCCTTTCTGCTGTTCGGCGCGCTGCGCGGGGTGCGCATCTACGAGGTCTTCGTCGACGGCGCCAAGGACGGCTTTCAGGTCGCGCTGCGCATCATTCCGTATCTGGTCGCCATCCTGGTTGCGGTCGGCATGTTCCGCGCCAGCGGGGCGATGGACTACATGGTGGCGACGCTGGGTGCTCTCACCGGCAAGGTCGGCCTGCCCGCCGAGGCGCTGCCGATGGCGCTGTTGCGGCCGCTCTCGGGTTCCGGCGCCTACGGCGTGATGGCCTCGATCATCAACGACCCGGCCATTGGCCCCGACAGCTACGTCGGCATGCTGGTGACGACCTTGCAGGGCTCGACCGAAACCACCTTCTACGTGCTGGCGGTGTATTTCGGCGCGGTGCAGATCCGCCGTATGCGCCACACGCTGGCGGCGGCGCTGACCGCAGACGTGATCGCCGTGATGGCTGCGGTGGCGATCTGCAGCTATCTGTTCCTCTAGAGCACGCTCCGCTCAGCCACGCACGCCGATCACGATATCCGACGGACTGACGATTGCCGTTGCTGCGGCGCCGACCGTCAGCCCGCATTCCGCCACGGCCGTGCGCGGCAACACGGCCACCAGTTCGTTGCCTCGCGCGGTTTTCAGCCAGACCTCGGCATTCACCGTCCCGGGTACCACGCGCGTGATCGTGCCGGGCAGGCGGTTGGGTGAAGACAGCTGTGCCGCATTGCCTGCGGTGCACAGATCCAGCCAGGGCGCCTTGATGATTGCCAGCGCTGCGCCGTCCGGCGTCAGCCCCAGTTCGACCACACCCGAACGCGCGAGCGTTGCCACCAGCAGTTCGCCACCCGCCAGTTCAAGCTCGACCCGGCTGGTCGCGCCGTCTCCGCCGATGCTGCGGATACGGGCCGGCAGCACGTTGCGCGCGCTGATTCCGCCGGGCTTGTGGTCGGTCTCGGTCACGTTATATAGTCCACTACACAAGTAATCGGAATTGCCATGCGTTCCAAAGGGATAATGGCGTCATGAAACCATGAATCGTTATACACAAGAAGACATAACATCATGAATCAGCGTACCCCGGAGCGCATTCTAGGACGGGTGTCGATCGAAGCCGAGGCCGGCTTTGCCTTCTCCGACACCCGCATTCGACTGCTCGAAGCCATCGATCACGCGGGCTCCATCAACCAGGCGGCCAAGGCGGTGCCATTGTCGTACAAGGCCGCCTGGGACGCGATCGACACCATGAACAACCTTGCCCCGGAACCGCTGGTGGTGCGTGTGTCCGGCGGACGGCAGGGGGGCGGCACGGCACTCACCGACTATGGTCGGCGGATGATCGCGCTGTACCGCGCACTCGAGATCGAGACGCAGGCCGCACTCGAGCGCGTGGGTGAGCGGCTGGGGCAGGACGGCCCCATCGATGTGGACGGGTTCCGCCGTCTGATGCACCGCATGAAGATGCGCAGCAGCGCGCGCAACCAGTTTTCCGGCCCGGTCGTCGCGCTGCGTGACGGCGAGGTGGATTTCGAGGTGCGTTTGCGCATTGACGCCGACACCGAGCTGGTTGCCACCATCACCCGCACCAGTGCCGAGAACCTCGGGCTGGCCATCGGCCGCGAGGTGTTCGCCTTCGTCAAGGCACCCTCGGTGCTGATTGCCACCGACCCCGACCTGCGCGTGACGGCGCGCAACCAGCTGTGGGGCGAGATCAGCGAGGTGCATCACGGCTCGGTCAACGATGAAGTCACGCTGGCCTTGCCATCCGGCCGCAGTCTGGCGGCCGTGCTGACCCACGAAAGCACCGAATCCTTAGTGCTGGTCCCCGGCAAGCGGGCCTGCGCCATCTTCAGGGCGTCCAGCGTGATGCTGGCGACCTATGACTGACGGCCGCAAGGCCACTTCCCCGGAGTTGTCCCATGTTCAGGAAATGCATCGCGGCGCTTGCGCTGCTCGTCACCCTCCCCGTCGCTGCCGCCGATATCAAGGTCGCTGTGGCGGCCAACTTCCGCGGCACGCTGCAGAAGCTGGCGCCGATGTTCAAGGCGGCGAGCGGCCATGATCTTGTGATCAGTGCCGGTTCGTCGGGAGCGCTGACCACGCAGATCCTCAACGGCGCGCCCTTCGACGTCTTCCTGTCGGCCGACGCGGCGCGCCCGGAGCGTCTGGAGCAGGAAGGTCGCGCGGTAGAGGGCACGCGCTTTGTCTATGCGCTGGGTGTGCCGGTGCTGTGGAGTGCGCGCGAAGGCGTGGTCGACGCCGACGCAGCCGTGCTGGAGCGGGGCGGCTTCCGCCATCTCGCCATCGCTGATCCCAAGGTCGCGCCGTATGGCAAGGCGGCCGAGGAAATCCTGCGCAAGCGCGGCGTGTTCGCTACCATCGACTCCGCCGGCAAGCTGGTGCGCGGGCAGTCCATTGGCCAGACCCACGGACAGGTTGCCAGTGGTGCGGCGGATCTGGGCTTTGTCGCGCTGGCGCAGGTCAAGACCGAAAGGGGTATCGCCGGCTCCTACTGGATTCCGCCGAAGGATGCCTATACGCCGATTGCCCAGGCGGGCGTGGCCCTCAAGCGTGCGGGTGATGTCGAGGCTGCGAAGCAGTTTCTGGAGTGGCTGCGTGGTGCCGAGGCGCGCAAGGTGATTGAGGCTGCCGGTTACGGATTCCCCGACTGAGGAAGTTGCATGCTGTCACCGCAGGACCTCACCGCGCTGTGGATCACGCTCAAGCTGGCGGTGATCAGCACCGCCATCCTGATCGTGCTGTGTGTGCCGCTGGCGTGGTGGCTGGCGCAGACGCGGTCGCGCATCAAGACCTTCGTCGAGGCGCTGGTGTCGCTGCCGCTGGTGCTGCCGCCCACCGTGGTGGGCTTCTACCTGCTGTTGCTGCTGGGGCCGTATGGCGCCATCGGTGGCTTTCTTGAAGATGTCGGCATCGGTCACCTGGCCTTCAGCTTCTCGGGGCTGGTGATCGGCTCGATGATCTATTCGCTGCCTTTCGTCGTGCAGCCGCTGCAGAACGCCTTCCAGGCCACCGGCACGCGCGTGCTGGAGGCTGCAGCGTGCCTGCGCGCCGGGCCCTTCGAGCGCTTCGTGACGATCTCGCTGCCGCTGGCGCGGCGTGGTTTCCTGACCGCCGCAGTGCTGTCGTTTGCCCATACGCTGGGCGAGTTCGGCGTGATCATCATGCTCGGCGGCAACATTCCGGGCAGCACCCAGGTTGCCTCGATCGCGATCTACAACCACGTCGAATCCATGGACTTCGCCGCCGCCCATCGCCTGGCGCTGGTGCTGGTGGTCCTGTCGTTCTCGCTGCTGCTGAGCGTCTATGCGATCAACCGGCGCTTCAAGGTGATGGGGGTGGCATCGTGACGATCGCGGCACGTTTCCGTGTCGATCGTGGCGACTTCGTGCTCGATGTCGACCTGAAGCTGCCGTCTCACGGTGTCACGGCGCTGTTCGGGCCGTCCGGCGCCGGCAAGACCACGGTGCTGCGCTGCATCGCCGGGCTGGAGCGGCTGGCGGATGGCCGCGTCGAGTTCGACGGCGAGATGTGGCAGGACGGCCGCGACTTTGTGCCGACCCACCGGCGCAGCCTCGGCTACGTTTTCCAGGAGGCCAGCCTGTTTCCGCACCTGTCGGCGCGCGGCAACATGGAATACGGCTACAAGCGCGTTCCGGCCGCCGAGCGCCGCATCGGCTGGGACGATCTGGTGGCGCTGCTCGATCTCGGGCATCTGCTCGACCGCCACCCCGAGCAGCTCTCGGGTGGCGAGCGCCAGCGCGTCGGGCTCGCCCGCGCACTGCTGACCAGCCCGCGCCTGCTGCTGCTCGACGAGCCGCTGTCGGCGCTGGATGCCGCGCGCAAGCAGGAAATCCTGCCCTACCTGGAACGCCTGCGCGACCAGCTGGACATTCCGATGCTGTATGTCAGCCATTCCCACGACGAGGTGATCCGGCTGGCCGACCATCTGGTGCTGATCGAGAGCGGCCGCGTGCAAGCGGCTGGCCCGCTGGTCGAGACGCTGGCGCGCACCGACCTGTCGCTGGCGCGGGGCATTGAGTCCAGCGTCATGATCGAGACGACCGTGGTTGCCCACGACGAGGCCTGGCATCTGTCGCGGCTGGCCTTCGCTGGCGGGGAGTTGCTGGTGCCGCGCTGTGCGCGTGCGCCGGGTGAGGCGTTGCGTGTGCGGGTGCATGCGCGCGATGTGGGGCTGGCGCGCTCGCGCGCCGAAGACACCAGCATCAACAACCAGATTCCGGTCAAAGTCGTTGAAGTTGCGGCCGCCGATGCTCCGGCCTATGTGCTGATCCGGCTGGACGCGGCCGGAGTGCCGCTGCTGGCGCGCATCACGCGGCGCTCGGCTGAGCGGCTGGGGCTGGCGCCAGGCTGCGCGGTGTGGGCGCAGATCAAATCGGCGGCATTGATGGAGGCGTGAAGCCCTTACTCAGCCGGGTGCTTGTGCGTGCGGTAACGCCACCAGGGCAGCACGCGGCTCATTGCCAGTACTTCGCCGCAGTGTTCCGGCGCATAGCCTGGCAGGTTCGCCAGCATGCGCTGCCAGTCTGTGTTGCCGAGCAGTTGAAGCAATGCCTGGATGCCCGATTCGGCCAGCGCCGACTTGAGGCAGGCGAGATGGTATTGCTCGTCGACGATGGGCACGAAGTCCAGTCCGCGCGCCCGCGCCGCCGCCTCGATGCCCATCCCGACATCGGCCTGGCCTGCAGCCACGGCCTGTGCGACAGCGGTGTGTGAGGGTTCGGCAGTGTCGAATCCGTTGATCGAGTCCGTAGCGATGCGCTGTTCGGCCAGCAACTCGTCGAGCAGCAGGCGCGTGCCGGTGCCGAGCGCACGGTTGGCAAAGCGCACGCGACTCCTGGTGAGGTCCTTCAGGCCATTGAGGTTGAGCGGATTTCCGGGCGCCACGATCAGGCCCTGCGTGCGTCGCGCGAAGCCGATGATCTTGTGCAGGCCCGGCTTGAGCATGGGCTTGTAGGTGCGATAGGCGAGCGAGCTGCGCGAGGGCTGCAGGCGGGTGTGGAAGCCCGCCATCATGCAGCGCCCTTCGTTCAGCGCGCGGATGGCGTCCACGCTGCCGGTGAAGCGGATGTCCAGATGCAGCTTGCTGGTGCGCGCCTGTTCGCGCAGCGCCGAGAGCGCGTCGTCGTGGCTGGCGTAGAAACTCAGCACGTGGGTGGAGTCGTCAAAGGCCACGGCGTAGGCGCGTTCAAGGTCGGCGCGCAGGTTGTCGATCTGCGCCTGCAGCCTCGCCTGTACCTGTCGCTCAGCCCACAGCAGCTTGGTGCCGAACTCGGTCAGCCGCGCCGGCTGGCCCTTCTCCCAGACGATCAGGCTGTGGTTCAGTTCCACTTCCCAGCGTTTCAGCTCGCCCCACACATGGCGGTAGGAGTAGCCGAGCTGGCGGGCGGCGGCGGAGATCGAGCCGTTGTCTTCGACCGCGTGGAGCAGGTCGATCAGCGGATTGCGTATCCGCGTGGGGCCGCGGGTGTCGGCCAGAACGTAGTTGAACTGAATCCTATGCACGGGGCTTCATATTGCTGAAAGTAATCACGATCAATAGATTACGCCAAAACCAGTAATGAACTCGCGACCATAGGTTGCCGCGCAACAGCATGGCAGCCGTTTCCCCCAGGAGTGATTCCATGAAGCCAGCATCTTTTGTTCGTCCGTTCCGCGGCCTCGTAGCCGCGTTTGCCATCTCGGCCTTTGCCGTTGCGGCACAAGCCGAATCCATCGTGGTCTCGTCGACCACCTCCACCGAGCAGTCGGGCCTGTTCGGCCACATCCTGCCGATGTTCCAGAAAAAGACGGGCATCGAGGTGCGTGTGGTGGCCCAGGGCACCGGGCAGGCGCTCGACACCGGTCGCCGTGGTGATGCCGACGTGCTGTTCGTGCACAACAAGGTCGCCGAAGAGAAGTTCGTCGAGGAGGGCTTCGGCGTCAAGCGCTACCCGGTGATGTACAACGATTTCGTGCTGATCGGTGACAAGAAGGACCCGGCCGGTACCAAAGGCAGCGATATCCACGCCGGCCTGAAGAAGGTCGCCGCCGCCAATGCCGGTTTCGTGTCGCGTGGCGACAAGAGCGGTACGCACGCCGCCGAGCTGCGTTTCTGGAAGGCTGCAGGGGTCGACAACATGGGCACGGGCTACAAGGAATGCGGTTGCGGTATGGGCCCCGCGCTGAACATCGCTGCATCCAGCGGCGCCTATGTGCTGTCGGACCGCGCGACCTGGCTGAACTTCAAGAACCGTGCTGATCTGGCCATCCTGGTCGAAGGTGACGAGCGCATGTTCAACCAGTACGGCGTGATCTTGGTGAATCCGGAGAAGCATGCCCACGTGAAGAAGGAAGCGGGTCAGAAGTTCATCGACTGGCTGGTGTCGGCTGAAGGTCAGGCCGCCATTGCTTCCTACAAGATCGACGGTGAGCAGCTGTTCTTCCCGAACGCCGACAAGTAAGGCGGGTTTGTTTCACGACGGGGCGCCTGCGGGCGCCCCGTCGTCGTTTGCGGGCTCGTGCTAGAGTTGGCCGTATCTTCCGGCCCGTTAGCTCCGATGACCCGCTCGCCACCCGATACCGTTGCTGTTGCCTTCACCGGCGCCTCCGGCATGCCCTACGGCATGCGGTTGGTCGATACCCTGCTCGGGGCAGGGGTTACGGTGTGGCTGCTGTATTCGCAGGTTGCGCAGATTGTTGCGCGGCAGGAAATGAATCTCGAACTGCCCTCTCGCCCATCCGAGGTCGAGGCCGCGCTGTCGCAGCAGTTCAACGCCAAACCGGGTCAGCTGCGCGTGTTTGGCCGTGAGGAGTGGTTTGCACCGCTGGCTTCGGGCTCCAACCCGGCCGATGCCATGGTGGTGTGTCCGTGCACCATGGGCACACTGGCCGCCATCGCGGCGGGTTTGTCGCAGAACCTGATCGAGCGCGCGGCCGACGTCGCCATCAAGGAAGGCCGCAAGCTGATCCTGGTGCCGCGCGAGACGCCGTTCTCGGCCATCCATCTCGAAAACATGCTCAAGCTGGCGCGCCTGGGCGTGGTCATCCTGCCGCCCAGTCCGGGCTTTTATACCCATCCGCAGACCGTGGACGACATGGTCGATTTTGTCGTGGCTCGCGTACTGGACCAACTCGGTGTTCCGCATGCCCTGATGCAACGCTGGGGTGCCGGGGAGGAAGAATGAAGGAAGTGTCGCGACTGCCTCTGTTTCCGCTGCAAACCGTGCTGTTTCCGGGCGGCCTGCTGCCACTGCGGGTGTTCGAGGCACGTTACGTGGATCTGGTGTCGCAGTGCTTGCGCGAGGGCTCGGCCTTTGGCGTGAACCTGATCGCCGAGGGCAAGGAAGTGGGCGCGCCCGCGCGCCCGCATGCCACGGGTACCAGCGCACGCATCGTGTCGTGTGATGCGCAGCAGGCCGGATTGCTGCAGGTGTCGGTGATGGGCGAGCGGCGTTACCGCATTGTCGATACCGAAGTCGGTCCCAACGGTTTGCTGATTGCCGATGTGGAATGGCTGGAAGAGCGCCCGCCGCAGCCGGTGCCGCAGGAGAGCGTGATTCTGGTGTCGGTGCTGCGCGCGATCATGAACGACCTGGGCGAAGAGCATTTCCCTCCGCCACAGCATTTCGACGACGCCGACTGGGTCGGCATGCGGCTGGCTGGCGTGCTGCCGATTCCGCTGCGTGCGCGTCAGGCACTGCTGGAGCTGGAACTGCCGATCGACCGCCTGCAGATCATCCGCAGCTATCTGGCGCAGCAGGGTCTCAAGAAGGACTGAGCAGGTCCGGCTGTGCAACGGCGTCGAGGATGCGTCGCACTGGTGCCGGCAGGCCGACCTCATCCAGCGCGTCGAGTGCCAGCCACTCCAGACCCGCTTCCGTCACCATCGCCGCGCTGGCCGGCGCACGCAGCAGCACCGGTTCGATGTCGAGCCGGAAATGCGTGAACACATGCCGCACGGTGGCAAGTGCCTGCGCGTTCGCGGTGATGCCGAAACGACGTCGCAGCCAGTCGTTGGTCTTTTCGCCGTCAGCGATTTCCGGCAGCGCCAGCAAGCCACCCCAGATGCCGGATGGCGGGCGGCGTTCCAGCAGCACCTGCCCATCCCGCTCGATCACCGCAACACGCACGTGACGTTGCGGCACGGCTTTTTTCGGGCGGGCCTGGGGTAGTTCGGCGACCCGGCCGGTGGCCAGCGCCACGCAGTCAGCGGCGAGCGGACAACGGTTACAGGCCGGGCGGCTGCGGGTGCACAACGTGGCGCCCAGGTCCATCTGCGCCTGGATGTAGTTGCCGCCGCGTTCCGCCGGCATCAGCGTGTCGGCCAGCGCCCACAGCTTTTCCTCGACCACGCGTTCGCCCGGAAAACCGTCGATGCCGAAGACACGGCACAGCACGCGTTTGACGTTGCCATCCAGAATGGCTGCGCGTTCTCCGAAACAGAAGGCGGCAATCGCGGCGGCTGTCGAGCGGCCAATGCCGGGCAGTGTGGCGATCTCGATGGCGCACTGCGGAAAACGTCCGCCGTGCTCCTGCACCACCGTTTGTGCCGCTTTGTGCAGGTTGCGGGCGCGGGCGTAGTAGCCCAGCCCGCTCCACAGCGCGAGTACGTCTTCGACCGGTGCAGCGGCCAGCGCCGCGATGTCCGGAAAGCGCGCGAGAAAGCGCGTGTAGTAAGGAATCACCGTCTCGACGCGGGTCTGCTGCAGCATGATCTCCGACAGCCATACACGGTAGGGGTCGCGCGTGGCCTGCCACGGCAGGTCGTGCCGGCCATGCTGTGCGTGCCATGCGAGCAGGCGTTCGGCGAACCGCGGTCCGGGCGTCATCGCAGTCCGTCCTCGACCGCAGCGCACAACGCGGGGATAATCGCGCCACCGGAACCTTTGATTTTGCTTACCGGTCTGCGTACATCCCCCGATTTTCGACCGGTCTCATTCATGTCCCAAACCCCGATTTCCCACGAATCTTTCACCCGCGAATTCCGCGACGCCCTCGGCATGTTTGCCACCGGCATCACGGTGGTTGCCACACGTGCGCCGGACGGAAAGCCCATCGGGCTGACCGTCAATTCCTTCAATTCCGTCTCGCTCGATCCGCCGCTGATCGTGTGGAGCCTGTCGTCCAACCTGCCGTGCGTGCCGATTTTCGAGTCCTGCGAATACTACTCGGTGAACGTGCTGGCGGCCGACCAGGACAACCTCTCCAACCTGTTCGCCTCGCGTTCGGACGACAAGTTTGCCGGGCTCGACATCGACACCGGCATGTATGGCGTGCCGCTGCTCAAGGGCTGCTGCGCGCGTTTCGAGTGCCGCAACACGGTGCGCCACGACGGGGGTGATCACATCCTGTTCATCTCCGAGGTCGTGCGCTTCGACCACGAAGAAACCCATCCGCCGCTGATCTACTGGGGCGGCGCCTACCAGCGACTCGCGCCGTGAGTTCGCGCGCCGCGATGCACGCTGGCTGAATCCCCGCAGTGTCGACTGCCCCGTCCGAACGTGACCTGATTCGCCGCATTGCGCTGCTTTCCCTCGCGGCCTTCGCGAGCAGTGGCGCGGCGCGCGTGGCCGACCCCTTGCTGCCGCAACTCGTCGCCGACTTCATGGTAAGCGCAGGGCAGGCCGCCTATGCGGTGTCGCTGTTTGCACTGGCCTATGGCTGCTTCCAGTTGCTGTACGGCCCGTTGGGCGACCGCTTCGGCAAGTACCGCGTGATTGCCTGGGCCGTGCTGGCGGGGACGCTGGGTGTGCTCGGCTCCGCGCTGGCCAGCGACTTCTCGCACCTGCTGCTGTTCCGTGCCCTGAGTGGCGTAGCCTGCGCGGCGGCGATTCCGCTGGCGATGGCGTGGATCGCCGACAACGTGCCTTACGAGCGCCGGCAGCCGGTGCTGGCCTACTTCCTGATCGGGCAGATTTTCGGCGTCATTGCCGGGCAGGCATTCGGCGGATTGTTTGCCGATCTGACCGGCTGGCGCGGAGCCTTCTGGTTCATGCTGGCGGTGTTTGCGCTGGTCGGCATCCTGCTGGTGCGCGAGGTGTGGCGCAGCCCTGACATCGACGCTGCCGTTCCGGCCACGACGCGCGGCTTCAGCTTTGTGCAGCGTTTCGCGGCGGTCGGTCGGGTCGGGTGGGCGCGCCTGATCCTGCTGGGCGTGTGTCTGGAAGGCGGCCTGGTGTTCGGAGGCCTGGCCTTCGTGCCGACTTACGTGCACGAGCGTTTCGGGCTGTCGCTGACACAGGCCGGGGCGCTGATGGCCTTGTTCGGTCTTGGCGGCTTGAGTTACGCGCTGTTCGCACGCCATTTCGTCAGCCGCCTTGGCGAGCGCGGCCTGGCCGTTTCCGGCGGTGCCGCGCTCGGGCTGGCCTTCTTGTTGTTTGCGCTGGTGCCGTACTGGAGCGGCGCCTTGCCCGCGGCGTGGCTGGCCGGCATCGGTTTCTACATGCTGCACAACACCTTTCAGCTCAATGCCACGCAGATGGTTCCGGAGCATCGCGGCACGGCGGTGGCGCTGTTTGCGTCTTCGTTGTTTCTGGGTCAGGCCGCAGGGATCTCGCTCAATGCGCTGCTCATCGACCACTTCGGTTACGTGCCGGCCTTTCTCGTGCCGGCGTTCGGCCTGCTGTTGATCGGCATCACCTTTGCGGTGCTGATAGGTCGTCGTCAGCGCGCTTCCTGAGCCGTGCGCGTTGCCGCCCAGGCCGTGCGGCCATCAATCATGCCGCGCATGCTGTTGCCATCGACCTGCCCGACGTAGTGTTGCGTGCCGACCGAGAAGCGGATTTGTGCGCCGTCGAGCCGGGCGTCAGCAATTTCCACCGCCTTGCCGCCGCGATTCAGGTGACCTTCGAGCATCTGGAAGCTTTGCTTGAGCACGAGCTGATCGCCACCGATGGCCCAGCTACCCTCGACCTTGGCCGGCACCACCCACTTGTAGGCGCGACACCAGGTGCTGCAGGCGCCTTCGACCTCAACACGTTCGTCCGACTGCCACTCTTCCATGTGGAAGGAGTTGGATACGATGCGTGTGCCCGGCGGCATGTCGAGCAGGATCGGGCGCAGCCGCAGATTGAGCGCCGGCAGCAGGAACAGCGTGACCACCGTGGCGTCCGAGAAGTCGGATTCGAAGATGTCACCCTGTTCGAACTTCGCACGATCTGCCACCCCCGCCGCGTCGGCGTTCTGCCGTGACAGCGCGACCAGATCCGCGTTGTACTCGATGCCGCGCGCTGCGATGCCGCGTCGGGCGGCAGCGATGACGGTCCGCCCGTCGCCGGAGCCGAGGTCGACCAGACGGTCGCCGGGCTTCAGCTGCGCCATGTCGAGCATGCTCGACACCAGGCTGTCGGCGGTGGGTACCCAAACAACGTCCTTGCCTTCCTGACCGACGCGGGGCTGGTAAGGCTGCACCTCCGGGGCGGTTGTCTGTGCCCAGACGGCGCTGCACAGCAGCAGAGCCCCAAGGGTTGAAGCGGTGATTGATCTGTTCAGGCATCTCATCGCGTCTCTCCGGAAAGAAAGCACGTCGGATCGGGAAGCACTGCCGGCGTGAACGGCACAGATGACATTCACGCAGCTTGGTTCCGCAGTGGCGGACGGATGAGCTGAAACAGGAGGGTGCGGCGGGAAGATGGCCGGACGGCCGATGGAGCGGGTGATGGGAATCGAACCCACGTATGCAGCTTGGGAAGCTGCCGTTCTACCATTGAACTACACCCGCGAAGGAGCCGGATTGTACGTCACGATCGGGTGTTTTTACAGCGTTTGCCGCGCTGCTCAGTGGTCGCGGTGTCGAGATCGCCCAATTAGCCTCGCGAGGGCATTACGCAGGGTACGTCGCCAATTGCGTTTGACTCGTCTCCAGCCGGCCTTGCGCCGATGTGCCTTGAATTCGCGGCTGAATCGGTATTCCAGGTATTGGTCCCACTTGTCGAGCGAGTCCGGTCGTGCTGCCGTTTGCGGGGTCATTTTCCGGCTGCTCCAAAGGCCGCCGGAATGAACCCGATACACCGACATCGGGCCTGGCAGGCGGGCAATTAGCCCGAACTGTCCGAGTGCCAGCCCGAAGCCCCAGTCAGCGGACCCCATGCGCCAGAACTCCTCGTCGAGGCGTCTTATTGCAGATGCCCGGAAAACGCAGGTGGACAGATTGCCGATACCTCCGCCCGCAGCCAGTTGCGCAGTGGTGATGTACTCGAACGGGCCGTCAGGCTCGCTGCCGCGCACTTCGAAACGTTGCTGCTCGTCCCGATAGATGATTGCGCGGTTGAAGCTCATCACACATTCATGATGCAGGTCGAGAAACGCCGTGTGTTCGGCCAGTTTGCGGGCGTAGGTCCAGTAGTCGTCGCCTTCCAGCACCGCGATGTACTCCCCCCGGCAGGCAGCAAAGCCGCGTTCGTAATTGGCGTACATGCCGAGATTACCGGGCGTCGGCAGGACCCGGAAATCGATCTGCGCCGAGGACAAGCTGCGTTCGATGAGCTCAAGCGTGCCGTCCGTCGAGCAATCATCGGCCACGACCACTTCGAATGGAGACGTGTAGTTCTGAATGAGGATGCCGTGCACGCACTGCTCGATGAATCGCTCCTGGTTGTAGCTGATGAGCAGGATGCTCAGCTTCGGTTCGAGGTTCATCGGCGATGCGCTCCGTCACGTCGGAATGGCGCCGGTATGGCGCGGGGGGCGGTTGGCAGTATGCCGGCGTTCGCGCCGGCGGGGGTGATCAGCGGATCATCCAGAGTTTCTGCAATCAGCCGTCGAAGATGCTCGACCTGGTTTGATGCGGCAATTCAGTTTTGAGGTCGGATTGGCGGAAGGCGCCGCCGAAAACTAGGCTTGCTGCTTCGAAGCTTCATGACCGTTCAGCCAGAGGCCCGCGAGCGCAGCCGCTTCAGTCCCGGGCGAATACCAATGTCGGGCAATGGCGACCGAGCGGGTAGTTCGGTATCACTGTGCTTACGCGGCGGAAACCTGCCGTGGAGAATAGCTTTGTCGCTTCGCTTGGGGTGACCAGATGGTAGCGTGCGGGACATTCACGATAGGCATCAATCATTTCCAGCTGCTCGACATTCCAGTGCAAGCGCTCGGCCAGTTCCTTCCAGTCGGCATCAACGAGGCGGTGTACAGCAGTCCATACATCCGCAAGGCAAACCCCGTCGGAGGGGTTGTCCTGCAGCGCGGACCACAGACGCAGTTTCAGGTGGTTGAGGCTGGGTATCCGGTGATCCTCCAGCGCGCGTAGTACGGCTTCGACATCCTCTGAGACAGGTGACGGGGTGAACAGCCTGAATACCGCAAAGCCGCCGGGAGTAACGATACGGGCAAGATGGTCGATCATCCGCTGCTGGTCATGCGGGTAGGACAGCAACTGCAGTCCGCCATCGCAGAACGCGATATCGACGCTCTGCGGAGGCAGATACGGCTCACGCCAATCCGACTGGATCACGGCCTGGGGCTCGCCCGGCCAGACGAATCGGGCCATTTCAGGATCGCGGTCCACCGCGTGCAGCAGATTCCTATCCGGCCAGGCGAGGCCATGAATCTCCGGTGTTACCCCGAGAATCAGTCCGCGCGGAGCCTGGCCAGTATGGTCACGGCACCATAGCTCGATGACGCGCTGCATCGCGACAACGTCTTCCGCCGCCGGTCGCAACGGGCTACCGAGCAAGTGCCAGTTCGCAGCTACGCGCGACCATTGGCCTTGTGATTCGTTGATGCGGTGGCCGTTGTCTGAGCTTGGGAAGAGAGGCATGTCGTTCAACTGTTGACGGGGTTTGCGAGCCGGGATTCGATCCCGGAGGCGAATCGTGCAATCTCGAGCGCGTAGGATTTGTCGACGTGCCGCGGCCGCCCGATGGTCTTGTTGGCGTCGATCAGAACGGGTTTGGCTTCATGCATGACAAAGTCAAACTTGCCATAGTCGAAGCCCAGTTCCCGGCGCAGTTTGCGCAATTCTTCAGGCACTTCGACCGGTTGCCAGCTTTTCACACTCGAACTTTTCAGGAGCGGGTTCGACGACACATAGCGATTGCAGCGCTCCGCGTCACCGCAGAACACCCAGAAGCGCAGTGCGTAGCCGGCTGGATCGGGCTCGGGGATGAAGCGTTCTACGACCAGTGCGGGGTCGTCGAAGCTGCCGGGCGGGATCTCTGCGAGGTGATCGAAGATGCGGTAGTCCGCGACTATGCGTGCGCCGGGGAAGGGCTCGGGCTCGTTGTGGCGTCGGGCATGACGATTGAGCCGCGCTTCGGCCCGGCCGCCGAAATTGGCGTTGGACTTGACGATCACGCGACCGTCCCAGTTCTCGCCAGGGCGCAGCAGAGCGCCGCTGATGCGGCGCTTGGAGATGTCGGTGGCGGTCAGATTCAGACAGTCAGGATACTGTGCAGCGAGCTCCACGTATTCCGCTGGGGTGATGGTGGCGTCTACATGCAGGATGGCCAGATCGCCGGACGGAGGACGGTCGGTGACCCCGTGCTGTACCACGGTGGTGTGGCCGCGGCGGCGCAGTTCCAGCAGGATGTCGTGCAGCAGGTAGCGGCCGCGAAAGCGCAGTGCGCGCAGGCTGAACTGACGCAGGCGGTCGTACTTGTGGGTGATTGCGACAATACGGGCCATGCTGGGTGTTTGCTTGTCCGGGTTTGCACTCTTGCAAGGATGATAGGCCGCAATCTGAATGTCTATGCAGATGGATTGTGACGCTCAGGCAGCAGCGCTAGTATTGAGTTGGCCACATCCCGCGGGCTTTTCCCGCGAAGTGCCTTGATTCAGTCAATCCAAGTGAGGATTTACCCATGAAGAAAGTGATGCTTGAACAGTCGCGGCTGCTGGGTTTCCGTATTCAACCGAAGATGGCCGGGCAGGCAGCGCAGAAGCTCGGTGCGAAGGTCGGTTCGAAGCCACTGAACGTGAAGCATGGTGGCCCGCGAGCCTAACCGTTATTCTCAGGCCGGCCTCGTGCCGGCCTTTCTCTTTTCTGAGACAGCGTAAATGGATGTCAGCCCCAACTTCTTTCCGGACGGCATTCGTGCTGCGAGCATGGACGCTCGCATGCGCGCGGGGCTTGCCGACAGCCTGGCCTACCTTGCCGAGACCTTGCGCGAGCAGTTGGCGGCCGAGGGCGCCGGGCTGGATGCGCTGGTGCGTCGGATGCGCGCGGGAGCGCTGTATCCGGCGTCCACCTTCGGTCTGTACTACGAGGCTACCTCGGCCCTGATCGATGGCGATACAGAGCAGGCGCTCGCCCTGCTGGCTGAACTGGCGAGGGAGCAGCCGTTGACTTCGTCGGCGCTGCGCATCGTGAGCCTCGACGAGGCGGCAGCGCCGGCCAATGTGAAGCGCTATCAGCGCCTGATGGACAACGATCCGCTCATCCACTTCGGCTTCAGCGAGCCGCCTGCGCCGTTGGTTGCATCGGCCCGGACGCTGGTCGCTGCATCCTTGCAGCGCCTGCGCCGCATTGACCCGGTACTTGTCGGCGAGTTCGAGGCTCTGGTGCGCGAGCTCATCCTTGTAGTGGGAGAGACCGGTGTGGACTACCAGTTTGCCGGTGGTTCCAGCTACACCTTGTGGGGAGCACTGTTTCTCAATGCGGAGCATCACACCAGCGAAGTTGCGGTCATCGAAGCCCTGGCGCACGAGAGCGCGCACAGTCTGCTGTTTGGTTTCTGCCACGACGAGCCCTTGGTAAACAATGCCGACGACGAGTTGTTCTCCTCGCCACTGCGCGTCGATCCGCGCCCGATGGATGGCATCTATCACGCTACCTACGTCTCGGCACGCATGTACCGGTCGCTGTCAGTGCTGCTGGAGTCTGGCGACCTTTCTGCGGAAGAGACCGCATTCGTGCGTACCGCGCGGGACGAGGACGAACGCAATTTCTTCGCCGGGCTGGGGGTGGTGCGCGAACACGCGCTGCTCACCGGTACCGGCCGTGCGCTGATGGCCGAGGCCGAGGCTTACATGCGGTCGGTGTGCGGCCGATGATTCACTTCGTCGCCACGCGCGATCATCGCTACACCCTGCGAGGTTTGCGCAAGCGCAGTTTTGGGCATGCGGACTTCGGTCACCGTCTGATCAGCTATGAGTCCGTGCTGCGCGCGCGCAGCCTGCCAGGCGGAACGTGGATCTTCCTCGACATCGAGCGCCTGAGTGACGCCGAGCGCAGGCGCACGTCGCTCATCGCCTGTCGGCTGGAGGAGGCAGGCGCACGCGTGCTCAACCATCCGCTGCGCGCGGCCGGACGCTACGCCCTGCAGCGGCGTCTTTACGTGGCCGGGATCAATGATTTCGAGACCTTCCGCGCCGAAGAACGCCGCCTGCCTTCGCGCTGGCCGGTGTTCGTGCGTTTCGAAAATGACCATCACAGCCCGGACGCCCGTCTGCTGCACGATGCTGCACAACTGCAGGCGGTGCTTGATGAATACCGCGCACGCGGCGTGCCGGAGAGCAGCCTGCTGGTTGTCGAGTACCGCGGCGCGCCGGGTGACGACGGACTGTGGCGCAAGTACGCGGCCTATCGGGTCGGCGACGCGATCATCCCTCATCACATCGTGCGGCAGGACAGCTGGGTGGCGAAGTACGGCAATCGCGAGGGCATTCAGGGTGACGCGCACTGGCGGCGCCTGCGCATCGAGGAGCGCGACTTCGTCTTTGCCGATGGCGATGCGCTGGGCCTGATGGCTGCCTTCGAGGCCGGCGGTATCGAATTCGGGCGAGCGGATTTCGGCATTGTCGATGGCAAGGTGCAGGTCTACGAGATCAACACCAATCCGACCCTCGGTGTTGCGTCGCTTGATGACCCCTACCCTGAAATGCCTCGCGCTCCCCTGATGGCGCATGCGAACGCACGCATCCTGACGGCGCTGGCTGAACTTGATACTACTTCCGGCGCCGCGGTGCGCATTGCGGATATCAATTACATCCGCTCGCTGCCCTGGCGACCAACGAAGCGGCCGTAGGCCTTGGTGATTGACGGGCCGATCCGGGCCATGCAGGATTAAACCTGCCATTCAAGCCAAGGAGGCAACATGACGCAACAGGTGAAACTGGATCAGTCCAGACTGCTCGGTTTCCGCATCCAGCCCAAGCAGGTGGGTAGCGGCGTAGCCGGGTTGGGTACCAAACTCGGCAGCAAGATCGGCAATGGCAAGGGAAACCCGCCGCCGTAACAAGGCGGTTGTGCGCAGCATCCAGCCCGGAGCGTTATTGTCCCGGGCTTTTTTGTTTTTGCGCGGATTGGGCACGAGCTGGCCTGATGCATGCGTATCGAGTGGATTGACGTTCGATGCCGGCATATGAAAGACTGCAATCCCGGTTTCGGGACGCACTCTAGGAGTAAGCGATGAAGGCAGAGATCGAACTGGATCAGGCCAGACTGCTGGGTTTTCGGATCCAGCCCAAGCAGGTCGGTGGTGGTGTGCAGGCCCTCAGCGCGAAGATCGGCGGCAAGATCGGCGGCAAGAAGGTCTGAGGGTGGTGAGTTTTGCTGGAAGGCCGGTTCGCATGGCGAACCGGCCTTCTGTCTTTTGGCCGGAGCTTCAACGGCGCAGGCGACGCATCAGGCTGCGCACCAGTCGTCCGATGAGGTTGTCGCGCAGCAGGGTGATGCGCGCATCGGCGCAGTCGCAGCGCGCAAACGCCGCGCTGATGCGCGGCGGTGCGCCGTGGCCGAGGGGCTCGCGTTGCAGCACCTGGCAGATCGGAAACGGTGCCTGCTGTGGGCCCGCGCGCAGTTCCAGGCGTGTCTGACGGTACAGCAGCGCGCAGGCTGCTTCGATTTCGTCGGCCAGCCAGGATGATACGTCGATGGTGACGGCAGCCGGCAGGTGCCGGGCCTCGATGCCCTCTCCGGTCTGCGCGGTGGGCGTGATGCGTCCGGCGCAGTAGTCCGGTACGGCGGTGGTGACGAGATCGGCGATGTGCGCTGACAGCGCGGTGCGATAGGTGTCGTAGTCGACGAATTCGGCCGGGGTCATGCGCCGCTGCGCGACGATGTCACCGGCGTCGTACTGCTGGGTCATGCAGTGCAGCGTGATGCCGCCATGTTCGCGGATCGCCCGGTCTGCGACCAGGCAGCGCATCGGGTTGGGGCCGTGGTAATGCGGCAGCAGCGAAGGGTGGAGGTTGAGCCCGCCGCGCCGGAAGCGCTGCAACAGCGTCAGCGGAATCCTGCGCATGAAGGCGTAGCACAGCAGTACATCCGGCGGCTCCTGCCGGGCCTGCGCGAGGGTGTGCTCGATGGCCGCCCAGTCCACCGGGTAGCGCGTGCCGATCACCCGCACACCTTCGTCGACGAGGGCCTGCCAGCGGCTGCGCAGTGTGGCCTGGGGATGCCCCACGACAATCGCCGAGACCGTGTGGCCGGCGTCCAGCCAGGCGCGTACCAGCGCGACGCTGACCGGCCCGGTGCCGCAGAAGATGGCTGCGTTGAGCGGCGCTTCAGGTCGGTCGGGGTCAGACTTCCGGGAAGGGGTCATGGTCTCGGTCGCTTGGGCGAATACAGGCTTCAGGTCAGTTCGATGGCGCGGGGGCCGGCGAACCTGTTCGGTCCAGCGTGATAGAATCCCACCCCTAACCAGTACCTGCAATACAAGTGTCCATGAGCGAACTTATCGTCAACGGCAAGTCCGAACAGTATCGCGACGGTCTGACCGTGCTGGCGCTGCTTGAGCAGCGTGCGCTGGCGGGCAAGCGTGTCGCGGT
The DNA here is from genome assembly GCF_059703705.1 of Pseudazoarcus sp. NS36. NCBI lineage: Bacteria > Pseudomonadati > Pseudomonadota > Betaproteobacteria > Rhodocyclales > Zoogloeaceae > Pseudazoarcus > Pseudazoarcus sp. NS36. Next base: position 50,226 of record NZ_BAAKJA010000003.1, on the reverse strand, counting down.
GGAGCGCAACGGCGAGATCGTGCCCAAGGGCAGGCACGCCGAGACCATTCTTGCGGCAGGCGACCGGCTCGAGATCGTGGTTGCCGTCGGTGGCGGCTGATTCCGCCGCAGCAATTTTTCCAGGGTTTTATCCAGAATGAACGACTCCCTCGTCATCGCCGGCAAGTCCTATGGCTCGCGCCTGCTCGTCGGTACCGGCAAGTACAAGGACTTCGCCGAAACGCGTGAAGCTATCGATGCCAGCGGCTCCGAGATCGTCACCGTCGCGATCCGCCGCACCAACATCGGTCAGAACCCGGACGAGCCCAACCTGCTCGACGCGCTGCCGCCCGAGAAATTCACGATCCTGCCGAACACCGCTGGCTGCTACACGGCTGACGATGCGGTGCGCACGCTGCGTCTGGCGCGTGAGCTGCTCGACGGCCACCCGCTGTGCAAGCTTGAGGTGCTGGGCGATCCGCAGACCTTGTTCCCGAACATGCCCGAGACGTTGAAAGCGGCTGAGGTGCTGGTCAAGGACGGCTTTGACGTGATGGTGTATTGCTCGGATGACCCCATCCAGGCGCGCATGCTCGAAGACATCGGCTGCGCCGCGATCATGCCGCTTGCCTCGCTGATCGGCTCGGGCATGGGCATCCTCAATCCGTGGAACCTGCGCCTGATCATCGACCAGAGCAAGGTGCCGGTCATCGTGGACGCCGGTGTCGGCACGGCATCGGATGCCGCCATCGCGATGGAACTGGGTTGCGACGGCGTGCTGATGAACACCGCCATCGCGCTGGCGCAGAAGCCGGTGATGATGGCGCGCGCGATGGGTCTGGCCATCGAGGCCGGTCGCATGGCCTATCTGGCCGGTCGCATGCCGCGCAAGCTCTATTCGGCCGATCCGAGCTCGCCGACCAGTGGCCTGATCGGCTCCTGAGCCGGTCGCCGCAAGTGACTCCGTGACGGGCCCGTGTGGGCCCGTTTCTGCATTCAACGCCCGGATTTTCCGATGAACGATTCACCCGACCGCAAGCCGCTGCCTGAAGACCCGGAAGCGCGCTTTTCCAGCCGCAGCATCCGCAGTTTCGTGCTGCGCCAGGGCCGCATGACGGTCGCGCAGCAACGCGCGCTCGATGACATGCTGCCGAAGATCGGCCTGCCCTACCGCATCGCCTCGACCGATCTGGACGCTGTGTTCGGGCGCGACGCGCCCAAGGTCGTGGAGATCGGCTTCGGCATGGGCGAGACCACCGCGCGCATTGCCGCCGCCGACCCGGCTACCGATTTTCTGGCGATGGAAGTGCACGGCCCCGGCGTCGGCAACCTGTGCAAACTGGTCGCCGAGCAGGGGCTCGACAACCTGCGCATCTGCCAGCACGATGCGGTGGAAGTGCTGCGCGACATGATCGGCCCCGGGACGCTGGCCGGGGTGCATGTGTATTTTCCGGACCCGTGGCACAAGAAGCGCCACCACAAGCGGCGGATCATCCAGCCCGAGTTCGTGGCGCTGATTGCCTCGCGGCTCAAGCCCGGTGGCTATCTGCACTGCGCCACCGATTGGCAGGAATACGCGGAGTGGATGCTGGAAGTGCTGTCGGCCGAGCCGCAGCTTGCCAATACCGCTGACAGTTTTGCCGAACGCCCAGCGTGGCGGCCGGTCACGAAATTCGAGAACCGTGGCCTCAAGCTGGGCCACGGCGTGTGGGATCTGTTGTTCCGGCGGCGCTGACGCCGGAGCCTGGAGGCATCTGAGGTGATCAAGGCCGTCTTCCGCTTCATCGGCGGGGTGTTCCGCTTCCTCTTCCGCTGCGTCGATTTCCTGCGTCGTGCGCTGCTCAATCTGGTGCTGATCGGCGTGCTGGCGGTGATCGCCATTGCCTGGTGGAAGCCCGTGCCCGGTATCGACGAGGGTTCGGTGCTGGTGTTGCAGCCGTCCGGCATGCTGGTCGAGCAGACGCAGGTCAGCTCACCGCTGGATCTGATCCGTCCGGACAGCGGCATGGTTGCCGAGACGGCACTGCGCGACCTGTTGGCCGCCGTGCGCGCCGCGCGCGAGGACGAGCGCATCACGGCGCTGGTGATCGAGACGGATGATCTGGCCGGTGGCGGCATCGCCCGCTTGGCCGAGCTGCGTGCCGAGATCGCCGCCTTCCGTGATGCCGGCAAGCCGGTGCTGGCGCGCGGCGAGCGCTTTACCGAGGGGCAGTACTACCTCGCCAGTGTGGCGGACGAAGTGCACCTGTCGCCTGATGGCTTCCTGTTGCTGCGTGGGTTGGCGAGCTATTCCAATTACTTCGGTCGCGCGCTTGAGAAGCTCGGCGTGAAGGTGCATGTGTTCCGCGTCGGCGAGTACAAGTCCTTTGCAGAGACCTTTACCCGCGACGACATGTCGCCCGAGAGCCGCGAGAACACGAGCGATCTGCTCACCGGCTTGTGGGCTGCCCTGCGCGAGGATATCGCGGCCAGCCGCAAGCTGGGTCCGGCGGCCATTGACGCCTGGGTACGCTACTTCGCCGATGCGCTGGAGGCCGCCAACGGCAGTCCGGCGCAGGCTGCGCTGGATGCCGGACTGGTGGATCGTCTGAGCACTGCCGACGAATGGCGTGCCGAGCTGACCCAGCGTTTCGGCTTGGTCGAGCGCCGGTTTGGTGGTGGCAAGGCGGTCAGCGTGGCGCGCTATCTCGCCAGCCAGCCCGAACGCGAAGTGCAGGGGCGCGTTGCGGTGCTGGTGGCACGTGGCGCCATAATGGATGGCAGCGGTACCGCCGGCACGGTTGGCGGTGACAGCTTTGCGCGCCAGATCCGCGAAGTGCGCGATGATCCATCGGTAAGCGCGCTGGTGGTACGCATCGACAGCCCCGGCGGCAGCGCTTGGGCATCCGAACAGATCCGCCGTGAGCTGGAGCAGACCCGTCGCGCCGGCAAGCCGGTGATTGCTTCGATGAGCGCCACCGCGGCTTCGGGCGGTTACTGGATCGCTACCGGCGCGGAAGAGATTCACGCCCACCCGATGACGCTGACCGGCTCCATTGGCATCTTTGCGCTGTTTCCCGATCTGTCCGTCCCGCTCGACCGCCTTGGCGTGGGCGTGGATGGCGTGGCGACCGGCCCCTTCGCCGGCGTGCCGGACCCGCGCCGGCCGCTGTCGCCGGAAGCCATCGAGGTCATGCAGCGTTCCCTCGAATTCGGTTACCGCCGCTTTCTGCAGACGGTGGCCGATGCGCGTGGAATGAGTGTCGAGGATGTCGACCGTGTCGCACGCGGCCGGGTGTGGACCGGCGAGGCCGCGCACAAGCTGGGCTTGGTTGATGCGCTGGGTGGCCTGCACGGCGCCATCGCCGCCGCGGCCGACCGCGCCGGGCTGGAGGACTACGAGGTGGTGTGGCCGGAGCCGGCGGCTTCGCCGCGCGAGCTCCTGATGCGCGGCATCGGCGAGTTTGTTTCTGCGGATGCCCGCCCGGATGCACCGGGTGCATTCGCAAGCCTGTTCGCATCCTTGCAGCGTGAAGCGGCGGCCTTGCTGAGCTGGAATGATCCGCGCCACATCTACGTGCATTGCCTGTGTGAGGCGCCGTAAGGCTCTCAGGTCAATGGGCCTGCGGGAGCGTCCATTGGTGCATCAGACCTACAGGAAGATTTCCAGCAACTCGTTGAGAAAGCGCTGACCACGCAATGTGGGCCGCAGCACGGTCTCGTCCGTGTCGAGCAGGCCGGCCGCGCGCGCCTGGGCCAGTTGCGTGGCGATGAGGGACAGCGGCAGGCCGGTGCTTTGCTCGAAGCTCGCCGCCGGTACGCCGCCGGTCAGGCGCAGTGCGTTCATCATGAATTCAAACGGCAGCTCATCCCGTGTCACGCTGCGTGACTCCTGCACGAAGCCGCCATTTGCCGCAGCCTCCAGATAGCGTTGCGGGTGTTTGTGGCGCATCTCGCGCACGATGCCTGCGCGGGTGCTGAGCTTGCCGTGGGCGCCGGCGCCAATGCCCAGATAATCCGCAAAGGTCCAGTAGGCCAGATTGTGTCGGCTGCGTGCGCCGGCTTGTGCGAAGGCAGAAGTTTCGTAGTGCTCAAAGCCGGCTTCGGCCAGTCTTGCTTCGATGGCTTCCTGCATGTCGGCCGCGCTGTCGTCGTCCGGCAGCGTTGGCGGGTGCTGGAAGAACGGCGTGTTGGGCTCCAGCGTCAGGTGGTAGCAGGAGAGGTGTTCGGAGCCGAAGGACAACGCGTTCTCCAGGTCGGCCAGCGCACCGGCGATATCCTGCCCCGGCAGCGCATACATCAGGTCGAGGTTCACCCGCTCGAAGTGCTGCAATGCGATGGCGATGGCGCGACGTGCTTCGGTGCTGTCGTGGATGCGGCCAAGCGCCTGCAGATGCGTGTCGTCGAAGCTCTGGATGCCGATCGACAGCCGGTTGGCGCCGGCTGTGCGGAAACCCCGGAAGCGTTCCATCTCGAAGGTGCCCGGATTGGCTTCCAGCGTGATCTCGGCGTCCCGATCCAACGCGGTGTGCTGCGCGATGGCGTCGATCACGCGTGCAAGGCTGTGCGGCGACATCAGGCTGGGCGTGCCGCCGCCGAAGAACACGGTGCTGATGCTGCGGCCGGCCACGCCGGGCGCAGCGGCGGCAAGGTCGGCAATCAACGCGTCGATGTAGCGGCGTTCCAGTTCGGCAGCGTCATGGCCTTCGCGCACGGTGTGCGAATTGAAGTCGCAGTACGGACACTTCTTCACGCACCACGGGTAATGCACGTACAGCGACAAGGGCGGCGGACTGGCGGGCGTCGGGGCATCCGTGACGGCCGGTCGGGTGACCGACTGCACCGCGAGGCGATGCACGGGGTGACTCACGTGCCGTAGCGCTCCAGGCGCTCAAGCAGGTGGCGCATCGCGGCACCGCGATGGCTCAGGGTGTTCTTGAGCTTCGGGTCGAGTTCGGCGGCGGTCTGTTCCAGTTCGGGCACCCAGAACAGCGGGTCGTAGCCAAAGCCGGCCTCGCCGCGCGGGGCGTCCAGAATTACGCCGTGCCATTCGCCGTCGGCGATCAGTGGCTGGGGGTCGTCGGCATGGCGCACCAGTACGATGGCCGAATAGAAATGCGCACGACGATCTTCCACGCCGGCGAGGCGTTCGAGCAGCAGGGCGTTGTTGCGTGCGTCGGACTTCGGTTCGCCGGCAAAGCGGGCAGAAAGTACGCCCGGCGCGCCGCCCAGCGCCGCCACACACAGGCCGGAATCGTCGGCAATGGCCGGCAGACCGGAATGGGCCGCCGCGTGACGCGCCTTGGTCAGCGCGTTTTCGACGAAGGTGGCGTAGGGTTCGTCGGCTTCGGGGATGCCGAGTTCGCCCTGCGACACCACCTCGATGCCCAGCGGTGCGAGCAGGGCATCGAGTTCAGCGGCTTTCTTGGCGTTGTTACTGGCCAGCACCAGACGCTGGAACATGGCTTACTCCTGTGCGAGGGCGATCTTCTGCGCTTCGACCAGTTGGGCGATGCCGTGTTCGGCCAGCGCCAGCAAGGCATCGAGTTCGGCGCGCGAGAACGGTTCGCCTTCGGCCGTGCCCTGCACCTCGATCATGCCGCCGGAGCCGGTCATGACCACGTTCATGTCGGTGTCGCAGGAAGAATCCTCGACGTAGTCCAGATCGAGCACGGGCTGGCCATTGACGATGCCGACCGACACCGCGGCGACCATGTCGCGCAGCGGACTCTGTGCGAGCAGGCCGGCGGCAACCAGACCGTTGAGCGCATCGCACACCGCCACGCAGGCGCCGGTGACGGACGCCGTGCGCGTACCGCCGTCGGCCTGCAGCACGTCGCAGTCGATGATGATCTGGCGCTCGCCAAGCGCGGTCAGATCGACCACTGCACGCAGGCTGCGGCCGATCAGGCGCTGGATCTCCTGCGTGCGACCGCTCTGCTTGCCGCGCGCGGCTTCACGCCCGCTGCGGGTGTGGGTGGAGCGCGGCAGCATGCCGTACTCGGCGGTGAGCCAGCCCTGCCCCTTCCCGCGCAGGAAGCCCGGCACGGACTCCTCGACGCTGGCCGTACACAGCACGCGGGTGTCGCCGAACTCGACGAGTACCGAGCCTTCAGCGTGGCGGGTGAAATGGCGGGTGATGCGCACCGGACGAAGCTGGTCCGGGCGTCGCTGATCGTGTCTCATGGATTTCCTTACTTGAACTTGCGGATCGTGGAATTGATTTCGGTGATCGCGCGTTCGATGTCTTCGTCGCTGAATTCGGCGTCGGTATTGGCAAGTGTGGTGGTATCGAAACTGTCCATGTGCGTCGTGAAATGATCCGGCGCGAGCATTTCGGTCTCGATGGCCGCTGCGGCGTCGGTGCCGCCGCCGTGCCAGCGCATGGCGACAATCGAGAGATTGTCGCAGACTGCGCCACCGAGCTTCTCGGCGCGGTCGAGCAGATCCGGTACGCGCTGCATGATGTTTCCGTCAGACAGCCCGGCCACCATGCCGGCATTGCTGACCGGTCCCCACACACCGTCCGAGCACAGGGCCACGACGTCTTCTTCCCACAGCGTGATGCGCGGTGAGAGGTCGATCTGCGGGGGATGGTCGCCGCCCAGGCAGCTGTAGATGCGGTTGCGTTCGGGGTGGCGGTCGGCCTCCTCCGGCTGGATCAGGCCCTGATCGAGCAGCATCTGCACGCGCGAGTGGTCGCGCGTCTGCGCCACGATGTCGCCGTGACGCAGCACGTACAGGCGCGAATCGCCGGCGTGCGCCCACCACGCCGAGCTCTGCTGCACGATGCAGGCCACGATGGTGGTGCGCGGCGCTTCGGGCAGGTATTTGTCGAAGGCGTAGTCGAGGATGGCGTTGTGGGCATCGTCCAGCGCATTGCGCAGGAAGCGGGTCGGGTCTTCGAGCGCCGGGCGCGCCTCACGCTGAAAGGCGCCGACGATGATCTCGGTAGCGATCTGTGCGGCGATCTCGCCATGCAGATGGCCGCCCATGCCGTCGGCGACCAGCATCAGCAAGGCTTCGCGCGAGTACGAATAGGCGATGCGATCCTGATTGGTCTTGCGCTTGCCGATGCGGCTGTCCTGAAAAATCGTGAACTTCACTACCGTTGCGTCCTCAGCTACGCCCGATGAATGACTTCAGCCGGGTGCCAGCGTCGGCAAACAGCCCGGCCGGCAGTGCGTCCCCCTCTTCGCGTCGCATCACGGATTTTTGCAGTGAATAGGCGCTTTGGGGCCGTTTGAGCGGGTCCAACTGCAGACACCAGTCAATGGTTTCAAGCAGTTCCTGAGAATAGCCCTGCGGGCGGCGCTCGGCCAAGGGCATCATGGTTTCGATACGTGTGCGCTCGTCCGCGCGCGGCGGGGCGCTGCCGATGATGCACGCATACATGCTGGCACCGACGCTGTAGAGGTCGCTCCACGGACCGAGCTTTTCGCGCTCACCGTACTGCTCGGGCGAGGCGAAGCCCGGCGTGTACATCGGCTTGAGCATGGGCTGCTCGGAGGCCAGCGTCTGGCGCGCGGCGCCGAAATCGAGCAGCACGGGCGTGCCGTTGGTGCGCAGATAGATGTTCGAAGGCTTGATGTCCAGATGCAGCATCTTGTGCGCGTGCACCTCGCGCAAGCCGTTGAGCGTGCGGCTGAACACCGCGCGGATGAAGCGCTCCGGCACTTTGCCCCGGTGTTTCTGGATATACTCGTTGAGCGTACGACCCTTTTCGAACTCCATCACCATGTACACCGTGCCATTGGTGCGGAAGAAGTTCAGCACCCGCACCACGTTCGGGTGCATCAGTTTGGCAAGTGAGCGGCCTTCCTCAAAAAAGCATTTCATGCCGTAGCGAAAGGCGGACTGGTATTGCGAGGAGATGTGCGGCGCGGTTTCGCCGGGCTGACGCAGGGCCAGAGAATTCGGCAGATATTCCTTGATCGCCACCGGCGTGCCGGCTTCGTCGCGGGCCAGATAAACGATCGAGAATCCGCCATGCGAGAGCTGTTTCTCGATGCGGTACTGGTCAATCTCGAATCCGGCAGGAAGGGCAGCGTTTGCCAGGGCAGACATGTTCGGGAGCGGGTCGTGGCGTCAGTGGGTGGCCAACAGCGGGCTGTGGTGGAGGAGTGTAATGGATGGGACGGACTTTCCGGAGAAATGACCGATGATTTGTAGCATGACGGGCTTTTCCGTCCAGCAGTGCGAAGTCGGCCGCGCCAGCCTGCATCTGGAATTGCGCAGCGTGAATTCGCGGTTTCTTGACCTTGTTTTTCGCATTGGCGACGACCTTCGGCTGTTCGAGCCGATGTTGCGTGAAGCCCTGTCGGCGAGGTTGTTGCGCGGCAAGCTCGAGTGTCGCTTCAGTCTGCAGGTGGACGGCGGCGGTGTCCCGCATCTGTCGATCAATTCCGCGCTGCTTGAACAACTTCGTCACGCCGAAGCGGCCATACGTACTCGCATGCCCGAGGCCAAGGAGCTTTCGGTCGCCGAAATCCTGCGCTGGCCCGGCATGCTCGCCGAAGACCGCATCGAAGCAGAAAGTCTGCGCCCGCAGGTCGCACAACTGGTGGCCGCGGCACTTGATGACTTTGTTGCCAGCCGTGCGCGCGAGGGCGAGAAGCTTGCGGGCATGATCCGCGAGCGCGCCACCGCGATGCGTGCACTTGTTGCCCGCGCCCAACCGCGCATCCCGGAAGTGGTGGCCGAGTATCAGGCGCGCCTTACAGCACGTCTGCGAGATGCGGTGGCTGCGCTTGACGAAGATCGTATCCGCCAGGAAGTGGCGGTGTTCGCGCAGCGTGTCGACGTGGACGAAGAGCTCAACCGTCTGGTTGCCCACCTTGATGAGGTCGAACGTATCCTCGATACGGGTGGTCAGGCCGGCAAGCGGCTGGATTTCCTGATGCAGGAACTCAACCGCGAAGCCAATACCCTGGCCTCCAAGTCCGCGGCGGGCGACATCAGCAGCATCGCCATGGAAATGAAGGTGCTGATCGAGCAGATGCGCGAACAGGTTCAGAACATCGAGTGAGGAGTGGCGGATGCCTGGAACCCTGATCATTATTACCGCCCCTTCGGGCGCCGGGAAAACCACCCTGGTGGGCGGTTTGCTCAAGCGCGACCCGCACGTCAGGCTGTCGGTCTCGTACACCACCCGCGCGCCGCGCGAGGGCGAGGTGGATGGGCAGCACTACCATTTCGTTGATATTTCGACCTTTCGGAACATGCGGGATAACGCGGAATTCCTTGAGTGGGCAGAGGTGCACGGCAACTATTACGGCACCTCGAAGGCCTGGATCCGCGAGCAGATTGAATCAGGCGACGACATCCTGCTGGAGATCGACTGGCAGGGCGCGCAGCAGGTGCGCAAGGCCTTCCCCGAGGCGGTCGGCGTGTTCGTTTTGCCACCGTCCTTCGAGGTGCTGGAGCAGCGCCTGCGTGGGCGTGGCACGGATCCCGACGACGTGATTGCCCGGCGTTTGCTGGGTGCGCGTGGCGAGATGCGCCATGTGGGAGAGTTTGACTACGTTATACTCAATGATGTCCTCGAGGACGCCATTGGCGACCTCGTGGCCATCGTCCGCGCTTCGCGGCTGCGTTGTGCGCGGCAGCGGGCGCGGCATTCGCGTTACATTGAATTTCTTGAGCAGGATTGATCATGGCCCGTATTACCGTTGAAGATTGTCTGAAGCAGATCCCGAACCGCTTCCAGCTCACGCTGGCTGCCACTTTCCGTGCGCGTCAGCTCACGGTCGGCGCCAGCCCCATGATCGAGGCCGAGAAATACGGCAAGGAGAAGGCGACGGTCATCGCATTGCGCGAGATCGCCGACGGCAAGGTCGGGCTTGAGGTGCTCAACCGCGGCCAGGCCTGATTCTCCGGGGAGGGTTTTTGAACTCAGGGCATGCGAACGTAAGCGTTGACCGACACTGCCGGCGCAAGGCGGCAGTGTGCGCATGTATGCCCTGGTTGCAGCGGGGGTAGGCTCATGGCTATCGCGACCGATGTGGCCCCGCTGCCCAAGGAACCGTTCAGCCCCCCCTCGTCGAGCGTGCTGTCGCTTGATTTCGGCCGGCTCAAGGCCAAGCTCGAAACCTATCTGAAGTCCGAGGATATCGGCCTCATCGAGGCTGCCTACCATTTCTCGGCTGACGCCCATCAGGGCCAGTTCCGCAGCAGCGGTGACCCCTACATCTCGCACCCGGTTGCAGTCGCGGACATCATCGCCGACTGGCGGCTCGACGCGCAGGCGCTGATCGCAGCGCTCCTCCATGACGTAATGGAGGACACCCACATTTCCAAGCAGGAGATCGCCGGTCGTTTCGGCAAGGTCTCCGCCGAGCTGGTGGATGGCCTGTCCAAGCTCGACAAGGTCGAATTCCGCTCGCGCAAGGAAGCGCAGGCCGAGAACTTCCGCAAGATGCTGCTGGCCATGGCCAACGATCTGCGGGTGATCCTGATCAAGCTGGCCGACCGTCTGCACAACATGCGCACGCTCGACCACGTACGTCCGGACAAGCGTCGACGCATCGCCACCGAAACGCTCGACATCTACGCGCCGATCGCCAACCGGCTGGGCCTCAACACGCTCTACCGCGAGTTGCAGGAGCTGTCGTTCGAGCACAAGTACCCGATGCGTTTCCGTGTGCTCGACCGGGCTGTCAGGGCCGCGCGCGGCAACCGCCGCGAGGTCGTCGGCAAGGTGCTCAAGGCGCTGGAAGAACGCCTGCCGCAGTGGGGCATCGCCGCCGACATCTTCGGGCGCGAGAAGAACCTGTTCTCGATCTACCGCAAGATGGTCGAGAAGAACCTGTCGTTCTCGCAGGTGCTCGACATCTACGGCTTCCGCGTCATCGTGCCGGACGTGCAGACCTGCTATGTCGCCATCGGCGCGCTGCATTCGCTCTATAAACCGGTGCCGGGCAAGTTCAAGGACTACATCGCGATTCCCAAGGCCAACGGCTATCAGTCGCTGCACACGACGCTGATCGGCCCATTCGGCACGCCCATCGAAATCCAGGTGCGCACCGCCGAGATGCACCATATCGCCGATGCCGGCGTGGCCTCGCACTGGCTGTACAAGGACGACGAGAAGACCCTCACCGAGTTGGAGCAGCGCACGCACAACTGGCTGCAGTCGCTGCTGGAGTTGCAGCACACCTCGGCCGAGGCCACCGAGTTCCTCGAACACGTCAAGATCGACCTGTTCCCGGGTGAGGTCTATGTGTTCACGCCGCAGGGCAAGATCCTGTCCATGCCGCGCGGCTCGACGCCGGTGGACTTCGCCTACGCCGTGCACACCGACATCGGCAACCGTTGCGTAGCCTGCCGCATCAACGCCGATCTGATGCCGCTGCGCACCGAGCTGCACAACGGCGATCAGGTCGAGATCATCACCGCCGCGCACGCCAATCCTAACCCGGCCTGGCTGTCGTATGTGCGCACCGGCAAGGCGCGTGCGCAGATCCGTCACTTCCTGAAGAACGCCCACAATGAAGAGTCGGTTGCGCTGGGCGAGCGCCTGCTCAATCAGGCCCTGCGCCCGCATGGTCTGGCGCTGGGCCAGATCAGTACCTTCGCGTGGGACCGCTTCCTCAAGGATCGCGGGGTCAAGAGCAAGAAAGAGGTCTATTCCGAGATCGGTCTGGGCAAGCGCCTGCCGGTCATCGTCGCGCGCCGTCTGGTGCAGGCGCAGGAGCAGGAATCCGGCCGCCCCGACGTCATCAAGCCCAAGTCCATCTCGCCGATCCAGATCAGCGGTGCCGAAGGCATCGCGGTGCAGTTCGGCACCTGCTGCCAGCCGATTCCGGGCGACCCGATCATCGGTGTCATCCGCAAGGGCAAGGGGCTGGAAGTGCACCGCCACGACTGCACCGCGGTGGCCAAGGTGCGCGGCGACCGAGGCCGCTGGGTGGATGTCGAGTGGGAGCCGGCACACGAGCGTTCCTTCGAGGTCACGCTCAAGATCATCACGCGCGAAGGTCGCGGTGTTCTCGCGCGCGTTGCCAGCGCGATCGCCGAAGAAGACTGCAACATCCAGAACGTCACGATGGACAACGAGCAGGGCGTGTACATCGCGCTCAACATCACCATCCAGGTGCGTGACCGCATGCATCTGGCCACAGTGATGCGTGCAGTGCGTCGTGTTCCCGAAGTGATGCGCATCGGCCGCACCCGCAGCGACGGTAGCTTCGGCCGCAGCATGTAGTAGTTTTTTGCACACAACCTACTAGGGGTAGTGTGTAACCGCGCTTGACCTCCTCCGTTTCCGAATCCAGAATCCAATCCAGCTTCACGGTTGCCCGGCTCCACGGCCGGGCATGAAAAGGGAATCCGGTTCAATGCCGGAACTGCCCCCGCAACTGTAACCGGCGAGTCTGTCACCACCCCAAGCCACTGGGCCCTGCACTTCGGTGTATCCCCGGGAAGGCCGGCGACAGATCATGACCCGGAAGTCAGGAGACCTGCCGTGCTGCCACTTCCTTCAATGCAATCGGGGCGGGGTGCCCCGGCGAGGACATGGCTTACACCATCTCTCTTGTCCGTCCGACAACCGTATTCCGCCGCGCCTTGAGGCCGGCGGTTGCTGCGCGTTTGTCCGGAGCTCCCCGCACGACACTCCAGGAGCTCCCATGGACCGCCCTCAGCTAGACCTCTCCCTGCCACCCTTCAAGGTCATCCGCCGCAATGGTTCGGTGGTGGATTTCAATCCGGGCAAGATCGCCGTCGCCATGAGCAAGGCCTTTCTCGCGGTCGAGGGCGGTCATGGCGCGTCCTCGACGCGCGTACGTGATGTCGTCGGTCAGCTCACCGAGGTGGTGGTCGCCGCGCTGGTACGGCGCAAGCCTGATGGCGGCACCATCCACATCGAGGACATCCAGGATCAGGTCGAACTTGCGCTGATGCGGGGCGGTGAGCAGGAAGTGGCGCGCGCCTACGTGCTGTACCGCGAGAAGCGCTCCGCCGAGCGTGCGCTGGAAGCGCCGCGCAGTGCGCCCGAGCTGCATGTCGATATCGACGGTCGGCGTGAGCCGCTGGAGCGTGAGCGCCTGGTGCGCATCGTCGAGGAGGCCTGCATCGGTCTGGCCGATGTGACCGCGGCGCCGGTGGTGGATGCCGCCATGCGCGATCTATACGACGGCATGCCGCTGGGCGAGGTGCACAAGGCGCTGGTGCTGGCCGCGCGTGCGCTGATCGAACGCGAGCCGGGCTACAACTACGTCACTGCGCGCCTGCAGCTGCACCAGATCCGTCTCGAAGTGCTGGGCGAGGAAGTGGCGCAGAGTGACATGGCCGCGCGCTACGCCGAGGCCTTTCCGGCCTACGTGAAGATCGGCGTTGAGGCCGGTCTGCTCGATCCGCGACTGGCACAGTTCGATCTGGCCCGCATCTCGGCCGCGCTGGACGCTTCACGCGACCTGCAGTTCGGTTACCTCGGTCTGCAGACCTTGTATGACCGCTACTTCCTGCACGTCGACGAGCGCCGCATCGAGCTGCCGCAGTGCTTCTTCATGCGGGTCGCTATGGGTCTGGCAATCAGCGAGATCGACCGTGAAACGCGCGCCATCGAGTTCTACGAAGTGCTGTCGCGTTTCGACTTCATGAGCTCCACGCCGACGTTGTTCAACGCCGGCACCATGCACTCGCAACTGTCGTCGTGTTACCTCACCACCGTGTCCGACGACCTCGACGGCATTTTCCAGGCCATCAAGGAAAACGCCATGCTGCAGAAGTTCGCCGGCGGTCTGGGCAACGACTGGACGCCGGTGCGCTCACTGGGGAGCCGCATCAAGGGCACCAACGGCAAGAGCCAGGGCGTCATCCCGTTCCTGAAGGTCGTCAATGACACCGCCGTGGCGGTGAACCAGGGCGGCAAGCGCAAGGGCGCGGTGTGCGGCTATCTCGAGACCTGGCACCTCGACATCGAGGAATTCCTCGACCTGCGCAAGAACACCGGCGACGACCGCCGCCGCACGCACGACATGAACACCGCGCACTGGATTCCCGACCTCTTCATGAAGCGCGTGCGCGAAGACGGCCAATGGACGCTGTTCTCGCCGGCCGACGTGCCCGACCTGCACGACCTTTTCGGGCAGAAATTCGAAGCCGCCTACACCGCCTATGAAGCCAAGGCGGACGCCGGCGAAATCCGCCATCACAAGCGTGTGCCGGCCGTGCAACTGTGGCGCCGCATGCTGTCGATGCTGTTCGAGACCGGCCACCCGTGGATCACCTTCAAGGACCCGTGCAACCTGCGCTCGCCGCAGCAGCACGTCGGCGTGGTGCATAGCTCCAATCTGTGCACGGAAATCACGCTGAACACCTCGGACACCGAGATCGCCGTGTGCAACCTCGGCTCGGTGAACATGGTCGCGCACCTCAAGGATGGCCAGCTCGACCACGAGAAGCTGGCACGCACCATCAAGACCGCCATCCGCATGCTCGACAACGTCGTCGACATCAACTTCTACGCGGTCGGCAAGGCGCGCAATTCCAACCTGCGTCACCGCCCGGTCGGCATGGGCATCATGGGTTTCCAGGATTGCCTGCACAAACTGGGCATTGCCTACGCCTCGCAGGAAGCGGTCGACTTTGCAGACCGTTCGATGGAGGCCATCGCCTATCAGGCCTACAGCGCTTCCAACGAACTGGCGCGCGAGCGCGGCGCCTATTCGACCTTCCGCGGCAGCCTGTGGGACAAGGGCGTGCTGCCGCTCGATTCGGTCGACCTGCTGGAACGTGAGCGCGGTGTGCCGGTCGAGCTGGACCGCTCCAGCGCGCTCGACTGGGAGGGTCTGCGTGCCCGCATCACGCAGTACGGCATGCGCAACTCCAACTGCATCGCCATTGCCCCGACCGCGACCATCGCCAACATCGTCGGCGTGTCGGCCAGCATCGAGCCGGAGTACCGCAACCTGTACGTGAAATCCAACCTGTCGGGCGAATTCACGGTGGTCAATGAATCGCTGGTGGCCGAGCTCAAGGCGCGCGGCCTGTGGGACGAGGTCATGATCTCCGACCTCAAGTACTACGACGGCGCGCTGGGCAAGATCGACCGCGTACCCGAAGACCTGCGTGTGCTCTACGCCACGGCCTTCGAGATCGACACCGCGTGGATGGTGGAAGCCGCCGCGCGCCGCCAGAAGTGGATCGACCAGGCGCAGTCGCTGAACATCTATGTGGCCGGCGCCTCGGGCAAGAAGCTGCACGACACCTACATGCTGGCGTGGACGCGCGGCCTCAAGACCACCTACTACCTGCGTTCGCTGGGTGCGACTTCGGCCGAGAAATCCACCGGCAGCGGTGGGGAGCTGAACGCCGTAGCGGCCACCGTTGCGGCGGTCGCTACCGCCCAGGTCGGTGAGCCCAAGTTCTGCGCCATCGACGATCCTGACTGCGAAGCCTGCCAGTAAGCCGCTCTGCACACGCCACAAGACAAGGACAAGACATGCTCGATTTTGAAGACAACATCGCCGCCGCGCCGGCTACGCCGCAAGCCCCCAGCCCGACTCCGGCACTGACAGCCACCGCCGCACACGAGAGCCAGCGCGTGCGCGCCTCCGACAAGCGCGCCATCAACGGCGCCACCGACGTGAACCAGCTCGTGCCGTTCAAGTACCACTGGGCGTGGGACAAGTATCTGGCCGGTTGCGCCAACCACTGGATGCCGCAGGAAGTCTCGATGCAGCGCGATATCGCGCAGTGGAAAGACCCCAACGCACTGACCCCCGACGAGCGTCTGATCGTCAAGCGCAACCTCGGCTTTTTTGTCACGGCCGATTCGCTGGCGGCCAACAATATCGTGCTCGGCACCTACCGCCACATCACTGCGCCCGAGTGCCGCCAGTATTTGCTGCGTCAGGCCTTCGAGGAGGCCATTCACACCCACGCCTACCAGTACATCGTCGAGAGCCTGGGGCTGGATGAGGGCGAGATCTTCAACGCCTACCATGAGGTCGACAGCATCCGCGCCAAGGACGACTTCCTGATCCCGTTCATCGACACGCTGACCGACCCCAACTTCAGCACCGGCACGCCCGAGGCCGACCAGCAGCTGCTGCGCTCGCTGATCGTCTTCGCCTGCATCATGGAAGGCATCTTCTTCTACGTGGGCTTCGTGCAGATCCTGGCGCTCGGCCGCCAGAACAAGATGACCGGTGCGGCCGAGCAATACCAGTACATCCTGCGTGACGAGTCACTGCACTGCAATTTCGGCGTCGATCTGATCAACACCATCAAGCAGGAAAATCCGCATCTGTGGACGCCGGAATTCCGCGAGGAAATCCGTGGCTTGATCATGAAAGGCGTGGCGCTGGAGTACCGCTACGCCGAAGACACCATGCCGCGCGGCGTGCTCGGTCTGAACGCGCCGATGTTCAAGGAATATCTGCGCTTCGTCGCCAACCGCCGCTGCCGCCAGATCGGTGTCGACGAGGTCTATCCGGGCGCCGACAACCCCTTCCCGTGGATGAGCGAGATGATCGACCTGAAGAAGGAAAAGAACTTCTTCGAAACCCGTGTCACGGAATATCAGACCGGGGGTACGCTGGCCTGGGATTGATCGGTTAAGCTCGGGGCATGAACGCCCCGATTCCGATCCCCATTCCAGCCAACGAATGTCCGCTGTGCGGCGGCCCCAATGCCTGCGGGCCGGCCGGCAGTGGCAGTTTCGATGTGCCGTGCTGGTGCACCACGACGCCGATCCCGCCTCCGCTGATCGACAGCCTTCCTGAAGCGGTGCGCGGCAAGGCCTGCATCTGCGCCCGCTGCGTCGCGGGCCACGGCGCCGCCTGATGCACATCTGGGTCGATGCCGATGCCTGTCCGGTGGCGGTAAAGGACATCCTGTTCCGTGCGGCGCAACGCACGGGGCGCGAATTGACGCTGGTCGCCAATCAGATGCTTCGCGTACCGGCAGGGCCGAACATCCGTGCGGTGCAGGTCCCGGGTGGTTTTGACGTCGCCGACGACTGGATTGCCGAACGTACGGCGGCGGGTGATCTGGTGGTCACGGCTGACATTCCGCTGGCGGCGCAGATTGTCGAGAAGGGCGCGATTGCGCTCAGTCCGCGCGGCGAACGCTATGGCAAGGAAAACATCCGGGAGCTGCTCGACCTGCGCAACTTCATGGACACGCTGCGCAGCACCGGTGTACAGACCGGCGGGCCTGCCGCCTTCGGTCAGGCCGACCGCCAGAAGTTTGCCAATGCCCTGGACCGCCTGCTCGCGCAGGCACGCTGAGTAGGAGGCCTGTCCAGCCCCCGATGGCTCCTTTACCTGGGGCTTGAATCCCGTGGTGGCGTCCTCGAGTGCGCGTACCGTCTTGATCCGTTGAACCGTGATGTTGGGGCCCCGTTGGTAAAACGAGCAGCGCATCAAGCTGCGTTTCACTGGAGGCGCCAGAGTGCCTGTGGGGCTGGCCGCCTTATGCCGCAGGTGAGGGTACTGCCGCATGTCACGCCAATCAGGCGGCCTTCTTGTTCGGAAAGAAGCCAGATGGCCCGGAAGTCAGCCCCGGTGTGCGGCAGAAGCGGAAATAGCCGCCTAGGCCTACGGCGTCGTGCAGCGCGCCGATAGCCGCGATGCCGGCAAACACCGTGCCCTCGGCGTCACGCACATGGACGGCCTTGCGCACGGCATCCTCCGTGCAGCCATGCTCCTCGGCCTTGCCGCCGGCCGCGATGTCGACCAGCGTCATCAGCCCGGAGGTGTCCTTGGCCTTGAGTTTGTCGACTTCCAGCTTGCTTGTCAGATTGCGGCTGTCGTACACGACGGTGAGTGGTGTTTTCGCAGCGCTCATTGGAGTCTCCCTGAATTGCCCGGAAAAGGCTTTGCGGATTCACCGCCCCGGCGGAGTGGCTGGAACGATGTTCTGATTAAATAAGGGCGCCAGTCCGATTTCAAGTTTGTTGCCTCGACAGTCGGCGATGCGAGTTTTAGCATATGCCGATATAACGATAATTGGAGACCGATCATGCGCGCCTTCGCAACCCGTCTGCTGGCTGCCGCGTGTCTGTTGGCAGCGCCGCTGGTACACGCCATCGACATGAGCCCGGTGCAGGTCGCGCCGCATACCTGGTATGTGCTGGGCAAGGCCGGCATGGCGTCGTCTGCGAACGAGGGCTTCATGTCGAACGCGGGTTTCGTCGTCACCGACGAAGGCGTGGTGGTGCTCGATGCGCTCGGCACGCCGGTGCTGGGCGAGCAGCTCATCAGCGAGATCGAGAAGATCACCGACAAGCCGATCCGACTGGTCGTGGTGAGCCACTACCACGCCGACCACTACTACGGTCTGCAGGCCTTCAAGGCGCGCGGCATCGAGATCTGGGCGCATCGTGCGGGCGAGCTCATCCTCAACTCCGACGAAGCACAGGCGCGGCTTGAGCAGCGCCGTGCCGACCTGTTCCCCTTCGTGGACGAGAAGACCGTGCCGACCCCGGCGGATCGCTGGCTGGGTGATGACGGGGCGGAAATCCGTCTTGGCGGCGTCACCATGCGCGTGATCTATGTCGGCCCGACGCACTCGCCGGACGACGTGGTGCTGCATGTGGTCGAAGACGACGTGGTGTTCGCCGGCGATCTGCTGTTCCGGGGCCGCGTGCCTTTTGTCGGCAACGCCGATACGCGTGGCTGGCTCAAGGCGCTGGATCGTCTGCTGGAGATCGACGCGAAGATCCTGATCCCCGGCCATGGTCCGGTGTCCAAGAACCCGCAGGCCGATCTGGTGATGACGCGCGACTACCTGCGCTTTCTGCGTACCGAACTCGGCAAGGCCGTGGAAGAGATGAGTTCTTTCGACGAGGCCTATGCCGGCATCGACTGGAGCGCGTGGGAGAAGCTGCCGGCCTTTCGCGAGGCCAACCGGCTCAATGCCTACAACGTGTTTATCCAGATGGAGCGGTCGTCGCTGCGCTGAGCGGCTTTACGACGGCTTGGCCTTGCTCGCGGCGCAGGTGCCGCATACGGCACTGAGCTCGATCTCCGGGCTGGCCAGCGTATGGCCGGCTGCCTTCAGCCCCTTCATCAGGCCCGCCAGCGCCACGTCATCATGCAGTTCGGTGATGGTGCCGCAGGCCGGGCACACCAGAAACAGCACTGCCTTGTCGTGCCCGTCGTGGTGACAGGCGACGAACTGGTTGGTGCGCGCAATGCGGTGTGCCAGACCCTGATCGATCAGGAAGTCGAGTGCGCGATACACCGTCGGCGGCGTGGCCGAGCGGTGAACTTCCTTCATGCGGTCGAGCAGATCATAGGCCTTGATACCGCCGGGCTCGTCCAGTAACAGACCCAGCACGGCACGGCGGATCGGCGTGAGGCTGGCGCCGCGTGCGCGGCAGCGTTCGGCAGCATCGTCGAGCGTGAGCTCTTCGCAGCAGGAGGAGGTGTGGTCGTGGTGGCTCATGGGCGTGCACATGATAGCCCCTGTGCGCTCGCAGGACAGCCTTCGGACTGTTGCATCCTCCCCGCTTGGTGTATCGTCCCCCGCCGGAAGCTTTTTGGCAGTCGTCCGGAAGGCCGGACAAGCACCAGGGAAAGTAACGATGAATGCGATCAAGAATGATGCTGCGCGCGCGCTGACCAAGGAAGAACTGCTGGCAGCACCGGAAGAGGAATACATGTCCGACGCGCAGCTCGAGTTTTTCCGTGCCTTGCTGCAGGCCGAGCGCCAGACGCTGGTCGACTCCGCACGCGAGACCACCCAGCACCTGCAACAGGAAAACGAAGTCGCCGCCGACTGGACCGACCGTGCCACGGTCGAGGAAGAGCACGCGCTGGAACTGCGCGTGCGCGACCGCGAGCGCAAGCTGCTCAAGAAGATCGAGCAGTCGCTGCGTCGCATCGACGACGGCAGCTATGGCTGGTGCGACGAAACCGGCGAGCCGATCGGCATCCCGCGTCTGCTGGCCCGCCCGACCGCTTCGCTCAGCCTGGAAGCGCAGGAGCGCCACGAAGCGCTCGAGCGCGTGTCGAAGAAGGCCTGAGTCTTCTGCAGTCTGCTGCCGTGACGGACGAGCGCCGCATCCCGGTCGTCGTCCTCACGGGCTTTCTCGGCGCCGGCAAGACCACCCTGCTCAACCATGCGCTCGGCACTCCCGAGCTGGCGGGCACGGCCGTGCTCATCAACGAGTTCGGCGATGTGGCGGTGGATCACCACCTCGTCGACAAGATCGACGAGACGCTGCTTGTACTCGATGGCGGCTGCATCTGCTGCAGCGTGCAGGGCGATCTGGTGCGCGCCCTCAAGGGCCTGTTCAAGCGCGCCGCGCAGCGTGAGATTGCCCTCGAACGCGTGCTGATCGAGACCACCGGTCTGGCCGATCCGGCGCCCGTTGTGCACACGCTGATGGAAGAGCCCTTCATCGCTGCGCGCTTCCGCTGCGACGGCGTGATCACCGCCGTCGACACCACACACGCGCAAACCCAGCTCGACAGCGAGCGCGAAGCCGTGCGCCAGGTCGCCATGGCCGATCGTCTGCTGCTCACCAAATGTGATCTGTCCGGCCCCGAACAGCGGGCCGAACTGGCCGCGCGTCTGACGCAACTTAACCCCGGTGCGCCGCAGATCGAGGTGTTCGACGGACAGGCTCCGGAAGGTGCCCTGGCCAGCTGCGGGCTGTACGACCCCGCCGGAAAGCAGCCGGATGTGGCGCAATGGCTGGGCGAGGAGGCGGTGCGCCGTCAGGCTACGTTGGGCGCCACACGCTATGCGCCGGCTGGTGCCGCGCGCGCCGCCGTGCCGCAGCACGACAGCGATGTCTCCAGCTTCGTGCTCACCTTCAATCAGCCGCTCGACTGGCTCGGCTTTTCCGACGGCCTAGGCCTGCTGCTGCATGCCTGCGGCGAGCGCGTGCTGCGCGTGAAAGGCTTGCTCAATGTTGCGGGTGATCCGTTGCCGCGCGTCGTGCAGTGTGTGCAGCACGCGGTCTATCCGCCGTCGTCCTTGCCGGTCTGGCCGGAACAGGGCCCCTATGCCGACCGGCGCAGCCGCATCGTCTTCATCGGGCGCAAGCTGCCGCGTGAAGACATCGTGCAGATGCTTGCCAGCTTCACCGGCCAGCAGCCGGTCGAGGCCTGAACAGGCTCAGTCCACGCCCAGCTGCGCACGCAGACGCGCGAGCTTGTCCGGGTTACGCACGACGTAGATCTCGGCAATGCAGCCGTCTTCAATGGCCAGCGACGTGGTCTGCAACACGCCGCCGGCTTCCAGCGTGATGAAGGCCGGCAGACCGTCGAGCGTGCCGCGCCACAGCACCGGCGGCCGTACATGGCCGCTCTTGCGCGCCAACCCGCACATCAGTCGAGTGACCTTGTCGCGTCCAAGGATGGGGCGCAGTGCTGCCCGCACCTTGCCGCCGCCGTCCGAGTGGAGCACCGCGTCCTGCGCCAGCAGCGTCTGCAGTGCCGCGTGGTCGCCGCTGCGCGAGGCCAGAAAGAAGGCCTCGGCGATCTTCGCGGCATCGTGTGGCGGCACCTTGAAGCGCGGCCGGTCGGCGCGCACGTGGGCGCGGGCGCGGTGGGCAAGCTGGCGGCACGCTGCCGCGTCGCGTCCTATGGCTGCGCCGACCTCGTCGAAGCTCGCGCCGAACACGTCGTGCAGCAGGAAGGCCGCGCGTTCGAGCGGCGACAGGCGTTCGAGCGCGATCATCAGCGCCGGCATGGCGTCGGCAGTGTCGTCCTCTTGCGGGTCGAACACCGGTTCGGGCAGCCACGGGCCGATGTAGTCGGCTCGCGATACGCGCGCCGACTTGAGCACGTCCAGACAGAGCCGCGTGACGATGCGCACCAGAAAGCCCTCCGGGTCGCGCACCGTCGCGTGGTCCGTGTCGGCCCACCGCAGCCACGCGTCCTGCACCACGTCCTCGGCTTCGGCCATCGAGCCGAGCATGCGGTAGGCAATGCGCAGCAGGCGGCGGCGCAGGGGCGTGAAGACGGCGGCCGGGTCCATGTCAGTTCGGATGGATCGAACGGAAGCCGACGGCAAAGCGGTTCCACGCGTTGATCGTGGTGATCAGCAGCGTGAGCTTGACGCGTTCCGTCGGGTTGAACTGCGCTTCCAGTGCAGCGTAGGCTGCATCCGGCGCGTGCGTGTCGGCAATCAGCGTGAGCGCCTCGGTCCACTCCAGCGCGGCGCGTTCGCGCTCGGTGTACAGCGTTGATTCGCGCCAGGCCGACAACAGGTACAGGCGTTCCTCGGTCTCTCCGGCCTTGCGCGCGTCGCGGGTGTGCATGTGCACGCAGAAGGCGCAGCCGTTGATCTGCGAGGCGCGGGTCTTCACCAGTTCGATCAGGCTGTATTCCAGCCCGCATTCGCGTACGTGTTCCTCGAGCGCAAGCATCGCGCGCATGGAGTCAGGGGAGGCTTTGAAGG
Source organism: Pseudazoarcus sp. NS36 (assembly GCF_059703705.1). NCBI lineage: Bacteria > Pseudomonadati > Pseudomonadota > Betaproteobacteria > Rhodocyclales > Zoogloeaceae > Pseudazoarcus > Pseudazoarcus sp. NS36. The sequence goes on along the minus strand of NZ_BAAKJA010000003.1, from coordinate 27,903 downwards.
GGTCGAGTCGGGCTTGCATGGAATACTCCGTGGTCAGTTTCGGGGATTACACAGCAAGGACGATTCAGCGCGCCCCGATGTGACATGCACGTACATTTGCGCCGCTTGCGTAGAATCTGATCACTTCCGTGATGATCCGCCAAGCGCCTGACTGATGCCTCTTCCCGATACTTTCGTCCTGATCGACCTCGAAACCACCGGCGCCAATCCGGTCTCCGACCGCATCACCGAGATTGCCGCAATCCGCGTCGAGCGCGGCGAAATCGTCGAGCGCTGGGAGACCCTGGTCAATCCGGGCCGGACCATCCCGCCCTTCATCCAGCAGATCATCGGCATCACCGACCAGATGGTGGCCGATGCGCCGGCTTTCGCCGAACTGGCGCCGCGTGTGGCGGCGCTGCTCGACGGCGCGGTGTTTGTCGCGCACAACGCGCGTTTTGACTACGGCTTCATCCACAACGAGTTCGGTCGCCTGGGCGAGGATTTCGATGCGCCGGTGATGTGTACCGTGAAGCTCTCACGTGCGTTGCAACCCGAATATCACCGCCACGGGCTGGATGCACTGATCGAACGTCACGGTTTCGTGTGCGACGCGCGCCACCGCGCCATGGGCGACGCCGACGTGCTGTGGCAGTTCCTGCAACTCGCGCGCGAGACATTTCCGGCTGACACGCTCGAAGCGGCGTGGGACAAGGCCATGAAGTTTCCGGCCCGCCCGCCCAAGCTGCCGGCCGGCATCCTCGAGGGCCTGCCCGACGCAGCGGGCGTGTACCTGTTTTTCGGTGACGAGGACGAAGTGCTGTTCGTCGGGCGCAGCCCGAGTCTGCGCGCCCGCGTCATGGAGCATTTCGCGGCCATCGAGCGCAAGGGCAAGGAGGGCGATCTGGCGCGTGCCGTGCGGCGGCTGGAGTGGATCGAGACCGCCGGCGAATTGGCCGCCAGCCTGCGCGAACTGGAGCTGGTGCGTACTCGTCGCCCGCGCCACAACCGTGTGCCGAGCGCCGGCGAGGCGGCCTGCGCGCTGCGGGTGAATGTGCGTCGGCGCAGTGCGCCGCAACTGCAGCGCGTCAAGCTCGATGGCACCGATCCGGCCGAATGGGAAGGCCTGTTCGGTGCCTTTCGTGGCAAGAAGGAAGCCGATGCCGTGCTGCGCGAACTGATCGCCGCCTATGGCCTGTGCCCGCGCCGGCTTGGCATGGAGGCGGCAGGTGTTGGCGCCTGTTCGGCGCGCAGGGCCGGGCACTGTGCGGGCGTGTGCGCCTCACGCGAAACGCCCGAAGCCCACGACGAGCGCCTGCTCGGCGCGCTGGCGCCGCTGGGCGTCAAGCCGTGGCCATGGGACGGGCCGATCATCGTGACCGAACGTTCCGCGCACACCGGCGCGTTGGCGCATCATGTGTTCGACCACTGGTGTCATCTGGGCAGCGCCGACAGTGATGAGGCGCTCGCCGCGCTGCGCGCGACCCTGCCGCCGCGCAGCTTCGCGCTGGACGTCTATCGTCTGCTGCAGCGCTGGCTGGCCCAGCCCGACAGCGCGGAGAAGATTGCAACGTTGTGAATCGGCGTTTGGGCGCTGGCGCCCGGCTGTGTTCTCATTTGCGCTGTCAGTCCGACCCACTTCCGGGGGTATCCGCATGCATCACAATCCATCCTCTCCCGCCCTGGCGGACCAGATCGTGCTCGTCACCGGTGGCGCGCGCGGCTTGGGTGAGCACATCAGCCGCGCCTTTCTGCGCGAAGGTGCGCGCGTCGTCATCAACTACCTGACCAGCGAGAAGCGCGCGGCCGCCATCGTCGATGAGTTTCCCGAGCAGGCCATCGCCGCCCAGGCCGACGTCTGTGATCCGGCCATGGTGCTGGCCATGTTCGATCGGGCACAGACGCACTTCGGCGCGCCGATCACCACCGTCGTCAACAACGCGCTGCCGGACTTCAGCTTCAACGGCGACGCTCGTGAGCACGCCGACGTGCTGCGCTGGGAGAGCATCGCGCAGCAGATGGAAGGCAGTGTGCGCGGCGCGCTCAACACCACGCAGATCGCGCTGCCGGGCATGCAGCAGGCCGGGTTCGGCCGCATCATCAACATCGGCACCAACCTGTTCCAGAACCCGGTCGTGCCGTATCACGACTACACCGCCGCCAAGGCTGCGCTGCTGTCGCTCACGCGCACGCTGTCACAGGATCTGGGGCCGGACGGCATCACGGTCAACATGGTGTCGGGCGGCCTGCTGCGCACCACCGATGCCTCGGCCGCCACGCCGGAAGCCGTGTTTGATCTGGTAGCCGCCCATACCCCGCTGCGCCGCGTCACCACCCCGGACGAGTTTGCCGATGCGGTGGTGTTCTTCGCCTCGCCGTGGGCGCGTGCCGTCACCGGACAGAACCTCGTCGTGGACGGCGGCCTGGTCAAGAACTAGAGCGCCCGCGATGCCGCCAACCAATCCTGCCGTGCTCAACATCGTCGGTTGCGGCCGCGCCGCGCGCAGCGTCGCAAAACTGTGGGCCGACGCCGGGACCTGCATGGTGGGCGACGTGCTCACGCGCTCACCGGCCAGCGCGCAGGACGCCGTGAGTTTCATTGGCCAGGGGCGCGCCGTGGCAGGCTTTGGCGAGATGCGCCCGGCGGCTTGGTGGATGCTGGGCGTACCTGACCGCGACATTGCCACGGCTGCCGCGGCACTGGCGGTGAGCGGCTGTGTGCGCGATGGCGATGGCGTGTTCCACCTTTCGGGCTTCACACCGTCTGCCGCGCTCGCGCCGCTTGCCGAGCTTGGTGCCCGCATCGCCAGCGTGCATCCGGTCATGAGCTTTGCCGACCCGGCGCTCGCCGCCGGCCGCTTTGCCGGCACGCCCTGCGGCATCGAAGGTGAAGCCTCGCTTGCCGCCGAGCTGGCCACGTTGTTCACGGCCATCGGTGCCGAGTGCTTTGCGCTCGATGGCGAGAAGAAGCCGCTGTATCACGCTGGCTCGGTGTTTGCGTCGAACTTCCTGGTCGTCATCCTCGACGTGGCGCGCAAGGCCTATGCAGACGCCGGCGTGCCGCCCGAAATTGCCGGCCGCATGCTCGCTTCGATCTCGCGCGGTGCGCTCGAAAACGTCGTCGTGCTGGGCGCCCGCGACGCGCTGACCGGCCCCGCGGCACGCGGTGACCGCGACGTGGTGGCCATCCAGAGCGCAGCCGTGACCGATTGGGATGCCGACAGCGGCAAGGCCTATGCCGCGCTCACCGAGCTGGCCTTCCGGCTGGCGGCGGAGCGGCCGAATTGATTCATTCGCAGCAGGGAGCAGGTGGGTTGTGAGGAAGTGGAAGACACGTATGTTGCGGCTTGCCGTGATCTTGCGGCGGCACCGCGGCATCATCGCGATCTTCGGCTTCCTGTCGGGTGTGGCGAGCTTCGTGCTGGTCGACCGCCAGGAGGACTTCGCCCGCGTGATTGCGCTGGTGATGCTGGTGAGCTGGCTCTGGCTGGTTACGGAAAACGTGCTGCGCCACTGGCTTGATGTGCGTTTCCGCTTCCGTTTGCCGGAACCGGTGCTGCGCTACGCCACGCAGCTGATTCACCAGGAAAGCCTGTTCTTCACGCTGCCCTTTCTGGTGTTTGCGACGGTGTGGAACAGCGCGCAGGCCTTGTTCACCGGCGCACTGATCTGCGCCGCGCTGATCTCGGTGATCGACCCCGTCTATTACAAGTGGCTGGCGCCGCGCCGCTGGCTGTATCTGGGATATCACACGCTGGCGCTGTTCGTGGTGCTGCTGACGGTGTTCCCCATCATCCTGCACATCCCGACGCCGCAGAGTTACCTGTATGCCTTGCTGGCGGCGGTGGTGCTGTCCTTTCCGAGTCTGGCCGTGGTGGTCAAGGCGCCGAGCTACTGGCGCGGAGGACTGCTGGTCTTGCTGATCGCCACGCTGGGTCTGGTCGGCTGGTATGGCCGCTTTTGGGTGCCCCCCTCGACGCTGCGCCTTGCTGACGTGGAGGTGGCGCTGCAGGTCGACCGCGAGCAGCGCGCCCCGCGTGAGCCGGTGCGCCAGCTCAGCACGACGCAACTGCGCCAAGGCGGCCTCTATGCCTACACCGCGATTGATGCCCCGCTGGGTCTGCAGGAGCGCATTTATCACGTGTGGCTGCTCGACGGCGTGGAGGTCGACCGCATTCCGATCGAAATCCAGGGCGGGCGGGAGAAGGGCTATCGCGCCTGGACGCACAAGCAGCACTTCCCGCAGGATGCGGCCGGGCAGTGGCGCATCGAGGTGCTGACCGAAGCGGGGCAGATGATCGGACGGCTGCGTTTCGAGGTTGTCGAAGGGCTTACCGCGGCGCAGCCCCCGGAAGCGCCCGCCGAGACGCCGACGGAGGCACTGGCCGAGACGCTTCAGGACGCCCTGCCTGCCCTGGACCCGTCCAGAGCACCGGAAGCCGGGCCTGCGCCCGAATCGGCGGATTGAAGCTCGCTACCCGCACGGGCATGGTGATTGCTTTTTCATGCGTGTGATCACCCTCATGCGCAGACCCGCCAAGTGCCGCGGTATGCTTGCCCGATGAACGAAGACCCCGCGATTCCGGTTTCATCCGCCGCTGCGCCGGCCGTCGCCGACGGGGCCGGATCGGACCCCGTGCAACGCGTGGTCAAGGTGCGGCGCGACTACAACAGCTGGGTCGGCAACGAGACCATGGAGGACTACGCGCTGCGTTTCACGCCGCGCAGTTTCCGCCGCTGGTCGGCGCTGCGGGTGGGCAATACCGCCTTCGGCTCTGCGTCTTTTCTGGTGCTCGAAGCGGTGGGCGCGACCATGCTGGTCGGCTACGGCTTCATCAACAGTTTCTGGGCCATCCTCGCGATTGGCCTGATCATCTTCATCACCGGCTTGCCGATCAGCCTGTATGCCGCGCGCTACGGCGTGGACATGGATTTGCTCACGCGCGGTTCGGGCTTCGGCTATATCGGCTCGACCATCTCCTCGCTGGTGTACGCGAGCTTTACCTTCATTCTCTTCGCGCTCGAAGCGGCGATCATGGCCTATGCGCTGGAACTGGCCTTCGATATCCCGCCGGCCTGGGGTTACCTCATCTGCGCGCTGGTGGTCATTCCGCTGGTGACGCACGGCATCACGGTGATCAGCCGCATCCAGACCTTCACCCAGCCGATCTGGCTGTTCCTGCTGGCGCTGCCGTTCGTGTATGTGCTCAATCAGGACGCCTCGGTGCTGTGGGAGCTCTGGCACTATCCCGGCGCCTCGGGCGGCGATGGCGGCTTCAACTGGCACCTTTTTGGTGCCGCCATGACGGTCGGCATCGCACTGATCACCCAGATGGGGGAGCAGGCCGACTACCTGCGCTTCATGCCGGAGCGTACCCAGGCCAACAAGGGGCGCTGGCTCACCGGCGTGGTGCTGGGCGGGCCGGGCTGGGTGGTGATGGGCGTGATCAAGATGCTCGGTGGCGCGCTGCTGGCGTGGATGCTGCTCAAGCAGGGCATGCCGGCCGACAAGGCGGTGGACCCCAATCAGATGTATCTACTGGGCTTCGGGCTGGTGTTCGATTCTGCCGCGTGGGCGGTCGGCGTGACGGCCTTGTTCGTCATCGTGTCGCAGCTCAAGATCAACGTCACCAACGCCTACGCCGGCTCGCTGGCGTGGTCCAACTTCTTCTCGCGCCTCACGCACAGCCATCCGGGCCGGGTGGTGTGGGTGGTGTTCAACGTGCTGATCGCGCTGCTGCTGATGGAGATGAACGTCTTCAGCGCGCTGGGTCAGGTGCTGGGCCTGTATTCCAACGTGGCGATCTCGTGGATCGTGGCGGTGGTGGCCGATCTGGTCATCAACAAGCCGATGGGCTGGTCGCCCAAGGGCATCGAGTTCAAACGCAGCCACCTGTACGACATCAATCCGGTCGGCGTCGGCGCCATGCTGGTGGCCTCGGTGCTGTCGGTGGCGACCTTTGTCGGCCTGTTCGGTGACGGCATCCAGCCCTTTGCGCCCTTCGTGGCGATGATCGCCGCGCTGGTGGTTTCGCCGCTGATCGCGTGGTGGACCCAAGGCCGCTACTACCTCGCCCGCCCGCCCGAGCCGCCGGTCGAGGGCCAGCGCAAATGCACCGTCTGCAACGAGTATTTCGAGGTCGAGGACACCAGTTTCTGTCCGGCCTACCGCGGCACCATCTGCTCGCTGTGCTGCACGCTGGACGCGCGCTGTGGCGATCTGTGCAAGCCGCACGCGCGCATCAGCGCGCAGTGGTCGGCGCTGCTGCGGCGCTGTCTGCCGGCCCGCCTGTTGCCGGTGCTGGATGCCGGGCTGGGCCACTATCTGCTGCTGACCGGCGCCATCGTGGGCTTCCTCGGCCTGCTGCTCGGGCTGATCTATGTGCATGAAGCGCAGGCGCTGGGAGCGGAGGCCGCCGGATCGCTCGATGGTGTGTTCCTGAAGGTCTTCGTCGCGCTGTTCATCGTGGCCGGCATCGGCACCTGGTGGATGGTGCTGACGCACAAGAGCCGGCGCGTGGCGCAAGAGGAATCCAACCGCCAGACGCAGTTGCTGGTGCAGGAAATCGAGTCGCACAAGCGCACCGACGAGCAGTTGCAGAACGCCCGACGCGTGGCCGAGCAGGCCAACTCGGCCAAAAGCCGCTATCTCACCGCGATCAGCCACGAGCTGCGCACCCCGCTCAACAGCATCCTGGGCTACGCGCAGATTCTCGATGGCGACGAGGCCATCCCGCCCAAGCGCCGCCAGGCCGTGACGGTGATCCGCAAGAGTGGCGACCACCTGCTGTCGCTGATCGAAGGCACGCTCGACATCGCGCGCATCGAGGGCGGCAAGCTCACGCTCGACGTGCGTCCGTTGGCCTTCCCGGCCTTCATGCAGCAGATCGTCGGCATGTTCGAGTTGCAGGCGCGCGACAAGGGGCTGCGCTTCACCTACGAGCCGGCCGGCACTCTGCCCGAGGTGGTGCGGGCCGACGAAAAACGCCTGCGCCAGATCCTCATCAACATCATCGGCAACGCGGTGAAGTTCACCGCCCGCGGTGCAGTCAGCGTGCGGCTGACGTATCGCCACGAAATGGCCACCATCGAGGTCGAGGACAGCGGCCCTGGCATCGCGCCGGATGAACTCGCGCGTGTCTTCGAGCCCTTCGAGCGCGGCCGTTCGGCCAGCGCCGGCGCCACCGCAGGCACCGGCATCGGGCTGACCATCAGCCGCATGCTGACCAATCTGATGGGCGGCGAACTCACCGTCGACAGCGTGCCCGGCAAGGGGAGCACCTTCCGCGTGCGCCTGTTTCTGCCGCATCTGCATGGCAGTCAGGCGGCCGACGCGCTGCCGCGCGCGCGCCGCATCGGCTACAAGGGCGTGCGGCGGCGCATTCTGGTGGTGGACAACGAACGCGTCGACCGCGAGCTGCTGATTTCGGTGCTCGAACCGCTGGGTTTCGAGGTCGCCCAGGCCGCGAGCGGCGAGGAGTGTCTGGAGCGCATCGGCGAAGTGCGTCCGCATCTGGTGTTCATGGATTTGGCCATGGCCGGCATCGACGGTTGGGAGGCGTTGCGCCGCCTGCGCGCCGGCCCGCACGCCACGGTGCCGGCCGCCATCATTTCGGCCAACGCCTTCGACCGCAATCTCGACAACGATGTCGGCATCGGGCCGGAGGATTTCATGCTCAAGCCCATCCGCGTAGATGACCTGCTCGACTGGATCGGCCGCCGTCTGGAGCTCGAATGGGTGTGTGCCGAAATGCCCGCGGAAACGGTCGTGCCGCCACCTGCGCCGCCCGTAGCCGAGCCGCTGCGCCTGCCATCGGCCGCGGCGCGGCGCGACCTCGACGCGGTGATCGAACTGGGCTATTTGCGCGGCATTCTCACGCGACTTGCCGACATCGAGAACACCGAGCCGGACTGCGGCGCCTTCGTGCGCGTGGCGCGGGAAATGGCGCGGGCCTTCCGTTTTGACGCCTTGCGCGACATGCTGCGCGCTGACGGCACACCACGGGAGGGCAACGATGTTCAGCAATGACGCAACACAAGGCATCGTCCTCATCGTTGACGACGTGCCCGACAACCTCGCGCTGCTGCACGACGCGCTGGATGAGTCCGGCTACACGGTGCTGGTCGCCACCAGCGGCGAGGCCGCCATTGCCCGCGCCCGCCAGAGCCTGCCCGACGTCGTGCTGCTCGACGCGATGATGCCCGGCATGGACGGCTTCGAGGTCGCCCGCCGCCTCAAGGCCGACTTCGCCACGCGCGCCATCCCGCTGATCTTCATGACCGGGCTGACCGAAACCGAACACGTCGTCGCCGCGTTTGCCGCCGGCGGCGCCGACTACGTCACCAAGCCCATCCGTCCGGCCGAAGTGCTGGCCCGCATTGCCGCTCACGTGCACAACGCCCGCGAGATGCGCCAGGCGCGCACCGCGCTCGATGCCTTTGGCCAGGCCACCGTCGCCGTGCGCGCCCGCGACGGCCGCCTGGTCTGGCAGACCCCGCTGGCGCGCAAGCTGCTGCGCGAGTGGTTCGAACCGGCAAATGAAGACTGCCCTACGCGCCTCGCTGACTGGGTCGGCGTTGCCCGCCGCGCCCGTTCCGAGCGCCGCGAAGTCCCGCCCCTGATCGCCGCTGACGGCGAAAAGCGCCTGCTCGGCTCCTTTCACGACCAGAGCGATGACGACGGCGATGGCGAATGGCTGGTCGTCCTGCGCGAGGAAGACGACGCCAGCGCCGTCGAAAGCCTGATGTCCGCCTTCGGCCTCACCGCGCGCGAAGCGGAAGTCCTGCAATGGGTCATCCGCGGCAAGACCAACCGCGACATCGGCGACATCCTCGGCACCAGTCCGCGCACCGTGCACAAGCACCTGGAGCACGTCTTCGAGAAGCTCGGCGTCGAGACACGCACGGCGGCGGCGGGGATGGCGATGCAGAAGCTGCAGGCGAATTGAACGCCGGGCGATCCGGCTTCAGTCGCTGCGCCCGAGCCGCTCAAGCACCGAGGCTGCAGCCTTGAGTGCCGCGGCCACGACCTGGTCCATGTTGTAGTAGCGATATTGCGCAAGCCGGCCGACGAAGGTGGTGTCGAACTCACGTTCGGCCAGCTGCGCGTAACGCTTGAACAATGCGGCGCTGGCCGGGTGCGGGATCGGGTAATAAGGGTCGCCGTCGTCCTGCGGGTACTCGCGCACGATCGACGTACCGGCGTGCTGCTGACCGGTAAGGTGCTTGAACTCGGTAATGCGCGTGTAGGCGTGTTCGTTGGGGTAATTCACGGTTGCCACGGCCTGCAATTGCCGTGTCCCGGCGAGGTGTTCGTGCTCGAAGCGCAATGAGCGATAGGGCAGGCGGCCAAAGCAATGGCCGAAATAGGCGTCGATCGGGCCGGTGTAGACGAGGTGATCGAATCCGGTTCGATCCTGTCCGGGATCATGCGCCGCGCCGAGTTCCATCGAGATGTTCGGGTGATCGAGCATGCGCCGGAACATCGCCGTATAGCCATCTCGTGGCATGGCCTGGAAACGGTCGGTGAAGTAGCGGTCGTCGTCGTTGTGTCGCACCGGGATGCGCGCGGCAACACCGGCGCTGATTTCTGAGGGCTCCAGCCCCCATTGCTTGCGGGTGTAGTTCAGGAAGAACTTCTCGTACAGATCCCGACCGACGGTGTTCAGCACCAGATCCTCACTGGTCCGCACCGGATCATGTGGCTCCCTGACCTTCTCGAGAAACGCAGCGACCCCCGCCTCGTCAAGGTCGAGTCCGTACAGTCTGTTGAGCGTCGTCCGGTTGATCGGAAACGGATACTGAACCCCCGCGACTTCGCTCAGGACACGGTGTTCATAGGGCCGCCATTCCGTGAACTGCGACAGGTACGCAAAAATGCGCTCACTGTTGGTGTGGAAGATATGCGGGCCGTAGCGATGGATCTGCACGCCGTTGCGATCCGCCTCGTCAAAGGCATTACCGCCGACATGCTCGCGTGCATCGACGATCCGCACCCTCACGTCATGGTCTGCCAGTTCGCGGGCAACCACGCTGCCGGCGAATCCGGCGCCGATCACGAGAACGCGTGTATTGGGTTTGATTGGTCCGGGCTCTGAGTGATTGCTGCGCAGCAGCTTGTCTGAAGGATGGCCGAGTGGCCTCGGAGCGCATTGCCCCCGACAGCGTGCAGCCTATCAGCCTGGGCGTGCCGCATGGGTGGGATAATCGGTCGGCTGTCTGCTGCTTGGGAGGGTTGATGCTCGCTGTCCGTTTTGTCCTGCTCGCCTGCTGCCTGATCGCTGCTCCGGCAGTCGCATCGTCGCTGCCCGATGGCTTCGTTGATGTCCCGACCGTGATCCCTGATGCCCGCTACGACATCCGCTATACCGGCTCCGAGAACTTCCTCGGCCGACCGGTGGCGGGCTACGAGCGGGCGACCTGCATCCTCAGCAAGCCGGCCGCCGATGCGCTGGCAAAGGTGCAGCGCGAGGCGGCGGAGAACGGTCTGACGCTGAAGATCTTCGACTGCTTCCGGCCGCAGCGTGCGGTGGATGACTTCGTGCGCTGGGGGCGGGATCTGGAGGATCTGAAGCGCATGACCACCTACTATCCGCGCGTGCCCAAGAGCGAGCTGTTCGAGCGCGGCTATATCGCCGCGAAGTCCGGCCACAGCCGGGGCAGCACGGTGGATCTGACGCTGGTCGTGACTGATCCGGCACGCGCTGCCTTGGCGCTGAAAGGGCTGCTGGAAGAGGAAGGCGAAGTCGATATGGGTTCGTCCTTCGACCTGTTCGATCCGCAGTCGCATACCGCCAACCCGGACATGCCGACGCACGTGCGCCACAATCGCGCTTGGTTCGCCGCGCTGATGGACCGCTACGGCTTCAACAACCTGCCCGAAGAGTGGTGGCACTACACCTTGCGTGACGAGCCGCATCCGCAGACCTTCTTTGATTTTCCGGTGAAGTAATCGACATGACGACCAAGAGTGCCGTGCCGGCGCAGATGATTGCGGCCTATGAGGCCGCCGAATACCACGTGGCCGCCGAGCCGGCCTTTGTGCTGCATATCGGCCAGCACAGCGCCGAACTGGCTGGCCTGATGGCGGACAAGGCCATGCCTTCTGCGGCCTTCATCACGGCCTGCAATCCGCACGGTCAGTTGCTCGGCGCGGCGGACAACACCACGCGCACGAATGCCCTGGGGGCGGAGCTCGAGCGCTTTGCGCCGCTGGTACTGCCTGCGCGCGGTGTGGACCCCACCGGGCGCTGGATGGAGGAGCCGGGTTTTCTTGCGCTGGGGTGTCCGCCCGCCATTGTCGAAGCTTTGGGGCGGCGCCACCGGCAGAACGGTGTGGTGCTGTGCGGTGAGGATGCGGTGCCCCGGCTGGTGTTGCTGCGTTAGGCGGGTTCCGGTGGGCTGTTTCAGGTGGCAATTGGGGAGACGTATTGAATGAACCGGGTGGCTTTCGTCACGACCTGCAAGGGTCGTCTCCATCATCTGCAGCAGACCTTGCCGCGCTTCGTTGCAGAGCAGCCCGACGAGATCATCGTCGTCGACTACGGTTGTCCGCAAGGCACGGCCGCGTGGGTGAATGAGCACTACCCCGAGGTGAAGGTGGTGCGCGTGGACGATGACCCGGGTTTTTCGCTGTCCAGGGCGCGCAATATCGGCGCGGCGGCGGCGACAGCAGACTGGATCTGCTTTCTCGATGCAGACATTGTGGTGGCGCCGGGCTGGATGCACTGGATGCGGGGGGCGTTGCGGGTCGGGTTCTTCTTTCGGGTGGAGCCTGCGAGCGGTGTGCGCCACGCGGAGTTGTGGGGAACCTTCGTCGTCGAGCGCGAGGCCTTCCGGCGTATCGGTGGCTATGACGAGCTGTTTCGGGGTTGGGGGGCGGAAGACGCAGACCTTTACCTGCGTTTGCACAAATCCGGACTCGCCGAGGCGGACTACCCCGGAGACTTCATTTCGCCAATCACCCATGGTGATGATGAGCGCCTGACCTATTCACAGTTTTCTGACCGACCGCGACAGCTCAGTGCGAACCTGCTCTACGTCAGCGCCAAACATGCGGTGATGGTCCTCGCATCGGTCAAGACCGAGCTGTCACTGGAAGAGCGCACGCGGATCAGCCAGGCCGTTCAGCAAGCGGTTGGCGGCTGGGCTGGCGACGGGCACGTTCCGCCGGAAATCCGCTTTGAGGTGCGTGAACTTGGAAACTGGCTGCCGGCGAACTGCCGGAGCCGTGCGCAGTGCACCCTGACGTTGGTGGTCGAAGTGCAGCCCCTTAGGCGTGACGGGTGGTTGAAATACCTGCGCTACCGTGTTCAGCGTGATGTGCGTAAGGCATTCGCACGTTGGCGCGGCGTGCCGTTGCGGGCTGTGCCTGCAATCGAATCGGAGATCGTGAGCGCCGTCGGCAAGCGGTTTGGCGATGAGGCGGCGCCTTGTCCTCACGGTCTGAAGCTTCGTGTCGAGGGTGACGGGGCCCGCCTTCCGCAACCGTTGCGGCTGCGTATGTGCTGCGAGTTTTCGTTGCTGCCCGCGTGATGTCGGGGTCGCTGGAAGCTTCGCCCCTAGACCTGTGAAGTGCTCAGCAGCGCATCGAAGTACTCGACCGTGCGCCGCAAGCCCTCGCGCAGCTCGACCTTCGGCTCCCAGCCGAGTGCGTTTCGGGCCAGCGTGATGTCGGGCTGGCGCTGACGCGGGTCGTCCTGCGGCAGCGGGCGGTATGCCAGCGGCGAGGACGAGCCGGTCAGGTCGAGCACCAGCGTGGCCAGTTCCAGCATGCTCATTTCCACCGGATTGCCGAGGTTCACGGGGCCAGTGAAATCGTCCGGCGTGTCCATCAGCCGTATCAGCCCGTCGACCAGATCGTCCACGTAGCAGAACGAGCGCGTCTGCAGGCCGTCGCCATACAGCGTGATGGGCTCACCGCGCAGGGCCTGCACGATGAAGTTGCACACCACGCGGCCGTCGTCGGGATGCATGCGCGGGCCGTAGGTGTTGAAGATGCGTGCGACCTTGATCGGCAGGCCGTACTGCCGGCGGTAGTCAAAGAACAGGGTTTCGGCGCAGCGCTTGCCTTCGTCGTAGCACGCGCGCGGGCCGATCGGATTGGCATGGCCCCAGTAGCTCTCGGGTTGAGGGTGCACCAGTGGGTCGCCATAGACTTCACTGGTCGAGGCCTGCAGGATGCGCGCGCCGTTGTGACGGGCCAGTTCGAGCAGGTTGATTGCACCCTGCACGCTGGTGACGGTGGTACGTACCGGGTTGCGTTGATAGTGCACCGGCGCAGCGGGGCAGGCGAGGTTGAAGATGGCGGTGGTATGAACGTCGAGCGGCCGTGTTACATCGTGCTCGACCAGCTCGAAATCCGGTTGCTCGACAAGGTGTTGCAGGTTGTTCCGGTTGCCGGTGGAGAAGTCGTCCACCCCGAACACCGCGTGCCCTTCGGCGAGCAAACGCTCACTCAGGTGAGAGCCGATGAAGCCGGCCGCGCCGGCAATAAGAATATGTTGTTGTATTGAATTACGCATGGACCTTGTCGCAAGGGGGCTTGTAGGCGAGTATCGCAGACCCTGCACACAATCCGAAGAGACCCTTCGGAGGAGACAGATGAACCGCATAGCCTTTGTCACGACCTGCAAGAACCGCCTGCATCATCTGCAACAGACCCTGCCGCTGTGGGTGGCCGAGGGGCCGGATGAGATCGTGGTGGTTGACTATGGTTGCCCTCAGGGTGCCGGTGGCTGGGTCGAAGCCAACTGGCCGCAGGTGCGGGTCCTGCACGTGACCGACGACCCTGGCTTCTGCCGGTCACGAGCGCGCAACCTCGGCGCGTCGGTGGCCGAAGCGGACTGGATCTGCTTCATTGATGCCGACATCCTGATCCAGAAAGGATGGAGAGCATGGATGCGCTCGATGTTGGTAGAAGGCCATTTCTATCGCCCAGAACGCTTGCATGGCAGTGCAACAGGGACCGTGATCCTGCCTAGTCGGGCCTTCGAAGCCGTCTCGGGCTACGACACCCATTTCCGTGGCTGGGGCGCCGAGGATACCGATCTCTATTACCGACTCAAATGTGCCGGCTGGCAGCAAGCCCGTTATCCAGCCGGGTTTGTTACTCCGATTGCGCACGACGACGCCGAGCGTTTCGCCAGCACGAGCACCCGGGAGCGCCTCGCCGAGGTCTGCACCAACGTGCTCTACCTTGATGCAAAGCGGACCGCGCTGACGCTGGGTGCGGCGACCGGGGAATTGCCGGACGATCTGCGCAGACGTTGGCGCGAGGTGATTGAACAATCTGTCGCGCGCTGGGGCGGGGACGACCAGATGGCGTATCCGTCCATCGCGTATGCACTGGAACGATTCGACTGGCTGGACGGGCCGCTGGCAGACCGGGCGCGTTGCGAGGTCACGATTGCCGTGCAACGTGAGAAGAAGTCCCGTGGCGACGGTGATCGCCGCAGCCTCGCTGAGCGCATGCAGCGTCGGTGGCGCCGGGTGTATGCGCGTTTGAGCGGTGTGCCCGAAGGGGCGCTGGATGCCATCGAGGGAGCAATCAAAGCCAAGATCCGTCCATTCGTCAACGGCACGCAGGCCGTGCCCGCGGGCGGGGTCAGGTTGTCGCTGGAAGGCCGGGGCGGGCGGTTGCCGAGCCCCTATTGCATCCGCATCCGCTGTGAATTCACGTTGCTTCCCCAGTCATGAGCCGAATTGCTTTCGTTACGACCTGCAAGAACCGTTTGCACCACCTGCAGCAGACCCTGCCACGCTGGGTAGCCGAAGGTGTGGACGAGATCGTGGTGGTCGATTACGGCTGCCCGCAGGGCACCGGTGACTGGGTCGAAGCCCATTGGCCGCAGGTCAAGCTCGTGCGGGTGAGCGACGATCCGGGGTTCTGCGCCGCGCGAGCCCGGAACATGGGGGCCGCGGCGGTAATGGCGGAGTGGCTGTGCTTCATCGATGCCGACATCCTGATCCAGGCTGGGTGGCTGAAGTGGATGCGTGAGAATCTGGGCGCTGGAGGTTTCTACCGTGCGGGCCTGATCAATGGCGAGCGGGGGTACGAGACCTGGGGGACGGCGGTAGTGCAGACGCAGGTCTGGCGGCAGATTGGCTGCTACGACGAGTTCTTTGTCGGGTGGGGAGGCGAGGACGCCGACCTGTACGATCGCCTGCAGCTGGCCGGTGTCGCCGAGCGCGAGTATCCCGCTACTTTTGTCGACGCCATAGCGCATACGGACGATGAGCGTTTCGCCTATTCCACATTGAAGTCCAAGCGCGACAATCGCCGACTGCACAATTTCTATCGCTATGCGAAATACGTCTGGATGACCATTGCGGGCATATCGGGCGATCTGTCGCGGGAACAGAGAGCGCATCTTCGCGGTCTGGTGGACGCAGCGTTCGAGAGTGCGGCAGGACGCCCTCGCAGCGTGCTCCCCGAGATTGTTTTCGACGTGGATCAGCTGGGTCCGTGGTTGCCAGCGGCCCGACGTGATGGCGCGCGGTGTCGCTGCCTGCTCCGGCTGGAGCGGGTGCGGCCGACGCTCAGACGGCTGGCCCGTCTGCGACGGGCATTGCGTTCGCTTGTCGGTGCGGCTCCCGAGGAGGCGCCACAATCAGCAAGCTTGAACTTGCAGGAGGCACTTGTAAGCAAGGTGCTGCGCGAACTCCATAGCAAGCCGGCTGTCGGTGGTATTCGGCACGAATCCACCACGTTCATGTACGGCATGCCGTCGCATTTCCGTGTGCGTGTGGTGTGCAGTTATGAGTTGCCCGCAGCAGCAGTTGCCGATCCATCCTGAGCTACACACGGGCTAGCCCCAAGGCGTCCAAGTTTTGTTCCGCTTCTTCGAAAATCGTGTCGATCCCTATCCCGAAACGGTGCCGGCGCCGGCGCCCAAGGGATTCTTCGCTTTCCTGTGGGCTGGTACCGAGGGCTTGCGGCCGTTTGTGCTCGGGCTGACCCTGCTGACGGCCTCGATCGGAGCCTTCGAGGCTGTGCTGTTCGCCATGCTGGGCAAGGTGGTGGACTGGCTGGCCACGGTTGACCCGGCCAGTCTGTGGGCTGAAGAGGGCAGCACGCTGGCCATTCTGGGTGGCGTCATCGTTGCCAGCATCGCGCTGGTTGCGCTGCAGACAACCGTCAAGCATCAGGCGCTGGCGGGCAACTTCCCGATGCGGCTGCGCTGGAATTTCCACCGCATGATGCTCGACCAGAGCATGAGCTTCTATCAGGACGAATTCGCCGGGCGCGTGTCCGCCAAGGTCATGCAGACCGCGCTGGCGGTGCGCGACACGGTGCTGATCCTGACCGACATCCTGGTCTTCGTGACGATCTACTTCGTCACCATGATCTTCGTCGTCGGCGGCTTCGATCTGTGGATGGTCGTGCCCTTCCTGGTGTGGCTGGGGCTGTATCTGTGCGCCTTGTGGGTCTTCGTGCCCAAGCTCGGCAAGGTTTCACGTGCGCAGGCCGATGCGCGCTCGCTGATGACCGGCCGCATCACCGATGCCTACACCAACATCGCCACGGTCAAACTCTTCTCGCACGCCGGCCGTGAGGCCGCCTACGCACGCGGCGCGATGAAGGAATTCATGAGCACCGTACATGCGCAGATGCGGCTGGTGTCGGGCATCGAGATCGTCAATCACGTGCTGTCGATGACGCTCATCATGAGCACCACCGGCGTTGCGCTGTGGCTGTGGACGCAGGGTCAGGTGGGTGTGGGCGCGCTGGCCGCGGCTGGTGCCATGGCGCTGCGGCTCAACGGCATGTCGCACTGGATCATGTGGGAGATGGCGCAGCTCTTCGAGCAGGTCGGCACCGTGCAGGACGGCATCAACACCCTGTCGTTGCCGCGCCGTGTGGTCGATCAGCCCGATGCAATGCCGCTGGCCGTGCCGCGCGGCGAAATCCGCTTCGAGCAGGTGCGCTTTTCCTACGGCGCGGGCCCCGAGGTGAAGCCGGTCATCGACGACATGACGCTGAGCATCCGCCCGGGCGAGAAGATCGGCCTGGTCGGCCGCTCCGGCGCCGGCAAGTCGACCATCGTGAACCTGCTGCTGCGCTTCTACGACATCGAATCCGGCCGCATCCTGATCGACGGTCAGAACATCTCCGAAGTCACGCAGATCTCCCTGCGCGAACACATCGGCATGGTCACGCAGGACACCTCGCTGCTGCACCGTTCGGTGCGCGACAACATCCTGTACGGGCGCCCGGATGCCACCGACGAAGAGATGATCGCCGCCGCCAAACGCGCCGAAGCGCACGACTTCATCCTCGGGCTTTCCGACCTGCAGGGCCGGCACGGCTACGACGCCCACGTCGGCGAGCGCGGCGTGAAGCTCTCCGGCGGCCAGCGTCAGCGCATCGCCATTGCCCGCGTGATGCTCAAGGACGCGCCCATCCTGTTGCTGGACGAAGCCACCAGCGCGCTCGATTCCGAAGTGGAAGCCGCCATCCAGGGCAGCCTCTACCGCCTGATGGAAGGCAAGACCGTGGTCGCCATCGCCCACCGTCTCTCCACCATCGCCGCCATGGACCGTCTCATCGTGCTTGACCACGGTCGCATCGTTGAAGAAGGCGACCACCGCAGTCTGCTTGCGCAAGGCGGCATCTACGCACGCCTTTGGGCGCATCAGAGCGGCGGCTTCCTGGTCGACGAAGCCGAAGACGACGGTGCTGAGGTCGAGCAGACCTCCAGTGTGGCGTGACGGCAGATTCAGACGTGATGGGTGCGCCATTTCCGTCACCTCAGGAAAAGGCGGTGAATGCCACGCTGATCCTGTTTCTTACGCATCTCTGGAGCCCCTCGCTGGGCGCGCGTTTCCTGCGCCTTCACCGCGAGACGCGCGCCTTTGGCGACTGCCGGTTGTTGCTGCAGAACGATCATGGCCCGGTGCGCAAGGCCTGGCTCGAGCTGCTTGAGCGCGCGGAAATACCCGATGCGGTCGAGTTCTTCGACCCTCTGAGTCTTGAGGTTGAGCTGGGCTATTCCCTGCTCAAGCCCGGCTCGCTGACGCCGGGTGGCGCGCACTATCCGGTGCTGCATCTGGCCAGAAAGTGCGGTTACAAGTGGTACTGGTTGATCGAGTTTGACGTCGAGTGCGCCCGTCCCTGGCATGACTTCTTTGCCGACTTCGCGCTGTGCGAGGCGGATTTGCTGGCCAGTCATGTGGAGTCGCGCGCGCAGCGGGCGGACTGGTACTGGTGGGATTCCTTGCGCGATCCTCGCGGCGACAAGGCGGCGATCCCGGAGTGGAAGGCTTTCCTGCCCGCGTGTCGCTTCAGCCAGCGTGCCCTGACACGCGTCGACGCTGCGCATCAAGCAGGATGGAGTGGGCATTGCGAGATTCTCGTGCCGACGCTGCTCAAGCACGAAGGTCTGGATGTGCGCGACCTGCGTGAGTTCAGCAACTGCTACTCGGGTACCGAACAGGATCCGCACGAGGACAAGTCGAAGCTCTCCTCGATGCGTTTTCGCCCCGAGGTTACGCTGCAGGAGCTGGCCGTCCGGACGGCGGTGCCGCGTCTGCTGCATCCGGTGAAAATAGGCATCAGCGTGGTGATGGCAACCCGCAACGGAGCCCGCTTCATCGGCGCGCAACTCGACAGCCTCGAACAACAAACGCGCCAACCCGATGAATTGATCATCGTGGACGACGGCTCCAGCGACGATACGCGCAAGCTGCTGCAGCGTTTCGCCAGGCGCAGCACGCTGAAAGTGCGCCTCTTCGAACAGCACAGCCGCGTCGGCTATTCCGCCAATTTTCTCGGCGGCTTGTCCCTCACCGTTGGCGACCTCGTCCTGTTCTGTGACCAGGACGATCTGTGGCGAGCAGACAAGATCGAAGTCATCGAGCGTTTTGCTGCCGACAGCGACAAGGCCCTGTTCTCGCACGACATCGAGATCCTGCCGCGCCGCGGCGGTACTGCGATTGCGTCGCTCTTCGGCCACCTCGACGAACTGGGCTTCGGCCCCTGCACCTGCATCAAGGGCCACACGCTGGCCTTGCGCCGTGACTTTCTGCTGCAATGGGGGCCGCCGCCCGTGGCCTTGTTTTCCTACGACCTGTGGTTCGCCCTGCTGGCCACGCTGGCTGATCAGCGTGTCTGCGTTCCCGAAGTGCTGGTCCGGCATCGCCTGCACGACGCCAACGCCTCGGGCTGGATTCCCGCCCATGCAGACCTGTGCGCTCTCACGCCCGACACGCTTTCCGGCTCGCTCACTCCTGGCGAAATTCTGCTCGACCTGTGCGTCAAGGATGATGTTGAAGAACGACTCGCAGTGCTTGAGCAGAGACTGCGTTCACGTCTTCAGGCCACGCAGCCAGAGATTCTTGACGCGGCGCTGGCGACGATTGAATGTCATCGCGGCCGGCTGTCCGGGAGGTCTTCAGCAGTCCTCTCCGCAAATCCTCAGCAATGAATCACTGCAGCACTGAGGATGCCGACAGACCGTCGCGCCTCCGTCACTTCAGCCTACGGCCGGACATTTCCGTCCGTGAGATGTTTCGGTGACCGCGGGCCGTAAAGCAGGCCGTTCGGCATCCCGGCGGTCAGCAGCCGGCTGCTCATCACCCCGGCAATCGGATGAGCCTGATTGGTCGAGCTTTCGATGATCTGGCTCACCAGGGCCGTCACCAGCAGTCCGATCAACCCCCCGCTGGAACTGCGCCCTTCGGCACTGGAAGCGGTGGCGGCACCAGACCAGATCACGCTTGCCGAGCGCAAATCAACCAGGCGGGCCGTGGCCGTGACACGGCTTTCACTTGCAATGACGGCGTATGTGGTTCCGTACTGTTGCACGGTGATGTACAGGGCTGCATCGGCCCCGAAGATCTCACGCAGCTTGTCGGGCGCAACGTCGTGAATTTCCGCTGCGTTGGCCAGGCCATTTTGCCGGAATGTTTCATTGACCAGCGTGACCGGGAACACGTAGTAGCCCGATTCGGCGAGGGGGTACGTGAGCTGGGAGAGAACGCTGCTCGTGGCCTGAACGTCCAGCGAGGCATTGAGCGGCGGTAACACCAGAATGGAGGTCGGGCGGCTTTGTTTGAAGGCCGTGTAGTCATACGGTGCCTGCGTCGCACAGCCCGTAGCAACCAGAGCCACGGCGGCGAGCAGGCAGGCCCGCCTGCAAAATGAGCGGATCATCATTGAAGGGCGCATTTAATTGACACTTCCGTTCTTGGACTTCATCAGAAAGTCGATGAAGGCGGTGCTTTCCGGGTAGTGCTGCTTCTCGGCATCGAAATAGCGCAGCATCTTGTCGCCGTCGCCCTTCTCGCCGTAAAGAATGCCCAGATGGGCAAAGTAGCCCGGCGGCGGTTGCTTGCCCTTCGCCTGGGCTTTCTCGAGCCCTGCCTCCAGGTTTGCAATCTGCTCGTCCGGGCCTTTGGCCCCCGTCAGATGACCGTAAACCTGCGGCTGATAGTCACCCCAGTAATACAGTTGCTCAGGCGCCGTCGCACATGCCCCGAGGGAGAGTGCGCCGACGATGACGAGCATTTTCGCGGTCAGGGAGATCGACGGCGTACGCACGGACTGCTGCGCTGCGGCTGTCATGGGCGTCCCGGCGTCCACGCGCCGGACTGGATGCCCGACACAAGGCCATCCACCGCTTCGCGAATGGCGAGGTCGAGCACCTTGCCGTTCAGCGTCGAGTCATAACTCGCCGTCCCGCCGAAACCGAGCACCTCCCGGTTGTCCAGGCTGTACTCGCCGGCGCCCTGGGAGGAAAACACCACTTCAGAGGTGCTGACGTTGACCACCTGCAGGCTCACCTTGGCATAGGCGACCTGCGACTTCCCGCGGCCGAGAATGCCGAAGAGCTGCTGGTCTCCGACCTCCTTGCGACCGAACTCGGTTACGTCACCAGTGATGACGTAGGTTGCTCCCTTCAGTTGCTGCGAGGCGCCGGAGAGCGCCGCTTCCTGCCGGATCTCGGACATGTTGTCGCGGTCCAGCACGTTGAAACGGCCGGTCTGATGCAAGTGCGTCATCAGGACCGTCTTGGCCTGACTGCCCAGGCGGTCGACCCCATCCGAAAAGACGCCGCGCATGAAGTTGGAACGGTTGTCGAACTTGCCGACCGAGATCAGGCTGCGCTCGCCGGTGTAAGGCGTTGCGGCCGCAGCGACCTTGGGCACCTCCAGGGTCCGGTGACTCTCTGTGGCACAACCGAAAAGTTGCAGTGATGCCGCCAACAAAACGAAGGCTGCGATTTTCTTGCCGGATACGGCGGTGTTGGACATTCGATGTACCTCATGAACCGAAACGGGTGCGGATGACGTGGAGTGGCTGGCCGCGCAGTGGCTCATTGCGGCAGCCGTACGATGGCGGCGCGCGAATATATCAAGCGCGGACTTGGGTGTATAGCACTATGTCATTCTGGCATGCCGCGCGTTCCACGCTCGCCGGCATACGCCATGTTGCGTATTCCCGCTGCATCACCGCAGACCTACTCTGAACTCGCACTGCAACACGCGAACTCCATTTCCAACGTTCAGGGGACACCGTCATGCAAAACCGTCGTACCTTCGTTAAAGCACTTGTACTTTCCGCCTCCATCGCCGCCATCGGCATGCCGATCGCGGCTTCTGCAGCTGACACCATCAAGGTCGGCGTGCTGCATTCGCTGTCCGGCACGATGGCTATTTCCGAGACCGCGCTGAAGAACGTCGCGCTGATGACCATCGAGGAAATCAACGCTGCCGGTGGCGTGCTCGGCAAGAAGCTGGAGCCGGTGGTGGTCGACCCGGCTTCCAACTGGCCGCTGTTCGCAGAGCGCGCGCGTCAGCTGATCTCGCAGGACAAGGTTTCGGTGGTGTTCGGCTGCTGGACCTCGGTGAGCCGCAAGTCGGTGCTGCCGGTGTTCAAGGAACTCAACAGCCTGCTGTTCTACCCGGTGCAGTACGAGGGTGAAGAGCTCGAGAAGAACGTGTTCTACACCGGCGCCGCGCCCAACCAGCAGGCCATCCCGGCCACCGAATACCTGATGAGTGCCGAAGGCGGTGGCGCCAAGCGCTTCGTGCTGCTGGGCACCGACTACGTCTATCCGCGCACCACCAACAAGATTCTGCGTGCCTTCCTCAAGAGCAAAGGGGTGAAGGACGAGGACATCATGGAGGAGTACACCCCGTTCGGTCACAGCGACTACCAGACCATCATCGCCAACATCAAGAAGTTCTCGGCGGGTGGCAAGACGGCGGTCATCTCGACCATCAACGGCGACTCCAACGTGCCGTTCTACCGCGAGCTGGGCAACGCCGGCCTGAAGGCGACCGACGTGCCGGTGGTGGCGTTCTCGGTGGGTGAAGAGGAACTGCGCGGCGTCGATACCAAGCCGCTGCTGGGCCACCTCGCCGCGTGGAACTACTTCATGTCGGTCGAGAATGCCGAGAACAAGGCCTTCATCGCCAAGTACAAGGCATGGGCCAAGGCCAACAACGTTCCGAACGCCGACACCGTGGTCACCAACGACCCGATGGAAGCCACCTACGTCGGCATCCACATGTGGAAGCAGGCCGTCGAGAAGGCCGGTACCACCGACACCGACAAGGTCATCGCGGCCATGGGCGGCCAGACCTTCAAGGCTCCGTCCGGCTTCACGCTGACCATGGACAAGACCAACCATCACCTGCACAAGCCGGTGCTGATCGGTGAAGTCACGGAAGACGGCCAGTTCGACGTGGTGTGGCAGACGGACAAGCCGATCCGCGCTCAGCCGTGGAGCCCGTTCATCGCCGGTAACGAGTCCAAGCAGGGCCTGTAAGCCTGCATCGGGCGGGGCGGCGGCCGCTGGCCGTCCCCCGCCGTTCCCGTTTTTCCGAGGTTCCGATCATGTTCCGCACGCTGTTGTGCCGCCTTGCCCTGGTCTGCGCGTTTGTTGCCGCGCCGGCCCATGCCAACCTGCCCCCCGAAGTGCTCGAGGGCCTGGGTTCGGCCGATTTCACCACCCGCATTTCCGCCATCGAGGCGCTCGCCATTGGCGGTGCGACCGGGGCCGAGGTGGTCGAGGCAATGGAAGCCGGCAACTTCGCGGCCGTGGATGGCCGTGCCGTGCTGCTGCGTGACGGTGCCGTGATTGATCTGGCCACCGGAGAAACGCTGGAAATCGCCGCGGACGACGTCTCGCCGCTGCGTCTGAATAACCGCCTGCGTCGCGCTGTCGCGACCGCCAAGGCGGGTCTCACCCTTGAATCCGGCAGCCAGGCCGAACGCCTCGCCGCCGCCGAAACCCTCATCAACAACGCTTCCGAGCCGCTGCTGCCGCTGTTCCGCCGCGTGGTCGAAAACGAGCAGGTCGAGGCCATCCGTGATCTCATCATCCAGGCCATGGCGCGCGTGCAGCTCGCCTCCGCCGACCCGGCCGAACGTCTGGCCGCGGCCGAAGCGCTGGGCAGTTCAAGCTCGCGCGCCGTGCTGACGCTGCTCGCACCGCTGGTCGAGCGCGATGCCGCTGGCGCCTGGAGCGAGCCCGACGAAGCCGTGCGCGCCGCCGCGGCCGACTCCATCACCGCCATCGAGCGCCGCGTGGCCTTTGCCGCCAACGTCGCCACCGCCTTCTCCGGCCTGTCGCTGGGCTCCATCCTGCTGCTCGCCGCACTCGGCTTGGCCATCACCTTCGGCGTCATGGGTGTCATCAACATGGCGCACGGCGAGCTGCTGATGGTCGGCGCATACGCCACCTTCCTGGTGCAGAACCTGTTCCGCTCGCAGTTTCCCGAGTACTTCGATTACTACGTGCTGGCGGCCGTGCCGGTGGCCTTCTTTGTCGCGGCGGCGGTCGGCATCGTCATGGAACGCACCGTGCTGCGCTATTTGTACGGCCGCCCGCTCGAATCGCTGCTCGCCACCTGGGGCATCTCGCTGGTGCTGATCCAGGCCGCGCGCGTGATCTTCGGCCCGCAAAACCTCGAGCTCACCAACCCGTCGTGGATGTCGGGCAGCGTGGAAGTCTTCGCCGGCCTGTCGCTGCCGTGGAACCGCATCTTCATCCTCGGCTTCTCGTTCTTCGTGCTCGCGCTGATCTGGCTGATGATGCAGAAGACGCGGCTCGGCATGTTCGTGCGCGCCGTCACGCAGAACCGCCCGATGGCCGGCTGCGTTGGCGTGCCCACGGCGCGGGTCGACACCATGGCCTTTGCCATCGGCGCCGGCGTGGCCGGCCTCGGTGGCCTCGCGCTGTCGCAGATCGCCAACGTCGGCCCGGCCATGGGGCAGGGCTACATCGTCGATTCCTTCATGGTCGTGGTGCTCGGCGGTGTCGGGCAGCTCGCCGGCGCGGTGTCGGCGGCCTTCGGCCTGGGCATCTTCTCCAAGTTGCTCGAAGGCTGGACCGGCGCGGTCATCGCCAAGATCCTGGTGCTGGCTTTCATCATCATGTTCATCCAGAAGCGTCCTCAGGGCATCTTTGCTCTCAAGGGCCGGTTCGCCGACAACTGAGAGAAGACAATGCGCACGCCTTTCACCATCCGTCTCTTCAGCAACATGCCGGCCTCGGCCCGCATCGCGCTCGCCGTGTTCGCGCTGGTCGCCTTCCTGTGGGTGCCCTTTGCGCACCTCGGGCTGCCGGCCGATCACGCGCTGCACCTGTCGGCCTACTGGGTCAGCCTGCTCGGCAAGATCCTGTGCTACATGGTCGTGGCCGTGGCCATGGACCTGATCTGGGGCTACGCGGGCATTCTCAGCCTGGGCCACGGCATGTTCTTTGCGCTCGGCGGCTACGCCTTCGGCATGTATTTGATGCGCCAGATCGGGCGCGACGGCAGCTACGGCGCCGACCTGCCCGACTTCATGGTCTTCCTCGCGTGGAAGGAGCTGCCCTGGTACTGGGCGGGTTCGGATTCCTTCGTCTGGGCCATCTTCCTCGCCATGGCGCTGCCCGGCGTGGTGGCCTTCGTGTTCGGCTGGTTTGCCTTCCGCTCGCGCATCAAGGGCGTGTATTTCTCGATCATCACGCAGGCGCTCACCTACGCCGCCATGCTGCTGTTCTTCCGCAACGAAACGGGCTTTGGCGGCAACAACGGCTTCACCGACTTCAAACGCATCCTCGGCCATTCCATTACCGCGCCGGAAACCCGCGTGGTGCTGTTCGCGCTGTCGGCGCTGCTGCTGATCTTCTGCCTGCTGCTCGGCCGCTATCTGGTCACCTCACGCTTCGGCCGCGTGCTCGCCGCCATTCGCGATGCCGAAAGCCGCGTCATGTTCATCGGCTACAACCCGTTGCACTACAAGCTCTTCATCTGGACGCTATCTGCCGTGCTGTGCGGCCTGGCCGGCGCGCTGTACGTGCCGCAGGTCGGCATCATCAACCCGAGTGAAATGAGCCCGGCCAATTCCATCGAGATCGCGGTGTGGGTGGCCGTGGGCGGGCGCGGCTCGCTGGTCGGCGCAGTGGTGGGCGCCGGCGTGGTGAACTTCGCCAAGACCTGGTTCACCGTGTCCTTCCCCGAATACTGGCCCTTCGTGCTCGGCTTCCTGTTCATTGCGGTAACGCTGTTCATGCCCAACGGCATCGTGGGTCTGGTGCGTAGCTTCTGGGCACGCATCCGCAAGGGCAAGAGCGAGCCTGAAGCGCCGGCGGCATCTACGCCCGCCGCCCGCGAGGCAACCCGCGATGAATCTTCCGAACCCGTCAGCGGCCCGGCCGTGAAAGGAGCAGGCGCATGAATGCCGACTTTTTCCTGCGTGGCCGCGACGACGCGGGCACCAGCTCCGAGCCGCGTGGCCACTCCACCGGCCCCTCGCCGCACGTGGTGGTGCCGGGCGAGCTGGACCTCTCGCACAACGTCATCCTCTACCTGGACGACATCACCGTTTCATTCGACGGCTTCCGCGCGCTCAACAAGCTGTCGCTGGCGGTGGACGTGGGCGAGCTGCGCTGCATCATCGGGCCCAACGGCGCCGGCAAGACCACCATGATGGATGTCATCACCGGCAAGACCCGGCCCGACTCCGGCAAGGCCTATTTCGGCCAGACCATCGACCTCACCAAGCTCACCGAGCCACAGATCGCCCACATGGGCATCGGCCGCAAGTTCCAGAAGCCCACGGTGTTCGAGCAGCTCACGGTGTTCGAAAACCTCGAACTCGCCATGAAAACCGACAAGCGGGTGCGCCGCGCGTTGTTCGCCCGCCTCTCCGACGCCGAGCGAGACCGCATCGCGGACACCCTCAAGCGCATCCGCCTGGATGACGCCGCAGACCGCGTGGCCGGCCTGCTCTCGCACGGGCAAAAGCAGTGGCTGGAAATCGGCATGTTGCTCATGCAGGAACCCAAGCTGCTGCTGCTCGACGAGCCCGTCGCCGGCATGACCGATGACGAGACCGAACGCACCGCCGAGCTTTTTGTCAGCCTCGCCGGTGAGCACTCGCTGGTGGTGGTAGAGCACGACATGAGCTTCGTCGAAGCGCTCGGCGGCAAGGTCACCGTGCTGCACGAAGGCTCCGTGCTGGCCGAGGGCCCACTGGCCGAGGTGCAGGCGGATGAACGTGTGATTGAAGTCTATTTGGGGCGGTAACTGGTCATGCTGAAAGTAGAAAACCTCCACCAGTATTACGGCGGTGGCAGCCACATCCTGCGTGGCCTGTCGTTTGAAGTGCCCGTCGGCAAAGTCACCACCCTGCTGGGCCGCAACGGCGTCGGCAAAACCACACTGCTCAAAACGTTGATGGGCCTCGTCCCCTCAGCCGAAGGCGCCATCACCCTCAACGGCGCCGACATCACCAAGGCCCCGTCCTACAAACGCGTGTCATCCGGCATCGGCTACGTCCCGCAAGGCCGCGAAATCTTCCCGCGCCTCACGGTCGAAGAGAACCTGCTCATGGGCCTCGCCACCTGCTCCGGCAGCACCAAGATCCCCGAGCGCATCTTCGACATGTTCCCGGTGCTCAAGCAGATGATGCACCGCCGCGGCGGAGACCTCTCCGGCGGCCAGCAACAACAACTCGCCATCGGCCGCGCCCTGGCCTTCGGCCCCAAGCTGCTCATCCTGGATGAGCCCACCGAAGGCATCCAGCCCTCCATCATCAAGGACATCGGCAACGCCATCCGCACCCTCGCTGAATCTGGCGAAATGGCCATCCTGCTGGTCGAGCAGTACTACGACTTCGCCCGCGACCTATCGGACCACTACCTGCTCATGGAGCGCGGCGAAATCGTGATGCGTGGGGCGGGGGAGGATATGGATGCGGATGGGGTGAGGGAGGAGTTGGCGGTGTAGGCTCTGGCGTACTCAGTTGATTTCGTGGATCCCCAGCGCTGGACGGAATGCTGGGTTCATCACGTACGTAGCTTCACTCCCCGCGCGGGAAGCTCTGATGCGGAGAATCTTCAGATCATAGTTGACGTTAAAAATGTAATGAACATGATCCGGCGATGTTTGAATGCCAAGTATTCCGTAATAGAGGAGAAAATCGATTACGTTCTGCACGTCACTAGGATCAATTCCAGCGCTCGAAATCAATTCAGATAATTCAGTGGCATTCAATTGTGGTTTTGCGTCGATGAAGTGGTAAAGCAAGTCCTTGGATTCCGGAAATACATCTGTCAACTCATGATCTAGTTCTACCAACAAGTCCTGTGAATATGCGCGAATCCCTTTCTCAAGGTCTGACTCCTGAATTTTCTGGTGTGCGAGATTGGCTGCGAAACCCTTTGCGTGGGCAAACATTTTTATCATATTCCTTGGGCGCATCAATGAGCGCTCAATGACGTACGAAGATGTCTCCTCGCCCTTGTAATGGGATATGCACAATTGGGGCCAAATTTGGTCAAACGCAAGTGTTTTTGAGTCCTCGGGCAGCCCTTGACCTGCCCCCAGTTTTAGTACCGCTGCCTACTTAGTAGGCCCTGGGGTTGAGATGAGTGTTTCTTCCTTTTGTTGCTGCTTCCCGGCGCGCCAGTTGGCGGCAAACTC